>NZ_JCALCP010000006.1:0-369156 GCF_059812405.1 Mycobacterium sp. NGS57 | reverse complement strand
CGTCACCGACAGCGACGGGCGACCACTGAACCCGGGATCGCTTGCCCGCCCACCGACCCAACCCCCGCCCGCGGTAGCACCTTGCCCCGGACCCATCGGCGAGCGCGCCGACTGGTGGTGGTACGAGCCCTTCCAACCCCAGCCACCACCGACCAACAACTAGATCGGCAAGCCGGCGCCGATGACTGCTAGCGCAGTATTGACACCCAAACGCGATGCGGTATAGCCAAATTCGCGCGTACGACCGGCTGTTACGGAAGCGTGAAGTCGATGTCGCTCACCAAACCCGCACCGTCGCCGGCCCGCTAGTCAGCCGAGGTCGGGCGGCGGGAAGCGGGTGAGGCAATACGCCGTGAGGTCCAGCGTCAGCTGGTCGAGCTGAGTCTGGCGGGGCAGCCGGCGCGCGCCGGCGGTGAAGCCCGCCACGAACACCGCGGCGATGGTGCGAAGGCTCTTTCGATTCGCCGCGGCCGCAGCGCTTTTCAGTAGTTTGATGATGTCGGCGCTTTCCACCGCGGCCAGCGCCATCATCTTGCGGACGCCGTCGGTGATCTCGGGTTCGTCGGTCAGCTGGCAGATGGACTGGCCGTGCGCGGCGATGCGGTCGTACAGGCCGCCGAGGCTTTCGGCGTAGACGCGCGTCAGCTCTGCGAGGTATCGCTGGCGAGCCTCGGGGTCGTCGGACGTGGGCACTTCGATGGCCGCCGTGCGCTCCCGGATGGTCTCGTCGCGGTGCAGGCGTTCGTCGAGCGCGCCCAGGAATGCCCGCACCTGGGCCTCGAGTGCGACGTCGGACGCCTGGCTGGCCACGGCTTCCACGGTAATCGTGTCTGACCTGCGAAAACAAGAGTTCCCGCGGCAGGATTCGAATCTGACGCTCAGCCGGTCGAACCCATACGATGAGGGACAGACGCGGGCACGTCTCCAGCGGGACGTGTTGGGACGAGTGAGAGGGAAGTGACGATGCCTCGGATATACGAAATCGAGCTGCAGTTCACACCCGGCGACGACGATCCCGACGACGACGCCCGGTTCGAGGAACTTCTGGACTCCGTGACCGACGAGCTGGCCAAGGGCGGCGTTGACGCTGACTACACGGCGTCGGTGGCCGATCTGCGGGCCGGTTGGGCTATTGATGTGCCGGACACGACTGCCGGTTCGCTCATCGATGCCTTGACCGCGTTGCGAGCCGCCTTGACCGCCGCTGGCTGCGATGCGTCCGATTCACACGAAGTGCTCGGCGCTCGTAGCGTCGTCACGGCCTAGCGACTCCGGCCAGCCGTTCGGCCGCCGTCGGTCAGTGGGCCGTTGGCGGTCAGGCATCATAAAGCGCTGTGACAGTTCCGACAGTCCGGAGCCAACGTAATACACAGCGAGACAACGCTTTCCGTCGGCCTTGCTGTTATCCCGCATGGGCGGCCGCGTTCAGCAGCTAAGAATATTCGCAGCTAAGATAGACGCGCATACTCGTTCGGTTTCGGCAAACATGACACCGTGTCGGGCCAGTCCTTCGACGCCGCCGGCGCGTTTCATCGGGCGACGGGCGGGTTCGCGTCCACGGCGCTGGGTGTGGCGCTTCTGCCCCCGGCGGACAATCCCTCGACCCGGCGCTCGTCGCCAAAGTCATCGAAGGCATGAGCGGCTCTCCGGGCTGGCAACCGGCGTTGCTTCAGGTCATAATCACCACCTTGGGCATCAAATCGCGGGATCCGCGCACCGTCGCCATCTGAGATCCCGGATCGAGCGGGTACTACCGGGCAATCAGTCACCATCGCTGTAGCCATGGGGGGGCTCGACTGGCGGCGGAGGTGGCGGTGGTGGCGGCACCGCCGTCGGGATCGTCCACGGGCAGTAGACGGCTGCGCCCGCAGCAGCTATGTCGTCGGCTTGGTCATAGGTGTATCCACCCGCCCTTTGCAGAGCAGCAACCGTGACGTTGCTCTGCACACCGTTCTCTACTTCTTGGCACGCCCACAACGCCTGCCCCTTCACCGTGGGAAAGTCCATGATTCGGAATTCGGGGGCGTCGTCGTCGTGGGTCACCAAGTAGGCGAAATTTTGGTCTGGTGTTGTACCCCACGCTGCCAGATCTTCCGGTGAATGGTCCGGGGTCTCTAAGCTGCGCGGTGCAAAGTAGCAGTTGCCATACGCGTCTTTGTAGCAGCCGCCGTAGTATCCATTTGCTGGTCCCGCGAGCCATGTTGCAGTAAAGCTCAGTGCTCCTGCTAGAAGACTCGGAATGATCTTGATTAACCGTCTCATGGAGCTATTCCTCGCTAGTAGCCGCAGCCTGCCACGAGCCACTCGCGAACGCCACGATGACCGGAGCAGGTCCCAGAATAGTGCTGGCTAAACGAGTAGTCGCCATCTCGACATATGGCGGTAGGTGGCCGGTCTGATGGTGCGGGGTCCGCTGTGGGGTTCGGAACGCAAGTGTTGTTGACATTCATGTAACACTCAGGTGCTGAAAGCGCGCTAGCCGACGATGCCAAACCAATAGTTGCGGTCGCGATAACTACTGCTGCGACGAAAGCTGTGTGAAACAACATGCTCCCCAAACCCTCCTATTGGTGCCGGTGGCGTTTGGTGACTTTGCTCGACTCGTCGATGGGAAGCGTATGCGCTCCCGGGGTCATTCACATCGTGATCTGTGAAAATTCCGGTGCAAGCCGCCCGTCTTCCAGTAGCGCTTCGGCCGGCCGCAACGCTGAAGACCGGGTGCGTGATCAGTTGAAGACCGGATGCGTGACCGCTGAATGACGGGCAACCGAGCTGACCCGCACCTCTGCTGTGCATCGCTAAAGCGCGGCGTCCTCGCGCGCCCAGGCCCGTTGGGTGAAACCTGTCATCTTGTCACGAGTGTGAAGTACAGTGTGAAGCATGGCGGCAGCAGCGCATCCATTCGCCTTCGCCGAGTCCGACACCAACATCCCGTTGGTGAGGGCTCCGCTTGTTCGTACCATCGCACAGGTCAGGTTTCCGCACCTCACCAGGTTCTCTACCAACGAGGACGCCGTCGGCAAAAAGGTCGCCGACGCGCTTGCCGACCAGTATCCCTTGATGGAGATCGGTCAAGAAGTGACGATGACCATCACCGCTGACGGCGTCAGCGAGGATCGCAGTACTACCCGACTGTTTCGTCTCCTCAGCGGTGATCGCCACTGGCAAATCACTTTTTGTGGGGCCTTCCTCAGCATCGACACCACCCAATATGTACGTCGCAGGGATTTCGCTCAGCGGCTTGTTGACGCGTGGAAGGCCTTGAACGAGCATGTGGCCGTGCCGTATATCAGTCGGCTTGGCGTTCGATACGTCAATCAACTGACACAGCCGGATCTCCTCGGTCGCCTGCCCGAACTGTTGCGGCCCGAGGTCTTAGGAATCTCGAGATCCCAACACGAGGAGGAAGCCGAACTGCTTTCGGCCGTCACCGAAGCACGCTATCGCTTGCCCGATGATGCGTCGTTTATGGCGCGGTGGGGAATGCTGCCGGCCGACACGACCATCGATAGCTCGGTGCCGACGTACGACTACCCGACATGGATGCTTGACACGGATTCGTTCCGCGAATTCGCACCCGGCACACAACAGGGCGGGGACCTCTACGAGGACGTACGGAATTTAGCGCTCAGGGGCTATCAATTCTTCCGGTGGGCTGTGACAGAAGAATTCCTCATCGCTTTTGGGGGTGCAATGTGACGATGACGGTAGACGTTTGCGATCAAGTGACCGAATATCGTTATCAGTTCAGCGATTTCGGCACCGATGTGCCGCCCGACTGTCCGAATGTGACCAAAGCGGGCATATCGCTGATCATGGCTGGCCTTGCCGCTTTCGGCGGCATAGCAGGGACTTCAATTGGCGGTAATTACGGTGCAATACAATCGCTCGCGGCTGTAAATCGTACGGCTTCTGGCGCTTTCGCCCCTCCGGTTAGGCCGAAGCCGGTTCCAACCGCGCCTCGCAGCGCTGAGTCTCGCAGCGACCGCGAAGAGGTCGCATGGGTCAAGGCACACTCCGGACTCACATGGGATCAGCTGGGCAAGATCTTCGGCGTTTCCCGGCGGGCGGTTCATATGTGGGCCAATGGTGGACGGCTCAACGAGTCGAATGCTCGCCGACTGCGCGCCTTCGCTGCGATCATCCGCGGATTTGAGTCTGAAATGCCTGATGGATCGACGCCAGAGGTGGTTCGTGCGCGGCTACTTCAAGTTGAACCAGACGGATTGAGTGTCATCGACCGTCTACGCCAAGAGCATTCTGCTGGCCCGACTTGGGGCGCACCTTTTGGCCCTGAACGCCTCATTGATGCCATCCGCGAGCCCCTGCGTACGCCGGTGGGTGAAGTCGAGCTATAGCGGTGTGGGGTATCGGAAGGATTCTGGCGCTATTTGGTTTGACTGAGGATGACACAGATCAAATTCCGGCACCCGAGCTAGGCACATCATGCAGCGAGTGGCGTCAGGGGGATATCTTCCGCAACGCCAAAGCTTTTGTGTTTGACCATAATTGGACGCCCAAAGTGGTCGAAGATACGGATAGCGTGGTCGTCATCAGCCAGTCATGCGATGCGTCACTACCCCATCGCGAGCGTATTCAGATTGCCCCTTTGGTACGCCTGTGGGACCGCGATGATTTCCGTGAGGCAACGTCGGGCGCACGGACACAATACGTAGCCGTCCCCAGAGCCGGTGCGGACTTTTTTGCAGACCTCGACGGCATCACCACGGTGGCGAAGACCGCATTGATCCCGTGCGACCGCGTCGCAGGAGTGGAATCAGATAAGGAGGTAAGGGAATTCGCATTCTCGGTCTCGCGCCGCTACGGACGCTTTGCGTACCCAAACGAAGTCAATGATTGCCTAAATCCCCTTACAGAAGCTCTAAAAGCTAAGGCGCGCAAGGAGAAATCACCGCTCGGGCAAGCGGTGGCCGGCGTTCACTCAATCAGGGTCCAATGCGCGGACTGGACGCAGCCACCGCACCAATTGACTCTCATTGTCATCCTTCAGGCCAACATCATTCCGTTCCCAGAAGACGTCGGAGAGCCACCGGATGACCTCGACGCGCCAACGGATAAATATTTCAAGGCCCAAATCAACAAATATGTGAAATACCTTGGCGAGACGAGTCGCAGCCAGAGCGACCGGTACTTCGCGTGGCAGTACCTAATCGAGATTTGGGCTCGGCAGTGCGAAGCCGAAGCACATTCTTTGGGTCTTGTCGGCTCGGTGAGCTCGGTTACTGCGGAGCTGGCTTCTATCGATGATTTTCCACTTTCGCGCGTCCTTTGTACCGAAAGCTTGGACCTCGACTACTTGTCCGACTCCCGCAAAGCGATGTCCTAATCGGCCGCCGGGGGCGGTACAGGACCTTGCAGCGCGACCAGTACCCGAGCCGGGACCCGACGTCGTTAGCGATGCGGAGGCGACCGTGGGCCGGGCTGACCGTGGGGCGGAGCAGAGCTGCTAGGTGCCCGTTATTTCACGTATCTTGCACGCAAGGGCATCTGCGCTGGTCAAAGGGTGCCCCCGGCAGGATTCGAACCTGACGGCTAGTTCCGGCGTGGCTAGCTTCATTACCTGCGGTTTCCGCGCCTCTACCTGTGATTTCGGCACTTTCACCTACCCGGCAGTATGTCACATTGCCGGGCGTTGTGTAATGATTTAGTGGTGCAAATATTGTGCAGGAATCTGAGCGGTGCCACGTAAGCGGCGCGGATTCGGCCGCATACGCCAAGAACGGTCCGGACGCTACAGCGCGGCCTACGTCGGCCCGGACGGCAAACTGCACCTGGGGCCGAAGACCTATCTGCACCAAACCGACGCCGAGGCGTGGCTGGCTGCCGAACGGCGCAAAATCGACCTCGGTATCTGGGGTGCAGTCGAACGCAGCGACGGCGTTACGCTACGCGCCTACGCCGACAAGTGGATACAGCAGCGGTCGCTGCGGCCCCGTACCCGTCTGCACTACCAGTCGATGCTTGAGCGGCTGGTACTGCCGGATCTGGGGGACGCGAAGCTGGTCACGTTGACACCGGCCAAGGTCCGCAAGTGGCACGCCGACCTCGGCGCCGGCCACCCGACCCGCAACGCCCACGCCTATGCGTTGCTGCACGCGATCTGTGCGACAGCCATCCAGGACGAAGTTCTCGACGCCAATCCCTGTCGCATCCGCGCGGCGATGCAGACCAAACGCAAACGCGACGTCGATGTGCTGACACCGGCGCAGGTCGACCGCCTGGCCGCCAAGATGCCTGCGGAGTTGCGCGCCTCGGTGACGCTGGCTGCATGGTGCGGGCTCCGGTGGGGGGAAACCTCGGAGCTGCGGCGCAGCGACGTCAGTAAGGACGCGGTTGTGTTGCGGGTGCGGCGGGCGGTCACGTACCGAAAAGGCGCGTTCACTGTAGGTCAGCCCAAGACCGCGGCCGGTGTGCGGGATGTCGTGATACCCCCGCACATCCGTCCAATCGTCAAGGCCCACCTGAAGAATCACGTACCCAGCGATCCCCAATCGCTGCTGTTCGCTAACGAGGACGGCAGCCAAATGCATGGCGACAACTACCGAACCCATTGGGAAAACGCGCGTAAGGCGATCGGCAAACCAAACCTTCGCGTGCACGATCTTCGACACGTCGGCGCGGTGCTAGCCGCACAATCCGGCGCCACCACAGTAGAACTCATGCACAGACTGGGCCACACCACCCCGCAGATGGCGCTGCAATATCAGCACGTGGCTGCGGGCCGCGACGCTGAGATCGCCGAACGACTATCGAAACTTGCTGCGGGACAAAAGAAATGACCGACTATGCGGTGACCTGCTGCGGCCGGCTTGTCGCATTACTGGTCGACGACCGCCCGAACAGCGAGCTCACTATTGTCGCAGAGCCCGAATCGACCGCGTTCATCATCGCATCGCGAATACAGATCGGTAGCGAGGCGCCCTATGAAATGCCGCAGGAACAGGTTAAGCGGAGCTGGGGAGAGGCCACCCTGTCCCGAACCGTGTGGGATGACGGACATTCGGCGTGGACCATCCGCTGCGACAAATGCTCAAAGCAAGCCGAGATGACCGACGCAACCTATCGGCGCATCGCCGACGAACTCCTCGTGACTACATGTCATCAAATCCCGCTGCTCTATCTGTGCAAGCGAGCGACGCAGCTCGGCGTGTCGAGTGCCGAACCGTAACCCATTCGGGCGTATAGTCATTTTTGCGCACCATGCGCCCCCGTTTCCAGGTTCGTCCGGCCGAACGGCATTATTCATGATGCTGAAAGGCCTCTGGAAATGTCTGCACCATCTAATCGCCGTGACCGGCGGCATCCAGAACTAATTGGGCTCACCGAAGCCGCCCGGCAAGCTGGCGTCCACTACCGAACCGTGCGCCGTTGGATCGACCGCGGCGACCTGGCCGCCGTCCGCGTCGGCCCGAAACTGTTGAAGGTCAAGCAATCTGACCTCGATGCGCTGCTCGCGCCGGTCGGTGCCGCGTGAGCCCCCCGGAACGAGAAAGGCCGCTCCCCGCGGAGCGGCCCACTCGTAACTACACCAGTGCCCCACATGTTACCAACGTCGCCCGACAGCTGCGCCGGCGGCGCGCCGCCGCACGGCGCATGGTGCCACTCGACTGCGGATGCCGCGACCCCTGGCCGTGCCGATGCACCCAACCACCGCTGAGTGACCGCGCCGTGGATGGCTGGCGTGATGCCGCCCGTCACGTCGTCGCGGCCGGTCACATGCCGCTGGTCCCGCTTGAGGTGCGCCGGGCGCTGTGGCACCGCGGCGGCGCCGATCGGGAGTTGGCCGAGCTGTTACACGATGCGTGCGGCCGGGTCGCGTCGTGAGCGCACCGGAGTCATTGCTGTCGGGGGTGATTACCGCAGCCGAGCTGCATCATGAGGACTTCCCCGAGCTGATGCAGTTCGTGCACGGGATCATCACCGAAGGGTTCGGCATCGTGGCGGGGCCGCCCAAGCTAGGAAAATCATGGTGGACGCTCAACGTCGCCCTAGGCGTGGCCGGCGGCGGCCGGGTGTTCGGGAAGATCCCCGTCGAGCAACGCGACGTCTTGCTGCTCGCACTGGAGGATTCGCAGCGCCGGCTGCAAGGCCGCATCCGTGCATCCTGGGGCGAAAGCCTTCCGCCGCATCGGCTGCACATACTGACCAAAGTGGGTCCGGGGCTACTGGTGCCGACCATCACCGAGTGGTTGACGGCTCACGCTGGCGGCTTGATCGTTCTCGACACCTTAGGGCGCGCGCGGCAGCAGCGACGGCCTAGCGACGATGCGTACCTGGCCGACTACCAGGCGGGCGTAACACTCAAGAACGTCGTCGATGCGTTCCCTGGCAGCGCACTGCTCGGCGTGCATCACACGCGAAAGGCCTCGTCAGAAGACTTTGTGGACGACCTTTCCGGCACGCTGGGGCTCGCCGGTGCCGCTGATTACGTGCTGGTGTTACGGCGTCCCCGTAACAGTTCCGAGGCCACTCTGCAGGTCACAGGACGCGACGCCCCAGAGGGTGAGTACGCCTTTACCCTGGCCGGCGGTGTGTGGGAACTGGCCGGAAACGAGCTGGCCGACGCGTCCGCTGAAGCCCAGCGCCGACGCGACACAAAGCGGTTGTTCCCGCGTGCAATGGACGTGATTGCGCTGGTCAACGCCCGCGCCCCTGCGAACCACACCAGCACCGCAGACGTTGCCCAAGCGCTGGATATCGACAAGGACCAGGCGCGCGTCTACCTCAACCGACTTGCGAACGCGGAGCGCATCGTCAAGACAGCACCAGGCCTCTATACATGTGTTACGACCGTTACGACTGTTACGGACCGAAACACTCGTAACGGTCGTAACACCCATCTGTCACCAGTGAACGGCCAACAGGAAAGGACGCAACCGTGACTGAACGAAATCCTCACGTACTCGCACTCCGCTTGATCATGGCCGTGCTCGTCGATACCGACGACAGCCATCCTCGACAAGGCGACATCGCCATGCCCAATCAAGCCCTACGGGACATCAGCACAGCAGTCGACGAGGACAGCCAAAACCTAACGCGGATCTGCCTCGCGTTGGCCACTCGATTCCTCAGCGTCGCAAAGGGCCTCAGCAAACACGTCGGCGATCCCGACTACGGGATCCGTATGGTCGAATCTTGGCTACAAAAAGAGCTCGACGACCAGTCGTCCAGCGGGCAGTGACTAAAAACCACCCCTGTTCGAACACACACGTCGGCAGTGACTAATGACCATGGCGGGTCGAACACTCGTTCGCACAAGGCTAGGGCGGCAGTGACTAATGCCCATGGCTGTCGAACACGCGTTCACCCTCCCACCGCAGGGAATCTGTTTGCCGGTCCCACGGTTAACATTTGCTGGCCGGAAGTGACTAAGCCATTGACCATCCGTGCTGCTCAGGAGGGTCAACGATCACCATCCCCGACCACCCTGGATGGGTCCAGCAAACCCTCCTAGAAGTGTTTGCTGGTGCATAACCGCTGGTAGGGGGCCTGCAAATCCCCCCAGCAAACGGGAAGTGGCGACCCCCCCAACCCCCCGTCAATATTGCCAAGTTTTCGAAAAATGGGTCAGGTTCCCCAAAACTTGTATAATCGCAGGTCAGAGGCCTACCAAGGACGCGTTTACGTCTATATCGTAAGGCTTACGGTAGCCTAACGCGTTGTTAGACCGATTTGTATAATAAGAGTCAGCTAACTCGATAAACGCAGACAGCAGCCCTGGCGGTTGTTGACGCTAACGTCAGTGCAGCAGCCCAGATAACTCCGCAGGTCCAGCGCGCCATCGTCGGTCGACCACTTCCAACGCCTGTCCAACCAGCAAATCGAACGGTCGGTTCGTGGAACGTCCGTTCGAGCGTTACACGACGCGCCGGGCGTAGCTATCGAAAAACTGTTCGGACGAATGGTAATTTGGTAGCTTGCAGGCCGCTTGACGCCGCCGCCGCCCGCTCGGGCCTCCGGGGTAACCGGACACTCGACATTAGGGCCGCCGCTAAGGTGCCGAACCGCCCGTATTGGATACGCCCAGGCCAGGGCGTCGAAGTCCACCCCCCTGTTTCTTGCTGCGCGGATTTTGTTCTCCCGCGCGAGCTATCCCGGTAAGGAAATACCTGCATGGACGAACGGCAGCTAAAGGCGCGAAGCGCCGAGATCGTCGCGGAGGCCGACAAGGCCACTGCGGCTCTTGAGGAAGGGCGCCTCGACGCGAAGCGCTACAAGGGCATTGTCGACCGTCTCTACGAGGAGACGCAGCAGCTGCTCAGGATCAAGCAGAACCTCGCAGAAGGCAAGAAGGCGTTCGGCGCCGCGGCGGATGCGATGGAGCACCTCAGCGCCGGGCAGTGGCCTCAAACAAAAGGCATGGGCCTCAACAACCCGCGCCCTCCGAGCCCGATGGACATCTCCCCGGCGCAGTTGAAGGCGCTGGAAATGGCGATGGACGCCAAGATGCCCTTCCAGCTCGAGATCGGCACCAAGGGCGGCGACCAGGCGCCGTGGATGGCGGGGATCACCACCAAGTCCCCGGTGCTGGAGTCCGGCATCGGTGGTGGTTTCAGCGGCCAGTTGCCGCCGGTCCAGACCCAATACGCCGTCGGTTTGGGCTACGAACCGACCCGAATCTCCTCGCTGCTTCCCGGCGCCGCGATGCCCGGACCCTCGGCGACGTGGTTGTCGCACACGGCGAACTCAGCGGAGGTCGCGGGCGTGGCCGAAGGTGGCACGAAGGGCGACATCGGGCCGACGATCACCGAAAACCAGGTAAAGCCGCAAAAGATCGCCGGCCTGGTCTCCACGAGCTTGGAGGCGTGGCAGGACACCGGCACCTACGGTCAGGCGTCGCTGAGTTCGTGGTTGCCTCAAGAGTTGACGCGCTCGCTAATCAACGCCGAATCCGCGTATTTGCTACTGGCGACCACGGCCGGCTCGAACTCCTACAGCGGCGGTCCCGTGAATGCGACATTCAACGGGCTGCTGAACACGTCGGGCACCTTGACCCGCGCGGTCGGCAGCGACACCCCGTTGGACGCGATGAACAAGGCCTACATCGACGTGCGTACCGGCGCGGCCTACGCCGAGCCGGATCTGGTGATCATGAGCCCGACGACCTGGGGTGCGCTGCGCCGCGAGAAGTCCTCGTTCGGCAGCTACATTCTCGACCAGGCCACCGGCCCGCTCGGGTTGACCGCGGACGGGTCCCCGGCGTCGGCCGGCCCGGCTGGTGAGCCCAATCCTTACTCGATCATCGCGCAGGGCAGCCCGGCCGCGTACGGGAGCCTGTGGGGCGTGAAGGTGGCTTGCACTACGCAGTGCCCGGCCGGAACTTCGGTGGTGATGAGCGTGCGTGCTGGTGGCGGCATCTTCTGGCAGAGGTTGGGATTGCTGCTTCAGTTCAACCCGTGGGGCGACACGCAGTGGACGACCAACACCTTCAGTTGGCGCGCCGAAGAGCGTGTCGCGCTGAGTGTTCCGCGCCCGAGTGCGGTCAACATCGTGACGGGGCTGCCCACGTCGTGAGGCCGCTGACTTGGGATCAGATGGCTCTTTGCAGCGCTACGCCCTGGCTTTTCGATGACCGGGGACTAACGCTCAACGACGACCCCGAGCCCGAAGTCAAACGCGAGATCATCTTCCTGGGCACGCAAGAGAAGGGAATTAAATTTATGCCCCAAACATCAAGCGCCACAGTCAAAGTCAAGGTCAACGGCAACTATCGCGTAGTGCATGACAGACCCTACATCGGCGGGGACGTGTTCAACGCGCCCGACGACGAACAAACCAAGCGATGGATACAGGCCGGATGGGTCACACCAGTGCCGCCCGCCAAGAAGGAGGCAACGTAATGTCAGGACTTCAAACAGGACAGGTCAGCGTCGGCACCACCGCGACGCTGGTGTGCACCATTGGCGCTGTACCCGACTCCGACGGGGTGCTAATCAACAGCAGCGCAGCAGCTTTCGTCGGCGGCTCGGGCGTCACGGCGTCAACCGGATTCCCGGTGCCGGCCAATACCCCGACGCTGTTTCCGACCACGGGCGCCGAGCCGGTAGCGGTGTACGCGATCACGTCATCGGGTACGGCGACGCTCTCCTACGCCTTCCCCGGCTGATGAAACTGTCCACGGCGCGCAGCGCACCGCGTGGACCCGAGCCCCGCTCGTTGCTTCGGCCCTTTCAGGCGGGCGGGGCATTGGCTTCCGGGACGGGCGGGTTGTGCACCGCTCGCCCGTCTCCGGGATTTCCCAGAAGGTTTGAGGTAAACCATCGGCATCAATGAGAAGTCGATCTACAAGTTCACCGACGCATTCAAAGACTTCAAGAACGGCAGCATCAGCAAGGGGATCGACGATCTATCCGAGGCGCTCGGCGGCAAGTTGCCGGGCCCTTTGCAGGACGTGGTGAATAAGTCCAGCGGCCTGATGACCCACCTACCAGGGCCTCAAAGGCGACGTGAAGGATGTCACGACCGCATTTGGGGGCCTCGTTTCTGGGGCACCTGCGATAGAAGCTGCTATCGCAGAGATCGCGGGGGCGGCAGAACTTGCGGCGGGACCACTCGCGGCATTCGCGGTCGTCCTGGGCGCCATTGATTACGGGTGGCAGAAGGGCCTCCACAGCGGCGCGCAGCTCGGCGAAGGACCGGAGTTCGCGAATCAGAATCTCCCGCATTGGTATCCCAAAAGCCTTCCGAAGTCGACGCTGCCCCCAACCCCGGGGCTACCCCCGCCGGGCACATCGTGGCAAATGGGGCCGGATGGCCAGTGGGTAGCCCAACCCATGATCGGCGCCCCCGGTACGGTTTCCACGCCAGGCGCGGCGCCGCATAACTTCTACAAGGATTGGTACCAACCGGACAACGGTGGTGCGGCGGGACCGCTTCCGGGTGGCGGGCCAGCAGTTTCGGCTTTGCCGCCGGACGCGCCGCCAGCATTACGACAGTTTTTCGCGCAACACCCCGAGTTCAAACCGTCTGGATTCGCGGGCGGTTCCGCGCCTCATGCGGTGCCCTCCGATTACACGTCCCTGGGAACGCCGGGCTCCGACTTCGGTGCGTCTGCCGGCCATCCGACGATCGGACCACCGGACGAGAACACGATCCGCGGATGGGTGCAGCAGAATTTCGGCATCCCTAACACGTTCGGCGCCGGGTCGTGGGAGAACGCTGCCCACAACTATGACGGCGGCTGGCATCATCCTGGGGGCGCCAAGCAGGGTTATGCGTTCGACTTCCACGGCAGCCCGCAGCAGATGTCGGCACTGGCGAACTGGGTCGCCAACAACGACATACAAGATACGCTCGAATTGATCTACGGCGGTGCGGGTTTCGACCGCAACCGGGAGATCAAGAACGCGAAGTTCGGCGATGTCTATGGCGCGGGACTCAACTCCGAGCACCGCGATCATGTGCATTGGGCGATGACGGCGCCCCCGTACATGGCGGGGATGGGAGGGCGTGGCGCTGGCGGCGGATTCGCTGCGTCCCCGGCAGGATTCGGCAGCCCTACAGGCTTGGGTTCCGGCCTGGGCGCAGTCCCGCCGCCGCCAACTCAAGGCAACACCTACAACCCGGTGTCACAGCCCGGTCTCGGCCACGGCTCCGGCGTCGGTATCAGCGGAGGTGCTATCGGGCTGGCCGAGCAGGCGGGTGCGATGGCTGCGGGTGCGTTCAGTTTCGGCGGCGGCGCGATCGCGGCGCAGGTCGCCGAACAGGAAATGAACCTGGCTATACAGAAGGGCGGCCAGATCGCGGCCACCGTCGCTAAAGCCCCGTTTGAGACGTTCGGCCTACACGGCGGTCAGATGGGCGCTCCGAGCACAGGAAGCGGTGGCTGGATAAGCCAGATCCTCGGCGGCATGATCGGCCAGCAGTTCAGCGCGCCCAACATCGCTGGCGCGACTCAGGCACCCAAGGAACCTCAGGGCCACGACGCGCACGAGCAGGGTGATGCGGGCGCAGGTAAGTCGGCGCAGGGCGGTCCGGCAGGCACCAAGGAAGATCCGCACTACACCAAGATCGTGGGCGGCGGCACACAACCACCTCAGGGTGCGATGACGAGCGCGATGACCACGCACGGAATCGTGTCCGCGATGGTGTGAAGCACCATCTTCAGAATGAAGATGGTAGGTCTGCTCAGCGCCGCCCCGTGCGCAAGTCAATGACGTCGGCGGTCGTCTCGGTAGGGGTCTCAGCGACGAAGGAGTCCAGAAGCGCGGCAAGCGCGCGTAATTGCCACGTCGCCCAGCCCTCAGCGTCGAGCGCATCACAGGACGCGAAGATGCGCTCGCGCAATCGCTCATTTTCGACCAGGACGACATTGCGGATGGTTGTTTCTATGGTGGTCATGGCTGTGCCTTTCTCTCGGCTGGGACTGGAACCTACTCAGCCTCACCGGCAGCCGTCAGACCTCTAGTTGTGCGTATCTTGCGCGGGATCATATCTGCGCTGGTCAGATGGTGCCCCCGGCAGGATTCGAACCTGCGGCCTTCTGCTCCGGAGGCAGACGCTCTATCCCCTGAGCTACGGGGGCGCACGGACGTGAATGTCGCGCCAATTGGGCCCCGCTAGACTAGCGCATCCGGGTGGCTGGTTCGTCACTGCGACGATTCGGGGGGAGAGCACCCGAGCCAATAGGATGGACGCTCGTGACCCCCGCCGACCTGGCTGAGCTGCTCAAAGTCACCGCTTCCGCGGTGCTTGCCGAGCGCGGGCTGGACGCTGCCGCGCTGCCGGCGTCGGTCACCGTCGAGCGGCCACGCAACCCCGAGCACGGCGACTACGCCAGCAACCTGGCGCTGCAACTGGCCAAGAAGGTCGGCGCCAACCCGCGCGAGCTGGCCGGATGGCTGGCAGAAGCGCTGAAGCAACAAGACGGCATCGCCGCGGCCGAGGTGGCCGGGCCGGGCTTCATCAACATGCGCCTCGAATCGCAGGCGCAGGCCAAGATCGTCACCAACGTCATCGACGCCGGCACTACGTACGGTCACTCCGACGCCCTGGCCGGGCACAAGATCAACCTGGAGTTCGTGTCGGCCAACCCCACCGGGCCCATCCACATCGGCGGCACCCGCTGGGCCGCGGTCGGCGACGCGCTGGGCCGGCTGCTGACCACCCAGGGCGCCGGCGTCACCCGCGAGTACTACTTCAACGACCACGGCGCCCAGATCGACCGGTTCGCCGCCTCGTTGATCGCCGCGGCCAAGGGCGAGCCAACCCCGGAAGACGGCTACGCCGGCGCCTACATCAACGACATCGCCGCGCAGATCGTCCAAAAGGCGCCCGACGCGCTCAACCTGCCCCACCCGGAAATGCACGAAACCTTCCGCTCCATCGGCGTCGACCTGATGTTCAGCCACATCAAGGAATCGCTGCACGAATTCGGCACCGACTTCGACGTCTACACCCACGAGGACTCGATGCACAGCAGCGGCCGGGTCGAGCAGGCCATCGCGAAACTTCGCGAGAGCGGCAACATCTACGAGAAGGACGGCGCAACGTGGTTGCGCGCCAGCGCCTTTGGTGACGACAAGGACCGCGTCGTGATCAAGAGCGACGGCAAGCCGGCCTACATCGCCGGTGACATCGCCTACTACCTGGACAAGCGCCAGCGCGGCTTCGACCTGTGCATCTACATGCTCGGCGCCGACCACCACGGCTACATCGCGCGCCTGAAGGCCGTGGCCGCCGCCGTCGGCGACGACCCGGCCACCGTCGAGGTGCTCATCGGGCAGATGGTCAACCTGGTCCGCGACGGCCAGCCGGTGCGGATGAGCAAGCGTGCCGGCACCGTGCTCACGCTCGACGACCTCGTCGATGCCATCGGCGTCGACGCCGCCCGCTACAGCCTGATCCGCTCGTCGGTGGACACCCCGATCGACATCGACCTGGCGCTGTGGTCCTCGGCCTCCAACGAAAACCCGGTCTACTACGTGCAATACGCGCACGCGCGGCTCTCGGCGCTGGCCCGCAACGCCGCCGAGCTCGGCCTGATCCCCAGCACCGATCACCTCGAGCTGCTCAGCCACGACAAGGAGGGCACGCTGCTGCGCACCCTCGGCGAGTTCCCGCGGGTGCTCAAAACGGCCGCGGAACTCAGAGAACCCCATCGGATCTGCCGCTACCTCGAAGACCTCGCCGGCGACTACCACCGGTTCTACGACTCGTGCCGCGTGCTGCCCCAGGGCGACGAGGCACCGACCGACCTGCACACCGCGCGCCTGGCGTTGTGCCAGGCCGCCCGCCAGGTCGTCGCCAACGGGCTGACCATCCTCGGCGTCAGCGCCCCGGAGCGCATGTGAACGTCCACCCCGCCGGCCCCCGCCACGCCGAGGACAGCCGCCACGCCGAAAGCCCGCAGCGCCCGCAGTCCCCCGAGGAGCTGCTGCGGCTGGCCCCGAATGTGTGGCCGCGCAGCACCACTCGCGACGACGCAGGCGTCGCGGTCGTCGGGGGAGTGGCCCTCACCGAACTGGCTCAGCAGTACGGCACCCCGCTGTTCGTCATCGACGAGGACGACTTCCGCTCCCGCTGCCGCGACATGACCAAAGCCTTCGGCGCCGGCCACAACGTGCACTACGCCGCCAAGGCGTTCCTGTGCACGGAAATCGCCCGCTGGATCGACGAAGAAGGCCTGTCGCTGGACGTGTGCACCGGTGGGGAACTTGCCGTCGCGCTGCACGCCGGCTTCCCGCCGGAGCGGATCACCTTGCACGGCAACAACAAATCCGTCTCCGAACTCACGGCCGCGGTCAAGGCCGGCGTCGGCCACATCGTCTTGGACTCGATGACCGAGATCGAGCGCCTCGACGCGATCGCGGGCGAGGCGGGCGTGGTGCAGGACGTACTGGTGCGCCTGACCGTCGGGGTGGAGGCGCACACCCATGAGTTCATCTCCACCGCACACGAGGACCAGAAGTTCGGGCTGTCGGTGGCCAGCGGCGCGGCGATGGCCGCGGTGCGCCGCGTGTTCGGCACCGACCACCTGAGGCTGGTCGGGTTGCACAGCCACATCGGCTCGCAGATCTTCGACGTCGCCGGCTTCGAGATCGCCGCCCACCGGGTCATCGGGCTGCTGCACGACATCGTCGACGAGTTCGGCCGCGACAAAACCGCACAGCTGTCGACGGTCGATCTCGGTGGCGGCTTCGGCATCTCGTATCTGGCGCCCGACGATCCGCCGCCGATCGCCGAGCTGGCCCAGAAGCTGGGCGCGATCATCGGCAACGAGTCGGCGGCCGTCGGCCTGCCCACGCCGAAGCTGGTGGTCGAGCCCGGGCGCGCCATCGCCGGGCCGGGCACCATCACCCTCTACGAGGTGGGCACCGTCAAGGACGTCGACGTCAGCTCCACGGCACACCGGCGCTACGTCAGCGTCGACGGCGGCATGAGCGACAACATCCGCACCGCGCTCTACGACGCGCAATACGACGCCCGGCTGGTCTCCAGGATCAGCGACGCACCCGCGGAGCTGGCCCGCATCGTCGGAAAGCATTGCGAGACCGGCGATATCGTCGTCCGCGACACCTGGGTTCCGGGTGACCTGCAGCCCGGCGACCTGCTCGGGGTCGCCGCCACCGGCGCCTACTGCTATTCGCTGTCGAGCCGGTACAACATGATCTGCCGCCCCGCCGTGGTAGCCGTGCGCGACGGTCGCGCCCGGCTGATCCTGCGCCGGGAGACGGTCGACGACCTGCTGAGTCTGGAAGTGAGGTGACCCGTGTCCGGTGACGAAAAGCCCGAAAAGACCGTCGGCGTGGCAGTTCTCGGGCTGGGCAACGTCGGTAGCGAAGTCGTCCGCATCATCGAGGACAGCGCCCAGGACCTGGCCGCCCGCGTCGGCGCCCCGGTGGTGCTGCGCGGGGTCGGGGTGCGCCGCGTCGCCGCCGACCGCGGCGTGCCCGTCGAGCTGCTGACCGACGACATCGACGAGCTCGTCGCGCGCGAGGACGTCGACATCGTCGTCGAATTGATGGGCCCGGTGGAGCCCGCCCGCAAGGCCATCCTCGCGGCGCTCGAGCGCGGCAAATCCGTGGTCACCGCCAACAAGGCGTTGCTGTCGACCTCCACCGGAGAGCTGGCGCAGGCGGCCGAAAGCGCCCACGTGGACCTCTATTTCGAGGCGGCGGTGGCCGGGGCGATCCCGGTCATCCGCCCGCTGACCCAGTCGCTGGCCGGCGACACCGTGCTGCGGGTGGCCGGCATCGTCAACGGGACCACCAACTACATCCTGTCCGCGATGGACAGCACCGGCGCCGACTACGACAGCGCCCTGGCCGACGCCAGCGCGCTGGGCTACGCCGAGGCCGACCCCACCGCCGACGTCGAGGGATACGACGCCGCGGCCAAGGCGGCCATCCTGGCGTCCATCGCCTTTCACACCCGGGTGCACGCCGACGACGTCTACCGGGAGGGCATCACCAAGATCACCCCGGAGGATTTCGCCTCCGCGCAATCCCTGGGCTGCACCATCAAGCTGCTGTCCATCTGCGAGCGCATCAACACCGGTGAGGGCCAACGGGTTTCGGCCCGCGTCTACCCGGCTCTGGTGCCCCTGACGCACCCGCTGGCCACGGTCAACGGCGCGTTCAACGCGGTGGTCGTCGAGGCCGCGGCCTCGGGACGGCTGATGTTCTACGGGCAGGGTGCCGGCGGGGCGCCCACCGCGTCGGCGGTCACCGGCGACCTCGTCATGGCCGCCCGAAACCGGGTCCTGGGCAGCCGCGGGCCGAGGGAGTCCCGGTACGCCAAACTTCCCATCGCGCCCATGGGTCTCATCCCCACCCGCTACTACGTCAGCATGAACGTCGCCGACGAGCCCGGCGTCTTGTCCTCGGTGGCCTCGGAATTCGCCAAGCGCGAGGTGAGCATCGCCGAGGTCCGCCAGGAGGGCGTGGTCGACGAGGGCGGCAGGCGGGTGGGGGCCCGCGTCGTGGTCGTCACCCACACCGCCACCGACGCCGCGCTGTCCGAAACCGTGGACGCGCTCGCCGATTTGGACGTCGTGCAGAGCGTGACCAGCGTGCTCCGACTGGAAGGAAACGGCCTGTGAGCGCCCCCCGGATAACGGCCACCCACCAACCCTGGCCGGGAATCATCGCGGCCTACCGCGACCGGTTGCCGGTCGGCGACGACTGGACCCCCGTCACCCTGCTCGAGGGCGGCACCCCGCTGATCGCCGCGACCCGACTCTCGGAAAAGACCGGCTGCACGGTGCATCTCAAGGTCGAGGGCCTCAACCCGACCGGCTCCTTCAAGGACCGGGGCATGACGATGGCCGTCAGCGACGCGCTGGCCCGCGGCCAGCAGGCCGTGCTGTGCGCGTCGACGGGTAACACCTCGGCCTCGGCGGCGGCCTACGCTGCGCGGGCCGGCATCACCTGCGCGGTGCTCATCCCGCAGGGCAAGATCGCGATGGGCAAGCTGGCGCAGGCGGTCATGCACGGCGCCAAGATCATTCAGATCGACGGTAACTTCGACGACTGCCTGGAACTGGCCCGCAAGATGGCCGCCGACTTCCCGACAATCTCGCTGGTGAACTCGGTCAACCCGGTGCGCATCGAGGGCCAGAAGACGGCGGCGTTCGAGATCGTCGACGCGCTGGGCGCCGCGCCCGACGTGCACGCCCTGCCCGTCGGCAACGCCGGCAACATCACTGCGTACTGGAAGGGCTACACCGAGTACCACCACGAGGGCGTGATCGACAAGCTGCCCCGCATGCTGGGCGCCCAGGCCGCCGGCGCGGCGCCGTTGGTGCTCGGCGAACCGGTCAGCCACCCCGAGACCATCGCCACGGCGATCCGCATCGGCGCGCCCGCGTCGTGGGCGGCGGCCGTCGCCGCCCAGCAGCAATCCGACGGGCGCTTCCTCGCCGTCACCGATGCCGAGATCCTCGCCGCCTACCACCTGGTGGCCGCCTCCGAGGGCGTCTTCGTCGAGCCCGCGTCCGCGGCCAGCATCGCGGGCCTGGTCAAGGCCGTCGACGACGGCTGGGTGGCGCGCGGCTCGACGGTGGTCTGCACGGTGACCGGCAACGGCCTCAAGGACCCCGACACCGCGCTCAAGGACATGCCGGTGGTGTCCGCGCTGCCGGTCGACCCCGTGCTCGTCGTGGAACAGTTGGGGCTGGCCTGACCATGATGCTGCCCGCCGGGCTGGTGGCCAGCGCCGTCGTGTCGGCGTCCAGCGCCAACCTCGGCCCCGGCTTCGACAGCCTCGGCCTGGCGCTGAGCCTGTGCGACGAGATCGTTGTGGAGACAACCGATTCCGGTTTGAGCGTGCTGGTCGAGGGCGAGGGCGCCGACCACGTCCCGCGGGACGCCGAACACCTGGTGGTGCGCGCCGTGCAGCGCGGGTTGGACGCCGCGGGGGTCAAAGCGCCCGGCCTGGTCGTGCGCTGCCACAACGCCATCCCGCACTCGCGCGGCCTGGGCTCCTCGGCCGCGGCCGTCGTCGGCGGCCTGGCGGCGGTGAACGGCCTTGTCGCACAAGCGGACTCGACCCAGCTGAGCGTCCAGCGGCTGATCCAGCTGTCCTCGGAATTCGAGGGCCACCCCGACAACGCCGCCGCCGCCGTGCTGGGTGGCGCGGTGGTGTCGTGGATCGAGCGCACCGGCGAGGGGCCCAGCTACCGGGCCGTGCCGCTGCAGCTGCACCCCGACATCCGGCTGTTCTGCGCGATCCCCGAGGAGCGCTCGTCGACCGCCGAGACCCGGGTGCTGCTGCCCGCGCAGGTCAGCCACGACGACGCCCGGTTCAACGTCAGCCGGGCCGCGCTGCTGGTGGTGGCCCTCACCGAGCGTCCGGACCTGCTGATGGACGCCACCGAAGACCTGCTGCACCAGCCCCAGCGGGCCCCGGCGATGCCCGCCTCGGCGGAATATCTGCGGCTGCTGCGGCGTCATAACGTGTCAGCGACGCTATCCGGGGCGGGACCCTCACTCATCGCACTCAGCACGCAGCCCGACCTGCCCGCCGAAGCGCTGGAGTACGGGGCGGCCAACGGATTCACCATCACCAACATGGCCGCCGGCGAAGGCGTGCGGTGGGGCCCGGGGGTCGCAGTCGCCGGGTGAACCGCCGGGGTGAAAATGCCGGTTGACGAGGCGCGGCGACGGGGTTTGCTTGCTTCCGCCCCGGATGCAGGTTATCCTCGGACCCGTCCAGCAATCGCAGCATCTAACACTGCCTTGCCGCTAGGACAACACCAATTCTTCTCGTGAACGAGGTTCGCCGTTTCCCTCCGCCGATCTGGCGATCACCGTTGCAGAGTCGATGATTGGGCGCACTCGGCAATTTGGCTGAATGCAACGAACCCCCTATGACCTGATCAGCAGGGGAAGAAAGGAACTCCGTGACCGATACGGACCTCGTCACGGCTGGCGAGAGCACCGACAGCAATCAGGTGCCCAGCCCCGTGACCACAGACACCGCCGACACAGCCGACGTCAAACCCGCTACCGGGACCGGCTCCCTGTCCGCCATGGTGCTGCCCGAGCTGCGCGCGCTGGCCAACCAAGTCGGCGTCAAGGGCACGTCGGGCATGCGCAAGAACGAACTCATCGCCGCGATCAAGGAAATCCGGGGACGGTCCAACGGGTCGCCCGCCGAAGACACCGGCAAGAGCGACAAAACCGAAGCGCCCGCCGACAAGCCGCAGGGCGACCAGAACGGCGCCGACAAAACCGACGCGCCGCGCCGCGAACGCCGCGGTGCCGCCCGCGAGGCGGGATCGCCCGACAAGCAGGCGCAGGACAGGCCCGATAAAGGCGCCAACAACGCCGACACCGACAAACGCCAAGAGCGCCAACGGGACACCAAGACCGACGAGGGTGGCGAGCAGCAGAACTCGGGCGGTCAACAGCGTGGCTCCAATCAGCAGGACGACGACGGCGAGGGCCGCCAGGGCCGGCGGGGAAGGCGGTTCCGCGACCGCCGCCGCCGCGGCGAACGCTCGGGTGACGGCGCCGACGCCGAACTGCGCGAGGACGACGTGGTCCAGCCGGTCGCCGGAATCCTCGACGTCCTCGACAATTACGCGTTCGTGCGCACCTCCGGCTACCTCGCCGGCCCGCACGACGTGTACGTGTCGATGAACATGGTCCGCAAGAACGGCCTGCGCCGCGGCGACGCGGTGACCGGCGCGGTCCGGGTGCCCCGCGATGGCGAGCAGCCCAACCAGCGGCAGAAGTTCAACCCGCTGGTGCGCCTGGACAGCGTCAACGGCGGCTCGGTCGAGGACGCCAGGAAGCGCCCCGAGTTCGGCAAGCTGACGCCGCTGTACCCCAACCAGCGGTTGCGCCTGGAAACCACCTCCGAGCGGCTGACCACGCGGGTCATCGACCTGATCATGCCGATCGGCAAGGGCCAGCGCGCGTTGATCGTCTCGCCGCCCAAGGCCGGCAAGACGACCATCCTGCAGGACATCGCCAACGCGATCACCAAGAACAACCCCGAATGCCACCTCATGGTCGTCCTCGTCGACGAGCGGCCCGAGGAGGTCACCGACATGACCCGCTCGGTCAAGGGCGAGGTCATCGCCTCGACGTTCGACCGGCCGCCGTCGGACCACACCTCGGTCGCCGAGCTGGCCATCGAACGCGCCAAGCGGCTCGTCGAGCAGGGGCAGGACGTCGTGGTGCTGCTCGACTCGATCACCCGTCTGGGCCGCGCCTACAACAACGCCTCGCCCGCGTCGGGCCGGATCCTGTCCGGTGGTGTCGACTCCACCGCCCTGTATCCGCCGAAGCGCTTCCTCGGCGCCGCGCGCAACATCGAGGAAGGCGGGTCGCTGACCATCATCGCCACCGCGATGGTCGAGACCGGCTCCACCGGTGACACGGTCATCTTCGAGGAGTTCAAGGGCACCGGTAACGCCGAGCTCAAGCTGGACCGCAAGATCGCCGAGCGCCGGGTGTTCCCCGCCGTCGACGTGAACCCGTCCGGCACCCGCAAGGACGAGCTGCTGCTGTCGCCCGACGAGTTCGGCATCGTGCACAAGTTGCGCCGCGTGCTGTCGGGTCTGGACCCCCACCAGGCCATCGACCTGCTGATGAGCCAGCTGCGCAAGACCAAGAACAACTACGAGTTCCTGGTGCAGGTCTCCAAGACCACGCCCGGCTCGATGGACGACGACTGACCCTCCCGGGAATGCACAACGGCATCCCGGCGTTTTGGGCTGGTGTGGGTTGACCTGGCATAATCGACGGGTTCACGCCCGCGGCGGCACACGATCGATGAGGACATGATGAAAGCTGACATTCACCCCGCCTACGAGGAGACGACCGTGCTCTGCGGCTGCGGCAACACCTTCACCACCCGCAGCACCAAGCCGGGCGGCCGGATCACGGTCGAGGTCTGCTCGCAGTGCCACCCCTTCTACACCGGCAAGCAGAAGATCCTCGACAGCGGCGGCCGCGTGGCCCGCTTCGAGAAGCGCTACGGCAAGCGCAAGGCCGCCGAGAGCACCGACGCCGACAAATAGCTGGATCGCCGACGCCCGAACTGTGCGCGAAGCCGCGCAGGCCGGGCGTCGGTTCGTGTTCGGGGAGGTGACCAGATGACGCAGACCATCGACGTGCTGCTCGCCGAGCACGCCGAACTCGAGCGGCGCCTGGCCGACCCCGAGTTGCATAGCAAACCCGACGAGGCCCGCAAGGCCGGACGCCGGTTCGCCAGGCTGGCCCCGATCGTCGCCACCCACCGCAAGCTGACCGCCGCGCGCGACGACCTGCAGACCGCCCGCGAGCTGGTCGCCGACGACGCGTCGTTCGCCGACGAGGTGACCGAACTGGAAGCGCGGGTGGCCGAATTGGACACCCAGCTCACCGACATGCTCGCGCCGCGCGACCCGCACGATGCCGACGACATCGTGCTCGAGGTCAAATCCGGTGAGGGGGGCGAGGAATCGGCGTTGTTCGCCGCCGACCTGGCCCGCATGTACATCCGCTACGCCGAGCGGCACGGCTGGACGGTCACGGTGCTGGACGAGACCAACTCGGACCTGGGCGGCTACAAAGACGCCACGCTCGCCATCGCGAGCAAGGGGGACAGCGCCGACGGGGTGTGGTCGCGGATGAAGTTCGAGGGCGGCGTGCACCGGGTGCAGCGGGTCCCGGTCACGGAATCGCAAGGGCGCGTTCACACTTCGGCGGCGGGCGTGCTGGTCTATCCCGAGCCCGAGGAGGTCGGCGAGGTGCAGATCGACGAGTCCGACCTGCGCATCGACGTCTACCGCTCGTCCGGCAAGGGCGGGCAGGGCGTCAACACCACCGACTCCGCGGTGCGCATCACGCACCTGCCCACCGGGATCGTCGTCACCTGTCAGAACGAACGCTCGCAGCTGCAGAACAAGGCCCGCGCCCTGCAGGTGCTGGCCGCGCGCCTGCAGGCCATGGCCGAGGAGCAGGCCCTCGCCGACGCCTCGGCCGACCGGGCCAGCCAGATCCGCACCGTCGACCGCAGCGAACGCATCCGCACCTACAACTTCCCGGAGAACCGGATCACCGATCACCGGATCGGTTTCAAGGCACACAACCTCGATCAGGTCCTCGACGGCGACCTCGACGCGCTGTTCGACGCGCTGGGCGCCGCCGACAAACAGTCGAGGCTGCAACAGGCATGAGCGCCCTGCGGTGCGCGATCGACTCGGCGGCGGCGCAACTGGCCGAAGCCGGAATCGATTCCGCGCGCTACGACGCCGAGGAATTGGCCGCCCACCTGGTGGGCGCCGAGCGCGGCCGGCTGCCCCTGCTGGACGCGCCCGGCGACGACTTCTTCGGGCGCTACCGCGACGTCGTGGCCGCCCGCTCGCGCCGCGTGCCGCTGCAGCACCTCACCGGGACCGCGGCGTTCGGGCCGGTGACCCTGCGCGTCGGTCCGGGTGTCTTCATCCCGCGCCCCGAGACCGAGGCCATCCTGGCGTGGGCCACGGCGCAGCCGCTCGGGCCCAGACCCGTCGTCGTCGACCTGTGCACCGGATCGGGCGCGCTGGCCATGGCCCTGGCCCGGCACCGCCCGGCCGCGCGGGTAGTCGGCGTCGACGACTCCGACGAGGCGCTGGCCTACGCGCGCCGCAACGCGGAGGGCACCGCGGTGGAACTGCTGCGCGCCGACGTCAGCGAGCCGGGACTGCTTCCCGACCTGGACGGCCACGCCGACCTGGTGGTCGCCAACCCGCCCTATGTTCCCGGCGGCAGCGTCGTGGAAGCCGAAGTGGCCCAACACGATCCGCCGCACGCGGTGTTCGGCGGGCCCGACGGCATGGCGGTGATCGTGGCGGTCGTCCGCCTCGCCGGGCGCTGGCTGCGCCCGGGCGGCCTGTTCGCCGTCGAGCACGACGACACCACCTCGCGCCAGACCGTCGAATTGATCAAGGACACAGGGCTTTTCGACGACATCAACCCCCGCCACGACCTGGCCGGACGGCCGCGATTCGTGACCGCCCAACGGGGGCGCGCATGACAACGGTGTTCGACTGCGCCGACCCCGACCAGCGCGCGGTCGGGATTTCCTCGGCGGTGGGTGCGCTCAAGGGCGGCCGGCTGGTCGTGCTGCCGACCGACACCGTCTACGGCATCGGCGCCGACGCCTTCGACAGCACCGCGGTCGCCGCGCTCCTGGCCGCCAAGGGACGGGGCCGCGACATGCCGGTGGGCGTGCTGGTCGGCTCCTGGCACACCATCGAGGGCCTGGTCTACACGATGCCCGACGGGGCCCGCGACCTGATCCGCGCGTTCTGGCCGGGCGCGCTGAGCCTGGTGGTGACGCAGGCGCCGTCGTTGCAGTGGGACCTCGGCGACGCCCGCGGCACCGTCATGCTGCGGATGCCGTTGCACCCGGTCGCCATCGAGTTGCTGCGCGAGGTGGGGCCCATGGCGGTGTCCAGCGCCAACGTCTCCGGCCGCCCGCCCGCGGTCGACGCCACCGAGGCCCGCGGCCAGCTCGGCGACCTCGTCGACGTCTACCTCGACGCCGGCCCCGCCCAACAACAGGCCGCCTCCACGATCGTCGACCTGACCGCCGGCACCCCGCGCATCCTGCGGGCGGGCCCGGTGAGCGCCGAGCGCATCGCCGAGGTCCTCGGCGTCGACCCCGGCAGCCTCATCGCCTGAGCGCGCGTGCGGTCCCAGCTCCATGGGTGCCGGGCCTCAGGGTGGTGAAGTACGGTCTCGATGGTGTCCTGCCTCCTCGCCCTGGCCGGCCGTGGTACCGGCGTCCCGCTGCGCGAGCTCGCGCTCGTCGGGCTGACGGCGGCGATCGTCACCTACTTCGCGACCGGGCCGGTGCGCCTGCTGGCCACCCGGCTGGGCGCGGTCGCCTACCCCCGCGAACGCGACGTGCACGTGACGCCCACCCCGCGGATGGGCGGGCTGGCGATGTTTTTGGGCGTGCTGTCCGCCGTCTTCCTGGCATGGCAACTTCCCGCGCTCACCCGCGGGTTCGTCTACTCCACCGGCATGCCGGCGGTCCTGGTGGCCGGCGCGGTGATCGTGGGCATCGGCCTGATCGACGACCGCTGGGGCCTGGACGCCCTGACGAAGTTCGCGGGCCAGATCACCGCGGCCAGCGTGCTCGTGACCATGGGTGTGGCGTGGAGCGTCCTGTACATCCCGCTGGGCGGCGTCGGCACCATCGTGCTCGACCAGGCGTCGTCGATCCTGCTCACGCTGGCGCTGACCGTGTCGATCGTCAACGCGATGAACTTCGTCGATGGGCTCGACGGGCTGGCCGCCGGGCTGGGGCTCATCACCGCGATGGCGATCTGCATGTTCTCGGTCGGCCTGCTGCGCGACCACGGCGGTGACGTGTTGTTCTACCCGCCCGCGGTCATCTCCGTCGTGCTGGCGGGGGCGTGCCTGGGGTTCCTGCCGCACAACTTCCACCGCGCCAAGATCTTCATGGGCGACTCCGGCTCGATGCTGATCGGCCTGATGCTGGCGGCGGCTTCCACGACGGCGGCCGGGCCCGTTTCGCAGAACGCCTACGGCGCCCGCGACGTGTTTGCTTTGCTCTCGCCGTTCCTGCTGGTGGCGGCGGTCATGTTCGTGCCGATGCTCGACCTGCTGCTGGCGATCGTGCGCCGCACCCGCGCCGGCCGCAGCGCGTTCAGCCCGGACAAGATGCACCTGCACCACCGGTTGCTGCAGATCGGTCATTCGCACCGCCGGGTGGTGCTGTTGATTTACCTGTGGGTGGGCATCGTCGCGTTCGGCGCCGCCAGCACCATCTTCTTCAACCCGAGCGACACCGCCGCGGTGATGCTGGGCGCGATCGTGGTCGCCGGCGTGGCGACGGCCATCCCGCTGATGCGCCGCCGCGACGACGACTACGACGTGGATTAGACGGGACCCGCCCACCCCTACGACAGGCGGTAGTAGTGATGCCGTCGCTGTGGTACGGTGCTGGTAGAACCCCAAAACAAGACCTCGAGGGTGGCCGGGAAACCGGCCCGCCGGAAGCTCGTCCGGCCGCGTCGAATCGGGACCGACGCGGCGGGCTACCCCTCGGGTGATGCCACTGTGACGTGCGATACGCTCGGCGAGCCACCGATCGGTCGGTCTGGGGTTCCCGCACAACTATCTGGGATTGAGGTGCTGCAGTGACGACACCAGCGCAGGACGCGCCGTTGGTGTTTCCCTCTGTTGCGTTCCGTCCCGTTCGGCTGTTCGCCATCAGCGTCGGCATCACCGCGGCGGCCATGCTCGCCGCCGGGTTGGCCGGTCACCTCATGGTCGGCGTGTTCTTCGGCGTCGGGCTGCTGCTGGGTTTGCTCAACGCCGTTCTCGTGCAACGCTCCGTCGCGTCGATCACCGCCAAAGAGCACCCGATGAAGAGCTCGATGGCTCTCAACTCGGCGACCCGGCTGGCGATCATCACCGTGATCGGGCTGATCATCGCCTACGTTTTCCGGCCCCCGGGACTGGGCGTGGTCTTCGGCCTGGCCGTCTTCCAGTTGCTGCTGGTCGTGTCGACCGCGCTGCCGGTCTGGAAGAAGCTGCGCACGGGCGAGCCGGCCGAAGCCCAGGGGCCGGCAGGGGCGGACGGAAGGAACACCAGCGATGACTGACGTGACGATCCTGGCCGAGTCCCAAATCGAGGTCGGTGAGCACACCACCGCGAAGTGGCTTGGTTTGACCGTCAACACCGACACCGTGCTGGCGACGGCGATCGCCGCGGTGATCGTGATCGGCCTGGCGTTCTTCCTGCGCGCCAAGATCACCTCGAGCGGCGTCCCCAGCGGGGTCCAATTGTTCTGGGAGGCGCTCACCATCCAGATGCGCAACCAGATCGAGGCCGCCATCGGGATGCGCATCGCGCCGTTCGTGCTGCCCCTGGCCGTCACGATCTTCGTGTTCATCCTGATCTCCAACTGGCTGTCGGTGCTGCCGCTGCAGTACACCGACAAATCCGGTCACACCAGCGAGTTGCTCAAGTCGGCGGCCGCGGACATCAATTACGTTCTGGCGCTGGCCCTTTTCGTTTTCGTCTGTTACCACGTGGCCGGCATCTGGCGGCGCGGCATCGTCGGGCACCCGATCAAGGTGCTCAAGGGGCACGTCGCATTTCTCGCGCCGATCAACCTCGTCGAGGAATTGGCGAAGCCGATCTCGTTGTCGCTCCGACTCTTCGGCAACATCTTCGCCGGCGGCATCCTGGTGGCGCTGATCGCGCTCTTCCCGCCGTACATCATGTGGGCGCCCAACGCGATCTGGAAGTCGTTCGATTTGTTCGTCGGGGCGATCCAGGCCTTCATCTTCTCGATCCTGACGATCTTGTACTTCAGCCAGGCCATGGAGCTGGAGGAACACCATGACTAGGAATGGCTAGGACTCGAGCCCGGTAGACCGCTACCAGATAAGCCAGCAGATAAAGCTGAATAAAGGAGGAAGAGAATGGACCCCACTATCGCTGCCGGTGCCCTCATCGGCGGGGGACTGATCATGGGCGGCGGCGCGATCGGCGCCGGCATCGGTGACGGTGTGGCTGGTAACGCGCTGGTTGCGGGCATCGCCCGGCAGCCCGAGGCGCAGGGCCGCTTGTTCACGCCGTTCTTCATCACCGTCGGTCTGGTCGAGGCGGCGTACTTCATCAACCTGGCGTTCATGGCGTTGTTCGTCTTCGCCACCCCCGTCACGTAGTTCGCTGTGATGGGTGACCCGAACCCCATTGTGCTGGCGGCCGGCCAGGTCGTAGCAGAGGGAGGCAAGGGGGGCAGCAACTTCCTTGTCCCCAACGGCACGTTCTTCTTCGTGCTGGCCATCTTCCTGATCGTGCTCGCCGTCATCGGCACCTTCGTGGTGCCGCCGATCATGAAGGTGCTGCGCGAACGCGATGCCATGGTCGCCAAAACCGCGGCCGACAACAAGAAGTCGGCCGAGCAGTTCGAGGCCGCCGAGGCCGACTACGAAGAGGCCATGAAGGAAGCGCGCATGCAGGCGTCGTCCTTCCGGGACGGCGCCCGGGCCGAAGGCCGCAAGGTCGTCGAGGACGCGCGTGCCCGTGCCGAGCAAGAGGTGATGTCGACGTTGCAGTTGGCCGCCGAGCAATTGAAACGGGAGAGGGACGCCGTGGAACTCGATCTGCGCGCCAACGTCGGCACCATGTCGTCGACGCTGGCCAGCCGGATCCTCGGCGTCGACGTCACCACCTCCGCTGCGACAAGGTAAGGGCATGTCGACTTTCATCGGGCAGTTGTGCGGGTTCGCGGTCATCGTGTTCCTGGTGGTGCGCTACGTCGTGCCGCCGGTGCGCAGGATGATGACCGCCCGGCAGGAGTTGGTGCGCCAGCAGTTGGCCGATTCGGCCGCGGCGGCCGACCGGCTGTCCGAGTCGACGACCGCCCACAGCAAGGCCGTCGAGGCCGCCAAGGAAGAGGCGGAGGTAGTCGTCGAAGAGGCCCGTTCCGACGCCGTACGCATCACCGAGCAGTTCCAGGCCCAGTCCGAGGTGGAGGCCGAACGCATCAAGGCGCAGGGCCTGCGCCAAAGCGAGCTGCTGCGGTCACAGCTGACCCGCCAGCTGCGCCTGGAGCTGGGCTACGAATCCGTGCGCCAGGCAAAGGATTTGGTGCGCGACTACGTCGCCGACCCGGTCCAGCAAGCGGCCACCGTGGATCGGTTCCTGGACGACCTGGAAGCCATGGCGCCGGCCCCCGCCGACGTCGAGTACCCGCTCATGACGAAGATGCGCTCGGCCAGCCGGCTGGCGGTGGGCAACCTGTCGGACCGGTTCGGCACCGTCGCCAAGGACCTCGACAACAAGGCGCTGTCCACGCTGTCCGGTGAGCTGGTGGCGGTCGCCAAGATGCTCGACGGCGAACTCGTCGTCACCCGCTACCTCACCGTGCCGGCCGAGGACGCGACCCCGCGGATCCGGCTGATCGAGCGGCTGGTCTCCGGCAAGGTCAGCGACGCCACGGTCGAGGTCCTGCGGGCGGCCGTTTCCGAACGCTGGTCGGCCAACTCCGATCTGATCGACGCCCTCGAGCACATCTCGCGGCAGGCGTTGCTCGAGGTCGCCGAACGCGAGGACCGGGTCGACGAGGTGGAAGACCAGCTGTTCAGGTTTTCCCGCATCCTCGACGAACAGCCGCGACTCGGCATCCTGCTGGGCGAGTACCGCACCCCCGCCGAAGGCCGAATTGGCTTGCTGCGCAAGGTGCTCGACAACGCCAGCGGGCGGATCAACCCCGTCACGAAGGCGTTGCTGAGCCAGACCGTCGAGCTGCTGCGGGGGGAGTCGGCCGAGGAGGCCATGAGATTTTTGGCCGAGGTCGCGGTCGCGCGCCACGGCGAAATCGTCGCCGCCGTCAGCGCGGCGGCCGAACTCAGCGACGCGCAGCGCACCCGCCTCACCGAGGTGCTCAGCCGCATCTACGGGCACCCGGTGACCCTGCAGGTGCAGATCGACGACGGCCTGCTGGGCGGGCTGCTCATCGCCGTGGCCGACGAGGTGATCGACGGGACGCTCTCGTCCCGGCTCGCCGCGGCCGAAGCCCAGTTGCCCGACTAGACGCGAACTAAACCAGAATCATCAAGTAGGAAGACGAAAAGCCATGGCAGAGTTGACAATCTCCGCTGACGACATTCAGAGCGCCATCGAGGAGTACGTAGGCTCCTTCACCTCGGACACCTCCCGCGAGGAGGTCGGCACCGTCATCGAGGCCGGGGACGGCATCGCGCACGTCGAGGGCCTGCCCTCCGTCATGACCCAGGAGCTGCTCGAGTTCCCGGGCGGGGTTCTCGGCGTCGCGCTCAACCTCGACGAGCACAGCATCGGCGCGGTGATCCTGGGCGACTTCGAGAAAATCGAAGAGGGGCAACAGGTCAAGCGCACCGGCGAGGTGCTGTCGGTGCCCGTCGGCGACGCGTTCCTCGGCCGCGTCGTCAACCCGCTCGGTGCGCCCATCGACGGGCAGGGCGACATCGATACCGACACGCGGCGCGCACTGGAGATCCAGGCGCCGTCGGTGGTGCAGCGCCAGGGCGTGAAAGAGCCGCTGCAGACCGGGATCAAGGCCATCGACGCGATGACCCCGATCGGCCGCGGGCAACGCCAGCTGATCATCGGCGACCGCAAGACGGGCAAGACCGCGGTCTGCGTCGACACCATCCTCAACCAGCGGCAGAACTGGGAGAGCGGCGACGAGAAGAAGCAGGTGCGCTGCGTCTACGTGGCCATCGGCCAGAAGGGCACCACCATCGCCGCAGTCCGCCGCGCGCTCGACGAGGGCGGCGCGATGGACTACACCACCATCGTCGCGGCGCCGGCGTCCGACTCGGCCGGCTTCAAATGGCTTGCGCCGTATACCGGTTCGGCCATCGCGCAGCAGTGGATGTACGACGGCAAGCACGTGCTGATCATCTTCGATGACCTGAGCAAGCAGGCCGAAGCCTACCGTGCGATCTCGCTGCTGCTGCGCCGCCCGCCCGGCCGCGAGGCCTACCCCGGTGACGTCTTCTACCTGCACTCGCGGCTGTTGGAGCGCTGCGCCAAGCTTTCCGACGACCTCGGTGGCGGCTCCCTGACCGGGCTGCCGGTCATCGAGACCAAGGCCAACGACATCTCGGCCTACATCCCCACCAACGTCATCTCGATCACCGACGGGCAGTGCTTTCTGGAGTCCGACCTGTTCAACCAGGGCGTGCGACCGGCCATCAACGTCGGCGTCTCGGTGTCCCGCGTCGGTGGCGCCGCACAGATCAAGGCGATGAAGGAGGTGGCCGGCTCGCTGAGGCTGGACCTGTCGCAGTACCGCGAGCTGGAGTCCTTCGCCGCCTTCGCCTCCGACCTGGACGCCACGTCCAAGGCGCAGCTGGAGCGCGGTGAGCGGCTCGTCGAGTTGCTCAAGCAGCCGCAGTACCAGCCCATGCCGGTCGAGGAGCAGGTGGTGTCGATCTTCCTGGGCACCGGCGGCCACCTGGACTCCGTGCCCGTCGAGGACGTCCGGCGGTTCGAAACCGAACTGCTGGACCACATGCGGGCCTCCGAGGAGAGCTTCCTGGCCGGTATCCGCGACAGCCAGAAGCTTTCCGAAGAGGGCGAGAACCAGCTCACCGAGATCATCAAGAAGTTCAAGAAGGGCTTCGCGGCCACCGGCGGCGGCTCGGTGGTGCCCGACGAGCACGTCGAGGCGATGGACGAAGAGGAACTCGGCAAGGAGTCGGTGCAGGTCAAGAAGGAAAAGCCCAAGCCCAAGAAAGAGAAGAAATAGCAACCTATGGCTGCCACACTTCGCGAACTGCGCGGCCGTATTCGTTCGGCCGGGTCGATCAAAAAGATCACCAAGGCCCAGGAGATGATCGCCACCTCGCGCATCGGCAGGGCGCAGGCCCGTCTGGAATCGGCGCGGCCCTACGCATTCCAGATCACCGCGATGCTGACCACCCTGTCCGGCGAGGCGGCCCTGGACCACCCGTTGCTCGTCGAGCGCGAAGAGCCGAAGCGGGCCGGCGTGCTGGTGGTGTCCTCCGACCGCGGTTTGTGCGGCGCGTACAACTCCAGCATCTTCCGCCGCTCCGAGGAGCTGTTCTCGCTGCTGCGGGACGAAGGCAAGACGCCGGTCCTCTACACCGTGGGCCGAAAGGCGCAGAACTACTTCAGGTTCCGCAACTGGGACATCACCGAGTCGTGGACGGGTTTCTCCGAGCAGCCGCAGTACGAAAACGCCGCGGAGATCGCCTCGACGCTGGTCGAGAGCTTCATGAAGGGCGCGGACGAAGAAGGCGACGGCCGGTCGCAGGAGGACCAGGGCGGCCCGGGGGTTGACGAGCTGCACATCGTGTACTCGGAGTTCAAGTCGATGATGTCGCAGACGGCGGCGGCCCACCGCATCGCCCCGCTCGTGGTGGAGTACGTCGGAGAAGCCGAGCCCGGACTGCACACGCTGTATTCGTTCGAGCCCGACGCGACAACGCTTTTCGAGTCGTTGCTGCCCCGCTACGTGACCACGCGCGTCTACGCGGCGTTGCTCGAGTCGGCCGCGTCCGAGCTGGCGTCGCGCCAACGGGCGATGAAGTCGGCCACCGACAACGCCGACGACCTGATCAAGGAGCTGACGCTGATGGCGAACCGCGAGCGGCAGGCTCAGATCACCCAGGAGATCAGCGAAATCGTCGGCGGCGCAAACGCGCTCGCCGACGCCAAGTAGCACACGAGGAAGAAGAGAAATTATGGCTGCTACTACCGAAGCGTCCAAAAAGACCAAAGCCGACAAGGGTTCCGAGACCAGCGGCCGCGTCGTGCGCGTCACCGGTCCGGTCGTCGACGTCGAGTTCCCGCGCGGGTCGGTGCCGGGGCTGTTCAACGCGCTCAACGCCGAAATCACCTTCGAGGAGCTGAAGAAGACGCTGACGCTGGAGGTCGCCCAGCACCTCGGCGACAACCTGGTTCGCACGATTTCGTTGCAGCCCACCGACGGTCTGGTGCGCGGCGTCGAGGTCACCGACAGCGGCAAGTCGATCTCGGTGCCCGTCGGCGAGGACGTCAAGGGCCACGTCTTCAACGCCCTGGGGCACTGCCTGGACGAGCCGGGCTACGGAGAGGACTTCGACCACTGGTCGATTCACCGCAAGCCGCCGGCCTTCGAGGAGCTCGAGCCGCGCACCGAGATGCTCGAGACCGGATTGAAGGTCGTCGACCTGCTCACCCCGTATGTGCGCGGCGGCAAGATCGCGCTGTTCGGTGGCGCCGGCGTGGGCAAGACGGTGCTCATCCAGGAGATGATCAACCGCATCGCCCGAAACTTCGGCGGCACTTCGGTGTTCGCCGGCGTGGGGGAGCGCACCCGTGAAGGCAACGACCTGTGGGTGGAGCTCAAGGAAGCCGACGTGCTCAAGGACACCGCGCTGGTGTTCGGTCAGATGGACGAGCCGCCCGGCACCCGTATGCGGGTTGCGCTGTCGGCGCTGACGATGGCCGAGTGGTTCCGCGACGAGGCGGGCCAGGACGTGCTGCTGTTCATCGACAACATCTTCCGGTTCACCCAGGCGGGTTCCGAGGTGTCGACCCTGCTCGGCCGCATGCCGTCGGCGGTGGGATACCAGCCCACGCTGGCCGACGAGATGGGCGAGCTGCAGGAGCGCATCACCTCGACCCGTGGGCGCTCCATCACGTCCATGCAGGCGGTCTACGTGCCCGCCGACGACTACACCGACCCGGCGCCCGCGACGACGTTCGCGCACCTGGACGCCACCACCGAGCTGTCCCGGTCGGTGTTCTCCAAGGGCATCTTCCCCGCCGTGGACCCGCTGGCGTCCAGCTCGACCATCCTCGACCCCGGCGTCGTCGGCGAGGAGCACTACCGGGTGGCGCAGGAGGTCATCCGAATCCTGCAGCGCTACAAGGACCTTCAGGACATCATCGCCATCCTCGGTATCGACGAACTGTCCGAGGAGGACAAGCAGCTGGTCAACCGGGCGCGGCGGATCGAGCGGTTCCTCTCGCAGAACATGATGGCGGCCGAGCAGTTCACCGGCCAGCCGGGTTCGACGGTGCCGGTGAAGGAGACCATCGAGGCGTTCGACAAGCTGACCAAGGGCGACTTCGACCACATCCCCGAGCAGGCGTTCTTCCTGATCGGCGGCCTGGACGACCTGGCCAAGAAGGCCGAGAGCTTCGGCGCCAAGCTGGACTCCTGAGGGCTTGGGTCAATGGCCGAGTTGAAGGTCGAGATCGTCGCCGTCGACCGACAGATCTGGTCGGGTGAGGCAACGTTCGTGTTCACCCGCACCACCGTCGGCGAGATCGGCGTCCTGCCCCGCCACATCCCGTTGGTGGCGCAGTTGGTCGACGACGCCATGGTGCGGGTCGAGCGCGACGGCGAGGACGATCTGCGCATCGCGGTGGACGGCGGCTTCCTGTCGGTGACCGAGGAGGGCGTCAGCATCCTCGCGGAATCCGCGGAATTCGAGTCGGAGATCGACGAGAGCGCCGCCCGGGAGGACGCCGAGTCCGACGATCCCCGCATCGCCGCGCGGGGGCGCGCCAGACTCCGCGCCGTCGGCGCCCTCGACTAAGCGCCTCGGACAAGGGTATGAGCGCGCCCATGGTCGGCATGGTCGTGCTCGTCGTCGTGCTGGGGGCCGCCGTCCTGGCCCTCAGTTACCGGCTGTGGAAGCTGCGTCAGGGCGGAACCGCGGGAATCATGCGCGACATTCCCGCCATGGGCGGCCACGGCTGGCGACACGGCGTGATCCGTTACCGCGGCGGTGAGGCCGCGTTCTACCGGCTGTCCAGCCTGCGGCTGTGGCCGGATCGTCGGCTGAGCCGGCGCGGGGTGGAGATCGTGTCCCGGCGCGCGCCGCGCGGCGACGAGTTCGACATCATGACCGACGAAATCGTCGTGCTGGAGCTGCGCGACACCACGCAGGACCGCCGATCCGGCTACGAGCTGGCGTTCGACAAGGGCGCGCTGACCGCGTTCTTGTCCTGGCTGGAATCGCGGCCCTCGCCGCGCGCCCGCCGTCGCAGCGTCTGACGCTCGCTTCGAGCGCCGAAACTGCGGTGAGAGCGCGATTTTCGCGCGAATCGCGCTCTACGCGCAGTCTCGGCGCGCTTATGCGCCGCCGCCCGGCTGCCAGAGCACATCGCCGCCGGGGTTGGCTCTCCGCGACAGGATGAACAGCAGGTCCGAGAGCCGGTTCAGGTATTTCGCCGGCAGCACGCTGACCCCGTCGGGCTGCGAGTCGACCGCCGACCACGCCGAGCGCTCGGCGCGACGCACCACGGTGCGGGCCACGTGCAGCAGTGCCGACAACGGCGAACCACCCGGCAGCACAAAGGAATTCAGCGCCGGCAACGGTTCGTTGAAGGTGTCGCACCAGCCCTCGAGCCGGTCGATGTAGTCCTGGCGGACCCGCAGCGGCGGATATTTCGGGTTCTCCACCACCGGGGTCGACAGGTCCGCGCCGGCGTCGAACAGGTCGTTCTGGATCTGGCGCAGCACGCCCGCGGTTTCCTCGTCGGGCGCACCGAGGGCGATCGCGACGCCGATCGCGCAGTTGGCCTCGTCGCAGTCCGCGTACGCCACCAGCCGCGGGTCGTTCTTGGACACCCGTGAGAAATCGCTCAATCCCGTCGTCCCGTCGTCGCCGGTGCGGGTATAGATGCGGGTCAGGTGTACGGCCATGTGCGAAACGCTACCCGGCCGGCCGAGCCGGCTGACTGACAAGCCCGGGGGACCTTAACTAGACTGACGCGGGTGGCTGAGCGATTCGTGGTGACCGGCGGCAACCGGTTGACCGGCGAAGTCGCCGTCGGGGGGGCCAAGAACAGCGTGCTCAAGCTGATGGCCGCGACCCTGCTCGCGGAGGGCACCAGCACCATCACCAACTGCCCCGACATCCTCGACGTGCCGCTGATGGCCGAGGTGCTGCGCGGCCTGGGTGCCACCGTCGAACTCGACGGCGACGTCGCCCGCATCACCTCGCCCGACGAACCCAAATACGACGCCGACTTCGCGGCCGTGCGGCAGTTCCGGGCGTCGGTCTGCGTGCTGGGCCCGCTGGTCGGCCGGTGCAAGCGCGCCAAGGTCGCGCTCCCGGGCGGCGACGCGATCGGATCGCGCCCGCTGGACATGCACCAGGCCGGCCTGCGACAGCTGGGCGCGCACTGCAACATCGAGCACGGCTGCGTGGTCGCCCAGGCCGACACGTTGCGCGGTGCGGAGATTCAGCTGGAATTCCCGTCCGTCGGGGCCACCGAGAACATCCTGATGGCCGCCGTCGTCGCCGAGGGCGTCACCACGATCCACAACGCGGCGCGCGAACCCGACGTCGTCGACCTGTGCACGATGCTCAACCAGATGGGCGCGCAGATCGAGGGTGCGGGCTCGCCGACGATGACGATCACCGGCGTCCCCCGGCTGCACCCCACCGAACACCGCGTGATCGGCGACCGCATCGTCGCCGCCACCTGGGGCATCGCCGCGGCGATGACGCGCGGGGACATCTCGGTGACCGGCATCGATCCCGCCCACCTGCAGGTGGTGCTGCACAAGCTGCACGACGCCGGTGCCACCGTCACCCAGACCGACGACAGCTTCCGGGTAACCCAGTATGAACGCCCCAAGGCCGTCAACGTCGCGACGCTGCCGTTCCCCGGCTTCCCTACCGACCTGCAGCCGATGGCGATCGCGCTGGCGTCGATCGCCGACGGCACGTCGATGATCACCGAGAACGTGTTCGAGGCCCGCTTCCGCTTCGTCGAGGAGATGATCCGACTGGGCGCCGACGCACGCACCGACGGGCACCACGCCGTCGTGCGGGGCTTGCCGCAATTGTCCAGCGCGCCGGTGTGGTGTTCGGACATCCGTGCCGGCGCCGGGCTGGTGCTGGCCGGGCTCGTCGCCGACGGCGACACCGAGGTCCACGACGTCTTCCACATCGACCGCGGCTACCCGTTGTTCGTCGAGAACCTGGCGATTTTGGGAGCGGAGATCGAACGGGTAGAGTAGTCAAAGTCAGTGCCCCACAAGGGCGGTCACCTCTCGAAGGGGACCGGGAACCGGGGCTTTGACTCCCCGCCGGAACGGTACTAACCTGGCACGGCTGCCCCGCAGAGGTCACCACACAAGCTGGCCGAAACTGGGGCTTGACGCCCCCGCCAGATCGGTATTAAGCTGGCAGGGTTGCCCGCAAAGCGGGCGAAAACCAGCAAGAGTGTTGTTTGAGAACTCAATAGTGTGTTTGGTCTTTTTGTTTTGTTGTTGTTTTTTGGCCATACCTAGCACTCCCCGTGTGTGGGTATGGCTGTTTTTTTGATGCCAGATATTGGCGTCTTGTCAGGTATCTCTGATTGTAAATTCACCTCGTTATCGAGGAGTTTTTGTTTGGAGAGTTTGATCCTGGCTCAGGACGAACGCTGGCGGCGTGCTTAACACATGCAAGTCGAACGGAAAGGCCCCTTCGGGGGTACTCGAGTGGCGAACGGGTGAGTAACACGTGGGTAATCTGCCCTGCACTTCGGGATAAGCCTGGGAAACTGGGTCTAATACCGGATATGACCTCGAGGCGCATGCCTTGTGGTGGAAAGCTTTTGCGGTGTGGGATGGGCCCGCGGCCTATCAGCTTGTTGGTGGGGTGACGGCCTACCAAGGCGACGACGGGTAGCCGGCCTGAGAGGGTGTCCGGCCACACTGGGACTGAGATACGGCCCAGACTCCTACGGGAGGCAGCAGTGGGGAATATTGCACAATGGGCGCAAGCCTGATGCAGCGACGCCGCGTGGGGGATGACGGCCTTCGGGTTGTAAACCTCTTTCACCATCGACGAAGGTCCGGGTTTACTCGGATTGACGGTAGGTGGAGAAGAAGCACCGGCCAACTACGTGCCAGCAGCCGCGGTAATACGTAGGGTGCGAGCGTTGTCCGGAATTACTGGGCGTAAAGAGCTCGTAGGTGGTTTGTCGCGTTGTTCGTGAAATCTCACGGCTTAACTGTGAGCGTGCGGGCGATACGGGCAGACTGGAGTACTGCAGGGGAGACTGGAATTCCTGGTGTAGCGGTGGAATGCGCAGATATCAGGAGGAACACCGGTGGCGAAGGCGGGTCTCTGGGCAGTAACTGACGCTGAGGAGCGAAAGCGTGGGGAGCGAACAGGATTAGATACCCTGGTAGTCCACGCCGTAAACGGTGGGTACTAGGTGTGGGTTTCCTTCCTTGGGATCCGTGCCGTAGCTAACGCATTAAGTACCCCGCCTGGGGAGTACGGCCGCAAGGCTAAAACTCAAAGGAATTGACGGGGGCCCGCACAAGCGGCGGAGCATGTGGATTAATTCGATGCAACGCGAAGAACCTTACCTGGGTTTGACATGCACAGGACGCCGGCAGAGATGTCGGTTCCCTTGTGGCCTGTGTGCAGGTGGTGCATGGCTGTCGTCAGCTCGTGTCGTGAGATGTTGGGTTAAGTCCCGCAACGAGCGCAACCCTTGTCTCATGTTGCCAGCGGGTAATGCCGGGGACTCGTGAGAGACTGCCGGGGTCAACTCGGAGGAAGGTGGGGATGACGTCAAGTCATCATGCCCCTTATGTCCAGGGCTTCACACATGCTACAATGGCCGGTACAAAGGGCTGCGATGCCGCAAGGTTAAGCGAATCCTTTTAAAGCCGGTCTCAGTTCGGATCGGGGTCTGCAACTCGACCCCGTGAAGTCGGAGTCGCTAGTAATCGCAGATCAGCAACGCTGCGGTGAATACGTTCCCGGGCCTTGTACACACCGCCCGTCACGTCATGAAAGTCGGTAACACCCGAAGCCAGTGGCCTAACCCTTTGGGAGGGAGCTGTCGAAGGTGGGATCGGCGATTGGGACGAAGTCGTAACAAGGTAGCCGTACCGGAAGGTGCGGCTGGATCACCTCCTTTCTAAGGAGCACCACGAAAAGCAGCCCAATTGGTGGGGTGCAAGCCGTGAGGGGTCCTCGCCTGTAGTGGGCGCGGGCCGGGTGCACAACAACAAGCAAGCCAGACACACTATTGGGTCCTGAGGCAACACTCGGGTTTGTTTCGAGTGGTGTCCTCCCCATCTTGGTGGTGGGGTGTGGTGTTTGAGAACTGGATAGTGGTTGCGAGCATCTAAATGAATGCGCTGCTGAACTTATGGTGGCGTGTTCGTTTTGTGTAATTTTTCTTTGGTTTTTGTGTTTGTAAGTGCTTAAGGGCGCATGGTGGATGCCTTGGCATCGAGAGCCGATGAAGGACGTGGGAGGCTGCGATATGCCTCGGGGAGCTGTCAACCGAGCGTTGATCCGAGGATTTCCGAATGGGGAAACCCAGCACGAGTGATGTCGTGTTACCCGTATCTGAATATATAGGGTGCGGGAGGGAACGCGGGGAAGTGAAACATCTCAGTACCCGTAGGAGAAGAAAACAAAAGTGATTCCGTCAGTAGTGGCGAGCGAACGCGGAACATGGCTAAACCGCACGCATGTGTAACCGGGTAGGGGTTGTGTGTGCGGGGTTGTGGGATTGATACGTCTCAGCTCTACCTGGCTGGGAGGTAGTCAGAAAGTGTCGTAGTTAGCGGAAGTGGCCTGGGACGGTCCGCCGCAGACGGTGAAAGCCCGGTACGCGAAAACCCGACACCTACCTTGTATCAAAACCCGAGTAGCAGCGGGCCCGTGGAATCTGCTGTGAATCTGCCGGGACCACCCGGTAAGCCTAAATACTTCTCGATGACCGATAGCGGATTAGTACCGTGAGGGAATGGTGAAAAGTACCCCGGGAGGGGAGTGAAAGAGTACCTGAAACCGTGTGCCTACAATCCGTCAGAGCCTCTTTATGGGGTGATGGCGTGCCTTTTGAAGAATGAGCCTGCGAGTCAGGGACACGTCGCAAGGTTAACCCGTGTGGGGTAGCCGCAGCGAAAGCGAGTCTGAATAGGGCGCTTGAGTGGCGTGTTCTGGACCCGAAGCGGAGTGATCTACCCATGGCCAGGGTGAAGCGCGGGTAAGACCGCGTGGAGGCCCGAACCCACTTAGGTTGAAGACTGAGGGGATGAGTTGTGGGTAGGGGTGAAAGGCCAATCAAACTCCGTGATAGCTGGTTCTCCCCGAAATGCATTTAGGTGCAGCGTTGCGTGTTTCACCACGGAGGTAGAGCTACTGGATGGCCGATGGGCCCTACTAGGTTACTGACGTCAGCCAAACTCCGAATGCCGTGGTGTTAAAGCGTGGCAGTGAGACGGCGGGGGATAAGCTCCGTACGTCGAAAGGGAAACAGCCCAGATCGCCGGCTAAGGCCCCTAAGCGTGTGCTAAGTGGAAAAGGATGTGTAGTCGCAGAGACAACCAGGAGGTTGGCTTAGAAGCAGCCACCCTTGAAAGAGTGCGTAATAGCTCACTGGTCAAGTGATTATGCGCCGATAATGTAGCGGGGCTCAAGCACACCGCCGAAGCCGCGGCAACCGTAAGGTTGGGTAGGGGAGCGTCCCTCATTCAGCGAAGCCATCGGGTGACCGGTGGTGGAGGGTGGGGGAGTGAGAATGCAGGCATGAGTAGCGATAAGGCAAGTGAGAACCTTGCCCGCCGTAAGACCAAGGGTTCCTGGGCCAGGCCAGTCCGCCCAGGGTGAGTCGGGACCTAAGGCGAGGCCGACAGGCGTAGTCGATGGACAACGGGTTGATATTCCCGTACCCGTGTGTGGGCGTCCCTGACGAATCAGCGGTACTAACCACCCAAAACCGGATCGACCATTCCCCTTCGGGGGCGTGGAGTTTCGGGGCTGCGTGGGACCTTCGCTGGTAGTAGTCAAGCAATGGGGTGACGCAGGAAGGTAGCCGTACCAGTCAGTGGTAATACTGGGGCAAGCCTGTAGGGAGAGCGATAGGCAAATCCGTCGCTCACTAATCCTGAGAGGTGATGCATAGCCGATTGAGGTGAATTCGGTGATCCTCAGCTGCCAAGAAAAGCCTCTAGCGAGCACACACACGGCCCGTACCCCAAACCAACACAGGTGGTCAGGTAGAGCATACCGAGGCGTACGAGATAACTATGGTTAAGGAACTCGGCAAAATGCCCCCGTAACTTCGGGAGAAGGGGGACCGGAATACCGTGAACAGCCTTGCGCTGGGAGCGGGATCCGGTCGCAGAAACCAGCGAGAAGCGACTGTTTACTAAAAACACAGGTCCGTGCGAAGTCGCAAGACGATGTATACGGACTGACGCCTGCCCGGTGCTGGAAGGTTAAGAGGACCCGTTAACCCGCAAGGGTGAAGCGGAGAATTTAAGCCCCAGTAAACGGCGGTGGTAACTATAACCATCCTAAGGTAGCGAAATTCCTTGTCGGGTAAGTTCCGACCTGCACGAATGGCGTAACGACTTCTCGACTGTCTCAACCATAGACTCGGCGAAATTGCACTACGAGTAAAGATGCTCGTTACGCGCGGCAGGACGAAAAGACCCCGGGACCTTCACTACAACTTGGTATTGGTGTTCGGTACGGTTTGTGTAGGATAGGTGGGAGACTGTGAAACCTCAACGCCAGTTGGGGCGGAGTCGTTGTTGAAATACCACTCTGATCGTATTGGACACCTAACGTCGAACCGTATATCCGGTTCACGGACAGTGCCTGGCGGGTAGTTTAACTGGGGCGGTTGCCTCCTAAAATGTAACGGAGGCGCCCAAAGGTTCCCTCAACCTGGACGGCAATCAGGTGTTGAGTGTAAATGCACAAGGGAGCTTGACTGCGAGACCTACACGTCAAGCAGGGACGAAAGTCGGGATTAGTGATCCGGCACCCCCGAGTGGAAGGGGTGTCGCTCAACGGATAAAAGGTACCCCGGGGATAACAGGCTGATCTTCCCCAAGAGTCCATATCGACGGGATGGTTTGGCACCTCGATGTCGGCTCGTCGCATCCTGGGGCTGGAGCAGGTCCCAAGGGTTGGGCTGTTCGCCCATTAAAGCGGCACGCGAGCTGGGTTTAGAACGTCGTGAGACAGTTCGGTCTCTATCCGCCGCGCGCGTCAGAAACTTGAGGAAACCTGTCCCTAGTACGAGAGGACCGGGACGGACGAACCTCTGGTCCACCAGTTGTCCCACCAGGGGCACCGCTGGATAGCCACGTTCGGACAGGATAACCGCTGAAAGCATCTAAGCGGGAAACCTTCTCCAAGATCAGGTTTCTCACCCTTTTAGAGGGATAAGGCCCCCCGCAGAACACGGGTTCGATAGGCCAGACCTAGAAGCCCAGTAATGGGTGCAGGGAACTGGCACTAACCGGCCGAAAACTTACCAACACAACTCGCAACCACAATCCAGGCACGCGACAATTTTGTCGTGAGAATGCCACACCCCCCACCAGAACACCTAAAATAAATAGTGTTCCGTAATAGAGTTACGGCGGCCACAGCGACAGGGAAACGCCCGGTCCCATCCCGAACCCGGAAGCTAAGCCTGTCAGCGCCGATGATACTGCCCACCAGGGTGGAAAAGTAGGACACCGCCGAACATATACAAAAACACCCCCGGCAACGGGGGTGTTTTTGCATTTGCAACCGGCCGAATTAGTCGAACAACGTCAGGTCGACCGCGGCGCGCTTTTTCTCCAGGTCGAGCAGGGTTCGCTTGCGGTCGAGGCCGCCACCGTATCCGGTGAGGCTGCCACCGGCGCCGATCACCCGGTGGCAGGGAACGACGATCGCGATGGGGTTGTGCCCGTTGGCCCAGCCCACGGCCCGCGCGGAGCCGGGGGCGCCGATCTGCTGGGCGATTTGCCCGTAGGAGCGGGTCTCGCCGTACGGAATCGTCAGCAGCGCCTTCCATACCCGCCGCTGGAACTCGGTGCCGCCCAGCTCGAGTTCGACATCGAAGTCGGTCAGCTCGCCGGCGAAATAGGCGGAAAGCTGTTCGACGACCCCGTCGAACGCTCCAGGGTCCGGGGACCAGTCGGCGCGGCTGGGTTCGTGGGTCTGGTCGACCATCCTGAGGTTCGTCAGGACCGGGCCGCGACCGGCCAGGGTGAGCGGTCCGATCGGGCTGTCGACCGTACGGTAGCGGATCATGCGACTTCCTTCGGAGTCTTTGGGGGCCAATGGTTTACCGGATGCTCGAGGGTGGTCCACAGGTGCTGGGTGGCATACGAGCGCCACGGTCGCCACCGGGAGCCGCGCGCGACGAGCTCCCGCGGGTCGGCGGGCAGCCCCAGCTGCTTGGCAGCCAGCTGAACCCCGAGGTCGCTGGCGGGAAAGGCGTCGGGGTCGCCCAGGGCGCGCATCGCGATCACCTCCGCGGTCCAGGGGCCGATACCGGGCAGCGCCAGCAACTGGACGCGCGCGCTGTCCCAGTCGCTGCCGGCGTCCAGGACGACGCTCCCGTCGGCGAGCCCCGCGACCAAGGCGCGCAGCGTCCCTTGCCGGGCCCGGGGTACCGCGAGGTGGGCCGGATCGATGGTGGCGAGCGCTTCCACCGAGGGGAAGGCGTGGGTCAGCGCGCCCTCGGGATCATGCACCGGGCGCCCGTAGGCCGCCACCAGCCGGCCGGCGTGGGTGCTGGCGGCCCTGGTGGACACCTGCTGGCCCAGCACCGCCCGGACGGCGAGCTCGGCCTCGTCGACGGTGCGCGGGATCCGTTGGCCGGGGGCCTTTTTCACCGCGGCGGCCAGCTCGGGGTCGGCTGCCAGCGCGTCGACCACCGCCTCGGGGTCGGCATCGAGGTCCAGCAGCCGCCGGCAGCGCGCGATCGCGGTGGTGAGGTCGCGGAAGTCGTCGAGCACCAGCTGGCAGCGGACGTGGTCGACCGCCGGGGCCAGCGACACGATGCCGCTGCCGCGCGGCAGCCGCAGCGTGCGCCGGTACGCGCCGTCGCGCACCTCCTCGCAGCCGGGCACGACGCCGGCCGCGAGGTGGCCGAAGACGCCCTCGTATGCGAACGGTGTGCGGACCGGGAGCCGCAGGGACACCGCCCCGGGTGAATTGGCACCGGCCGGGAAGGCCGCGCGCCTACGCAGTGCCGTGGGCGTGGTCTCGAACACCAGGCGCACGGTGTCGTTGAACTGGCGGATGCTCGAGAACCCCGCGGCGAAGGCGACGTCGCCGAACGGCAGGTCGGTGGTCTCGATCAGCACCCGCGCGGTCTGGGCGCGCTGCGCGCGGGCCAGGGCCAGCGGACCGGCGCCGACCTCGGCCTGCAGCAGCCGTTCCAGCTGGCGGGTGGTGTAGCCGAGGTGGGCCGCCAGGCCGCCGACACCGTCCCGGTCCACCGTGCCGTCGGCGATGAGGCGCATCGTGCGCGCAACGACGTCGCCGCGCGCGTTCCATTCGGGAGATCCCGGCGAGGCGTCGGGGCGGCAGCGCTTGCACGCGCGGAAACCCGCCCGCTGGGCGGCGGCCGCGGTCGGGTAGAACCGCACGTTGCGGGCGAACGGCGGCCGCACGGGGCAGCTGGGCCGGCAGTAGATCCGCGTCGTCAGGACCGCGGTGACGAACCAGCCGTCGAACCGGGCGTCCTTGGACTGGACGGCCCGGTAGCAGCGTTCGAAATCCTCGTGCACGGTTCCACACTTACACCCGCCGACCGACAAAACTGGCGGAAAAGCGACATCAACGTGGCCGGCACCCGCGTCTAGCCAACGAACCCGTCAAACAGCACAATGACTAGCTGTGACGGACGACACGCAGACGGCCTACGCCTTCGACCCCGAGCTCGCCGCGGTGGTCCCGCTCCTGCCCTCTCTCGAGGCGGACGACGCGCCGACCATGCGCGCCGCCTTCACCGAGATGATCGCCCAGATGCCGCAGCCCGACACCTCCGGGTTGCGGATCGAGGATCGCGAAATCCCCGGCCACGACGGCGATCCCGCGGTTCCGGTCCGCGTCTACACACCCGACCAGCGCAGCGGTCCCGCCGCGGTCTACACGGTCCACGGCGGCGGATTCATCGTCGGAGACCTCGAGACCGAGCACGGCATCGCGGTGAGGCTCGCCCGCGAACTCGGCGTCGTCGTGGTCTCGGTCGACTACCGCCTGGCCCCCGAGACACCCTTCCCCGGCCCGCTGGAAGACGTCTACGCCGGTCTGGTCTGGACGGCCGAAAACGCGGCCGAGCTGGGCATCGACCCGCAGCGCATCGCCATCCACGGCGTCAGCGCCGGCGGCGGGCTGTGCGCGGCGCTGGCCCTGCTGGCCCGCGACCGCGGCGGCCCGCACATCGCGTTCCAGTTTCTGTCGGTGCCGGAGCTCGACGACCGGCTCATTACCGGCAGCATGACCGACTTCGTCGACACCCCGCTGTGGAACCGACCCAGGGCGATCTTCAGCTGGGACTGCTATCTCGGTACCGGCCACGCGGGCTCCGACGACGTCTCGCTCTACGCGGCGCCGGCCCGCGCGACCGACCTGGCGGGTCTGCCGCCCGCCTATGTGTCGGTGATGCACTTCGACCCCCTGCGCGACGAGGGCATCGCCTACGCACTGGGCCTGCTGGCCGCTGGGGTCACCGTCGAACTTCATTTGTTCCCAGGGACTTTCCACGGCTCGGCGCTCGTCCAGCACGCGGCGATCTCGCAGCGCGAACAGGACGAGGCGATCGTGGTGCTGCGCCGCGCACTCGCCTTATAGCGCCGGCTCAGGCCTCGGCGTCCTCCGCGAGCGACGCCAGCCGGGTGGGCCGCTCGTACCCGCGCAGGGTCACGGTTTCGCCCAAAACCCAATGGGCCCTTTCCTCTTCGCCCGCAGCTTCGAGCGCGTCGGACGTCGCAAGCAACCCGCCCGGATGTGACTTGGCCAGCTCGCACAGGCGCGCTGCCTCGTTGACCGGCTCGCCGATCACGGTGTATTCGAACCGTTCCTTGGCGCCCACGTTGCCGGCGACGACCTGACCCGCGGCCACGCCGATGCCGGCCTGGCATTCGGGCATCTCGTCGCACAACCGGTCGGCGATGCAGCGCGCGGTCGCGAGCGCCTCGTCCTCGGGCGAGTCGAGGTGGTTGGGGGCACCGAAAACGGCCAGCGAGGCGTCGCCCTCGAACTTGTTGAGCAGCCCGCGGCGGCGGTCGACTTCCTCGAAGACGATCGCGAAGAAACGGTTAAGCAGCGCAACGACTTCCGCCGGCGGCTGACTGGTCACCAGCTGCGTGGAGCCGACGATGTCGATGAAGACGACCGCGACGTGACGCTCTTCGCCGCCGAGCTTCGGCCGCTCGCGTTCGGCGGCCAAGGCGACTTCGCGCCCGACGTGCCGGCCGAAAAGGTCGCGCACGCGTTCGCGTTCGCGCAACCCGTCGACCATCGCGTTGAAGCCGCGCTGCAGCTCACCGAGTTCGGTGCCGTCGAACACCACCAAGTCGCCGCGCAGGTTGCCCTGCTCGACGCGCCGCAGCGCCGCCCGGACGACCCGCACCGGTGTCGCCGTCAGCCAGGCCAGGATCCACATCAAGACGCAACCGAAGATCAGCGTGACCGTGGAGATGATCAGGACGCCCACCGCGAACTGGGTTTCGGTCAGGTTTCGCAACAGGATCTGGAACACCGCCAACAGGGCGATCCCCACGACGGGCACGCCGGAGCCGAGGAACCAGACCACCATGGTCCGGCCCATGATGCCCGCCGACAGCCGCCGCGGCGGCGGCCCCGCTTCCAGCGCCTGGGCGGCCACCGGGCGCAGCGCGAACTCGGCGAGCAGGTAGCTGCCGGTGGCCACCAGCACCCCGCAGAAGCTCACGCAGAGCAAAAACCGTGGAATGAACAGGGTGTTGACCAGCCCGTAGAGGATCGTGAACACCACGGTGCCCAATCCCCACAGGATGAGGTCGGCGATCGCGATGCGCCACGGGGCCACGAAGGTGTTGCGCTCGTCGGCGGGGTCGGGTTTGCGCTCTTCGATAGCCCAGCGCAGCGCGAGCACCGTCTGCCGGGTGATCCAGTAGGTGCCCAGCGCCAAAGCGATCGCGATATAGGCCGGGACGACCCCGAAGGACAGCCACGCCGGCGCGTCGTCGAACACGCTGGGTTCGGGAATGGCAACCGTCACCAACAGGAGCGCGACGACGATGCCGATCAGGTTGGTCCCCAGGACGAGCACGGTCAGGATGACCTGGATGCGGATGCGCCGGCGTCGTTGGCTCTCCGACACCCGGCCAAGCAGCAAGGAGCCGTACGCGGGGGTTTCCGGCAGGCGGCCGCTCTGGCGGGTGACCTTTTCCAGCACCCGGCCGATGCGTTGCGCCGCGGACTGCTTGGCCGACATTGTGGCGCCAGCCTAATTTGTCGCCCACGCTCTAAGGTGAGTCGGGTGCGTCTAGTGATCGCCCAGTGCACCGTCGACTACATCGGCCGGCTCACCGCACATCTGCCCTCGGCGCGCAGGCTGCTGCTGTTCAAGGCCGACGGGTCGGTCAGCGTGCACGCCGACGACCGCGCCTACAAGCCGCTGAACTGGATGAGCCCGCCGTGCTGGCTGACCGAACAGCCCGGCGACCCGGCGCCGCTGTGGGTGGTGGAGAACAAGGCCGGCGAGCAGTTGCGCATCACGGTCGAGGAGATCGAGCACGACTCCAGCCACGACCTCGGGGTGGACCCCGGCCTGGTGAAGGACGGCGTCGAGGCCCACCTGCAGGCGTTGCTCGCGGAACACGTGCAACTGCTCGGCGAGGGATACACGCTGGTGCGTCGCGAGTACATGACCGCGATCGGCCCCGTCGACCTGCTGTGCCGCGACGAACGGGGCGGCTCGGTCGCGGTGGAGATCAAGCGGCGCGGCGAGATCGACGGCGTCGAGCAGCTCACCCGCTACCTGGAGTTGCTCAACCGCGACACCGTGCTCGCGCCGGTCAAGGGCGTCTTCGCGGCCCAGCAGATCAAGCCACAGGCGCGCACCTTGGCCGTCGATCGTGGGATCCGTTGCGTCACACTGGATTACGACAAGATGCGGGGCATGGACAGCGATGAGTACCGGTTGTTCTGATGCCTAGGCGCCGCGAGCCGCCGCGTCGGCGGCCGCCGTTGCCGCGGAGGGTGGAAACGGGTCCCGACGGGCACGAATACGAAGTGCGCCCGGTCGCCGCGGCCCGCGCCGTGAAGACCTATCGCTGCCCCGGCTGTGACCACGAAATACGTTCCGGCACACCACATCTGGTCGTATGGCCGGCCGAAGTGGGGCAGGGCGCCGAGGACCGGCGGCATTGGCACACGCCGTGCTGGGCCAACCGCGCCACTCGCGGTCCGACCCGGAAGTGGTCTTAGGAAGCCTGCTCGACCAGCTCGATGAGGACGCCGCCGGCGTCCTTGGGGTGGATGAAGTTGATCCGCGAGTTCGCTGTGCCGCGCCGGGGCGCCTCGTAGACCAGGCGGATGTCCTGGGCGCGCAGGCGCTCGCTGATGCTGTCGAGGTCGCTGACCCGAACCGCCAGCTGCTGGATGCCCGGGCCCCGCTTGTCGAGGAACTTCGCGATCGCCGACGAGTCGTCGTCGGGGGCCATCAGCTGGATCTGCGCGGTGCCGGCGAGTGCGCCGGGCACCGACAGCATCGCCTCGCGGATTCCCTGGTCGTCGTTGACTTCCTCGTGCACCAGGATCATGCCGAGATGGTCGCAGTACCACTCGATGGCGGCGTCCAGGTCGGCGACGGCGATGCCGACGTGATCGATCGCCGTCACCAGCTCGGTGGCCAGGATCTGACGGGCGTCAACTTGATCGGTCGTCATCACATAACGGTAACCTGACGGCAAAGATCGCGCTTCTCGGGGATGGGTAATCCGCCTTCCCTGCACGTTTAGGAGGTACTCATGACGACGTCGGTGATAGTTGCTGGAGCGCGGACGCCCATCGGCAAGCTAATGGGTTCGCTGAAGGATTTCTCGGGCAGCGACCTGGGCGCCATCGCGATCAAAGCGGCGCTGGAGAAGGCTTTCCCCAACGAGCAAGTGCCGGCTCGCCTCGTCGAGTACGTGATCATGGGCCAGGTGCTGACGGCGGGGGCGGGCCAGATGCCCGCGCGCCAGGCCGCCGTGGCGGCCGGCATCGGTTGGGACGTCCCGGCGCTGACCATCAACAAGATGTGCCTGTCCGGGATCGACTCCATCGCCCTGGCTGACCAGCTCATTCGCGCCGGAGAGTTCGACGTGGTGGTGGCCGGCGGCCAGGAGTCGATGAGCAAGGCACCGCACCTGCTGATGGACAGCCGGTCGGGCTACAAGTACGGCGACGTCACTGTGCTGGACCACATGGCCTACGACGGCCTGCACGACGTGTTCACCGACCAGCCGATGGGCGCGCTCACCGAGCAGCGCAACGACGTCGACAAATTCACCCGCGAAGAACAGGACGAGTTCGCTGCGCGCTCCCACCAAAAGGCGGCCGCGGCATGGAAGGACGGCGTCTTCACCGACGAGGTGGTATCGGTCGAAATCCCGCAGCGCAAGGGGGATCCGCTGCAGTTCGCCGAGGACGAGGGGATCCGGGCCAACACCACCGCCGAGTCGCTGGCCGGCCTCAAGCCGGCGTTTCGCCGCGACGGCACCATCACCGCCGGGTCGGCGTCGCAGATTTCCGACGGCGCGGCGGCGGTGATCGTGATGAACAAGGACAAGGCCGAAGAGCTCGGGCTGACCTGGCTGGTCGAGATCGGCGCGCACGGCGTCGTGGCCGGCCCGGATTCGACCCTGCAGTCGCAGCCGGCGAACGCGATCAAGAAGGCGCTCGCGCGCGAGGGCATCTCCGCAGACCAGCTGGACGTCGTGGAGATCAACGAGGCATTCGCGGCGGTCGCGCTGGCCTCGACCCGGGAGCTGGGCGTCGATCCCGAGATCGTCAACGTCAACGGCGGTGCGATCGCGGTAGGGCACCCGATCGGTATGTCGGGCGCCCGGATCACCCTGCACGCGGCGTTGGAGCTGGCCCGGCGCGGCTCCGGGTACGGCGTCGCGGCGCTGTGCGGCGCCGGCGGCCAGGGCGACGCGCTGATCCTGCGGGCCCGTTAGCCTGCCCCCGGCGGAGTTGCTGGCGCGCACCGCCGGCGCGCGGTTGTGATCTTGGTCATAAACGCCGCTCAGGGCCCATTCCGCGCCGTCCGGTGCGCATGACAAACTTGACGGCGTGACGCGTCCGCGACCCCCGATCGGGCCCGCCTTGGCCGGTGCGGTTGACCTGTCGGGTCTCAAGCAGCGAGCCCAGCAGGGCCCCGCCCCCTCCGACCCCGACGGGCGGGCGGCGCCGGCCGCACCCGGAGTCACCGCGGTCACCGAGACCAACTTCGAAGCGGAAGTGCTGGTCCGCTCCGACGAGGTACCGGTCGTGGTGTTGCTGTGGTCTCCCCGCAGCGACGCGTGCGTCGAGCTCGTCGAGACGCTGGCCGCGATGGCGAGCGAGGACAACGGCACGTGGTCGCTGGCGACGGTCAACGTCGACGCGGCGCCGCGGGTGGCACAGATCTTCGGTGTCGATGCGGTCCCGACAGTCGTGGCGCTGGCCGCCGGGCAGCCACTGTCCAGCTTCCAGGGCGTGCAGCCGCCCGACCAGTTGCGCCGGTGGGTGGATTCACTGCTGTCGGCGACGGCCGGAAAGCTCAGGGGCCCAAGCGGTTCCGGGCAAGCCGGGGAAGTGGACCCGGAGCTCGCCGCGGCCCGCCAGCAGCTCGAGGACGGCGACTTCGCCGCCGCGAAACATTCTTATCAGTCGATCCTGGATGCCAATCCGGCCAGCGTCGAGGCGAAGGGCGCGATCCGCCAGATCGACTTCCTCACGCGCGCAACGGCGCAACGGCCCGATGCCGTCGCGGTCGCCGATGCCGCGCCGGGCGACATCGAGGCCGCTCTGGCGGCCGCCGACGTGCAGCTGCTCAACCAGGACGTCAGCGGCGCGTTCGGCCGGCTGATTGCGTTGGTGCGCAGCACATCGGGTGACGAGCGCACGCAGGTGCGCACCCGGCTGATCGAGCTCTTCGAGCTGTTCGATCCGGCCGATCCCGAGGTGGTCGCCGGCCGGCGCAACCTCGCCAACGCGCTGTACTGATCCGACCGCGAGCAGACGCAAAAGCACCCAATTTCGTGCCGAAATGGGTGCTTTTGCGTCTGCTCAGCAGCCCGCGTTACGGGCCAGAGCCAGTCAAGCCGTTGATCCCCGGCAAACCAATCGCTCCGGCCGCACCGCCGGCGCCGCCCGCCCCCGGCGTCGCACCTAACAGGCCGTCGCCGCCGTTGCCGCCGTTGCCGCCGTTGCCGATCCACCGCGCGTTGCCTCCGGCGCCACCCGCCCCGCCGGTGCTACCGGCGGCGGTGCTCAACCCGCCGGCCCCACCGGCGCCGCCATTGCCGATCAGCCCGGCGTTGCCGCCGTTCCCCCCGGCGCCGCCGTCGGCGCCGTTGAGTCCCGTCCCACCGATGCCCCCGGCACCGCCGTCGCCGTAGAGCAGGCCGGCGTTTCCGCCGGCGCCGCCCGCTCCGCTGGTATTACCGGACCCACCCGAGCCGCCGGCCCCGCCCCAGCCGGCGAGCGCGCCCGCATTGCCACCGGCCCCGCCGGCGCCGCCGACTGAACCGGTATCAAGGCCGAACCCGCCGATGCCACCGCCGCCCCCGGAGCCGAACAATCCGCCGGCGCCGCCGGCACCGCCCGCGCCGGCATTGGTGTGCGACGCGTTGCCGCCGGATCCACCGGATCCGCCGGAGCCGAACAGGCGGCCCAGGCCGCCGGCACCGCCGGTACCGCCGACGCCGTCTGTCGAGTTGTTCCCGCCGGCGTGCCCGCCGACGCCGCCCGTGCCACCAGAGCCACCCGGGCCGAACAACCCACCGGTGCCGCCGGCGCCGCCGATCCCGCCTGCGCCGGAAGTGGAGGTGTCCCCGGTGGTGAACCCGCCGTCGCCGCCGGCCCCGCCGGAGCCACCCGATCCGAGCCACCCGCCGGCGCCTCCGGCACCCCCGGCCCCGCCCGCGCCGGCCGTCCCGCCGGTCGCGGTGCTGAGCCCGCCGGCGCCGCCGGCGCCGCCCGCGCCGCCGACACCGAACAACCCGCCGGCGCCGCCGGCCCCGCCGGCGCCGCCGGCCGCACCGGTGGAGCCGAAGCTGCCGAGCCCGCCGGTGCCGCCGGCCCCGCCGTCGCCGGAGAGGAGCCCGCCCGCGCCACCGGCCCCGCCGACTCCGCCGACCGAGCCGTTGAAGCCGAAACCGCCGGCGCCACCGGCGCCGCCGCTGCTGAACAATCCGCCTGCCCCGCCTGCCCCGCCTGCCCCGCCGGCGCCACCCGGACCGCCGCCGCTGGCCCCGCCGACTCCGCCGGCCCCGCCGGTGGCGAACAGTTCGAACAGCCCGCTGCGACCACCCGCCCCGCCGGCCCCGCCGGTGCCGCCAAGCCCGCCCGCGCCGCCGAGACCGCCGGCGCCGAACAGCCAGGAGTTGCCGCCGGTGCCGCCGGCTCCGCCGACCGCGCCCAGGCCGCCGATTCCACCCGTTCCGCCGGCGCCCCACAGCAGGCCGCCGCTGCCGCCGGCACCGCCGGCTCCACCGTTACCCGCCGCGGAGCCGCCGCCGGCGCCGCCCGCCCCACCGGTTCCGAACAGCCCCGCCGCGCCGCCGGCCCCACCTGCCTGGCCCGCAGCGCCGGACCCGCCGGCGCCGCCGTTGCCGATCAGGAGTCCGCCGGCCCCGCCGGCCGCTCCGGTGCCGGGCGCCCCGTTGGCGCCGTTGCCGATCAGCGGGCGACCCAGCAGCAGCTGGGTGGGCGTGTTGATGGCGCCGAGCAACTGCTGCTCGAAGGCCTGCAGCGGGGATGCGTTGGCGGCCTCGGTGGCGGCGTAGGACGCCCCGCCCGCGCTCAGCGCCGCCACGAACTGCGAATGAAAGGCCTCCAACTGCGCGCTGATCGCCTGGTAGTCCTGGGCGTGCGAGGAGAACAGCGCGGCGACACTCGCCGACACCTCGTCGGCGGCCGCGGCCGCGAGGCCCGTCGTCGGGGCCGCCGCCGTCGCGGTGGCCGTGCTGATTGCCGAACCAATACTCGCCAAATTCGAAGCCGCCGCCGAAACCGTTTCCGGTACTGCGAACACGAATGACATGTTTACCTCCCAGCACTACGGCGAGTTTGGCCGGCGGTGACCAGGATCGGGTCATCGTCGACTAATTACGGAAGCGAATCATATCGTGATGCTAGCCCATGTAAATAGAAGCGATGGGAAATCGTTATCTATTTCGCCGGGTGGTTTTGGACGCGTCCTATTCCGGCTCGAACCACAACGCCGACGTCGGCGGCAACACCATTACCGCCGAGGCGGGGCGGCCGTGCCACGGGTCTTCGGTGGCGTCGACGCCGCCCAGGTTCCCGATTCCCGAGCCGTTGTAGGCGGTCGCGTCGGTGTTGAGCACCTCGCGCCAGCGTCCGGCGGCGGGCAGGCCCAGCCGGTAACCGCTGTGCTCGGATCCCGCGAAATTGAATACACAGGCCATCACCGAGCCGTCCTTGCCATATCGCAGAAAGCTCAACACGTTGTTGGCGGAGTCGTTGGCGTCGATCCAGGAATAGCCGTCGGGAATGGTGTCCTGGCTCCACAGCGCCGGGCGGCTGCGGTAGATCTCATTGATGTCGCGCACAAGGGCCAGCACTCCGTTGGAGAAACCTTGCTCGTCGAGTTGCCACCAATCCAGGCCGCGCTCTTCGGACCACTCCGCGCGCTGACCGAATTCCTGGCCCATGAATAACAATTGCTTACCCGGATGCGCCCATTGGTAGGCGAGCAGGCTGCGCAGGCCCGCGGCCTTGACGTGGTTGTTGCCCGGCATCCGCCCCCACAGCGTGCCCTTGCCGTGCACCACCTCGTCGTGGCTGAGCGGCAGCACATAGTTCTCGCTGAACGCGTACAGCATCGAGAACGTCATCTCGTGGTGGTGGAAGCTGCGGTAGATCGGGTCGCGGCTGATGTAGTCGAGCGTGTCGTGCATCCAGCCCATGTTCCACTTCATCGAGAACCCAAGGCCGCCAAGGTTTGTCGGCCTCGTCACGCCCGGCCACGACGTGGACTCCTCGGCGACGGTGACGATGCCGGGCGCGGCCTTGTGCGCCGTGGCGTTCATCTCCTGCAAAAACTGCACCGCCTCGAGGTTTTCCCGCCCGCCGTAGATGTTCGGGGTCCAGCCGCCCTCGGGGCGCGAGTAGTCCAGGTAGAGCATCGACGCGACGGCGTCCACGCGCAGCCCGTCGACGTGGTACTCCTCGAGCCAGTACAACGCGTTGGCCACCAGGAAGTTGCGCACTTCGGCGCGGCCGAAGTCGAAGACGTAGGTGCCCCAGTCGAGTTGCTCCCCGCGTTTGGGATCGGCGTGCTCGTAGAGTGCGGTCCCGTCGAAGCGGCCCAGCGCCCAGGCGTCCTTCGGAAAGTGCGCGGGCACCCAGTCCACGATGACGCCGATGCCGGCCCGGTGCAGCGCGTCGACCAGCGCCCGGAAGTCGTCCGGCGTGCCGAACCGCGAGGTCGGGGCGTAGTAGGACGTGACCTGGTATCCCCATGACCCGGCGAACGGGTGCTCGGCCACCGGCAGCAGCTCGACATGGGTAAACCCGTGCTCCACAACGTAATCCGTCAACTCGTGGGCCAGCTGACGGTAGGACAGGCCCGGCCGCCACGAGCCCAGGTGCACCTCGTAGGTGCTCATCGGCTCGAACACCGGGTTGCTCCGCGCGCGGCGCGCCATCCAGTCGGCGTCCGCCCAGGTGTAGTCGCTGCGCGTCACCCGCGACGCGGTGTGCGGCGGCACCTCGGTGGCGAAGGCGAACGGGTCGGCCCGCTCGGTCATCACACCGTCGGCGCCGTGTACGCGGAACTTGTACAGCCCGCCGACCTGAAAACCGGGCCAGAACAACTCCCACACCCCGGAGGAGCCCAGCACCCGCATGGGCGCGTCGCTGCCGGTCCAGCCGTTGAACTCGCCGATCAGGCTGACGCCCTTGGCGTTGGGCGCCCACACCGCGAACGACACCCCCTCGACGACGCCGTCTGCGGTGGTGAACGAGCGGGGATGGGCGCCGAGGACTTCCCAGAGCCGCTCGTGGCGGCCCTCGTTGAACAGATGAAGGTCGACGTCACCCAGGGTGGGCAGGAAGCGGTAGGCGTCGGCGACGACGTAAGGGTCGGACCCCTCGTAGGTCACCTCCAGCCGGTAGTCGATCAGGTCGACGAACGGCAGCGCGACGGCGAACAGCCCGGATTCGACGTGCTGCAACGGAAACCGGTCATCGCCAACCAGGGCGACGACCTCGCGCGCGTGCGGCCGGAACGCCCGGATGACGGTGTGGTCACCGTACTCGTGGGCGCCCAGGATGCCATGCGGGTTGTAATGCGCACCGGCCACCAGGCGCGCCAGGTCGGTCGGGTCGGGCGCCAGGTCCAATTTGGCGAGTTCGTCGGTTCGGCGCACAGCCGTCACCTCCTACGCAGCAGCGTGATCCGGGATTCGTACGGGACGAGGGGCATGTTGATGATGTGCGCGACGGCCTGCGCGGGGTCGAGACGGATGTAATTGGCTTGTCCCCACTGGAATTCCTGACCGGTGATCTCGTCGCGCACCCAAAACCGTTCATAGGGCTCCATACCCAATGCCTCCATGTCCAACCACAGCGTCGCCTCCTCGGGCCCGAACGCGTTGAGGCTGACCACCACCAACACGCAGTCGCCGGTGGCGGGGTCGAACTTGCTGTAGGCCAGCAGCGCATCGTTGTCCACGCCGTGGAAATGAATCGTGCGCAGTTGTTGCAGCGCCGGATGCAGGCGGCGAATCGTGTTGAGCTGCTTGATGAACGGCTCGAGTGACCGGCCCTCGGCGAGGGCGCCCGCGAAGTCGCGGGGACGCAATTCGTACTTCTCGGAGTTCAGGTACTCCTCGCTGCCCTCGCGCACCGCGCGGTGCTCGAAGAGCTCGTAGCCCGAGTAGACCCCCCAGGCCGGCCCCATCGTCGCCGCCAGCGCCGCGCGGACGGCGAACATCCCCGGCCCGTTGTGCTGCAGCACCGCGTGCAGGATGTCGGGGGTGTTGACGAAGAGGTTCGGCCGGCGAAAGTCCGCGAGGGCGGCGATGTCGTTGCCGAATTCGGTCAGCTCCCACTTGGCGGTCCGCCAGGTGAAGTAGCTGTAGGACTGGGTGAAGCCCAGCTTGGCCAGGCCGTACTGGCGGGCCGGCGGCGTGAAAGCCTCGGACAAAAACAGCACGTCGGGGTCGGCGTCCTTGACCTGGCCGATCAGCCAGGCCCAGAAGTCGGGCGGCTTGGTGTGGGGGTTGTCCACCCGGAAGAACTTGATTCCGTGGTCGATCCAGTGCCGTACCACCCGCAGCACCTCGTCGTAGAGGCCGGCGGGGTCGTTGTCGAAGTTGATCGGGTAGATGTCCTGGTATTTCTTCGGCGGGTTCTCGGCGTAGGCGATGGTCCCGTCGGGCAACTCGGTGAACCACTGCCGGTGGTCGCGGGCCCACGGATGATCGGGCGCGCATTGCAGCGCCAGGTCCAGCGCCACCTCCATGCCCAGATCGCGTGCGGCCGAGACGAAGTCGTCGAAGTCCTCGATGGTGCCCAGGTCCGGGTGGACGGCGTCGTGGCCGCCCTCGTCGCTGCCGATCGCCCACGGGGATCCCACATCTGAAGGGGCGGCGGCGGGAGAGTTGTTGCGGCCCTTGCGGTGTACCTTGCCGATCGGGTGGATCGGTGGCAGGTAGACCACATCGAACCCCATGTCCGCGATCCGCGGCAGCTGCTCCGCAGCGGTAGCGAAGGTGCCGTGCACCGGCTTGCCGTTCTCGTCCCATCCGCCTGTCGAACGCGGGAACATCTCATACCACGCGCCGAAGCGCGCCAACGGCCGGTCGACCCACACCGCGAACTGTTCGCCGCGCGTGACCAGGTCGCGCAGTGGATAGTCGGCCAAGATCTGTTCGACGCCGGGTGCCAGCGCCAGTGCGGTGCGGGTGACCGGGTCCCCGGGGGTGCGCAGCGCCCCGGCGGCCGCCAGCAGCGGTTCGCGCCGGGCCCTTGGCACATTGGACGCGGCGCGCTCGAACAGCGCGGCCCCGACCAACAGGTCGTTGGCCAGTTCCTTCTCGCCCTGGCCGGCGTCGAGCTTGGCGACCAACCCATGCCGCCAGGAGTGAATCGGGTCGCCCCACCCCTCGACGCGAAAGGTCCACAGGCCGACGCGGTCGGGGGTGAACACGCCGTGGAAGACGTAGGGTTCCAGCCCCTCGGTCATGGGCAGCAGCAGTGGCTTGGCGCGCGGTTCGGCCGCTTTGCCGTCCAGCGCGGGCGCGGGGCGGGTGGGGGCCGCGGCGGCCTTGATCCGGCGGGATTCCGTCACCTGCGGATAGCGCGCGCCCTGGTAGCGGACGACCAGCGTCGCGGCGACGGCCTCGTGGCCTTCCCGCCATACCGCGGCGCTGACCGGCACCATCTCGCCGACCACGGCCTTGGCCGGGTACGCGCCGCAGGAGACGACGGGCTGGACGTTATCGATCTCGACGCGACCGGGCACAACACTCCATTCGATTCTCCGGTTCCTCGTCGGCCCGCTGCGCGGGCCGCCTCGTCACCCTCGGTGTTCGACTCTTGTGCGGCCAGACCGCGGTGCGCTCCGTCGCGGAATGCCTCTCGTCAAGGGCTGGGGTGCATCGGTGGGCCCCAATTACTAACCGATACCCACCCTAGTGTCCGGTCACACACCACCGCTGCCCGAAAGCGGCCGTGCGGGCGGGCGAATCCTCTCCTAAGGTAGAGACGCGTGAAAGCCCTCCGCCGGTTTACCGTCCGAGCTCATCTGCCCGAGCGCCTCGCCGCGCTCGACCAGCTGTCGAACAACCTGCGGTGGTCGTGGGACACGCCGACCCAGGACCTGTTCGAGACGATCGAGCCCGCCCTCTGGGAGCGCTGCAGCCGCGATCCGGTGGCGCTGCTGGGCGCGGTGAAACCCGCCCGGCTCGACGAGTTGGCCCTCGACGAAGGATTCCTGCGCCGGCTCGACGAACTGGCGGCGGATCTCAACGACTATCTGACCCGCCCGCTGTGGTACCAGCAGGCCGGCGTGCCGGTGCCGGCCTCGATCGCGTACTTCTCGATGGAGTTCGGTGTCGCCGAGGTGCTGCCCAACTACTCGGGCGGCCTGGGCATCCTCGCGGGCGACCACTTGAAGTCCGCGTCGGACCTGGGGGTGCCGCTCATCGCGGTGGGGCTTTACTACCGATCCGGGTATTTCCGCCAGTCGCTCACCGCCGACGGCTGGCAGCACGAGACCTACCCCGCGCTGGATCCGCAGGGGCTGCCGCTGCGGCTGCTGACCGATGCGACGGGTGAGCCGGCGCTGGTCGAGCTGAACCTGCCCGACTCCGCGCAGCTGCGGGCCCGCATCTGGGTCGCGCAGGTGGGGCGGGTGCCGCTGCTGCTGCTGGATTCCGACGTCCCCGAGAACGAGCACGACCTGCGCGGCGTCACGGACCGCCTCTACGGCGGCGACCAGGAACACCGGATGCGCCAGGAGCTGCTGGCGGGCATCGGCGGGGTGCGCGCGATCCGCGCGTTCACCGCCATCGAAGGGCGGCCCGCGCCCGAGGTGTGGCACATGAACGAGGGGCACGCGGGTTTCCTCGGGGCCGAACGCATCCGCGAGCTGATCACGGAGTCCGGGCTGGACTTCGACACCGCGCTGACCGTCGTGCGGTCTGCCACGGTGTTCACCACCCACACCCCGGTGCCCGCGGGCATCGACCGGTTCCCGATCGACATGGTGCGGCGTTACTTCGACGGCGCGCCCGACGACGAGAACGACCGGGATGCCAAGCGCGCGCCCGCCTTGCTGCCCGGCGTGCCGACCGACCGGATCCTCGCCCTCGGCGCCGAGGACGATCCGGCCAAGTTCAACATGGCCCACATGGGCCTGCGCCTGGCGCAACGGGCCAACGGCGTCTCGCTGCTGCACGGCAGCGTCAGCCGCGCCATGTTCAACGAGCTGTGGCCGGGATTCGACGCCGAGGAGGTGCCGATCGGCTCGATCACCAACGGGGTGCACGCGCGCACCTGGGCGGCGCCGCAGTGGCTGCAGCTTGGCCACGAGTTGGCCGGGTCGGACTCGTTCGGCGACCCGGGCGTGTGGCTGCGCCTGCAGCAGGTCGACGCCGGCCACCTGTGGTCGATCCGTTCGCAACTGCGCACGCTGCTGGTCGAGGACGTCCGGCTGCGGTTGCGCCGCTCCTGGCGGGAACGCGGCGCATCGGACGCCGAATTAAGTTGGATTGAAACGGCTTTCGACCCCAGCGTGCTGACCGTCGGATTCGCCAGGCGGGTGCCGACCTACAAGCGGTTGACGCTGATGTTGCGCGATCCCGATCGGCTGCAACAACTTCTGCTCAACGAGGACAGGCCGATCCAGCTGATCGTCGCCGGCAAGTCGCACCCGGCAGACGACGGGGGCAAGGCCCTGATCCAGCAGGTGGTCCGGTTCGCCGACCGCCCCGAGGTGCGCCACCGCATCGCTTTCCTGCCCGACTACGACATGTCCATGGCCCGGCTGCTGTATTGGGGCTGCGACGTCTGGCTGAACAACCCCCTGCGCCCGCTGGAGGCCTGCGGCACGTCGGGGATGAAGAGCGCGCTCAACGGGGGGCTGAACCTGTCCATCCGCGACGGCTGGTGGGACGAATGGTACGACGGCGAAAACGGTTGGGAGATACCGTCTGCCGACGGACTGGCCGACGAGAACCGCCGCGACGACCTGGAATCCGCCAAGCTCTACGACCTGCTCGAGGAGGCGGTGGCGCCGAAGTTCTACGAGCGCGACGAGCGCGGGGTGCCCCCGCGCTGGATCGAGATGGTCCGCCACACCCTGCAGACGCTCGGGCCCAAGGTGCTGGCCTCGCGGATGGTGCGCGATTACGTCGAGGACTACTACACGCCGGCCGCGCAGTCGCTGCGGAGCACCGTCACGGCCCCCGATGGCGGGGGTGAGTTCGATGCGGCCCGCGAACTGGCCGCCTACCGCAGACGCGCCGAGCGGGCCTGGCCCAAGATCGACATCACCGACGTCGACAGCACCGGCCTGCCGGACACCCCGGTGCTGGGCTCGAAGCTGACCCTGACCGCGACGGTGCAACTGGGCGGGCTGGCGCCCGACGAGGTCACGGTCCAGGCCGTGGTGGGCCGGGTGGACGCCGGCGATGCGCTGCTCGAACCGCTCACCGTCGAGATGTCGTATACCGGTACCGCCGAGGGCGGCAACCAGGTCTTCTCGACGACGATGTCGCTACCGCTGGCGGGCACGGTCGGGTACACGGTGCGGGTGCTGCCGCGCCACCCGATGCTGGCGGGCAACGAGCTGGGCCTGGTCACGCTGGCTTGATCGCCCGTGGCGATCGCAAGCGCGGCGAAGCCGGGCGCGGCGGGTCGCCACCATCGATCTAGGCGCCGCGCAGCCTCTGCAGCGCCGCGCGCACCTGTGCGCCGTCGGTGGTAGCCCAGAACGGCGGCAGCGACGCGCGCAGGTAGCCGCCGTAGCGGGCCGTGACCATCCGGGAGTCCAGCACGGCGACGACGCCGCGGTCGTCGACGCGGCGCAGCAGCCGGCCCGACCCCTGCGCGAGCAGCAGCGCGGCGTGGCTGGCGGCGACGGCCATGAAGCCGTTGCCGCCGCGCGCGGCCACCGCGCGCTGCCGCGCGCCCAGCAGCGGGTCGTCGGGCCGTGGGAACGGGATGCGGTCGATCAGCACCAGCGACAGCGACGGCCCCGGCACGTCGACGCCCTGCCACAGCGACAGCGTGCCGAAGAGCGAGGTCTCCTCGTCGGCGCTGAACTGTTCGACCAGCGCGGAGGTGCTGTCGTCGCCCTGGCACAGCACCGGCGTCGACAGCCGCTCGCGCATTTCCTCGGCCGCGGCCCGGGCCGCGCGCATCGACGAGAACAGCCCCAGCGTGCGCCCGCCGGCGGCGGTGACGAGCTCGGCGATCTCGCTCAGCTGCTCGGCCGAGCCGGTGCCGTCGCGGCCCGGCGGCGGCAGATGCGCTGCCACGTAAAGGATTCCGGCCTTGGCGTGCTGGAACGGCGACCCGACGTCGAGCCCGCGCCAGGGCTGATCCTCGGTGGAGCCGCCCAGGCCCCATGCCTCAGCCATCGCGTCGAAGGACCCGCCGATCGTCAGGGTCGCCGAGGTCAACACCGTCGTCGAACGCGTGAACACCTCGTCGCGCAGCAAGCGGGCGACCGACAGTGGGGCCACCCGCAACACCGGCCGCACCGCACCGCGGTTGTCCTCGTGGTCGAGCCAGACCACGTCGGTGCGATCGGGAATGGCGGGCGCGAACGACGCCAGGATCCGCGACGCGGTCTCGGAGATTTCGCTCAGCGCGGCAACGGCTTCGGCACGCGCCGACGCCGCCTTGGCGTCACTGGTGGTGTCGATCGCCGACCGTGCCGCGCTGGCCACGTCGCGCAGCGCGGTCAGGTACGTGGCCAGCTCCTCGTCGAGGCGATCGATGCGGCCGGGCCGGGCGTCGTGGATGGCGGCGGCGAAGTTGGCGGTCGTGGCCTCCAGGCGCTGGGTCAGCTCGGGGCCCACCAGCCGGGCGATCCGCCGCGCGACGACGCCGAGCGCGGCCGACGTCAGCTCCGCGGTCGCCACCGACGTCACCCGGTCCACCAACTCGTGCGCCTCGTCGACCACCAGCAGCGCGTGTTCGGGCAGCACCGACGATTCCGCGACGGCGTCGATGGCCAGCAGCGCGTGGTTGGTGACGACGACATCGGCCGCGCCGGCGAGCCCGCGCGCGCGTTCGGAAAAGCACTCCGAGCCGAACGGGCAGCGCGCCACGCCCAGGCATTCCCGCGCCGACACGCTCACCTGCGACCACGACCGGTCCGGCACTCCGGGCTTGAGGTCGTCGCGGTCGCCGGAGTCGGTCGTCGACGCCCAGGCGGTGAGCCGTTGCACGTCGCGGCCCAGCGCGGTGACCGCGACCGGGTCGAAGAGCTCCTCCTGCGGTCGCTGGTCGTCCGAATCGTCGGACGCCGCGCCGTTATGGATCTTGTTCAGGCACAGGTAATTTCGCCGCCCCTTCAGCAGCGCGAAGCGCGGCGGACGCGGGAGCGCATCGGCCAGCGAGTCGGCCAGCCGGGGCAGATCGCGATCCACCAGCTGGCGCTGCAGCGCGATCGTGGCCGTCGACACCACGACCGGCGACTCGTCGCCGAGCGCGTGAACGATCGCGGGAACCAGATACGCCAGCGACTTGCCGGTACCGGTGCCTGCCTGCACGACGAGGTGTTCGTTGCTGTCGAAGGCCCGCTCGACCGCGTCGGCCATCTGCACCTGACCGGGGCGCTCCGCCCCGCCGAGCGCGGCCACGGCGGTGGCGAGCAATTCGGGCACGGACACCGACACGGTCAGGCCCGGATTTGTGTCGTCGGGATCGCGGGCTCGCCGTGCGACAGGTTCAGGCCCTCCCACGGCAGGCTGCGCAGGCCGGACGCCACCAGCTCGCGCGCCGCCGAGAGGTCCGCCCCGCACACCACCTCGCCGCCGCGCACCAGCGGCGTCATCAGATCACGGCGCGGTTCGGTGGTCTCCGGTGGGCGGCCGGCCGGGTAGACCACCTCCTCGGTGATCGTGCCGGTCGGGCGGGCCAGCCGCAACGCCTCCTTGCGACCGCCCTGAGATTCCTTGCGGCTGCTGCGCTTTTGCACGGGCAGGCCGTCCACCTCGACCAGCTTGTAGACCATGCGCGCGGTCGGCGCGCCGGAGCCGGTCACCAGCGACGTGCCGACGCCGTAGCTGTGCACCGGCTCGGCGCGCAGCGCGGCGATGCCGAACTCGTCGAGGTCGCCGGACACCACGATGCGGGTCCGCGTGGCCCCCAGCCCGTCGAGTTGTTCGCGCACCTGACGCGCGAGCACCCCCAGTTCGCCGGAGTCGATGCGCACCGCGCCCAGCCCGGTGCCGGCGGCGGCCACGGCGTTGGCCACGCCGGCGGTGACGTCATACGTGTCGACCAGCAGCGTGGTGTCGACGCCCAGCGCGTCGACCTGGGCGCGAAACGCCGCGACCTCGTCAGGCCCGTCGGAGCGGGTGTGCAGCATGGTGAACGCGTGCGCGGCGGTGCCCTCGGCCGGTATCCCGTAGCGCCGCTGGGCCTCCAGGTTGGAGGACGCGGCGAAGCCGGCGATATAGGCGGCGCGGGCCGCGGCGACCGCTGCCCGTTCGTGGGTCCGGCGCGACCCCATGTCGATCAGCGGGCGGCCGCCCGCCGCGCTGACCATGCGGGCCGCCGCCGACGCGATCGCCGTGTCGTGGTTGAAGATGGACAACGCCAGGGTTTCGATCACGACACATTCGCCGAAGCTGCCCGTCACCGAAAGCACCGGCGAGCCAGGGAAGTACAGCTCGCCCTCGGCGTAGCCGTCGATGTCGCCGCCGAACCGAAACTCGCGCAGGTAGTCGACGGCCCGGCGGTCGAGGAACCGCGACAGCAATTCGCACGCCTCGTCGTCGAATCTGAACCGCGGCAACGTTTCAAGGAGCCGGCCGGTCCCGGCGACCACGCCGTAGCGGCGGCCGTCGGGCAGGTGGCGGGCGAACAGCTCGAACGTCGTGCGCCGGCCGGCGGTGCCGTCGCGCAGCGCCGCCGCCAGCATGGTCAGCTCGTACTTGTCGGTCAGCAGCCCGGCCAGGACCGGCTCGTTCATGCTGCCAACGGTAACGGCGGGCAGCAGTCTCGGTATTCTTAAGGCCATGGTTGTTGCGTCAGCGCCCACCAAACCGGGCACTACCGGGCAACACGAGTCCGCCACCGTGCACGCCACGGCCAGCCCGTGGGTCACCATCGTGTGGGATGACCCCGTCAACCTGATGACGTATGTGACGTATGTCTTCCAGAAATTGTTCGGCTACAGCGAGCCGCACGCGACCAAGCTGATGCTGCAGGTGCACAACGAGGGCAAGGCCGTGGTCTCGGCGGGCAGCCGCGAATCCATGGAAGTCGACGTGTCCAAGCTGCACGCCGCCGGTTTGTGGGCGACGATGCAGCAGGACCGCTGAGACCGAGGTCGTTCGGGATTCCTTGTGCGCAAATGGAAGCGCGTCGAGACCGCCAACGGTCCCCGTTTTCGGTCGGCCCTGGCCTCCCATGAGGCCGCGCTGCTCAACAACCTGGTCGGCGCGATGATCGGCCTGCTCGACGAGCGCGAATCGTCCGCTCCGGCAGACGAACTCCACGAGATCACCGGCATCAAGACCGGCAACACCGAGCCGCCGCGCGACCCGACGCTGCGCCGGCTGCTGCCGGACTTCCACAAGTCAGACGATCCCGAAGCGGCTGGGGACGGCCTCAACGCCGCGCTGCGCAGCCTGCGCGAGCCGGAGATCATCGACGCCAAACGCGCCGCGGCGCAACGACTTCTGGATACCGTTCCGGCTAACGGCGGGCGTTTCGAGCTGACCGAGGAGGAAGCGAACGCGTGGGTCGCAGCGGTCAACGACATCCGTTTGACGCTGGGGGTCATGCTCGAGATCGGCCCACAGGGGCCGGACCGCCTGCCGGCCGACCATCCGCTGGCCGTGCACCTCGACGTCTACCAATGGCTGACCGTCCTGCAGGAGTACCTGGTCCTGGCGCTGATGAGGAAGCCTGGGTAGATGAACTCCATCACCGACGTCGGCGGCATCCGCGTTGGGCACTGTCACAAACTCGACCCCGACGCGGCGCTGGGCACCGGATGGGCCAGCGGCGTGACCGTCGTGCTCACCCCGCCGGGGACCGTCGGCGGCGTCGACTGCCGTGGTGGCGCGCCCGGCACCCGGGAGACGGACCTGCTGGACCCGGCCAACACCGTGCGGTTCGTCGACGCCGTGGTGCTGGCCGGCGGCAGCGCCTTCGGCCTGGCGGCCGCCGACGGCGTCATGCGCTGGCTGGAGGGCCGGGAGCGCGGGGTGGGCATGGAGGGCGGCGTGGTGCCCATCGTGCCGGGCGCGGTGATCTTCGACCTGCCGGTCGGCGGCTGGGACTGCCGCCCGACGGCCGAGTTCGGCGCGGCGGCCTGCGAGGCCGCGGGTGAGGCGGTCGCCGTCGGCACCGTCGGCGCGGGGGCGGGCGCGCGCGCCGGGGTGCTCAAGGGCGGCCTCGGCACTTCCTCGGTGACGTTGCCGTCGGGGGCGACCGTCGGCGCCCTCGTCGCCGTGAACTGCGCGGGCGACGTCGCCGACCGGGCCACCGGCCTGCCGTGGATGGCAGACCTGATCGCGGAGTTCGGCCTCACGGCGCCGCCGGCCGAGCAGATCGACGCGTTCGCGCAGTTGCCGTCGGCGCTCGACCCGCTGAACACCACGATCGCGGTCGTCGCCACCGACGCCGCCCTGGGCCCGGCCGCGTGCCGGCGGGTGGCGATCGCCGCCCACGACGGCCTGGCCCGCACCATCCGCCCGGCGCACACGCCGCTGGACGGTGACACGGTGTTCGCGCTCGCCACCGGGGCCGTCGAGGTGGCCCCGCCGGTGGGATCGAAACCGGTGCCCGCCGGGTTCTCGCCGGAGACCGGGCTGGTCACCGAGATCGGCGCGGCCGCGGCCGACTGCCTGGCCCGCGCGGTGCTGGTCGGGGTGTTCGCCGCCGAATCGGTGGCCGGGCTACCGGCCTACCGCGACGTGTTGCCCGGGGCGTTCGGCCCCGTTCGAGCGGGGTAAAGGGGCCTGTGCCGGTAGCCTGAACGAGGCATGAACGCGTCAACGACAGAGTCGAAGAAGCGGCCGCACTGGGTGGTCGGCGGGGTCACGATCCTCACGTTCGTGGCGTTGTTGTACGTCATCGAGCTGATCGACCAGCTGATGAATCATTCCCTGGACGGCAACGGCATCCGGCCGCTGGAGGCCGACGGGCTGTGGGGGATCATCTGGGCGCCGTTGTTGCACGGGAGCTGGACGCACCTGTTCGCCAACACGGTGCCCGCCCTGGTGCTGGGCTTCCTGATGACCCTGGCCGGCATGTCCCGGTTCGTCTGGGCCACCGCGATCGTGTGGATCGTCGGCGGCTTCGGCACCTGGCTGATCGGCAACTGGGACACCTGCCGCTTCGAGTCCGATCACATCGGGGCGTCGGGGCTGATCTTCGGGTGGCTGACGTTTTTGCTGGTCTTCGGGATATTCGTGCGCCGGTTCTGGGACATCGTCACCGGTTTGGTGGTGTTGTTCGCCTACGGCGGCGTCCTCGTCAGCGCCGTGCCCGTCCTCGACAAGTGCGGGGGCGTGTCCTGGCAGGGGCACCTGTGCGGCGCGGTGGCCGGCGTCCTGGCGGCGTACGTCCTGTCCGGTCCGGAGCGCAAGGCCCGCGCAAAGAAGAAAGCCCGACGGCCCGCGACATGAGTTCACCGCACGCGCCCGTCGGGATCTTCGACTCCGGCGTCGGGGGACTGACCGTCGCGCGGGCGATCATCGACCAGCTGCCCGACGAGGACATCGTCTACGTCGGCGACACCGCCAACGGCCCCTACGGTCCACTGACCATCCCCGAGGTCCGCGCGCACGCGCTGGCCATCGGCGACGACCTCGTCGCCCGCGGCGTCAAGGCGCTGGTGATCGCGTGCAACACGGCGTCGGCGGCCTGCCTGCGCGACGCCCGCGAGCGCTACGACGTGCCCGTCGTCGAGGTGATCCTGCCCGCCGTGCGCCGCGCGGTCGCCACCACCCGCAACGGGCGCATCGGCGTCATCGGCACGCGCGCGACCATCGCCTCGCACGCCTACCAGGACGCGTTCGCCGCCGCCCGCGACACCGAGATCACCGCGGTGGCCTGCCCGCGGTTCGTCGACTTCGTCGAGCGCGGCGTGACCAGCGGGCGGCAGGTTCTCGGACTGGCCGAGGGCTATCTCGAACCGCTGCAGCGCGCGCAGGTCGACACCCTGGTGCTGGGCTGCACGCACTACCCGTTGCTGTCCGGGCTGATCCAGCTGGCGATGGGCGAGACCGTCACGCTGGTGTCGAGCGCCGAGGAAACCGCCAAGGAAGTGCTGCGCGTGCTCACCGAGCGCGACCTGCTGCGCCCGCATCCCGACGATCCGGGTGCCGCGCCGCCGTCGCGCGTGTTCGAGGCCACCGGCGACCCCGACGCGTTCACCAGACTGGCGGCGCGATTTCTGGGGCCTGTGGTCACCGGCGTGCAGCCCGTGCAGCGCTCCCGCGCCCGGTGACGCGCGAGATTCTCATCACACAAAAGCTGCGATGTTTTCTCCATCGCCGCATCGGGCATGGCACAGTGGTGTCCGTGCGAATAACCGTGCTCGGCTGCTCGGGCAGCGTGGTCGGTCCGGATTCGCCGGCATCGGGTTATCTACTTCGGGCGCCTGATACCCCGCCTCTGGTACTCGACTTCGGTGGCGGCGTGCTCGGCGCGCTGCAGCGCTACGCCGACCCCGGCGCGGTGCACATCCTGTTGTCCCATTTGCACGCCGACCACTGCCTGGATCTGCCGGGTTTGTTCGTGTGGCGCCGCTACCATCCGTCGCGCCCGCTGGGCAAGGCGTTGTTGTACGGGCCCAGCGACACCTGGTCGCGACTGGGGGCCGCGTCGTCGCCCTACGGCGGCGAGATCGACGACTGCTCCGACATTTTCGACATCCGGCACTGGGTCGACGGCGAGCCGGTGACGTTCGGTGCGCTCGCGGTGACCCCGCGCGTGGTGGCACACCCCACCGAGTCGTACGGCCTGCGGATCACCGATCCCAGCGGGGCATCCTTCGTCTACAGCGGCGACACCGGCCCGTGCGATCAGCTCGTCGAACTCGCCCGCGGCGCCGATGTTTTCCTCTGCGAGGCGTCCTGGACCCACTCCCCGGATCGGCCGCCCGCGCTGCACCTGTCGGGCACCGACGCCGGCCGGGTCGCCGCGCAGGCCGGCGTGCACGAGCTGTTGCTGACGCACATCCCGCCGTGGACCTCGCGCGAGGACGTGATCACCGAGGCCAAGGCCGAGTTCGACGGCCCGGTGCACGCGGTGGTGTGCGGGGAGACGTTCGATGTGCGCCGCTCCGAAAGGGTCTGACCGCTAGGGTTGCCTCGTGTCCAAACGAGAAGACGGCCGCCTCGACGACGAGCTCCGCCCGGTAGTCATCACCCGCGGATTCACCGAGCACCCGGCGGGATCGGTGTTGGTCGAATTCGGTCACACCAAGGTCATGTGCACCGCCAGCGTCACCGAGGGGGTGCCGCGCTGGCGCAAGGGATCGGGCCTGGGGTGGTTGACCGCGGAATACGCGATGTTGCCGTCGGCCACCCACACCCGCTCCGACCGTGAGTCGGTGAAGGGCCGGCTGAGCGGGCGCACGCAGGAGATCAGCCGGTTGATCGGCCGGTCGCTGCGGGCGTGCATCGACCTGGCGGCGCTGGGGGAGAACACGATCGCCGTCGACTGCGACGTGTTGCAGGCCGACGGCGGCACCCGCACCGCGGCCATCACGGGGGCGTACGTCGCGCTGGCCGACGCGGTGACCTACCTGTCGGCGAAGGGCAAGCTTTCGGACCCGCGGCCGTTGTCGTGCGCGATCGCCGCGGTCAGTGTCGGCGTCGTCGACGGCCGCATCCGGGTGGACCTGCCCTACGAGGAGGACTCGCGCGCCGAGGTCGACATGAACGTCGTCGCCACCGACACCGGGACGCTGGTCGAGGTCCAGGGGACCGGCGAGGGCGCGACGTTCCCGCGCTCGACGCTGGACAAGCTGCTCGACGTGGCGCTGGCGGCGTGCGACCATTTGTTCGCCGCCCAGCGCGAGGCGCTGGAGCTGCCGTACCCGGGGGCGCTGCCCGAGGGGCCGGCGCCGTCGAAGTCGTTCGGCAGCTGACGAAAACCATTGCACCAGATCATGATTCGTCCTCCCGCAGCTCGAATATCGGGATGCTGCGCGGATGCATCGGCAACGGCCCAGACGCATCTTTAGGAATAGACGATGACCAAGCTGCTGGTCGCCAGCCGCAACCCGAAGAAGCTGGCCGAGTTGCGCCGGGTGCTCGACGGCGCCGGCCTGTCGGGGCTGACGCTGGTGTCGCTGAACGACGTGCCGGCGTTCGACGAGTCGCCGGAAACCGGGGCGACGTTCGAGGACAACGCGCTGGCCAAGGCGCGCGACGCGTTCGCCGCGACGGGCCTGGCCTCGGTGGCCGACGACTCGGGTCTGGAGGTCGCGGCGTTGAACGGCATGCCGGGCGTGTTGTCGGCGCGCTGGGCGGGCAGTCACGGCGACGACGGCGCCAACACCTCTTTGTTGCTGGCGCAGTTGCGCGACGTGCCCGACGCGCGGCGCGGCGCGGCGTTCGTGTCGGCCTGCGCGCTGGTCCGGGGACCGGGCGAGGCGGACGAGGTGGTCGTGCGCGGGGAGTGGCCCGGGTCGATAGCGCGCGAGCCGCGCGGCGACGGGGGATTCGGCTATGACCCGGTGTTCGTTCCCGACGGTTCGGATCGCACCGCGGCGCAGTTGAGCCCGGCGGACAAGGACGCGGTGTCGCATCGCGGTCGCGCGCTGGCGCTGTTGGTGCCCGCGCTTCGCGACTTGGCGGCACCACGAACGTGAAGCTTGCCGCACGCTCGGCGTCGAGTGTGCGGCCAGCGGCACACTCGACCGCTACAGCCCGAAGCGCGCCTTGACGTCCCGGCTCTGGAAGTGCTCGACGATGATGCCCAGCAGCGGAATGGTGCCGGACAGCAGCACGCCGATGGTCTTGGCGATGGGCCAGCGCACCTTGATCGCCAGGTTGAACGCGGCCAACACGTAGGCGAAATAGACCCAGCCGTGCACCACCTCGATCCAGCGGATCTCGTGGTGGAAGGCCACGTGCGAGACGATCTCGTAGCACAGCGCGATGAGCCAGATGCCCGTCGTCCACGCCATGATCCGGTAGGCGAGCAGCGCGGGACGGATCTTTTCGACGGGAACGGCGGGCGTCGGCGCCCCGGGCGTCTCGGGTGTCGTCATGCGGTGGTCCTGTTCTCCTTCTCGGCATCCTGATTGGCGAGCTCGGCGAGGTAGGCGTTGTACTCCCGCAGCGCGGGATCGTCGGTCGGCGGCGGGGCCGCCTTGGGTCGCTCGGGCAGCAGCCCGGCGGGTATCTCGGTCATCTCGCCGGGCTTGTGCGGCTCCGGCGGCTGCTCTTCGTAGCGCACGAATTTGCGGTAGGCGTAGACGCAGAACCACGCGAACAGCGGCCACTGCAGCGCGTAGCCCAGGTTCTGGAACGTACCCGAGGTCGACTGAAACCGGGTCCACTGCCACCAGCCCAGTGCCAGGCAGCCGCAGGCCGCGACGATCACCAAAGCGATCAGCGCGGCCCGGCGACGACGGGTGATGGGCACCCCTTGAACCTACCGCCACCGACCGCTCGGGCGGCATCGCGAGCGGTACGATCGGCACCGCCGCGGACGTGGTGAAATTGGCAAACACGATGGTTTTAGGTGCCATTGCTCGTGAGAGCTTGAGGGTTCGAGTCCCTCCGTCCGCACCGCCGGAGTTTGGTCGCGCATTCCGCGGGTAGACGCGAGGCACCGCAATCAAGGAAGTCGCCATGGCCACCGCACCCGAGCTACCCGAAAAAGCCGTCACCGCAGCAGATGTGGAACTCGCCGAGCGCAGAGCCGCCGAGGCCCGCGAACGCGCCGCGCGCGCGGGGCTCGCGGCCGCGCGCAGCATCGAGGAATCGGCGCGCCACCACGATCGGGTCGCCAAAGTGCAGGACGGCACCGTCGCGATGGGGGTGTCGCACACGGAGATGCATGCGGAGTCCGCCGCCCGCCATCGCCAGGCCGCCGCCGACGACCGGAAGATGGCCGAGCAGAAGCGCGAGGAGTCCGAAGCGGACCTCACTTCCGGCACCAAGCACTGACCCCCGGTTGACCCCGGGTAAGGTAACCCTTAGTTTGTGGGGGTAACTTACCTATCCGAAGGGTGCCGGATGCAGACCGTTGCGTCTCGTCAGGGAGGGCGACCTCCCCTGATCGCGGTGGAAGATGTCGTCCGGGCCGGCCGCGAGCTCGGCATGCAACGACTCAGCGTCAACGCGGTCGCGGGGCGCCTCGGGGTTTCGGCGACCGCCCTCTACCGCCATGTCGACAGCCGGTGGGAGCTCGAGCGACTGGTCGGCGAAAGCCTGCTCGCCGAGCTCGAGCTGCGCGACGACCCCACGGCCGAAACGGAGCCGCACCTGGTGTCGTTCGCCCTGCAGCTCCGCGACTTCACCGCCGGGCACCCGGGGCTCGCGTCCTACCTTCAGGTGCTGTTCCCGCGCGGCGACGCCGGCGCCCGGTTGCTGGCCACCGAGGTCGGGGCGCTCAGTCGGCGCGGCTATTCCGCGGACGCCGCTGTGGTGCTGAGCAGCGCGGTCGCCACGCTGGCGATCAGCCTGGCCGCGCGGGAAGAGAACAACGCCACCGCCACCGCGGGAGACCACACCGGCGGCTTCGCCGCGGAACGCGACGCCGCGGCCGCCCGGTTGGCCGGCGACGCGCGGCTCGGCGCGGCCCACGCGGGCCTGCCGCAGGTATCGGACAAAGAATTCGTGCGGCTGCTGCTGGCCGCGTCGATCCGGGGCCTGGTCGGGGCGATTCCGCCCGGGCGCCCGATCAACGAGGTGATGGCGGAGCTCGGCCCCGCCGGAGAGGACCACTGATGGCGCGCGGATTCCAGGGGGCGGTGCTGCGCGGCTTCGGTGCCCGCGACCACACGGCGACGGTCCTCGAAACCGTCCGCATCGCACCGCATTTCGTGCGAATAAGGATGGTGTCACCGACCCTGTTCGAGGACGCGCAGGCCGAACCGGCGGCGTGGCTGCGGTTCTGGTTTCCCGACCCCGACGGGTCGAACACCGAGTTCCAGCGCGCCTACACCCTTTCCGAGGCGGACGCGGCCACCGGCCGATTCGCGGTCGACGTCGTGCTGCACGAGCCGTCGGGCCCGGCCTCGGCGTGGGCGCGCAGCGTGCAACCCGGTGCGACGATCGCGGTCATGTCCCTGATGGGCTCGTCGCGGTTCGACATGCCCGAGGAGCAGCCGGCCGGCTACCTGCTGATCGGCGACTCCGCGTCGATCCCCGGAATGAACGGGATCGTCGGAACCGTCCCGCACGATGTTTCGATCGAGATGTATCTCGAGCGCCACGACGACGACGACGCGCTCATCCCGATTGCGAAACACCCTCGGCTGCAGGTGCATTGGGTCGTGCGCCGCGACGAGAGGTCGTTGGCCGCGGCGATCGAAAGCCGGGACTGGTCGGACTGGTACGCCTGGGCGACCCCCGAGGCCACGACGCTCAAGCACGTGCGGACCCGGCTGCGCGACGACTTCGGGTTTCCCAAGTCCGAGATCCACGCCCAGGCCTATTGGAGCGCCGGCAAAGCGATGGGCACGCGCCGCGGCGACGATCCCTCCCAACAACAAGTCCCCGCGAAAAGCCCTCAGCCGCAGCAGCAACCGGTGCCGGCACAAACCCGCGGCAGCTGGCGCGCGCAGGGCGCCGGTCGGTTGCTCGCCCCGCTGCGCTCGGCGCTGATCGTCTCGGGCGTGCTGCAGGCGGTGATCACGCTGGTGCAGCTGGCGCCGTTCGTGCTGCTGGTCGAGCTGGCCCGGCTGCTGGTGTCCGGCGCGGAGGCCTCGCGGCTGTGGACGGTGGGCGTCGCGGCCGTCGGGCTGCTGGGCACCGGCACCGTGCTCGGGGCCGCGCTGACGCTGTGGCTGCACGTCGTCGACGCGCGCTTCGCAAACCGCTTGCGCACCAGGCTTTTGACCAAATTGTCGCGATTGCCGCTGGGCTGGTTCACCGCCCGCGGATCGGGGTCGATCAAGCAGCTGGTCTCCGACGACACGCTGTCGCTGCACTACCTGGTCACCCACGCGATTCCGGACGCGGTCGCCGCCGTCGTCGCGCCGGTGGCGGTGCTGGTCTACCTGTTCGTGGTCGACTGGCGGGTGGCGCTCGTGCTGTTCGTGCCCGTCCTGGTCTACCTGGTGCTCACGTCGTCGCTCACCGTCGCGTCCGGGCCGCGCATCGCGCAATCGCAGCGCTGGGCCGAAAGGATGAGCGGGGAGGCGGGCGCCTACCTCGAGGGCCAGCCGGTGATTCGGGTGTTCGGCGGGGCCGCCGCATCGAGCTTCCGGCGCCGCCTCGACGAGTACGTCGGGTTCCTGGTGGCCTGGCAGCGGCCACTGGCCGGCAAGAAGACGCTGATGGATCTGGCCACCCGCCCCTCGACATTTCTCTGGCTGATCGCGGTCACGGGCACCCTGCTGGTCGTCACCGGCCGGATGGACCCCGTCAACCTGCTGCCGTTCCTGTTGCTGGGCACCACATTCGGCGCGCGCCTGCTCGGTATCGCCTACGGGCTCGGGGGCATCCGCGCCGGGATGCTGGCCGCCCGGCGGCTGCAGAACGCGCTCGACGAGCCCGAGCTCGCCGTGCAACCGTCGGAAGCGACCCAAGGCGATTCGCCGGCGACCGTCGTCTTCGACCGCGTCACGTTCGGCTACCGCCCCGGGGTCCCGGTGATCCGGGACGTGTCGCTGACGCTGCGGCCCGGCACCGTCACCGCGCTGGTCGGCCCGTCCGGCTCCGGCAAGTCGACGCTGGCCGCGCTGCTGGCCCGCTTCCACGACGTCGAACAGGGCGCGATACGCGTTGGGGGACAAGACATTCGATCGCTGACCGCCGACGAGCTCTACGCGCGGGTCGGTTTCGTGCTGCAGGATACCCAGCTCGTGCACGGCACCGTCGCGCAGAACATCGCGCTGGCCGCGCCCGACGCCACCGCCGACCGGATCGAGACCGCGGCGCGCGAGGCGCAGATCCACGACCGCATCATGCGGCTGCCGGACGGCTACGACACGATGCTCGGCGCCGGTTCCGGGCTGTCGGGCGGGGAGCGCCAGCGGCTCACCATCGCCCGCGCCATCCTCGCCGACACCCCGGTGCTGATCCTCGACGAGGCCACGGCGTTCGCCGACCCCGAATCGGAATACCTTGTGCAGCAGGCGCTCAACCGGCTCACCCGGGAACGCACCGTGCTGGTGATCGCCCATCGGCTGCACACCATCACCCGGGCCGACCAGATCGTCGTCCTCGATCACGGCCGCATCGCCGAGCGGGGCACCCACGACGAACTGCTCGCCGCCGACGGCCGCTACCGCCGGCTGTGGGACACGGGTCAGGCCGACGCGGTGAGCGCCGTACGGGAGGGGGCGCGATGATCCGCACCTGGATAGGGCTGGTGCCAAAAGAGCGCCGCGCCAAGGTAATCGCGTACGCGACGCTGGCCCTGGTCTCCGTGGCGGTGCGGGCAGTGGCCACGGTGCTGCTCGTCCCGCTGGTGGGCGCGCTGTTCGGCGACACCCCGCAGCGCGCCCTGGCGTGGGCGGGCTGGCTGACCGTCGCCACCGTGACCGGCTGGGTGATCGACACGGCGACCGCGCGCATCGGCTTCGGCCTGGGTTTCGCCGTGCTGGACCACTCCCAGCACGACGTGGCCGACCGGCTCCCGGATGTGCGGCTGGGCTGGTTCACCGCCGAGAACACCGCGACCGCGCGGCAGGCGATCGCTGCCACGGGGCCCGAGCTCGTCGGCCTGGTGGTCAACCTGCTCACACCCCTGGTGACGGCGATCCTGCTGCCGGCGGCCATCGCGGTCGCCCTGCTGCCGGTCTCCTGGCAACTGGGCGCCGCCGCGCTGGCCGGCGTGCCGCTGTTGCTGGGCGCCCTGTGGGCCTCCGCGCGGCTGGCGCGCCGCGCCGACACCGCGGCCGGCGAGGCCAACACCGCGCTCACCGAACGCATCATCGAGTTCGCCCGCACCCAGCAGGCGCTGCGCGCCGCGCGGCGGGTCGAACCGGCGCGAAGCCTGGTCGGCGACGCGCTGGCCGTGCAGCGCGGCGCGACGATGCGGTTGCTGGCCATGCAGGTTCCCGGTCAGCTGCTGTTCAGCATGGCCAGCCAGCTGGCCCTGATCCTGCTGGCCGGGGCCACCACCGCGCTGACGGTGAACGGCACCCTGGCGGTGCCGGAGGCCGTCGCGCTGATCGTCGTCATCGCCCGTTACCTGGAGCCCTTCACCACGATCAGCGAGCTGGCCCCGGCCCTCGAGAGCACCCGCGCCACGCTGGACCGGATCCGTTCGGTGCTCACCGCGCCGACCATGACGGCCGGAGACACCACGCTGCCCTTTGCCGTGGCCCCGCGCATCGAATTCGACGACGTCACCTTCGGCTACGACGATGTCCCCGTGCTCGACGGCGTGAGCTTCGCGTTGCGCCCGGGCACCACGACGGCGATCGTCGGCCCGTCCGGCTCGGGCAAAAGCACCATCCTGGCGCTGATCGCCGGACTGCACGAGCCGACCGGCGGCCGCGTGCTCATCGACGGCATAGACGCTGCGGCGCTGGACGCCGAAACCCGCCGCGCCGCCAGCGGCGTCGTGTTCCAGCACCCCTACCTATTCCACGGCACGATCCGCGAAAACGTCTTCGCCGGGGATCCGTCCGCCGCCGACGAACGATTCGCGCGCGCCGTCGCGCTGGCCCGTGTCGACGAACTCACCGCCCGGCTGCCCGACGGCGCCGACACCGTCGTCGGCGAGGCCGGCTCGACGCTGTCCGGTGGCGAACGCCAACGCGTCAGCATCGCGCGCGCCCTGCTCAAGGGCGCGCCCATCCTGCTGGTCGACGAGGCGACCAGCGCCCTGGACAACGAGAACGAGGCCGCGGTGGTCGACGCGCTCACCGCCGACCCGCAGTCGCGCACCGGCGTGATCGTCGCCCACCGGCTGGCCAGCATCCGGCACGCCGACCGCGTGCTGTTCCTCGACAACGGCCGGATCGTCGAGGACGGCACCGTCGACCAACTGCTCGCCGCCGGCGGGCGCTTCGACGAATTCTGGCGGCAACAGCGCGAAGCGGCGGACTGGCACATCGGCTCTTGCCGTATGCCTTACAGTTGATCCGTCAGTCGAGGAGTCGAAGTACTGGAGGCCTGCGTATGAGCGCTGTGGTGTCGATCCCGCGGTACCCCGGCGACGTGACCCCGGAATGGCTGTCGGCGGCGCTGAGCGGACACCGCGCGGCGGTCGAGGTTTCCGGCGTGGACGTGGTGGCGATCGGCACCGGGCAGACCGGCGCGACCTACCGGGTGACGGCCAGCTATGCGGGCGACCCGGGCGACCTGCCGGGAACGTTCGTCATCAAGCTGCCCGCCCAGGACGACGCCGTGCGCGATCGGGTCGTCATCGGATACCGCAGCGAATGCGCGTTCTACTCGTCGGTGTCCGACCGGGTGCAGGTGCCGACGCCGCAGTGCTTCTACTGCGAGATCACCGAGGACGCAATGGATTACGCCCTGCTGCTGGCCGATCAGGCGCCCGCCGTGCAGGGCGACCAACTCGCCGGCTGCGGCGAAGCCGAAGCGCGCCTCGCCGTGCACGCTCTGGCGGGCCTGCACGCGCCCAGCTGGTGCGACCCGTTCTGGCTGGATTTCCCCGGCATCGCGTTCGGCCGGCCCGACGAAGCCGGCGCCAACGGCATGGGCGAGGTCGCCAAGATGAGCGCCGACATCACCCTGGAAAAGCTGGGCGACCGCATGAGCCCCGAGGACCGCGACACCTTCAGCGCGGCAATGGGTTTGGTGACGCCGTGGCTGCTGTCCGAGTATGACCGGTTCGCCCTGATGCACGGCGACTACCGCCTGGACAACATGCTGTTCGACCCGGAACGCACCCGGGTCAGCATCGTCGACTGGCAGACGCTCGGCGTGGGACTGCCGGCCCGGGACCTGGCCTACTTCACCGCCACCAGCCTGAATTCGCAACTGCGCGCGAGCATCGAGAAAGACCTCGTCAATGAGTATCACCGCGCGCTGTTGGGTTGCGGGGTTACCGGTTACGACCCCGAAACCTGTTGGCGCGACTACCGGCTCGGGGTGCTGCAGGCGCCGCTGATCTCGGCGCTGGGGTTCGCCTTCGCCGCCGCCACCGAACGCGGCGACGACATGGTGCTGGCCATGCTCAGCCGCGGCTGCCAGGCGATCCGTGAGCTGGGGACGCTGGAGTTAATCCAGCACTGACCGGCGGGCCACTTCCTGGGCCAACCGCATGCGCGACGGCAGCCCGAGTTTGGCGTAGACGTGGGTGAGGTGCGTCTGCACTGTGCGAGGGGAGATGAACAGCCGGTCGCCGATCTCCTTGTTGCCCAGGCCCTCGCCGACGAGGCGGACGACATCGTGCTCGGTCGGGGTCAGCGAGTCCCAACCGCTCGGCGGGCGTTTGCGTTCGCCCCGTCCGCGGCGCGCGTAGGCGATCGCCTCGTCGGCGGACAGGGTGGTGCCCGCGTCCCAGGCCGCGTCGAATTCGTTGTCCGTCAACGCTTTACGGGTGGCTGCGACCGACGCCGCGTAGTCGGCGTCGTATACCCGGAAGCGGACTATGCCGGTGCGCTGGCGGACGGCGTGCGCCGCGCCGAAAAGGCGTGCCGCTTCCAGGTGGCTCCCGGCGAGGTGAGTCAGATGGGCGAGACACTCCAGCAGGTCGGGAACGAATAGGTGCGCCCGCAGTTCGGCAACACGGGTCAGCGCGTCGTGCAGATCGCGTTCGGCCTGCCCTGGCTCGTTTTCCGCCAGGGCCACCCGCGCCCGAGTGAGCAGCGCCTGCACCGTGAACCAACCCACCGCGGTCGCGACGTCCTCCTCGGCGAAGCGGCGCGCGGACGTCAGATCTCCACGGGCCAGCGCGGCCTGGGCCGAGGGCTTGGTGGTGGTGCTCGCAAGCGGCAAGCCGGCGAACCGCTCGCGCGCTGCATCGCTGGCCTCGGTGGCCGCGCCCACGTCGCCACCGGCCAGCGCGGCGAAGGCCAGCGCCGCGTAAACGACGCCTTCCTGGTACTGGCCGATCCCCGCGGCGTCGTCGAGCGCCTCCAGCGCGATCGCCCGGCCCGCGTCCGCCTGTCCGTTGTGGGCGAGCACCTGGCCCAGGGCCGCCCGGGCATTGACCTGCCAGATCAGAGCGTGCGCCGCGTCCGCTTCGACCACCAATTCGCGATGGCGCGCTTCGGCCCCCGCGACATCGCCCCGCACCCAATGCACGTTGGTGAGACACCACCGGCAGGCGCGCGAGTAGCCCCGGTCGCCGAACTCGTCGGCGAGGTCGCGGCCCTCCGTCGCGGCCGCGGTCGCGACGTCCAGATCTCCGGCGCCGAGCATTGCAGTCAACGCCTGGCTGTAGAGGAGCTGGCTCAGTCTCCACCGGTCGCCCAAGGCCCGGGTCAAATCCTCCGCCTCCGACAAGTACGGCCGAGCCAGTTCCGCGTTCCAGGCGGCGAGGCGCCCACAGGCGGTGAGAGTGCGGGCCAGCAGCGCCGGATCATCGAGCTTACGCGCGATGACCAGCGAGCGCTGCGCCCGCGCAAAGCTTTCCGTGTCGCGCATGTTGTCCAAAAATGCCTTGTCTGCCAACGCCCGCGCCATTGTCCGGGGCGTCACATCGTCGCCGTCCTCCGCGTCGGCCAGACCCACGTCGAGCCAATCCGACCCCTCCTTGAGTCCGCCCCGCGTCAACCACAGCGGCTGCAGCGATGTTGCCAGCTGCAAGGCGCTGTCGGTGTCGGAGTTCTCCCGGCTCCATGCAAAGGCGGCGCGCAGATTGTCGATTTCGGTCTGCGCTCGATCGAGCAGGAGCTCCAGGCTTAGGTCACCCGGTGAGTCGAGTGCCGCCGCCAGGGCGGTGAAGTGGTCACGGTGCCGGTGCCGCAGGGCGATGACCTCAGGGGATTCGCTGAGCTTTTCCTGCGCATACTGGCGGATCGTTTCCAACAGTCGGTATCGCATTGGCCCGCCGGCGGATTCGGCCGTCACCAGCGACTTGTCGATGAGCAGCGCCAGCACGTCGAGCACTTGGTGCGGAGCCAGGTCCTTGTCGCAGACCACCTTTCGGCAGGCTTCGAGGTCGAAGCCGCCCAGGAAAACCCCGAGCCGGCGGAACAAAATCCGCTCGGGCTCGGTCAACAGCGCGTGCGACCAGTCCACCGAGGCGCGCAGCGTCTGTTGGCGGCGCACCGCCGTGCGCGACCCGCCGGTCAGCAACCGGAACCGGTCCTGCAGGCCGGCGAGAATCTCGTTGGGCGACAACGCACGTACGCGCGCCGCGGCCAACTCGATCGCCAGCGGCATGCCGTCGAGGCGACGGCAGATCTCATTCACCGCGGCGGCATTGTCGTCGTCGATGCTGAAGCCCGGTCGCGCGTGGGCGGCGCGGTCGCCAAAGAGGCGCACGGCGTCGTCGTCGAAGGACAACGACGGCACCCGCCACGTCACCTCGCCGCTCATGCCGATCGGCTCGCGGCTCGTCGCCAGCACCGTCAACCGCGGACAGGCGCCCAGCAACGCACCGGTCAGTGCCGCGCTGGCATCCAGTAGGTGCTCGCAGTTGTCGAGCACCACCAGCATGTGCCGGTCGCCGATGAACTGCAGCAGGCTTTTTTCGGGGGACCGCCCCGGCTGATCTGGCAGCCCCAACGCCCGGGCGGCGGTGAGCGGCACCAGTTCCGGCTCGGTGAGCGGGGCCAGGTCCACATACCAGATTCCGTCGGCGTAGTCGCCGGCTACGCAGGCCGCGATCTGCACGGCCAGCCGGGTCTTGCCGGCACCGCCGGCACCGGTCAGCGTCACGAACCTGTTCTGCGCGAGAAGGTTTCGCACCTCGCGCATCTCGGTGTCACGCCCCACAAAGCTGGTGAATTGCGCGGGGAGGCGTTGAGAGACAACAGCGTCACGCTTCCGAAGGGGCGGAAACTCGTTGCACAGGTCGGAATGGCACAGCTGCATCACCCGCTCCGGGCGCGGCAGGTCCCGCAGTGCATGGGTGCCGAGGTCGGTCAGCCACGCGTCGTCGGCGAGGGTGTCGGCGACCAGATCGCCGGTGGTGCCCGACAACACCGTCTGGCCGCCATGCGCGAGCTCGCGGATTCGCGCCGTCCGGTTGATGGCCGGGCCCACATAGTTGTTCTCGTCGCGCAGCTGAACCTCGCCGGTATGCACCCCGATCCGCAGCCGCAACGGCGCCAGCGGCGCCCGCTGCAGTGCGAGTGCACACGCCACCGCGTCGGAGGCCCGGCTGAATGCGATGACGAAGCTGTCGCCCTCACCCTGCTCGAGCGGACGGATACCACGATGGATCCCGACCAACTCGGCCAGCGTTCGATCAAGGTTGGCGATCGCCGCGGTCATTTCCTGCGGCTGGGAGTCCCAGAGCTGCGTCGAACCCTGGACGTCGGCCAGCAGCAACGTCACGGTGCCTGTCGGCAGCGGCTCGTCCATGCCTGGCTCGCTCCAGTCCAACAGCGGCACGTCCGTCTGCGGATCGATCTCGCTCATGTTAGCCAGCATGGAGGCAGCGCACACCGCAAAACATCGGCGGATGCGCGTAGATTTCGCCGGCGGCTACAGGTCCCCGGTGAAGTCGGCGCTGAGCCAGCGGTCGGGGCGGATGGTGTACAGCACCTCCTCGACGCCCTCCATGCTGTCGACGAACGCGCGCCCGCCTTCCTCGCCGAGGTAGCGGATGGCGATGGCCTCCTGCAGATCGTGCGGGGCGGGCCTGGTCGTCTCGACGACGGTGCCCTCGACCACCACGTACTGGTACGGCGGCTCCTCGCGCTGGGCCACCAGTGTCACGGCACCGGCCCGCTCGATGAGCCGCGCCTTGCGGCTGGACGACCCCGTCATGATCCGGATGTCCCCACCGGCGGTGTAGTCGTACCAGATCGGGACGCTGGCCGGCGGGCGGCCGTCGGCGGCGACGGACAGCACGGCGACGTGCTTGGCGGCGAAGAATTCCTGACGTTCGGCTTCGCTGAAATTTCGCATAGCGACTAAAAACGCCGAACCCTGGCGGCTATTCCCGGTCAGTACTGCGTCGACCCCTGGTCGACCGGGATCTGGGCGGCGGTGATGTTGCGTGATTCGTCGCTGGCCAGCCAGCACACGGCGTCGGCGACCTCTTCCGGTTCGGCGGCCCAGGTGGGCAAAAACGGCGTGAGCATGTTGGACAGCTGCGGGTTGGTCTCCATGGCCTTACCCATCGCGGCGATCATGTCGCCAGACCCCATGGCGGTGTTCACCGGGCCCGGATGAACGCTGTTGACCCGGATCGAATGCTTTCCCAGCTCGGCGGCGAACGCGCGGGCCATCCCGGTGACCGCGTGCTTGCTGGTGGTGTAGTGCACCATGAACGGCTGGATCTTCATCCCGGCCGCGGAGCTGATCAGGATGATCGATCCGCCGCGACCCCCTTCGATGATCTTCTCGGCGCCGGCCATCACGGTGTTCCAGGTTCCGGTGACGTTGACGTCCATGACGTCTTGGAACGTCTCGGGGGTGATCTCGTTCCAGGCCTGCGGCGCCGAGATGCCGGCGTTGGCCACGATGATGTCGAGCCTGCCCAGGGCGGCGACGCCGTCGTCGACCACGCGGCGCAGCTCGTCGAAATGACGAACGTCGGTCGCCGAGGCGAAGATTCGGCGGCCCTCCTTTTCCACCAGGCGCACGGTTTCGGCGAGGTCGTCCTCCGACGCCGGTAAGTAGGGCACACAGGACGGGAGCTTGCCCGCGATGTCGACGGCGATGATGTCGGCGCCCTCCGCGGCCATCCGGACGGCGTGGGCCCGGCCCTGCCCGCGCGCCGCGCCGGTGATCAACGCGACCCGTCCCGTGAGCCGGCCGCTCATCGCTGCGCCGCCTTGACCAGGTTCGAGCCGATGATCAGCCGCTGAATCTCGCTGGTGCCCTCGTAGAGCCGCAACAGTCGCACGTCGCGATAGATGCGTTCGACGGGAACGCCGCGCATGTAGCCGCTGCCGCCGTGTACCTGCACCGCGAGATCGGCCACCCGGCCGGCCATTTCGGTGCAGAACAGCTTGGCCGCCGACGGCGCGACCCTGCGGTCTTCGTTGCTGACCCACAGCCGCGCGGCTTCGCGCACGAGCGCGCGACCGGCCAGCACGTCGGCCTGCTGGTCGGCGAGCATCGCCTGCACCAACTGAAAGCTTCCGATCGGCGTCCCGCCCTGCGTCGCGGTGGCGGCGTACGACACGGACTCGTCGAGCGCGCGCTGGGCGGCGCCCACCGCCAGGGCGGCGATGTGGACGCGGCCGCGCGCCAGGGAGGTCATCGCCGCCCGGTAGCCGATGTCCTCGCTGCCGCCGATCAGCGCGTCGTTGCCGACGCGCACCTCGTCGAAGCCGACGTCGGCGGTCCAGGCGCCCTCCTGGCCCATCTTCGCGTCCTTGGCGCCCACCTGGACGCCCGGCGCGTCGGCGTGCACCAAAAAGACGGCGATCCCCGGGCCCTGGTCGTCGGCGGGGCGGGTGCGCGCGAACACCACGAAGAGGTTGGCGACGGGAGCGTTGGTGATGAAGCGCTTTTCGCCCGAGATCACCCAGTCGGACCCGTCGCGAACGGCCTTGGTGCGCAGGCCCGCCGGATTGGATCCGGCGCCGGGCTCGGTCAGCGCGAAGGAGGCGACCACCTCACCGGACGCGATCGCCTCCAGCCACCGGCCCTTCTGCCCGTCGGTGCCGAACCCGACGAGCACCTGCCCGGCGATGCCGTTGTTGGTGCCGAACATCGACCGCAACGCCAGCGAGGTGTAGCCCAATTCCATTGCCAGCTCGACGTCTTGGGCGAGGTTCAGGCCCAGGCCGCCCCACCGCTGCGGAATCGCGTACCCGAACAGGCCCATCTTCTTGGCCTGGTCGCGCAGGTCGTCGGGCACCCGGTCGTCGGCCAGGATTTCCTGCTCGCGCGGGACCACCGCGCCGCGAACGAACTGACGCGTCTGGGCAAGGATCTCCCGGAAGTCGTCATCGGAGACTTCAGTGGTGGTCATCTTGGCGCATGCTCCTTGGAGTGGGACCGGACACCGGGCAAGATCCTATATGAAATATGATCTTGCCCGACGGGTGGTCCCGGGTTGGAACAAATCGAGGAAGGTGTGATTCACGTGTCGTTGCTGAACGGTCAGACCGCGGTCGTCACCGGTGCCGCGCAAGGTTTGGGCTTTGCCATTGCGCAGCGATTCGTCGCCGAGGGCGCACGGGTGGTGCTCGGTGATTTGAACCTCGAGGCCACCCAACTCGCGGCCAAGGAGCTGGGCGGCGGCGACGTCGCGCTGGCGGTGCGCTGCGATGTCACGAAGGCCGCCGACGTCGAGGCCCTGGTCGCGACCGCCGTCGAGCATTTCGGCGGGCTGGACATCATGGTCAACAACGCCGGCATCACCCGCGACGCGACGATGCGCAAGATGACCGAGGAGCAGTTCGATCAGGTCATCGACGTGCACCTGAAGGGGACCTGGAACGGCCTGCGGGCGGCGGCGGCGATCATGCGGGAGAACAAGCGCGGCGCCATCGTGAACATGTCGTCGGTGTCGGGCAAGGTCGGCATGATCGGCCAGACCAACTATTCGGCCGCCAAGGCCGGCATCGTCGGGATGACCAAGGCCGCGGCCAAAGAGCTCGCGTACCTGGGGGTCCGGGTGAACGTGATCGCCCCTGGCCTCATTCGCTCGGCCATGACCGAGGCCATGCCCCAACACATTTGGGACCAGAAGGAGGCCGAGGTCCCGATGGGCCGCGCCGGCGAGCCCAGCGAGGTCGCCGGCGTCGCCCTGTTCCTGGCCTCGGATCTGTCGTCCTACATGACCGGCACTGTCATGGAAGTCACCGGCGGCCGCCACATCTAAGGGGAGCAGCGACCATGCGCGAGACCGTGATTTGTGAGCCCGTACGCACGCCGATCGGCCGCTATGGCGGGATGTTCAAGTCGCAGACTGCCGTCGACCTCGGCGTCGCCGCCCTCAAAGGGCTGCTCGCGCGCACCGGCATCGCGCCCGAGGCGGTGCAGGACGTCATCCTCGGGCACTGCTATCCCAGCAGCGAGGCGCCGGCCATCGGGCGGGTGGTGGCGCTGGATTCCGGTCTGCCGGTGACGGTCCCGGGCATGCAGGTCGACCGGCGCTGCGGCTCGGGCCTGCAAGCGGTGATCCAGGCGTGCCTGCAGGTGGGCAATGGCGACCACGACCTCGTCCTCGCCGGCGGCTGCGAAAGCATGAGCAACGTCGCCTTCTACTCCACCGACATGCGGTGGGGCGGCGCCCGCGGCGGCGTGCGGGTGCACGACGGGCTGGCGCGCGGGCGCACCACGGCCGGTGGCCGGCACTATCCGGTGCCGGGCGGGATGCTCGAGACCGCCGAGAACCTGCGCCGCCAGTACGGCATCTCCCGCCAGGAGCAGGACGAGCTCGCGGTGCGCTCCCACCAACGGGCGGTGGCCGCGCAGAAGAACGGCATCCTGTCCGAGGAGATCGTCGCGGTCGCGGTGCGCACCCGCCAGGGCGAGGAGCTGATCGACATTGACGAGCACCCCCGCGCCGACACGTCGGTCGAGTCACTCGGCAAGCTCAAACCCGTTCTGCTGGACGAGGATCCAGAGGCGACCGTCACCGCCGGCAACGCCAGCGGGCAAAACGATGCCGCGTCGGTGTGCGTAGTGACCACCCCCGAGAAAGCCGCCGAATGCGGCCTGACGCCGTTGGTGCGGCTGGTGTCGTGGGGTTCGGCGGGCGTGGCCCCCAACGTTATGGGCATCGGCCCGGTACCCGCCACCGAGGCTGCGCTGGCCAAGGCGGGCCTGCGGCTGTCCGACATCGACCTCATCGAACTCAACGAAGCCTTTGCCGCACAAGCGCTTGCGGTGATGCGGGAATGGAACTTCGGAGCCACCGACCACGACCGCACCAACGTGCACGGCTCGGGCATCTCGCTGGGCCACCCGGTCGGCGCGACCGGCGGCCGGATGCTGGCCACCCTGGCCCGCGAGCTCAACCGCCGCCAGGCGCGCTACGGGCTGGAGACCATGTGCATCGGCGGCGGCCAGGGGCTCGCCGCGATCTTCGAGCGAGTCGCGTGAGATGACCGGCCCGCTGAGCGGCCTCACCGTCGTGGAGGTGTCCAGCTTCGTCGCCGCGCCGCTGTGCGGCATGACGCTGGGACAGCTTGGCGCGCAGGTGATCCGGGTCGACCCGATCGGCGGCGCCTCCGACGTGCAGCGGTGGCCGCTGGCGGCCGGCGGCGCGTCGATCTACTGGACCGGGCTGAACAAGGGCAAGCGCTCGGCCACCATCGACCTGCGCTCGCCCGACGGCCAGGAGCTGGTCCGGCGGCTGATCGTCGAGGGCGACGGCGTCGTCGTCACCAACGCCGTCCTGCCCTGGCTCGGCCATGAGCTGTTGGCGGCCAAGCGCTCCGACGTCATCCACGTCCAACTGCTCGGGCGCGGCGACGGGTCCACCGGGGTCGACTACACCGTCAACGCCGGCATCGGGTACCCCCTCGTCACCGGCCCGGCCGCGCACGCCGGCCCGATCAACCACGTGCTGCCCGCCTGGGACGTGTGCTGCGGCCTGTACGCCGCGCTGGCCGTGGCCGCCGCCGTCCGCGACCGTGACCGGTCCGGACGGGGCGCGCGCGTGACCCTGGCGCTGGAGGACGTCGCGCTGGCCACGGCGGGAAACCTCGGCCTGTTGACCGAACCCCAGGTCAACGGGACACAACGCGAACGGCTCGGCAACGCCATCTACGGCCAGTACGGCCAGGACTTCACCAGCAGCGACGGGGTCTCCTTCATGGTTGTCACCTTGACGCGCAGGCACTTTCGCGACCTCGTCGAGGTGACCGGCACGGGCGCCGCCGTGTCTGCGCTCGAGGAGGCGCTGGGCGTGGACTTCGCTTCGGAGGGCGACCGCTACCGCTACCGCGACGCGCTGTCGGGGCTGTTCGCCACCTGGTTCGCCGATACCAACGCCGACGACGTCACCGCCGCGCTGTCGGACACCACCGTGCTGTTCGAGCGCTACCGGACCTTCGCCGAGGTCGCCGCGGGCCCGAAGGTGACGGCCAACCCGCTCTTCACCCGCCTGCACCAACCCGGCGTCGGGGACCATTTCGCCCCCGGCCTGCCCGCCGCGTTCGACGGCGCCCATCGGGCCGGCGCCCCGGCGCCGGCCCTGGGCCAGGACACCGCCGCCGTCCTCACCGAATGCCTGGGCCTGACCACCGACGACATCGCGCGCCTGACGGCCGCCAACACGATAGGGAAAGGCAGCGCATGACCAAACTCGCCCAAACGCTCGGGCTGACCGAATTCCAGACCGAAATCCTCGCCACCGTACGGCAATTCGTCGAGAAGGAGGTCATCCCCAACGCGCCCGAACTCGAGCGCGGCGACACCTACCCGCAACACATCGTCGAGCAGATGCGGGAAATGGGGCTGTTCGGGCTGATGATCCCGCAGGAGTACGGCGGGCTGGGGGAATCGCTGCTGACCTACGCGCTGTGCGTCGAGGAACTCGCGCGGGGCTGGATGAGCGTCTCCGGTGTGCTCAACACCCATTTCATCGTGGCCTACATGCTGCGCCAGCACGGCACCGACGCGCAGAAGCAGCGCTTCCTGCCGCGCATGGCGACGGGTGAGACCCGCGGTGCGTTTTCCATGTCCGAGCCGGAGCTCGGTTCCGACGTGGCGGCGATCCGCACTCGGGCGCAACGCAATCCGGATGGCGGCTACACCATCGACGGGCAGAAGATGTGGCTGACCAACGGCGGGAGCTCGACGCTGATCGCGGTGCTGGTGCGCACCGACGAGGGCGCGGACAAGCCGCACCGCAACCTCACCGCGTTCCTCGTGGAAAAGCCGACCGGGTTTGGTGAAGTGGTACCGGGCCTGGTGATCCCGGGCAAGATCGACAAGCTCGGCTACAAGGGCATCGACACCACCGAACTGATCTTCGACGGCTACCACGCCAGCGCCGACGACGTTCTGGGCGGCGCCCCGGGGCAGGGCTTCTTCCAGATGATGGACGGCATCGAGGTCGGCCGGGTCAACGTCTCGGCCCGGGCGTGCGGCGTCGGCCTTCGCGCCTTCGAACTGGCGGCGCGGTACGCCCAGCAACGCCACACCTTCGGCAAGCCGATCGCCGAGCACCAGGCCATCGCGTTCCAGCTGGCCGAGATGGCCACCAAAGTCGAAGCCGCGCACCTGATGATGGTCAACGCGGCGCGGCTGAAGGATTCCGGCGAGCGGAACGACGTCGCCGCCGGCATGGCCAAATACCTGTGCAGCGAATACTGCACCGAGGTCACCCAGCAGAGCTTCCGGATCCACGGCGGGTACGGCTACTCGAAGGAGTACGAGATCGAACGGCTGATGCGCGACGCGCCGTTCCTGCTCATCGGCGAGGGCACCAGCGAGATCCAGAAGAACATCATCAGCAAGCGGCTACTTGCCGAGTATCAGGTGTGACGCGATGGCCATTCCGGATTTCGCTGCGCGGCCGCAGCTTTCCGACGACGTCGCGCGCCTGATCCGCACCAGGATCTTCGACGGCACCTACGCCGCCGGATCGTACGTGCGGCTCGACCAGCTGGCCGCCGAGCTGGGGATCAGTGTCACGCCGGTGCGCGAGGCGCTGTTCGCGCTGCGCGCCGAGGGCCTGATCGCCCAGCAGCCCCACCGCGGCTTCGCGGTGTTGCCGGTCACGGGGCGCGACGTCGCCGACGTCGCCAACGTGCAGGCCCACGTCGGTGGTGAACTGGCCGCGCGGGCCGCGGCCAACATCACCGACGATCAACTGCGCGAGCTCAAACAGATCCAGGCCGAGCTCGAAGACGCGTACGCCGGCGACGACGACGAGCGGACCGTTCGCCTCAACCACCAGTTCCACCGGGCCATCAACGTCGCCGCCGACTCGCCCAAGCTCGCCCAGCTGATGTCGCAGATCACCCGCTACGCACCGGAATCGGTGTTCCCCACGATCGAGGGCTGGCCGGAACAGTCGATCCGCGATCACCGGCGGATCCTGTCCGCGCTCAAGAGGCACGACGACGAGCTCGCGCGGGCCGCGATGTCGGAACACCTTGCCGCCGGCGCCGTCCCGCTGATCGACCACCTCACCGCACGCGGCGTGGTGGTGGAGGGGCACTGAGCTACGCTACCCGTGGGGAGGGCGACGACATGGAGACGAGATGCTTCATACGCTTCGCACATCCGCCGGATTCGTCGCGGTCGCGGTAGCCGCGGCAGGCGCCGCGCTCGCGTCGCCGGCCGTCGCTGACCCGCTCGATCCCATCCCCGGCAACGGCGTCTTCGTGGTAGGTCCCGACATCGCGCCCGGCCTCTACCACACGGGCGGGTCCGGGTCGGCCTTCGGCGTTTGGATCAACGATGTGCCGACCCAGGATTCGATGTGTGCGTGGTTCACCTACAGCACTCCCGACGCGAGCAAGGACCATGTGCTCCAGACGAACACCTCGATCGGTCCGATGTACGCGAACATCAATTCCTCGGTCAAGGCCTTCGAGTCGCAGAACTGCCAACCCTGGACACGGGTGCCGTAGCTAAGGGCGGCTCGCTTCGGCCAACATCTCCCGCAGGCGGCGGATGTCGGCCTTGCCGGTGGCGCCGCGGGGCACGTCGTCGTCGGAGGACAGCAGCAGCCACACGGTGGGAACCTTGAAGGCGCTCAGTAACTTCCGGGCCGAGGCGCTCAGTTGCTCGGCGGTGAGCGCGCCGTCGCACACCACCGCCGCGCCGACGCGGTCGCCGGTGGCCCCGGAAACGTTGGTGACATAGGCGTTGTGGACGCCGTCGATCGAGCGCAGCGCCCGCATCACCTCGCTGGGGTAGACGGTGGCGCCGCTGACCTTGAACATGTCGTCGGATCGGCCGTGGTAGAACAGGAACCCGTCCTCGTCCAGGCGGCCGAGGTCGCCGGTGGGGTAGAAGCCGTCGGCGGTGAACACTTCTTCCCGGCTGCGCCGGCAGATGCCGCGCAGAGTGTGCGGACCCCGGATCTGGATCATGCCAACGGTTGCCGACGCGACCGGCTCACCGGTTTCGGGATCGGCGACGCGGACCTCCATGCCCGGGAAGGGCTTGCCGCAACTGCCCCACGCGCTCGGCGGCATATCGGTGTCGGCGGCGTATCCGCAGTACGGCCCGAACGCCTCCGTCATGCCGAACAGCGTGGCCCGCGCGCCGGGTTGCGACCGATGCTCGGGGGGCAGCAGGGCCTCCAGGCTGCCCGGGCGCAGCGCGGGCAGGTCGGTGCCGAGCGTCCCCGCGTGCCGGGCCAGCGCCTCGGCCTGGTCGGGCCATCCGCGAAACAGGTTGACCCCCTCGGTTTCCAGCAGCCGCAGGGTCGCTTCGGGCCGCGGTATCTCCTCGGTCACCAGGGTGGCGCCGGCCAGCAGCGTGGACAGGATGCCGCTGCCGAAGCCCCCGACCCAGAAAAACGGCATCGGAAGATACAGGCGGATGTCGGAGTTGATGCAGCGCGCCGCCAGGCCCGAGCGCACGGCGCTCAGCGCGTTGCCGTGGGAGTGCACGACCCCCTTCGGCGCCCCGCTGCTGCCCGAGGTGAACATGATGACCAACGGGTCGGCGGGGGTGACGGTCCCGGTCATCGCGTCGACGATCCGGCGGGCGCCCTCCCCGGCGGGGATGCGGTAGAGCCGGTCGGCGGACCAGACCTCGCGCAGGGCGGGCAGTTCGGGCCGCGGCACCGAACGCACGTCGTCCAGGTAGCGGTGGCCGCGGAATTCCTCGACGCTGACCAAATATTGCACCGACGCGGCCCGCAGCTGGGCGACCAATTCGCCGGCAGTCAGCAGGGTGCTCAGCGGAACCAGCACGGCGCCGATGCGAGTCACGGCGATCGCCGCCTGCACCCAGCGGGCGCTGTTGGGCATGATCAGCCCGACCCGGGTGCCCTTGCCGATACCGGCCTCGACGAGGACAGCGGCCAGATCGCTTGTGGCGGTGTCGAGTTCGCGGTAGCTGACGCGCGCCGCCGGGTCGATCACCATCGGCTTGGTGTCGTGCTCCGCGGCGCGCGAGCGCACCAGGTCGTCGATCCGGTCAGGCATCGAATAGCTTCCGCAGCTGCCGCAGATCGACCTTGCCGCTGGACAGCACCGGTATCTCGGCGGGGGACAAGGGGATAAACCGCTGGGGAATCTTGTACGACGACAGCTCCGCCTTGAGCCGATCCCGCAGCGCGGCTTCGTCGAAATCTGGCTGCACGACCACCGCGGCGACCAGTTCTCCCCGGACGGGGTCGGGGACGCCCACAACGTGGGCCGGTGCGCCGGTGACCCTGGTGATGGCCTGCTCGACCTCGGCCGCCGAGACGTTGGCGCCCGCCGTCTTGATCATCGCGCCGAGCCTGCCGACGTAGTAGAAGAATTCGTCGGCGTCGGTGCGCACCAAATCGCCGGTGTGGAACCAGCCGTCGGCGTCGAAGCATTCCTCGCGGGTGCGCTTGTGGTAGCCCTGCATGACGTACGGGCCGCGGATGCAGAGTTCGCCGACCCCGGACGCATCGGCCTCGGCGATCCTGGTCTCGAACCCCGGCGCCGGCTTGCCGAACGAGCCGCGGCGGCTTTCGGGTTGGTCGGCTTCGTCGCCGCTGATCAGCACCACGCTGCCGGCCTCGGTCAGCCCGAGCATGTTGTGCCGCAGTTCCGGATCGGCCGGCCGCGCGGCGGGTGCCATGATCGGGTACAGGTTGCCGCGGCGCATCGACGACAGGTCGCGATCGGCGAAGCTCGGGTGATCGGCCAGGTGGGCGACGGTGGCCGCGAAACCGTTGGTGACAGTGGGCCTTTCGGCCTCCAGCAGGTCGAGTGTCCGACCGGGATCCGTGGCGTTGGAGCACACCAGCGTCGACCCGGCGACCAAGGTGGCGAGCAGACCGAACGCGAACCCGCCGATCCAGAAGAACGGCGAATTGCAGAACAGCCTGTCCGCGGCGGTCAGGCCGCGGATCCCGTTGAGGTTGCGCTGATGCTCGAGCAGGCCCGCGTGGGTGTGTACCACCCCCTTCGGGCTGCTGGTGGAGCCCGACGTGTAGACGATGGCCAGCGGGTCGCAGCCGTCGACGTCGTCTTCCATCGCCGCCGGCAGCGCGGGATCGACGGCATCGGCCAGCCGCCGCACCCGTTCGCCATCGACGACGACGTGGCGCAATACCGGCGCGGCGGTGCAGAACAATGGGGCATCGGAATCCAGCTCCGCGCCCGGGAGCGCTTCGGCCAGTCGTCGCACGTAATCGTGGTTGCGAAATGACGCGGTGGCCAACAGGATTTGGGCGTCGCTGTCGACGAGCTGCTCGCGCAGTTCGCGGGCGGTGGCGAAGGTGGAGAAGGGGATCACCACCGCCCCGATCCGCGCCGCCGCCAGCATCGCGACCACGAACTCGGCGCCGTTCGGGTAAAGCAGCCCGACGTGGGTGCCCTTGCCGCACCCGAGCGCGATCAACCCGCGGGCGCATTCCGTCGAGCGGCGGTCGGCCTCGGCATAGCTGATGCGCTCGGAATCGCAGATCAGCAGCGGATGCTCGGCGCGCGAATCAGACCGGTGCCGCAGAACTCGGGCGACCGTTACCGCGTCACCGGGCATGGTCGCGCTGGGTGGCATCGCTGAAGAAGAGCCGGACCGCCGCGAGATCGGCCTTGCCCGAAGGTGTTCGCGGGATCTCCTCGACGATCGCGATCTCGGTGGGGATTTCGTAGCGGGCCAACCGCGTTCGGAGGTATTGCTCCAGCGTGTCGGCGTCGGCGGACGCGGTCTCGCGGAGCTGCACCATGGCCACCGGCGTCTCGCCGAGGCGCTGGTCGGGGCGTCCGACCACCGCCGCGCCTGCCACCGCGGGGTGGGTCTCCAGCGCGACGCGCACGTCGTCGGGCATCACCTTGAAGCCGCCGCGAATGATCGCTTGGTCGGCACGCCCGACGATCCAGACGAAGCCGTCGGCGTCGATGCGCGCGAGGTCGGTGGTCCGCAGCCACGCCGCCGAGGGGCCCAGCTGCCCGGGCTTGACTTCCAGCAATCCGACCCGGTCCGGGCCGAGCTCCGCGCCCTCGTCGTCGACCACCCGAAGCCGCGCGCCGGGGTTGGCCCGGCCGACGCTGCCGCGCTTGGCGTGCCAGTGCTTTTCGTAGTCGGGCAGGGTCCAGCCGGCGACGCCCCCGCCGAACTCCGTTGCGGCGTAAGAGGTCAGGACCGGTATGCCGTACTTTTCGGTGAAGGCGTCGGCGTCGTCGGCCGACAGGGGCGCGGTGCCGCACGTGACGGCGCGGATGCTTTCCAGGTCGGCGCGCGTCAGGTCCGAGTGCAGCACCGTCCGCAGCGCGGCGGGCACCAGCGACACCGTGCGGGGCCGGTGCGTGCGCACCGCCCGGCTCCAGGCGGTGAGCTCGAATCGTTCCAGCAGCACAAAGGGTCTGGCCTCGGCGACGCATTGCAACACCCGGAACACGCCGCCGATGTGCACCAGCGGCGAGTTGACGATTGCGACACCGCGGCGCAGTTCAGTCGGCGCCGGCGCGTGCTCGGGGTCGCGGCCCATCACGCTGCGCGCCAGCATGTCGTAGCCGAGGTCGATGCGCTTGGGCGGGCCGGTCGTTCCGCTGGTCAGCATCCGCACGGCTACGTCGGCCCGTGCGCCGGGACGGTCCGTGTGTGGCAAAGGGGTTCGGGCGCTGTCCAGGTGGGTCGGAATCGGCATGGTTGCGATCCCGGGCGTTACCAGCGTCGCCAGGTCGTCGGCTTCACCGACGACCATCGGCACCTCCAGCGCGGCGATGTCGGCGCGCGTGCGCTCGTCGCCGCGCGCGGGGTTGATGACGACGACGGTGCCGCCGCCCAGCAACACCCCGAGGAAGGCCGCCACCTGCCCGGGCCGGTTGCGCAACAGCATCCCGATCCGCTCATGCTGGGCGGCCAGCGCCGCGAAACCTGATGCCGTGTCGCCCAATTCGCGCCACGAGATCCATTGGCCCGCATACTCGATCGCGTTCGCATCCGGCTGCAGGCCCAGCACGTCGGCGATGCGCTGACTGAGCGCGTGCATCAGCGAATCTTCGGCTTGTGCGCACCGGCCTCGCCGCGCCGGGCGGCCAATTCGGCGGTGCCGAGCGGATTGCCGAGCCGGGTGTAGATCAGCCCCTGCTCCAGGGCGGCACGATACGGCTTGTCCAGTGACTCCCAGATCGCCTTCACGCTGCCCTGGGTCGCCGACGGCGGCTTGGCGGCGATCGTCGCCGCGATCTCGTGGGCGCGGCCCCACAGCCGGTCGGCGGGGACCACCTCGGTCACCAATCCGATGCGCAGCGCGGTCTCGGCGCCCACCCGCTCGTCGTTGCCCATCAGCGCGATGCGCAGCGTCTCGCCCAGGCCGATGCGCCGCATCAGCCCGATCGGCTCCAGCGCGCACACCAGCCCGGCCGACACGTGGGAGTCGAAAAACGTTGCGTCGTCGGAGCAGATCACCACATCGGACTCGTTGACGAAGTAGAACGCGCCCGCGGTGCACATGCCCTGAACCGCGCACACCACCGGCTTCCACATCTTCTGCCACTTCGGGCTGAGCGCCTCGCCCGGATCCTCGTGGTTCCACACGTTGTCGGGCTGGCCGTACGGCGACTTGATGTCCAGCCCGGCGCTGAACGCCCGGTCGCCGGCCGCCCGCAACACCACCGCATGCACCGACTCGTCGAGCTTGACCGCCCGCCAGGCCTGTGCCATCTCCTCGCACATGGTGCGGTTGAACGCGTTGAGCTGCTCGGGCCGGTTCAGCGTGATGGTGGCGACGTGGGCGTCACCGTCGACGTCGAGCAGGATGGTTTCGAACTGGCTCATCGGCTTACCTGCATTGCCAGTTCGGCTTGCGCTTCTCCACAAACGCCCGGGGGCCTTCGGCGGCATCCTCGGTCCGCAGGACCCGTTCGCGGAACGTCTCGGCGAGTATCTCCGCTTCGTGCAGCGGCACATTCAGGCCCTTGAGGATCGCGAGTCGCGTTCCCCGGACGGCCAGCGGCGCATTGGAATTGACGATGTCGGCGATCTCGTGGGCCCGGTCCAGCAGGCGGTCGTGTTCGACGATCTCGCTGATCAACCCGAGCTCGTAGGCGCGCTGTGCGCTCATCCGCTCGTGCTTGCCCATCAAGGCCATCCGCAGGGCGATCGAGCGGGGCAGCACCCTTGATATCCGCACCAACTCGCGGCCGGCCACCAGCCCGATGCTGACGTGTGGGTCGAAAAACGTTGCCTGCTCGGACGCGATGACGATGTCGGTCGTGGTGACCCAGTCCATGCCGGCGCCGCAACACAGGCCGTTGACGGCCGTCAGCACCGGCTTGGCCATGGTCCGAAACGGCGGCGTGCCCTCCTGCGGCGCCTCCCACTGGTCGTACGTCGACAGGTAGGGCCGCTCGTAGATCACCTTGCCGTCTTCGGGAATCTCTTTGACGTCGGCGCCGGTGCAAAAGGCACGGCCGGTGCCGGTGACGATGGTGAGCCAGACGTTGTCGTCGCTTTCGGCCTCGTCGTAGGCGGCGCGCAGTTCGGTGATCATGTGCGGGCTCAGCGCGTTGAGGGCGTCCGGGCGGTTCAGCGTGATCGTCGCGGTGTGCCCGTCGACCTCGTACTTGATCGTGTCGAACGAATCAGTGGGCATCAGTCATCCCTTCATACTGCGCTCAGCGTCCACGAAAATCCGGATCCCGTCGCTGCCGGAAGGCCTCCAGGCCCTCCTTGAAATCGCCTGTTCGGCAAGACAACTCCAGATTGAACAACTCCTGCGTCAGGGCTTGGTCCAGGGTGGCGTGCTGGCCGAACGCCAGGGCCTGCTTGGCCAGCCCGATCGCCGCGGTGGGCCCGCAGGCCAGCCGCTGCACCAGCTGCTCGGCCACGTCGTCGAGGTCGGCGGAATCGACGGCCTGGTGGATCAGCCCCCATTCGGCGGCGGCCGTCCCGCTGACCTTCTCGCCCAGCAGCAGCATCCGCCTGGCCCGTGCCAGGCCGACCAGCCTGGCCAGCAGCCAGGTGGAGCCCGAATCCGGGCTGAAGCCACGGTCCACGAACGGTTCCCAGAACACCGCGTCGACCGCGGCCAGGGTGAAGTCGGCCGCCAGCGCGAGGTTGCAGCCGAAACCCACGGCCCAGCCCCGCACGCTGCAGACCACCGGCAGCTGGACGCCGGCGACGAGTTCGATGACGCGGTGCGCGCCGTGCGGAACCCGGCGCACCAGATCGCCGGCGCGGGGGCGTGGCCCGCCCGGCTCGTTGGTGGCCACCCAATCGGCGCCGGCACAGAAGTCGTCCCCGGCGCCGCGGATGTGGATCACCCGCAACGAATCGTCGGCCGCGGCATCGGTCAACGCCCCGACCAGATCCCGGATCATCAAGTGGGTCAACGCATTACGACGCGCGGGCCGGTCGAGCGTGATCCGCAGCACCGCGCCGTCGCGGGACGTTTCGACCGAACCCTCGGCGCCGGCCGTGTCGGCCCCCTGACTCACCGTCTATCCGGCCTTTCTCCGCCGTTACGGTTACCCATACAGTAGGCAATACGATTGATACGCTGTATAAGTTAGCAAGGAAACGCTACCGACGGAAATAGCCGGGTGAAAGAGGGAAGTATGGCCGCAACGGACGCCAGATTCGGCGAGGCGCCCCTGGACCAGACGGTGGCGGCCGCCGGCGCCATGCGCCGCCTCAGCTCGCTGCTGGTGTCCCTCGAGCACCCGCACCCCACCGTGCACGCCATGCTCGCGAAGTTCGCCGAGTGGGAAGGCGAACTGGCCGCCGCGGCCCCGACGGACAACGCGCCGCGGATCGGCGAGATCGACGGCGATCCCCGGCGGGTTTATTTGAACCACGCCACCGACATCGGCGCCTACAACCCGTGCTTCCCCGAGTACCGCTTCGATCGACTGGATCCGGACAGGGCCGACGGCGTCGTCAGCTTCCCGCTGATCTACGAGGGCCCGCCGGGGCTGGTGCACGGCGGCTTCCTCGGGGCCTTCTTCGATTGCGTGATCCAGCACCACAATTGCGTCACCGGTCTGTCCGGCAAGACGCGATCGCTGCTCGTCACCTTCCGCCGGCCCACGCCGCTGCTGACCGACCTGCGTTTCGACATCGTTCGTGCGCAGGTCGACCGGGGCATCACGTCGACGGCCCGGCTGCTGCTCGACGACGAAGTGCTCTGCACCGGTGAGGTCAACACGCTGGCGTCGCCGCCGGAGCAGCTGGCCACCACCAGATTTGGCAGGCGCCGAAGGGAGACCGACACATGACCGCCACCGGCGCGTCCGACGATCGCGTCCTGTTCGAGGTCGATCCCGACCGGCGGATCGCGACGATCACACTCAACAACCCGAAGCAGCGCAACTCCTACGACGCGGCCATGCGCGAGGCCGTCGAACGGTGCCTGGATCGCGTGGTCGACGACGACGACCTCACCGTGGTGCTGTTGCGCGGAGCCGAGGGGGTCTTTTCCACCGGGGCCGACATGAACAACGCATACGGCTGGTACGGCCCGGCCAGCGACGACCAGGCCAAGCGCCGGCCCAGCCAGCGCCGGCGACTCACGGTGGACCGCAAGACTTTTGGCTTCTACCACAACTTCATGGGCTTCCCGAAGGTGACGGTGGCCGAGATCGCCGGCTACGCACTCGGCGGCGGTTTCGAGATGGCGCTGATGGCCGACATCTCCGTGATCGCCCGCGACACGAAGGTCGGCATGCCCGCCACCCGCTTCCTGGGCCCGGCGCTGGGCAGCCTGCACATGTTCTTCCATCGGCTGGGGCCGGTCCTGGCCCGGCGCCTGCTGCTGACCGGTGACATCGTCGAGGCCGGTGAGCTCGAGCACCTCGGAATCTTCACCGACACTTGCGAACCCGGCTCGGTGACGGCACGCGCGCGGTACTGGGCCGAAAAAGCGGCGAAGATGCCCGCCGACGGGGTCGTCATCGCGAAGGAGGCTTTCCGCCTCGTCGAGCAGAGCCAGGCGTACAACGGCGAGGAAGTCGCAAGCTATCTGTTCCACGCCTTTGGCACCAACCTGCAATTCGCGCCCGGCGAGTTCAACTTCGTCAAGACGCGCGCGCAGCACGGGGCCAAGGAGGCGTTCCGGCTACGCGACGAGCATTTCCACGTGCCGGAGCCACCGGAATCCCAAGCCTAGCAACGCCTTGGCGAGTCGCTTACTTGCCGCGCTTGGCTGCCTTGCCCTGCCGCGACGACTTGGCGCCCTTGTCGATCAGGCCGCTGGCGTGGTCGAGGATGCAATCCAGCCCGAACTCGAAATTGGTCTCGTCCGGCGCCCCGATGCGATGACCCTGGCCGGTCACCTGGGCGATCAGCGGGGTGGTGGCCGGATCGATGGCCACGGCGTCCTCGATGGCGCGCGGCCCGCTCTCCGGGGTCTGGTTCTTCTCGTAGAGTCGGTGCAGCACCACCGACCCACGGACGTGGACCGAAACCGCGGAATAGGTGTCGAAGGCGTCCTCGGGGGACAGGCCGGCCTCCACCAGATTGGCGATCGCCTTCTCCATCTCCAGCGCGCCCAGCCGCGCCGCCTTCGGGCTCAGCGCCGCACGAATCAAAATCAGGTCGCACAGAATCGGGTTGCCCATGAACGTCTTACGCATTAGCCGCGCATGGTTGCGCAGCGTCTCGCGCCAGTCGCTGGCTTCCACGTACGGGGTGGCGAACACGTACTTGCTCAGCGCGCGGTCGGTCATCGCGTTGAGCAGATCGTCCTTCTTGCGGAAGTACCAGTAGATGCTGGTGACACCCACGCCGAGATGTTTGCCGAGCAGCGGCATGCTCAGGTTGTCGATCGACACCTCTTCGGCGAGCTCGAATGCGCCGCTGATGATGTCGTCGGGGTTGATGGACCCGCGTTCGCGTCGCTGTCGCTTATCGGCGGTTGCCTGCTTTGCCACTACGGGCACCTCCATCACGATCTAGCCGTGCCACCGGTACAGTCGAATCTACCGGCAGTTCCTCCCTGACCTGCGTATACGCGTGCGTGTCGCCGTTTCTGCTGGGGACCGTCAACCTGCTCTTGTGTGGTTTTCCATTTGCTACTGTAATACCTATCGTAGGCTTTTTGGTAAATGAGGCTGGGCGGGCGAAGATGACCGGGCTGACGGCATGGATCTAGGGCTGGCCAACGCCGCCGCGGTGGTCGTCGGCGGCAGCCGCGGGATGGGCCTGGCGACGGCGCGCTGCCTCGCCGACGAAGGCGCCCGGGTGGCCGTGGTCGGCCGCAGCCGGGATGCGCTGGATTCCGCGGTACGGGAGTTGACCGACCGCGGCAGCCCCGATGCTCTCGGGCTGGTCGCCGATGTCGCTGACGCCGACGCGGTCGACAAGGTGTTCGCCGATCTCGGTGAGCGGTGGGGCGGCGAGCTCAACGCGCTCGTCATCACGGTCGGGCCGGGAGCGGCGGGCAACTTCGAGGCGCTGACCGACGACCAGTGGCTGCAGGCCGTCGACGACGGCGCGATGGGGATGGTGCGCTGCGTCCGGTCGGCACTTCCGTTGCTACGCAAGGCGCAATGGGCGCGGATCGTGACCTTCTCCGCGCACTCGACCCAGCGCCAAAGCGTCATGCTGCCCGCCTACACGGCGGCCAAGTCGATGCTGACGAGCGTTTCGAAAAACCTGTCCCTGCTGCTGGCCAAGGACGAGATTCTGGTCAACGTGGTCTCGCCGGGCAGCATCGCGTCCGAGTCGCTGGTCGGCTGGGCGACGTCCGTCGGCGTCGACGGCAATGACCCCTATGCGCTGATGGACGCCATCGCCGAGCATTTCGGCCATCCGGCCCACATGCCCCGCGCCGGCCTGCCGGACGAGATCGGGCCCGTCGCAGCGTTTCTCGTGTCGCGTCGCAACTCCTACATGACCGGCGCCAACATCAACGTCGACGGCGGTTCGGATTTCACCTGAGATCACGTTAGGAGTGCACTGTGGCGACGGCGAGTGAGGCACGTTCTTGGGCGCGCGGGGCGTTGCGGGGAATCGGCGACTCCCTCTACACGCCGTTCCGCGGCGACGATGGCGACGACATCGACTGGGATGCCTACCGGACGCTAGTGCGGTACTGCGTCGGCGATCTCGGCCACCCGATGCTGTGGTGCACCAGCGGCCTCGCCGAATTCTGGGCGCTGACCCTCGACGAGCGGAAGCGCTTGCTGGAGGTGGCAATCGAGGAAGCGAGGTCCATCAACCCCGATGTGGTGGTGCAGGCCTGCACGGCGGCGATGTCGGCCAAGGACTGCGTGGAACTGACCCTGCACGCCCAGGAGGTGGGTGCAGACATCGCCTACATCCAAACTCCGATGATGGAGGCGCATGGCGGCGAAGGGGTGCTGCGGTTCTTCCACTACGTCGCCGCGCGCACCGACATCGCCCTGGGCATGTTCAATTCCCCGTCCTCGGGCTACGTGTTGACCGCCGCCGAGGGCGCGCGGATCTACGACGAGGTTCCCGCCGTCTGCGCCACCAAGGAGGGCGCCTTCCGCCCGGGCGCCAGCCGCATGCTGCACCGGCTGGCGCCCGACCTGGTGCTGTGGGAATGCGACAAGACGGTGTACCGGGCCGGGTGGCTGCGCGACGGGATCGTGTGTCCGGCGCAGCTGGGCACGTCGGGCTATCTGTTCGAAACCCCGCAGCGGCGGCTGTTTTCGGAGTATTGGGACCTGATCCAAAATGACAAACTCGTGGAGGCGATGGACTACGGGCGCGATTCCGGCCTGGATCAGTTCGACCTCGACGTCGGGCCGTGGTGGACCTGCTACCCGGGCCGGTCGGACTACTTCACCCACTGGGGCGGCGCGTTCAAGTACGCGGCCTCGCTGCTGGGCCTGCCGATCGGCGACTACCCGCATTCGCGCCCGCCGCAGGCACAGCTGCCGGCCGAGGCGAAGACCCAGATGGCGAACGCCTACCGGCGGCTGGGGCTCATCGACAACTAGCCGCGTTGCGGCACAAGGGATTACACGACGAAGCGGGCCCGGTTTTGCAACCGGACCCGCCCCTTGGTCAGCCGTTTACTGCTGCTCGGCCCGCTCGCGCTCCTCGTACGCCTTGGCCTTGCCGCGGGCCTTCTCGGCCGCGGCTTCCTTGCGGCCGGCGTCGCGTTGCGCGTCGGCCTTGTCCTGCTGGGCTTCGCCCTCGTTGATCAGGTCGTTGCGGCCGAGGATCGTGCCGACGATTTCCTTGGCCTTGCCGAGCACGCCTTCGACGATGCCCCTGACGAGCTCGATCGGGCCGCTCTTGCTGTCAACCATTGTTTTCCTCTCCTTTTTGAAACCCTCGTTGGACGGCTTGACTCTCCGGGTTCCCGACCGGGTCGCCGACCGAAACCTCGCGCCGGCGTGGCGCGCGCCACAGGTGGGCCAGCCCCAGCGAGACAGACCCGATCAGCGCGACCCAAAACAGGATTTGCACGCCCGTCATCGCCAACTCGAGGCGCACCGCCACCGTGCGCGCCCGGCGTAGCCGGTGCATGAGTGTCCGTGCCGCCGTGTTCACCCCTGCCTCATACCCCACCGGGCGACCATCCGAAACCCCGGGCATGGAAATGCTCGTCGACACCCGGAAATCCGCTGTTCCGGCCGTGTTTCCCGGCGTCGGGGCGGCGGTTGTGGAATGCGGTACCGATAGGTATACAGTATGGGTACAAAGACGCCGCATTGGTCAGTCATGGGAGGGACCGTTTGATGAGTGCCGCCGACCATGTGGTCACCGACGACGCGGTGCTCTACGAGGTCACCCCGAGCGGCGTCGCGGTCGTCACGCTCAACCGGCCGGAGCGGCTCAACGCCTGGGGTCCCGACATCTCGGCGGGCTTTTACGCGTGCATCGACCGTGCCGATGCCGACCCCGAGGTCCGGGTGATCGTGTTGACCGGGTCGGGCCGGGGGTTTTGCGCCGGCGCGGATCTGGGGGGCGCGGGATCCATCGACGAAAAGCTCGGCGACGGCGACACCGACGTCACCCGGCTGGTCGGCGAACGCCACCCGCACTTCCTGACCTCGCTGCGCAAGCCGATCATCGCCGCGGTCAACGGCGCCTGCGTCGGCATCGGCCTGACCCACGCCCTGATGTGTGACGTGCGGTTCGCGGCGGCCGGCGCCAAGTTCGCCACCGCGTTCACGCGCCGGGGATTGATTGCCGAGTACGGGATCTCGTGGATTTTGCCGCGGCTCGCCGGTTGGGGCGCGGCGATGGACCTGCTGCTGAGCGGGCGCACCTTCTTCGCCGAGGAGGCCGCCGAACTCGGGCTGGTCAACGAGGTCGTCGCGCCCGACCGGCTGCTGGCCCGCACGCTGCAGTACGCGGACGACATCGCCCACAACTGTTCGCCGGCGTCGCTGGCGGTGATCAAACGGCAGGCCTACGGCGACGCGCTGCGCGATGTGGCCGATGTCAGTGCGCGTGCCGAAACGCTCATGCACGAGTCGCTGTTGCGGCCCGACGTCATCGAAGGCATCACGAGCTTCCTGCAGAAGCGGCCGCCGCGGTTCCCGCCGCTGCACACCTAAGCCGAAAGGATCATCATGAACGCTTTGGGCTACCAAGCGATCGACGTCGACAACCACTACTACGAGCCCGTCGACTCGTTCACCCGGCACCTGGACAAGAAGTTCAAGCGCCGCGGCGTGCAAATCGTCAGCGACGGCAAGCGCAGCTGGGCCTTGATGGGCGACCGCGTCAACCACTTCATCCCCAACGTCACCTTCGACCCGATCATCGTGCCCGGCTGCCTGGACCTGTTGTTCCGCGGGGAGATTCCGGAAGGCGTCGACCCGGCGTCGCTGATGAAGGTCGAGCGGCTGGCCGAACACCCGGAGTACCAGAACCGCGACGCCCGCATCAAGGTGATGGACACCCAGGACATCGAGACGGCGTTCATGCTGCCCACCTTCGCGTGCGGCGTCGAGGAAGCGCTCAAGCACGACATCGAGGCCACGATGGCGTCGGTGCACGCGTTCAACCTCTGGCTCGACGAGGACTGGGGCTTCGACCGCCCCGACCACCGGATCATCTCCGCGCCGATCATCTCCCTCGCCGATCCGGCCCAGGCGGTCGAGGAGGTCGAGTTCGTGCTGTCCCGTGGCGCCAAGCTGGTGCTGGTGCGCCCGGCGCCGGTGCCCGGTGTGGTCAAGCCGCGCTCGCTCGGCGATCCGGTTCACGACCCGGTGTGGGCCAGGCTGGCCGAGGCCGGGGTGCCGGTCGGCTTCCACCTTTCTGACAGCGGCTATTTGGCGATCGCCGCGCTGTGGGGTGGCAAGGCGACGTTCGAGGGGTTCGGCGCCAAGGACCCGCTGGACCAGGTGCTGCTCGACGACCGCGCCATCCACGACACGATGGCCTCGATGATCGTGCATGGTGTGTTCACCCGCCACCCGAAACTGAAGGCGGTCAGCATCGAAAACGGTTCGTACTTCGTGCACCGGCTGGTCAAGCGGCTGAAGAAGGCGGCCAACACCCAGCCCAAGCATTTCCCCGTGGACCCGGTGGAGCAGCTGCGCAACAACGTGTGGATCGCCCCGTACTACGAGGACGACCTGCCCGAGCTGGCCGAGGTCATCGGCGTCGACAAGATCCTGTTCGGTTCGGACTGGCCGCACGGGGAAGGCCTCGAGTCGCCGATATCGTTCACCGAGGAGCTCACCGCGTTCAACGAATCCGACATCCGAAAGATCATGCGCGACAACGCGCTCGAGTTGCTCGGCGTCCAGGTCGGATCGGCTGCTTGAGCGCCGGAAGCGGGTTACTCCCGTGAGCGAATGGACCATCGGCGCGGTTCTGGACGCCATCGCCGACGTCATCGGCGACCGGACGATGACGATCTGTGGCGACCGCCGCAGCACCTTCGCCGAGTCGGCGGACCGCACCCGGCGGCTGGGAAACTTTCTGGCGGCCAAAGGATTCGGCGCCCACCGGGAGCGTGCGGACCTGCAGAACTGGGAATGCGGGCAGGACCGCGTCGCGCTGTTGATGCACAACGACCTGTATCCCGACATGGTCGTCGGCTGTCTCAAGGCGCGCACCGTCCCGGTGAACATCAACTACCACTACACGTCGCGCGAGGTCGGCGAGCTGCTCGACTACGTGCGGCCGCGGGCGGTCGTCTACCACCGCGCGCTGGGCGCGAAGTTCGCCGACGCGCTTGCCCGCGACGACGTGGAGCTGTTCGTATCGATCGACGACGGCAGCGCCACGCCGGAGCTGCCCGGCGCGGTGTCGCTGGATGACGCGCTGGCGCAGGGGGATACGGACCGGGGCGTGACGGGGTCGCCGGATGACCTGCTGATGATCTGTACCGGCGGCACCACCGGCCGGCCCAAGGGCGTGCTGTGGCGCCAGTCCGACATCTACGTGTCGTCGATGGTGGGGGCCGACCACACCTGCGCCGAGGAGATCCACGACAAGGTGCGAAAGCCCGCCGGGCCGCCGTGGTTCGCGGTGTCGCCGCTGATGCATGCCGCCGGCATGTGGACGGCATTCTCGGCGATCATGGCCGGCACCCCGGTGGTGCTCTACGACACCGCCAGAAAGCTCGACCCGCGACTGGTCTGGGAGACGGCCGAGCGCGAGAAGGTCGGCATGATGACGATGGTCGGCGACGCCTACGCGGCACCGCTGGTAACCGAACTGCGACGCGGCTCCTATGACCTGTCGTCGCTGTACGCGATCGGGACCGGCGGCGCCGCAACGAATCCCAAATATCAGCGCGCCCTGGTCGAATTGATACCCCAGCTCACCGTCATCAACGGCTACGGCTCGTCGGAGACCGGCAACATGGGGTTCGGCCACAGCCGGGGCGACACGCAGGCCGACACCTTCGTGCTGCGCGAGGGCGGGCTGCTGCTGTCCGAGGACTACGGCCGCTTCCTGTCCCCCGGCGAGACCGAGGTAGGCTGGGTCGCCCGGGAGGGGCGAATCCCGTTGGGCTACTTCAACGATCCCGATGCCACCCGCAAGACCTTTCCGGTGATCAACGGCAAACGTGTGGTGATATCGGGCGACCGCGCCGGCCTGGAGGCCGACGGCACGTTGCGGCTGTTCGGCCGCGACTCGCTGGTGGTCAACACCGGCGGCGAGAAGGTGTTCGTCGAAGAGGTCGAGGAGGTGCTGCGCGCCCACCCGGCGATCGCCGACGCGCTGGTGGTCGGCCGGCCGAGTGACCGCTGGGGGGAAGAACTCGTCGCGCTGGTCGAACTGCGTGACGAGGCCGAGGCTGCGGCCGAGGCGCTGCACGCGCACTGCACCGCGCAACTGGCCCGGTTCAAGGCGCCCAAGGAGTTCATCATCGTCGACTACGTCCACCGGCTGGGCAATGGAAAGGCCGACTATCGTTGGGCGAAAAGGCAGGCAACAGCAAAGGTGTCCCCATGAAAGCGATCGACTGCCTGGTCAACGTGCACTTCGGCGAGACCGAGAAGCAGCCGACGTGGATGCTGAAGGTGCGCGACGACTACTTCAAGGGCCCCCAGTCGATGTTCGCGCCGGTCGACCTGGCGGAGCTGATCGACGAGATGGACGCCAACGACGTGCGCAAGGCCATCCTGATGGACAACCTCGCGAAGCCGTCGGTGACCGCCCGCAAATTCGTCGAGGCCAAGCCGGAGCGCTTCGCGCTGGCGATGGGCGGCGTGAACCTGCTGCGCCCGATGCCGTCGCTGGCCGAGCTCAGCGCGATCGTCCGAGACCTGCCCGTCGCGTATACCGCTGTGGGCCCGAGCTTTTGGGGTGACGGACAGTACCCGCCCAGCGACGCCGTCTACTACCCGCTCTACACCAAGTGCGCCGAGATCGGGCTGCCGCTGTGCATCAACACCGGAATCCCGGGCCCGCCGATCCCGGGGGAGGTACAGAACCCGATCCACCTCGACCGGGTGTGCGTGCGGTTCCCCGAGCTCAAGCTGTGCATGATCCACGGCGCGGATCCCTGGTGGGACATCGCGATCCGACTGCTGATCAAATACGCCAACCTGCGCCTGATGACTTCGGCCTGGTCGCCCAAGCGGCTGCCGGAAAGCCTGCTGCACTACATGCGCACCCGCGGACCTGGCAAGGTGATCTTCGCGTCGGACTGGCCGGTGCTGAAGATGCACCGCGTCGTGCCCGAGGCGGCCGGGCTGGACCTGCCGCCCGATGTGCTCGAAAACTATCTCTACAACAACGCACACGAATTCTTCTTCGGTGGCCAGGAGGAGCGCTGAACATGGACCGTTACGAACTACGCAGGCTCGACTACAGCCTGACCTCCGACCACGAGGCGTTGCAGACCGCCTACCGGGATTTCTTCAAGACGCACTGCCCGATCGAGACCGTGCGCGCCGCAGAGGAATCCGGCTTCGACAAGAACCTGTGGGAGCGGTTGTGCGCGATGGGCGCGACGACCATGGCGCTGCCGGAATCCGCGGGCGGCGACGGGGCGACGCTGGTGGATCTGACGTTGGTGGCCGAGGAGATCGGCCGCTCGCTGGCGCCGGTGCCGTGGATCGACCAGGTGTGCGCGGCCCGGCTGCTGGCGCGGCTCGGCGCGGCGGAACCGGATGTCGTCACCGGCAAGCAGCTCGTGGCGTTCGACCCACAGCACGACAGTGTATCCGGGTCCCGGCTGCTCCCGACCGGGTCGATCGCCGATCAGATCATCGTCCGCGACGGCAACGATGTGGTTCGGCTGACGTTCGCCACCCGCCCGACGAAGGTCGACAACATCGGCCGGCTGCCGATGGCCTGGGTCGATCCCGCGACGGCCGACGCCCGCACCGTGCTGGCCGGCGGGTCGGCCGCGCTGGCGGAATACCAACGGGCGCTGGACGAATGGCGGGTCCTGACCGCGTCGGCGCTGGTGGGCCTCGTCGAGGAGACCATGACGATCGCGGCGGAGTTCGCGAAGACCCGCTACACGCTGGGCGTGCCGATCTCGACGTTGCAGGGCATCTCGCATCCGCTGGCCAACATCGCGATCACCGTGCAGGGTGGCCGCAACCTGGCCCGGCGTGCGGCGTGGTTCCTGGACAACGAGCCCGACGAACGCCCGGATCTGGCGCCGTCGGCGTTCGTGTTCATGGCCGAAGAAGCGCCCAAGGCCGCGACCATGGCGGTGCACGTGCAGGGCGGTCTCGGGGTTTCGGCGGAGGCGGCCGCGACGGCGTATCTGGTGCGCGCCCGCGGGTGGGCGCTGGCCGGCGGCGACCCCGGCGCCAGCGCCAAATACATCGGCGAGCTCGTCGCCGCACGGGAAAGCAACTCGGGAAGGGAAGCATAGGTGGATTTCTCACGAGTCGCGCTGTCCGACGACGATCGGGCATTCCTCGACGAGGCCCGCGAGGTCCTGCGCACCCATGTCACCGAAGACGTCAGGCGCCGCGACCGCGAAACCGGCGACAACTTCGACGAGGGGGTGCACCTGGCGCTGGGCGCCGGGGGATACCTCGAGCGGGAGTGGAAGCCGGAAGCCGACGGCGGCTTCACCCGCCTGCGTCGTCGCATCTGGGAGCTGGAGAAGCGGCGCGCGCACGTGCCCTGGGTGACCTGGGGGACCACCGCGATGGTGGCCCGCTCGGTGGCACGGTTCGGCTCACCCGAGCTGCAGGACGAGGTGCTCCCGCGAGTATTCAGCGGACACGTCCGGCTGTGCCTGGGCTACACCGAGCCCGAGGGCGGGTCCGACATCGCCACCTGCAAGACCCGCGCGGTGCGCGACGGTAACGGCTGGATCATTAACGGTTCCAAGATGTTCACCACCGGCGCGCACAACTGTCAGTACGTCTTCCTGATCACCAACACCGACCCCGAGGCCCAGAAACACAAGAGCCTGACCATGTTTCTGGTGCCGCTGGACACCCCGGGGATCGAGATCCAGGGCATCCGCACCATCGACGGCGACCGCACCAACATCGTCTACTACAGCGACGTGCGCGTCGACGACAAGTACCGCCTCGGCGACGTGAACGCCGGCTGGACCGTGCTGCGCGAGCCGCTCAACGTCGAGCACGGGGCGGTCGCCGCCGCGCCCGACGGGCTGCAGGACGTGTCGATCATGATGCACCAGGCCGGCTTCATGGCCGACGCCGTCGACAAGGCCGCCGGCAAGTCCGCCCGGCGGGATACCAACGGGCGCAGGCTGATCGACGACTCGTCGGTGGCCTACCGGCTCGGCCGCAGCGCCGCCCGAATGGAGGCGGCGCTGAGCGCGCCCAGTATCTTCGGCCGGGTTGCGCTGGCGCAGACGATGCGCGACATCTCCCCGGAGCTGATGGACATTCTCGGCACCGCGTCGGCGCTGCCTTTCGGCACCGACGGCGCGGCCGACGACGGCGCGGCCGAATACGTCTACCGGTTCGCCCCGCTGGTCGGCATCTACGGCGGCACCCTCGAGGTGTTCCGCAACATGATCGCGCAGTACGTGCTCGGCCTGGGCAAGCCCGCCTACGCGAAAAGTTCCTGACGCCGAGCGTGCAGCTGTTGTGAAATTCGGCGCGAAAACTCGCAACAGTTTCACGCTCGGCGAAGGCTAGGTTGCGGCGAGGTCCCAACTGTCACTTGCGTTTCTGGAGGAGTTGGCACCCTGTTTGCCCGCCTTAGAGCGACAACCCGTGGCGCGCAAGGGATTTGCCGCTACGAGGTAGGCAATTCGTTGACCAATTCCGGACAGGTGCGGAAGTGGCGGATGTGACTGGCGCCGGTAGCATCGATCGCACCGTCGTAGTGGCCGTTTACGGACAGCCGCACATGCCAATCCCAGCCCCGACTACGACGTCAGTGACGAAATCGAATTCGGCGTCAACTGGCTGCCGTGGATCCTCAGGGGCGTGTACCCACCGCCCGCCTATCCTCCGCAGTGAGCGCGACTACGCAGTGGCGGGCTAGGTCGTCAAAACTGTCGCCGCCGCGGTGCCGGGCGCGCCGTAGAGCTGGGCGAAGCCGACACGCGGCTCACCGGCGACCTGCCGATCGCCCGCCTCGCCGCGCAATTGCCGTACCAGCTCGTGGATTTGGCGCAGGCCCGACGCCCCGATCGGCTCGCCGTTGGCGATCAGCCCGCCGTCGGTGTTGATCGGCATCGAACCGCTGATCTCGGTGGCGCCGTCGGCCAGCAAGCGCTCCTGCTCGCCGTGGGCGCAGAACCCGCATTCGGCCATGTGGATGATCTCGGCGCCGGCGTCGGTGTCCTGCAGCTGGATGACGTCGACGTCTTCGGGGGCCACACCGGCCTTTTCGAACGCCGCGCGCGCCGCGTACACCGTCGGCGCCACGTCCTCGTCGACCGGGGCGAACGTGGTGTTCACCTCGTAGGCGCCGTAGCGGCGGGTGCGCACCTCGACCGAGCGCAGGAAGACCGGCTTGTCGGTGAAGCGGTGCGCGATGTCCGCGCGGCACATGACCACCGCGGCGGCACCCTCGTCGGGCGCGCAGAACATGTACTGGGTCAGCGGGTAGTTCAGCATCGTCGAGTCGAGGATCTCGTCCTCCGGAATCGGCTTGCGCCGAAACGCGTTCGGATTCCTCTCCCCGTTGCGGAAGTTCTTGGCGGCCACCTTGGCCAGCGTCCGCTGGGAGATGCCGTGCTCGTGCAGGTAGCGGTTGGCCTTCATGCCGAAGAATTGGGTGGTGAGGTACTGGCCGTTCTCGGCGTACCAGCGCGGCATCCCCACCAGGGCGGGATCCTCGGTGAACGCGCCGCGCGGGTGCTTGTCCAGGCCGACGGAGATGCCGATGTCGTAGTCGCCCAGCCGGATTCCGTCGGCGCAGGCCTTGGCGGCACTGGCCGCGGTCGCGCAGGCGTTGAACACGTTCGTGAACGGAATGCCCGACAGCCCGACCATCCCGACGATCGCGTCGGGGTTGGCGACCGTCCAGCTGCCCCCGGTGGCGGCCTGGATGTCCTTCCACTCGACACCGGCATCCTTGACCGCGGCGAAGATGGCGTCGACGCCCATCTGCATCGCGGACTTGCCCTCGAAGCGGCCGAACGGGTGCAGACCAACGCCAATGATGGCTACCTCGTTCATTGAGTTCCTCTCTCGTTGACTCTGCAATGGTGGCGGAAAAAGTCGAGTAAGCGTCGCCCCCACCGCAGACTCAACGACTCACGCAATTGCTCCCGACTCCTTGAGCGCATCGATGCGGTCCCAGTCCATCCCGATCTCCATCAGGACGATCTCGGTGTGCTCGGAAGCTTGTGGCGCCCGGGTGGTCTCGAGCGGTTCGTGATTGAACTGCACCGGACCGCGGACGACCTTGAACGGCGCCCCGCCGCTGGCGACCTCGACCTCGGCGACCATGTCGTTGGCGAGCGCCTGCTCGTCGTTGGCGAGGTCGATGAGGCTCTGGAACGGCGCCCACTGGCCCTTCATGGTCTTGAGGTGCTGGCGCCAGTAGTCAAAGGGCTTGGCGGCGAAGGCGTTCGCGATGAGCTCGGCGGCCGCGCCGGCGTTCTGGATCAGCGGGAGCACGTCGGAGAAGCGGGGATCGTGGGCGGCCTCGGGGATGCCGAGGTGCTCGAAGGTGTCGCGGATCAGGCCGGTGGGGCTGATGATGCACAAGTTGATCGTGCCGCCGTCGGAGGTTTCGTAGTTGCCCATGAAGGGGTTCACCGACGGCGCAAGCGAACCCGGCATCGGGGTGCGCATCACCTCGCCGGTTTCCATGCCCTGCGTCACGCTCGCGCCCGCCGCCCACCACGCCGTGCTCAGCAGCGACACGTCCAGCTCGACGGCCTCCCCGGTGCGTTCGCGGTGCAGCAGCGCGGCCGAGATCCCACCCGCGATGAACATGCCGCCGATGGAGTCCCCGAATGCGGGAATGCCCTGTCCCAGTGCGCCGCCCAGCTCCTCGGGCGTCAGCGCGTACCCCACGCCGCTGCGCGTCCAGAACGCCGTCCCGTCATAGCCGCCGACGTCCCGCTCCGGGCCCTTGTCGCCGTAGGCGCTGCCCCGGGCGTACACGATGTTGGGGTTCGCCGCTCGGATGTGCTCGACGTCGAACTTGTGCTTCTGGCGCTGCGCGGGCATGTAATTGGTCAAGAACACGTCGGAGACCTTCGCCAGTTCGTAGATCACCTCCTGGCCACCCGGGGTGGAGATGTCGATGCCGACGCTGCGCTTGCCCCGGTTGGGATGCTCCATCAGCGGGTGCCGGTTGGGGTCGACCTGGATGCCCCCCATGTTGAGGAAGCCGCGCTGGGTATCCCCGCGCGCCGGGTGCTCGACCTTGATGACGTCGGCGCCCCAGTCGGCGAGGATCGCGCCGGCGGCCGGGACGAACGTGAACTGCGCGACCTCGAGGACCCGAAAGCCCTGCATTACCTTGACTGTTTTTGGCACCATTCCCGAAAACCTACTTCGCCTCGAACGTAACCGGAAGCGCGGTCGGCGAGCGGAACGGCTGACCGTGGATATGCGGATCCCGAGCGTCACCGTCGGCGACAAGCTGGATGTCGGCCAGCCGGTCCAACAGGCATTCGAGCGCGACCCGGGTCTCCATCCGCGCCAGGTGCAGACCCAGGCAGGTGTGCTCGCCGGCGGCGAACGAGATGTGCGGCATGGGCGCGCGGAAGATGTCGAATTCCTCCGCGCGGTCCCAGCGGTGCCCGTCGCGATTCGCCGACCCGATGCACACGTCGACCACCGACCGCGCCGGGATCTCGACCCCATCCAATTCGGTGTCTTCGGAAGTGAACCGCTGCACCGTGGTCAGCGGCGTCTCGAAGCGCAGCCCCTCCTCGATCGCCGGCGCGACCAGCGCGCGATCGGCCTGCACCGCCGCGAACTGCTCGGGATGGGTGAGCAACAGGTAAAGCAGGTTGCCCGACGACCGGTAGGTGGTCTCCAGCCCGGCGGGAAGCAGCAGCCGCAGAAACGAATAGATGGCTTCGTCGCCGAGTCTTTCGCCGTCGATCTCCGCGGCCACCAGGTCGCCGATGATGTCCTCGGTCGGGTGGGCCCGGCGCGCGTCGATCTGCTCGACGAAGTAGTCCTTCAACGCCGCCGACGCCTCGAAGGCGCGTTCGTACTTGACCGCATAGCTGATCAGCTCCACCGCGCGCCGGCGGAACATCGGCAGGTCCTCTGACGGCAGACCCAGCAACGCGGCGATGACCCGGGTGGGGAATTCGAACGTGAACTGCCGCACCAGATCGGCGCGCCCGTCGTCGACGAAGTCGTCGATGAGCGCGTTGCAGATCGGCCGCACGACCGTCGGCTCCCAACGGGCCAGCGCCTTGGACTTGAACGCCGCGGACACCAGATTGCGGTGATCGCGGTGCTTTTTGCCCTCCATCGCCAGAATGGTCGGCCCCATGAACAGCCCGATGGTGGTGTCGTACATCGCCGAGCTGAACACCCGGCCGTCGCGAAACACCTTGTTCACCGCGTCGAACGACACCGCCGCGAAAGACCTTTTGGGCCGCAGCGACGCCGGGGTCTTGGAATAGTCCATGACCGTGCCGCAAAACACCCCACCTTCACCGCGCTTTCGGGCGAAGTAGGGGTAGGGGTCACGCAGGTAGTCGGTTGGCTTGTCCGTCATCTCAACACCCGCACGGGGACGCGGGACCACCCGGCCACGTTCTGCATGCTCACCCGTTCGCAGCGATCCCACAGCACCTCGTAGCGCGGCATGTGATCGAGCAGCTTCTCCAGCGCGATCGCGCTTTCCATCCGGGCCAGCGCCGCCCCGAGACAGCTGTGAATGCCGTACCCGAAGCCGAGGTTCTGCGCCTCGGCCCGGTCCCGTTCGATGTCGAAGGCGTCCGGGTCGGTCCAGCCTTCGGGGTCGCGGTTCGCCGAAGCGCCGATGAGGAAGACTGGCTTGCCCGCCGGGATCGTGATGCCGTGCAGCTCAATGTCTTTCATCGACCGGCGCACGTTGTACTGTGACGGCGCCTCGTAGCGCAATAGCTCTTCGACGGCCGCGGGGATCTTGCTGCGGTCGTCGAGCAGCTTCTGCCATTGCTCGGGGTTACGGGCGAAGACCACCGCCGCGTTGCCGACCAGTTTGGTCACCGTTTCGGCGCCCGCACCGCCCAACAGGGTCGCGAACCCGGCGATCTCGGACCCTTTCAGCCGGGTCGTTTCGCCGTCCTCGCGTTCGATTTCGGCGGCGATCAGGTGAGAGATCATGTCGTCTTGCGGCTCGGCGCGCCGCTGCTGGATGAGCTCGTAGTACATCACCCAGGAGTTGGCCATCGCCTGGGCGCCGGCCTCGGACATGTCGATTTGGCCCGGCTCGCGGTGCAGCAACTCGTCAATCCAGAGCCTGACCTTCTGGCGGTGGTCGGCGGGCACGCCGAGCATCCCGGTGATCACTTCCACCGGGAACAACGCCGAGAAGTCTTGGACGACATCGAATTTGTCGGGATCGGCCGCCGCCAGGTAGTGCTCGATCTGCTCGGTCACCATCGCCTTGAGCGCCGTGATGGCCCGTGGGGTGAATACCTTGTTGACGAGGCTGCGCATGTGCCGGTGCTCGGGCGGGTCCAGCGAGATGATCATCTTCGCCGGCACCTTCTCGCCCCTGCGCACCATCCCCAGGTCGACCCCGTACGCCGACGAATACGTCTCGAAATCCTTGAACGCGGCCGCGACGTCGGCGTGCCGGCTCAGCGCATAGAAGTCGTACTGCTCGCTGTAATAAACCGGGGCTTCCTCGCGCAACCGGCGGTACGTTTCATACGGTCCATTGAAGAAGTCCGTCGAAAACGGATCAAATACCAGGTCGGCGACGGTCATCGCGGCACGCTGCCTGCGCCGGAACCGCCGGAGGTCATCGCCTGGAAAACCATCCGGTAATACTAACAGTATCTACGCCAGTATGGGATCGCCGATCAGCGGCCCGACCGCGAGTTCGTCACGCGCGCGGCGTGGGCCAGCAGCGCGGCGTAGCCGGCGCCCAACAGCCGGGGCATGGCGGCCATCGCGCGCCCGTCGGGCCCGATGAGGATGCGGGCCCGGTTCTTCTCGGCCCCGCGCAGGATGAGGCGGGCCGCCTTCTCGGGGGTGGTAAGCGCCGCGCGCGCAAAGAGTTTGGCCGCCTGGTCGGGGTCCTCGGTCTCGGCGGCGCGCATGTTGGTGCCGAAGTTGGTGCGCACGACGCCCGGGTGCACGCAGTGCACGGTCACGTCGCGGCGTTCGATGATCATCTCCTGGCGCAGCGCCTCGGTGAAGCCGCGCACCGCGAATTTCGCGGTGCTGTAGGCGCCTTGATAGGGGACGGCGATGAGCCCGAAGGCGCTGGACAGGTTGACCAGCCGCGCGGGGCGCTGGGCGGTGCCGCTCTCGATGAGCTGCGGCAGGAATGCCTTGGTGCCGTTGACGACGCCACCGATGTTGATGCCGGTCAGCCAGTCGAAGTCGGACCACGACATGTCGGCCACGCTGGCGAACAGGTCGACGCCGGCATTGTTGAACAGCATCGAGGCGGGCCCGAGGTCGCGGCGCACGTCGTCGGCGTGGGCCAGCACGGCGTCGCGGTCGGCGACGTCGAGCCGATACGTCGTGACTCGGCCGTCCGGGCACAGCGCGCGGGTTTCGGCCAGCCCGGCCTGGTCGATGTCGGACGCGGCGACGTGGGCCCCGCCCTCGGTGAGCGCGCGGGTCAGGGCGCGCCCGATGCCCGAGCCGGCGCCCGTGACGACCGCGACGCGATCCTGATAGTTCATGGCATCCTCAGCCGTTCTGCGCCTGTTCGCGCGCCCACCGGTAGTCGGCCTTGCCCGACGGGCTGCGCTCGACGACCGGCCGGAACACGATCGCCTTCGGAAGCTTGTAGCGCGCCAACGAGTTTGAGGCGTGGGCAATCAATTCCTCCGCGCCGGCATCCGCACCCTCGGCCAGCGCGACGACGGCGACGACCTCCTGGCCCCATCGCTCGCTGGGCCGGCCGGCGACCACCACGTCGGCCACCGCGGGATGCGACGCGATCGCGGTCTCGACCTCCTCGACGAAGATCTTCTCGCCGCCGGAATTGATGCACACCGAGTCGCGGCCCAGCAACTCGATGCTGCCGTCGGCGCTGTGGCGTGCCCGGTCACCGGGGACCGCGTAGCGGACCCCGTCGATCACCGGGAAGGTCTTGGCGGTCTTGGCCGCATCGCCCTTGTAGCCGAGCGGGACGTAGCCGCGCTGCGCGAGCCAGCCCATCCCGTCGTGGCCGGGCGGCAGGATGGCGTCGAGTTTTTCGGCGGCGACGAAGGTATCCGGGCCGGGATTGAAGGTGCCGGTCGACACCGCCCCGGTCGTCGACAGGTGGCTCATCTGTGCGCCCGTTTCCGACGATCCGACTCCGTCGATGACGAGGGCGTTCGGCAGCGCCTCGATCAGGCGCTGCTTGATGTGGGGGGTCAGCAGCGCGCCGCCGTTGGCGACCACGGCCAGCGACGACACGTCCGCATCGCCCTTCTCGATGGCGGCGAGCAGCGGTCGCGCCACCGCGTCACCGACGACGGTCACGACGGAGACCTTCTCACGCTCGATGGTGCGCACGACGTCGTCGGCGTCCAAATGGTCGACCACCGAAGGGAAGACGACGGACTGCCCGGTGGTGATCGCCGTCATCACGCTCCACTGGGCAGCGCCGTGAATCAGCGGCGGCAGCACCATCAGCTTGGTGCCCGGACCCGCGGCCGCGCCCGCCACGATCTCGTCGACGGAGCCGAAAGGCTGCCCGGTCACCAGGTTTCGGCCGCCGAAGGATGTCATGAAGATGTCGTGCTGGCGCCACAGCACACCCTTCGGCATCCCCGTCGTGCCGCCGGTGTACAGGACGTAGAGGTCGTCGGGCGAATGCTGCACCGGCGGCGGCTGCGGCGAGCTGGACGCCAGGGCGGCCTCGTAATCGACCGCGCCGTAGAGCAAGTCGTGGCCCGAGTCGTCGGCGATCTGAATCAGCACGCGCAGCTGCGGAAGCTCGGGCAGGACTTCGGCGACCCGGGGCGCGAACGCGGCGTGGTAGAGCAGGGCCGTCGCACCGGAATCCCTCAGCAGGTAGTGCAGTTCGTTCTTGACGTAGCGGAAGTTGACGTTGAAGGGGGCGACCCGCGCCTGGAACGAGCCCAGCAGCGCCTCGACGAATTCGGTCCCGTTGTAGGCGTACAGGCCCAGCAGGTCCTGTCCCGCCTCATGGCCGGCCAGGCCGGAGCGCTCCGTGTGACAACCCAGCCCGCGCGAGTGCAGGTACGCGGCGAGGCGGTTGGCCCGGTCGATGACCTGGGCATAGCTGTAGCGCCGTTCACCGTGGATCACGAGTTCGCGGTCGGGGATCGCCGCGGCGACGGCCTTGGCGACCGCCGGTACGGTGAATTGCGTTGTGGCGTCGGACATCATGCCTCTCACGGCTGGTGGGGTAGCAGGCGGACCATCAGGCCGGTGGCTTCGCTGAGCAGCGTGCCGTCGGCAGCCGTCATGCTAGCCGCCACGAAGTATTTCCGTCCGTCGACCTCGGTGATCCGGCCTTCGGCCGTCAGCGGCGCGTCGATGGGGGTGACGTTGCGGAAGTCGACGTGCAAAAAGGCGGTGCGGGTCGGCGGGCACCCGGCGCTCGACACGACCATCCCGAACAGCCAGTCGTAGAAGAGCGGGATCATCCCGCCGTGCACGGCGTTGTTCCCGCCCACGTGTGCCCGGGTGAAGTGTCCGTCCATGGTGACTCCGGCGGGCCCGGACTCGGTGACCAGCCAGGGCGGCAGCAGGGGATGGCCCAGCCCGGGCAGTCCGATGACCCGCCCGCCCGGCGCCACGCCCTGGGGCGCCGGGTGACCGTCCAGCAACGCGCAGGCCTCCTCGACGTGCTCGGCCGCCGCGTCCCAGGCCGGACTGTCGGTGGAGACGGCCAGGTCCTGAAGCCGGCGCACGGCGTTGACGAACCTCTCCAGCCCGGGCGGCGCCTGCTCGGCCGGTTTGATTTCGGGGAATCCGCCGGGGGAGTCAGTGGGCGCTTCAGTCTCGGTCACGCGCGCCATACCCGTAGCAGGTCGTCGGTCGTGGTGATGGTCGCCAGCAATGACAGCGTGTTGGCGATCATGGCCTCTCCGTACTCGGCGGGCACGCCGGCGACGGCGTCCTTGGGAACGACGACGTGGTAGGCGGCGTTGACGGCGTCCATGACGACGTTGGGGATCGCGATGTTCAGCGAGACGCCGACGACGACGATGGTGGAGACTTCGAGGTTGCGCAGCACCGCGTCGAGGTCGGTGCCCCCCATCGGCCCGACGCCGTGCCAGCGACGCAGCGTCAAATCGCTTGGCTCCGGACCCAATTCGGGCAGCAGGGCCGCCCCCGGGCTACCGGGAGCGATGTCCACCTGTCCCCGCCCGACGCCGAAGATCCTCGCGTTGTGGTTGGCGCCGAGCCCATCGGGGCGGCGCTGCACCAGGCAGTGCACGACGCGCACCCCGGCGGCGCGCGCGGCGGGCAGCAGTCGCACGATGTTCGGCAGGGCCACGCGGCGCGCCTCGGCGGCCAGCACGCCCAGCCCGGCGTCCGGGCCGACGACCGCGCCCTGGCACTCCTGGGTGACGATCGCGGTGCGCTCGGGCGCCACGAGGTCTTCGAGGGCCGTCATACCGGCACGTCGTAGAACTGGGCGGCCCACTTGCGCAGCGCCATATAGCCTTCCGCGTCGACCTTGGACAGCGGCGGACGCTCCACGTACTTCTGGTAGCGCCAGATCTGCAGGTCGTCGAAAACGGTGGACAGGAACTGCTTTTCGATGACCTCGCGCAGCCTGCCCGACGGCACGTCGGCGGTGTCGCCGGGGTTGCGCGGCCACCAGATCGAATAGAAGAGGTCGGAGCACTCGTCGTCGACCGGCGTGCAGGTGAAGATCAGCCGATGGTTCTGCGCGCCCTCGAAGACACTGATCGCCCCGCCCAGGCCGAACAGGTGGCTGTGGAAGCGCAGCGCGAGGTCGTCCGGGTCGTCGCTGTTCGCGTCCGGCCAGCCGGCGATGAACTGCCATTCCTGGTCGACGATCTTCCAGTCCAGCACCCGCGGCGTCACCGTGGCGTGATGCACGTACTCGAAATGGGCGCTGTCGGGGGCGTTCTCGGCCACGATCTGCGGATGCACCGGTTCGCGTTCGGCCCGCCGGGAGAACTCCGGGTACGCCCGGTAGTAGGCCGCCGGATCGGTCTCGAATTGCGGAAACTTCTCGAAGATGTCGGGCATCTCCCACTGCGGCTCCTTGCCGTCGGGCTGATGCCAGATGAACACGCAGTCGTATTGCTCCCGGACCGGGTACACCCGCAACCGCAGCGCACGGTTGGGCCGGTCGGGCTGGTAGGGGATGTACTTGTTGCGGCCGTCGGGGCCCCACCGCCACCCGTGGAACGGGCACTCGACGCAGTCGCCGACCACCTTGCCGCCGTGGCCGATGTGCGCGCCGAGGTGCTTGCAGTGCGCCTCCAGCACGTGCAGCTCGCCGGACTCGTCGCGGTAGGCGACCAGGTCCTCGCCGAAATAGTGCAGCGGCCGCACCTCGCCGACGGGGAATTCGGGTGACCAGCCGACCATGAACCAGCCGGTGACCTTCCAGGTGAAGGGCACTTTCATGCCGGCGCCTCCCGCGATCGTTGATACTAAGTCCGTTACAGTATAGATTTCAGCAGTCCGGCGGCAAGGAGCGCAAATGACCCAACCTGCTGACGAGCTGGAAGCGATCCGTCAGCTCAAGGCGCGCTACTGCCGGTTCCTGGACACCAAGGACGTCGAGGCGTGGCGCGGCGTCTTCACCACCGACGTGGTGGTCACCCTGGACATGGCGGTGTCCACCGCGGGCGCCGATCCCCAGACGGCCCCGCCCTTGATAGGCATCGACAATTTTGCCCCGATGGTGATCGGCAGCCTCGAGAACGCGGCCACCATGCACCATTGCCACACGCCGGAGCTCACGCTGACCTCGGCCACCACCGCGACCGGCATCTGGGCGATGGAAGACCTGCTCGTCTTCTCCGACGGCCGCGAGCTGCACGGCGCCGGCCACTATCACGAGACCTACGAAAAGCGTGACGGCGCCTGGCGCATCAAGACCCTGCACCTGACCCGCACCATGCTGAGGCTGACCGGCGATGGCTGAAGATCAGTTCGACGCAATCGTCATCGGCGCGGGGTTTTCCGGGCTGTACATGCTGCACCGGCTGCGGCAGCTCGGCATCCGGGCCCGCGTGCTGGAGATGGCCGAAAACGTCGGTGGCACCTGGCTTTTCAACCGGTACCCGGGCGCGCGCTGCGATATCGAGAGCATCGAGTACTCCTACAGCTTCTCCGAGGAGATTCAGCGGGAATGGGTATGGACGGAGACGATGCCGGCCCAGCCCGAGGTCGAGGCCTACCTGAACTTCGTCGCCGACCGGCTCGATTTGCGCCGCGACATCGCGTTCCACACCAAGGTGATCGCGATGAGCTTCGACGACGAAGCCGCCTCCTGGGTGGTGCGCACTGAGGCCGGCCAGACCTTCACGGCCCCGTTCGTCGTCGCCGCCTCCGGCATCCTGTCGGTCCCGCTGGAACCAGACATCCCCGGCATGGACGCGTTCACCGGGACGTCGCTGTTCACCAGCCGCTGGCCCAAGGACGACGTCGACCTCGCCGGCAGGCGCGTCGGGGTCATCGGCACCGGCTCGACCGGCGTTCAGCTCATCCCCGTCGTGGCCCGGGAAGCCAAGCAGCTCTACGTGTTTCAGCGTTCCCCGGCCTACACCCTGCCGTGGCGGGTGCGGCCGTTCGAACCCGGCGAGCTCGACGAGATGAAGGCGCGCTACGGCGAGATCCGGGCCGCACAGCGCGCCCACCCCGTCGGCGCGGCGCGGCTGAGCGCCTTCTCGGTGCTGCTCGACATGCTGGCCCGGCCGCCGCTGAAGTCGGCCACGCGCGACGAGCAACTGCGCGCCATCGAGGAACACGGCGTGCTGGGCGCGCTGAACTGGGGCGACATCTTCTTCGACATCGAAGCCAACCGGATGGCCGCCAAGCTCTACGGGGAGGCGGTGGCCCGCATCGTCGAGGACCCGGAGACCGCGGCCGCCCTGGTGCCCGAGCATCCGTTCGCGTGCAAGCGGCCGATCATCGACCAGGGCTACTACGCGACGTTCAACCGGGACAACGTCACGCTCGTCGACCTGCGCAAGGCGCCGATCCGCGAGGTGACCCCTACCGGAATAAGCACCGAGCACGCTTCCTACGACCTCGACGTGCTCGTCTACGCCACCGGGTTCGATGCCATGACCGGCGCGCTCAGCCGCATCGACATCCGCGGGCGCGGCGGACTCTCGCTCGGCGAATTCTGGGCCGACCAGGGTCCCCTGTCCTATCTGGGACTCGCGGTGGCGGGCTTCCCCAACCTGTTCACCGTGCAAGGTCCCGGCAGCCCCAGTGCCGCAACGAACTTCGTGGCCGCGCTGGAGCAGCACGTGGAGTGGATCGGCGACTGCATCGCGCACCTGCGCGCGACCGGGATTCGCACGATCGAGGCGCTGGAAACCGCGCAGCAGGAGTGGATCGATCACGCCACGACGCTCGTCGCGCCGACGGTGCTGGTGCACCCGTCGTGCAATTCCTGGTACAACGGTGGCAACGTGCCCGGCAAGAAACGGATGTACATGGGCTATACCGGCGGAATCCCCGAATACCGCCGCCGCTGCGACGAGATCGCGGCCGGCGGATACACCGGCTTCAAGTTGGCGTAGATGCTGAACCGCGCACGGGACATCACCCGCGAACTGGGCATGCTGCTGCCGCGCACCGTGGCGGGCCTCAGGGAGTCCACCGGCTGGGCCCCGGCGTCCCCGCGCGGGCTGCGACAGTTCGGTGAGGTCATGCTGGACGAGCTTGTGCTGACCGGCTTTTCGCTGCTGAACGGCAGCCCCGCGGCGGTGCGGCCGCTGGACACCTGCACCGCGGCGGCCGACGAACTGGCGGCCCTGGGCATCGACGGCGCGCACGCCGCGCCGAAGCCGTTGCGGGCGACCTCGGCACAGCGGCGACGGATCGGCGGGCTGGCCTACGAGCGAATGAAGTTCGAGCACGATCCGCGCCTGCCGGCGACGCTTCAGGCCGACGGCCTGGGGGGCCCGGCGCGGGCGGTGGTGCACGTGTGCCGGCACACCGACGGCCCGCGGCCCTGGCTGGTGTGGGTCCACGGGGCCGGCCAGGGCGGCATCGAGGACCTGGTGCTGTCGCGGATCGGCCGGATCCATCACGGGCTGGGCTTCAACGTCGCCATGCCGGTGCAGCCCGGCCACGGCTGCCGCCGCCGCGAATGGCCGGCCTACCCGGACACCGACCCGCTGGGCAACGTCGCGGGCATGATGCGCGCGGTGTCGGAGGTCCGCGCCGTGGTGCGCTGGGTGCAGCCGCAGGCCACCGCCGTTGTGCTGGCGGGGATTTCGATGGGCACCCCGGTGGCCGCGCTGGTCTCCCACCTCGAGCGGCAGGTCGACGCGGTGGCGCTGTACACGCCGATCCTGGGGCTCAACGCGATGATCGGGCAGCACATGGCGCGCTTCGGGCAGTCCCGGGCGGGCTTCCGCGAGCTGCTGGGGTCGCCGGAGGTCGCCAAGCTGACCTCGGTGATCGACCCGCTGCGGGCCGACCCCGCGCCGCCACCGCGCCGGCGGCTCATCGTCGGGGCGTGGCACGACCGCATGGCGATGCGCGCGCCCGCGCTCGCCCTGCAGGAACGCTGGGGCGGCGAGCTGTACTGGTACGACGGCAGCCATGTCGGCCACATCTTCTCCCGGCGCGTGCTGGCGGTCACCGAACGCTTCCTGCGCGAGGTCGCCGGGTGACGGCGGCTAGCCGCACGGCCCGCGAGGTGGTCGAGCTGTACAATCTGGTGGTCTGGAACGAGCCCGACCTCGAGCTGGCCGAGGAGTTGTTCGCCGACACCGTAATTCGGCACGAGGTGGGCGAGGCGCACACGCTGACCCGTGAGCAGGCGGTCGACCGGGTCAGGGACATGTGGGCGGCGCTCGGCCGGCTGCGCTTCGAGCTGAATATCGTCATCGCGGGCGACGACGGCGAACACGTCGCGATCGTCTACGACTCGACGATCACCGCCAAGGACGGTACGGAGACGAAGATCGCCAGCATCGAGGTGTTCCGCGTCGTCGCCGGCAGGATCACCGAGGTCTGGAACTGCGGCTACAAGCAAGGAGTGTGGAATTGAGCGCGCGCGCACTTGACGAGCTGGGCTACTACCTACTGGCCGGCGCCGGCGGCGAGGGGCCGGCGACGCTGATGGACGAGGCCCGCCGCGGCGAGGAGTTGGGCTTCGGGACCGCGTTCATCTCCGAGCGCTGGAACGTCAAGGAGGCGTCGTCCCTGGTCGGTGCCGCGTGCGCGGTGACGACCCGGATGCAGATCGCCACGGCCGCAACCAATCACAACACCCGTCACCCGTTGATCACCGGGTCGTGGGCGACCACCATGCACCGGCTTTCCGGCGGGCGGTTCACGCTGGGCATCGGCCGCGGCATCGCGGCGATCTACGGGGCGTTCGGCATCCCGGCGGTGACGACAGCGCAGATGGAGGACTGGGCGCAGGTGATGCGCCGGCTGTGGCGCGGGGAGGTGATCTTCAACCACGACGGCCCAATGGGCCGCTACCCCATCCTGTTTCTGGACCCGGACTTCAACGAGGACATCCGCCTGGCGCTGGTGGCGTTCGGCCCCAACACGCTAAAGCTCGGCGGCCGCGCGTTCGACGACGTCATCCTGCACACCTACTTCACCCCGGAAACGTTGCAGCGCTGCGTGGAGACGGTGAAGTCAGCCGCCGAGAAGGCCGGCCGCGACCCGGACAGCGTGCGGGTATGGTCGTGCTTCGCGACCGTCGGCGACCACCTTCCCGAGCAACTGCGCCTGAAGAAGACGGTCGCGCGGCTGGCCACCTACCTGCAGGGCTATGGCGACCTGATGGTGCAGACCAACAACTGGGATCCCGCAGTGCTGCAACGGTTCCGGGAAGACCCGGTGGTGACGTCGATCGCGGGTGGGATCGACCACAAGGCCACACCCGAGCAGATCGAGCACATCGCGACGCTGATCCCCGGCGAATGGCTCGAACCCTCGGCCACCGGATCGGCCCGGCAGTGCGTGGAGCGCATCCGCAAGGAATTCGACTACGGCGCCGACGCGGTGATCATGCACGGTGCGACGCCCGACGAGCTCGAACCGATCGTCACGGCCTATCGTTCCTGACCGCGAAAGTGCAACTGGCGACGTATTTCCCGAGAGGGGGCGTCGGTAGTTGCACTCTCGCGGCACAGAAGTCAGGGAAGGATCGCGGTCCGCTGCACCGGCTCGGCGGCGGCCTGCCGGCTGGCGATTGAGCGTTGCAGCGACGCGAGCAGGGCGTCGCGCGTCTCGCGCGGATCGATGAGCTCGTCGAACCCCATGTGCTCGGCCGACCGGTAGGACGCCTGCAGCTCGGCGTTGCGCAGCTTGACCGAAAGATCCTCGCCGGCATGCGATGCCTTGCTCAGCGCCGCCGCGCTCATCGCGCCCATCGTCGCGCCCGGGTAGGCGAAAGTCGCGGCCTGGTGGTCGAACCCGAGCAGCGACATCACCATGGAGCCAAACCCGTACGCCTTGCGCAGCGTGACGTGCAACTTGATCGTGGTGGCCACGGTCTGGGCGGCGAACATCCGGCCGCCGGCTCGCAGCACGCCCTGGCGTTCCGAGCGGCTGCCGGGCAGCATGCCGGGATTGTCGGCCAAAAAGACGATCGGCAGGTGAAACGAGTCGGCCACCATGATGAAGTGCGCGGCCTTGTCGGCGGCGGCGGCGTCGATGGACCCGGCGAGCACCTGCGGCTGGTTGGCGACGACCGCGACGGGATGCCCGCCCAGATGCGCCAGCGCGCAGATGACCGCCCTGCCGTACTGTGGCTGCACTTCGAACCAGTCCGGGCGGTCGAAGACCACGTCGAGCACCGCGCGCATGTCATAGATCCGGCGATTGTCCCGGGAGACGATGTCGAGCAACTCCGGCGTCGGCCGCGGCGCGGCGGTGGCCCCTCCCGCACTGCCCGGCGGGTACGACCACGCGCTCGGCGGAAAATACGACAGGTAGCGGCGAACGTCGTCGAGCGCGGCTTCGTCGTCCTCGGCGACGTTGTGGATCACCCCGCTGGCCAGCGCGACGTCGGGGCCGCCCAGGTCCTCCTTCGAAATGTCTTCGCCCGTCGACTCTTTGACGACCGGCGGCCCCGCGGTGAAGATCGCGCCCTGGCGGCTCATGATCCGGAAATCGCACACCGGGGCGACGAGCGCGCCGTGTCCGGCCGAGGGCCCGAGCACCGCCGCGACCGTCGGCACCCGGCCCGAGCACCGCGTCTGCGCGAGCAGATCGGTGGGGGAGCGCCCGTAGTGCCCACCGGTGGGCCGAAAGCCCGCGCCGTCGAGCAGCATCACCAACGGGATCTTGTCGCGCACCGCCAGCTCGGCGATGCGGTAGCGCTTGGAGTTGCCGCCGGGCCCGATACTGCCCGCCAGCGTGGTGAAGTCCTCGGCGCCCACCATCACCGGAACCCCGTTGACGAGACCCGATCCGGTGACGATCGCATCGGCGGCGACGTCCCCGCCCACCAGAGTGCCGAGTTCGCGAAACGAGCCCGGGTCCAGAAGCCGCTCGATGCGCGCGCGGGCGTCGAGCTTGCCCTTGCCGCGGTGCTTGTCGAGCCGCTCCGTCCCGCCCATCCCCAGCGCGTGCCGACGGCGACGACCGAGATCTTCGAGCGTCTCCTCCCAATCAGGGGGCTTTGTCATTCTTCTGTCCTACCTCGTGCGGGTTCGGGGCGCGCGCCCGGTCTGCAGGGTCACATACTGGATTGCTTACTGTAAAGTTACCCGCATGCCGCGCGGCCCCCGCCTCAAGATCGATGGGGGCATTCCCAATCAACTCGCTCGGGTGCCGGACGCGGCCGGTGCGCTGGAACGCGACGGGTATGCCGGCGGCTGGACCGCCGAGACCAGTCACGACCCGTTTCTGCCGCTGCTGCTGGCCGCCGAGCACACCTCGCGACTCGAACTGGGCACCAACATCGCGGTCGCGTTCGCGCGCAACCCGATGATCGTCGCCAACACCGGCTGGGACCTGCAGGCGTACGCGAAGGGGCGCTTCATCCTGGGCCTGGGCACCCAGATCCGGCCGCACATCGAGAAGCGGTTCAGCATGCCGTGGGGTCAGCCCGCCCGCCGGATGCGCGAGTTCGTCTCGGCACTGCACGCGATCTGGTCGGCGTGGGCGGACGGCACCAGGCTGCGCTTCGAGGGCGACTTCTACACCCACAAGATCATGACGCCCATGTTCACCCCCGAGCCGCACGAGTATGGGCCGCCGAAGATCTTTCTCGCCGCCGTCGGCGAAGCTTTGACCGAGACGTGCGGCGAGGTCGCCGACGGCCACCTCGGCCACCCGATGGTCTCCAGGCGCTACCTCGACGAGGTGACGGTCCCGGCATTGCGGCGCGGCAGGCAGCGCCGCGGCCTACACCTCGAAGACGCCGGCGGCTTCGAGGTGTCGGCGGAGGTGCTCGTCGCCACCGGCGAGACCGAGGCCGAAGTCGCGCAAGCCACGGCCGCCGTGCGCAAGCAGATCGCCTTCTACGGCTCGACGCCCGCCTACCGCACCGTCCTGGACCTGCACGGCTGGGGCGACCTGCACACCGAACTGCACCGCCTGTCCCTGGCGGGCGAGTGGGACACCATGGGCTCGCTCATCGACGACGAGATGCTGGCGGCCTTCGCCGTCGCCGGTCCCGTGGAGACCATCGCCGCCGCGCTCCAGGCCCGCTGCGCGGAACCGGTCAACCGCGTCCTGCCGATCTTTTCGACCGCTTCGCAATCCTGTATCTCCGCCGCACTGAAGGAGTTTCGCGAGTGAGCACGACGACGATGGACGATGCCGCCAAGCTGTTGGCGGACCCGCTGGCCTACACCGACGAGCGGAAGCTGCACGCGGCGCTGACCCACTTGCGCGCCAGCGCGCCGGTGTCGTGGGTCGACGTGCCGGGCTACCAACCGTTCTGGGCGATCACCAAGCACTCCGATATCATGGACATCGAACGCGAGAACATGCTCTTCACCAACTGGCCCCGCCCGGTGCTGGCGACCAAAGAGGGCGACGAGATGCAGGCCGCGGTGGGCGTGCGCACGCTGATCCACCTCGACGACCCGCAGCACCGGGTGGTGCGCGCGATCGGCTCCGACTGGTTTCGTCCGAAGGCGATGCGCGCCTTGAAGGTTCGCGTCGACGAATTGGCCAAGACGTATGTCGACAAGATGCTCGCGGTGGGCCCGGAATGCGATTTCGTTCAGCAGGTCGCCGTCAACTACCCGCTCTACGTGATCATGTCGCTGCTGGGGATCCCGGAGGCCGACTTCCCGCGCATGCTCAAGCTCACCCAGGAGCTGTTCGGCAGCGAGGACGCGGAATTCAAGCGGGGCAGCAGCAGTGAGGATCAGCTGCCCGCGCTGCTGGACATGTTCCAGTACTTCAACGGCGTGACCGCCGCGCGCCGCGAGCACCCGACCGACGACCTGGCGTCGGCGATCGCCAACGCGCGCGTCGACGGCGAACCGCTCTCGGACATCGACACCGTGTCCTACTACCTCATCGTCGCCACCGCGGGTCACGACACCACCAGCGCGACCATCTCCGGCGGCCTGCAGGCGCTCATCGAGAGCCCCGACCAGCTGGAGCGCCTGCGCGACAACCCCGACCTGATGCCGCTGGCCACCGACGAGATGATCCGCTGGGTCACCCCGGTCAAGGAGTTCATGCGCACCGCGGCCGAGGACACGACCGTGCGCGGGATACCCATCGGCGCAGGCGAATCCGTGTTGCTGTCCTATGTGTCGGCCAACCGCGACGAGGAGGTCTTCGACGACCCCTTCCGCTTCGACGTCGGCCGAGACCCCAACAAGCACCTGGCCTTCGGCTATGGCGTGCACTTCTGCATGGGCGCGGCCCTGGCCCGCATGGAGGTCAACAGCTTCTTCTCCGAGCTGCTGCCGAGGCTCAAATCCATTGAGCTGACCGGCGACCCGGAACTCACCGCCACCACCTTCGTCGGCGGCCTCAAACACCTGCCGGTGCGCTACTCGCTGGTCTAGCCCCCGGCCCGTAAAGTAACGGCAATGACGGCCAGGACGATTGTCATCACCGGCGCCAGCGACGGCATCGGCGCCGCGGCGGCCCGCCGGCTGCGCCGCGGCGGCGGCGACGTCGTCGTCGTCGGGCGCTCGGAAGCGAAGACCACCGCGGTGGCCGCCGAGTTGGACGCGGACTATTTCGTGGCCGACTTCGCCGACCTTGCCCAGGTGCGCGCTCTGGCCGACAAGATTCGCGCCCAGTACCCGCGCATCGACGTGTTGGCCAACAACGCCGGCGGGATGTTCACCAAGATCCAGCAGACCGTCGACGGTCACGAGCGGACTTTTCAGGTCAACTACCTGGCGCCGTTCCTGCTGACCTCGCAGCTGATGGAGGTGCTGGTCGAGTCGCGCGCCACGATCGTCAACACCACCAGTTCCTCGCAGCGGCTCATTCCCCGGGTCACGATCGACGGCCTGGAGAACACCGCGAAACACCGGCCCAGCTCCGCCTACGCCCTCACCAAACTCGCAATCGTCTTGTTCACCAAAGAATTGCATCGGCGCTACCACCCCACCGGGGTGTCGGCCGCGACGTTTCACCCGGGCTATGTCGCTTCGAACTTCGGCGACGCCTCGGGGTCGCGGCTCCTCGCGTTCAGCAAGAAGTACACGCCGACAAAGCTGTTCACCGCGACGTCGGACGAGGGAGCCGACCAGCTGGTCTGGCTGGCGTCGAGCACGCCCGGCGTCGATTGGGCGCCCGGCGAGTACTACTCGAAGGGCAGGATCGCCAAAGCCAACCGCGCGGCCTACGATCCGCGCCTTGCGGCCGAGCTGTGGGATCGCACGCTGGCCAAGATCCGGGAGGCCTAACCAGGCCCAAGCCAGTCCTCGATTATGCGCTGGCTCAGGTGATCCCGAAATCGATGATGCCCCGGACGATTTTGCCGTTGAGCAGGTCGGCGTAGGCGTCGTTGACGTCGTCGAGGCGGTAGCGCCGGGTGATCATCTCGTCGAGCTGCAACTGCCCGGTCTCATAGAGCCGCGCCAGCCGGGTGATGTCCGCCTTCGGGTTGCACGAGCCGAAGATGGTGCCCGCCAGGGTCTTGTTGGTCAGGATGAAGTCCTGCAGGTCGATGTTGACCGACCGGGTCAGCTGCGAGGTCATCCCGGTGAGCACGCAGGTGCCGCCCTTGCGGGTGAGCTTCACCGCATCGCGGACGTCGTCGGGTGTGATCAGGGACGGTGAGACGACGACGGCGTCGGCCATCACCCCGTACGTCAGGCCCCGCACCAGATCGAGCGCCTCGTCGGCGGTGGCGGCGGTGTGGGTCGCGCCGAACCGCAGCGCCGACTTCTGTTTGAACTCAACGGGATCGACGGCGACGATCTGCGCGGCGCCGTTGATCCGCGCGCCCTGGATCGCGCCCGTGCCGATTCCGCCCACCCCGATCACCACGACGGTGTCGCCGCCGCGCATGTTGGAGCGGTTCGCGACGGAACCGTACCCGGTCGGGATGGCGCACGACAGCAGCGCGCTCGGCGCCAGCGGCAGGTGCGGCTCGATCTTGACGATGGAATTCGTCGATACCACAGTGTGTTCGGAGAAGGTGCCGACCTTGGCGATGTGACCGAGGTCCCGGCCGTCGGCGGTGTGGTGGCGGAAGGTGCCGTCGGTGGGCATCCCGGGAATCATGGTGCCGATGCCGACATCGCAGATGTACTCCATGCCCGTTGCGCACCATCGGCACTGCCCGCACACCGCGACGAACGACATCACCACGTGGTCGCCGGGCGCGAAATCGGTGACGCCCTCGCCGACTTCGCGCACGATGCCCGAGCCTTCGTGGCCGCCGATCGTCGGGAACATGGTCGGCAAGCCCAGGGATTTCATCACCTCGTTGGGCGCCGCCATGTCACCCTTGAGGATGTGGTCGTCGGAGTGGCACAGCCCGGCGGCGGCCACCTGGACCAGGACCTCGCCGGCGCGGGGCGCGTCGAGTTCGAATTCCTCGACCGACCAGGGTCCGCCGACGTCGTGCAGGATTGCCGCCCGGCTTTTCATGTGGCCGGCGAGAACTTGACGGGCAGCTTGTTGGGGGACCGGAAGGTGAGGCCGACGATCTTGGACTCCGTGCCGGTTCCGTCGTCGGGTACGAATGCCAGATCCTTGACGCGGTCGAACAGGCTGTTCAGCATGACCCGCGTTTCCAGCCGCGCCAGGTGCATGCCGAGGCACATGTGGATGCCGCCGGCGAACGCGATGTGGGCCTGTCGGGGCCGGCGAATGTCGAAGGTGTTGGGGTCGGTCCAGCGGGTCTCGTCGCGGTTGGCCGAGCCCATACACATGTCGACCTGTGCGTCGGCCGGGATTGTCTTGCCGCCGATTTCGATTTCCTCGGTCGTGGTGCGCATGACCATGGTCAGCGGCGTTTCGAAGCGCAACGCCTCCTCGATCGCCGCCGGGATGAGCGAGCGGTCGTTGTAGACCAGGGCCAGCTGCTCGGGATGGGTCAGCAGCAGATACAGCAGGTTGCCCGACGAGCGATAGGTGGTCTCCAGGCCGGCGGGCAGCAGCAGCCGCAGGAACGCGATGATGGCCTCGTCGGTGAGCTTCTCGCCGTCGATCTCGGCGGCGACCAGGTCGCCGATGATGTCGTCGGTGAGCTTGCGGCGCCGCTGCTCGACCTGCTCGAGGAAGTATCCGTGCAACTCCGCGGCCGCGTTCAGTCCAGCCATGATGTCGGTGGGAATCGAGATGAGGTCAAGCGACAGCCGGCGGAACATGTCCAGATCCTCGCGGGGCAGCCCGAGCAGCTCGGAGATGATCCGGGTCGGGAACTCGAACGTCAGGGCTTGTACCAGGTCGGCATGGCCGTCGTTCTTGATCTCGTCGATCAGCTGATCGCAGACCGGTCCGATGACCGACGGTTCCCAGCGTTCCAGTGCCGTGGCCCGGAAGGCCTTGGCCACCAGGCTGCGGTGGTCGTGGTGCTCCTTGCCGCCCATCGCCAGGATGGTGTGGCCCATCACCAACCCGATCGTCTTGTCATACGCGGCCGAGGTGAAGATGCGGTCGTCGCGGAAGCCCTGGGACACCGCGTCATAGCCGAACAGGATCCACTCGTCGCTGGGCTTTAGCTCCTCGGGCATCTGCTCCGGATCCATGAAGGAGCCATGGAAGACCGGGTCGGTGCGCCGCATGTATTCGAAGAAAGGGTATGGGCTGGTTTCACCGGTGGTGTCGAGGGTGACGGGCTGGCCGTCCGGATCGGTGCTGAGCGTCATCCGCGCTCCTCCTGAGCAACCGCCAAGGCGGGGATGTTGGGTGCCGGGGAATATGGCTATCATAGTATAAATAGCAACGAAGCCCCAAGCAGGTGGTGATACTCAGATGCCCAACCGGCGATTCGTCTGCTCCCTCGACGAGCTGCCGCCCGGCGGAATGAAACTGGTCGACGTCGGGAAGTTCGGCGTGGGCGTCTACAACGTGCGCGGCGAGCTGTACGCGATCGTGAACTACTGCTCGCACGAGGGCGCCCCGCTGTGTTTGGGCCTGGTCGGCGGCACCAACGAACCGGCCCCCGGCGAGCCCGGTGGCGTGCGCCGGGTCCGCGACGGGCAGATCGTCCGATGCCCTTGGCACAACTGGGAATTCGACATCACCACGGGTCAAAACCTGGCCGACCCGCGCCGCCGCGTGCGCACCTATCCGGTCGACGTCACCGACGGGGAGGTGTATTTAACCGCGTGATCATCGATGCCAACGTGCAACCGCACTTCCGGTACAACGCCGAGATACGGCGCTACCTGCCGCCGGCCCACCAGCTGCGCTCGATCCCCGACGTCGAGCAGCAGTGGTACCAGGCGCCCGGCGGCGATTATCGGGACGACCTCTACGGCGAGCACTACCCGGGGTCGGATCCCGAGACCGTCAGCCGCCACCTGTTCGACGACGTGGGCGTCGATTACGCCATCCTGAACCCGTTGACCCGCGGCAACATCGCCGACTACCTGCTCAACAGCAGGATCTGCGCCGCGGTCAACGACTGGTTGCTCGACCGCTGGCTCGAGCCCGACACCACCGACCGATTCCGGGGCACGATCCGCGTCAACCCCGAGGACCCCCGGGGCGCCGTCGCCGAGATCGAGCGCCTCGCCGGCCACGCGAAGCTGGTGCAGGTCGGCGTTCCGCTGCAGTCGCGCGAGCCGTACGGCAAGCCGATGTTCGAGCCCATCTGGGAGGCGGCCGTCGCCCACGGACTGCCGGTAGCGGTGCACATCAACGGCGGCAACGGCGTCGACTACCCGCCCACCTTCGCCGGGCACGCGCACACCTACCCCGGTTACGCGGCGTTCATGCCGCTGAACTACTTCGTGCACCTGGCCGCGCTCATCGTCGAGGGCGTGTTCGGCCGGCACCCGAACCTCAAGTTCGTGTTTGCCGACGGCGGCTACGACATCCTCACCCCGCTGATGTGGCGGCTGGACACCTTCTGGCTCTCGATGCGCGACCAGACGCCCTGGGTCGACCGCTACCCCAGCGAATACCTGCCCGGCCATGTCCGGTTTTGCTCGTCGGCGTTCGACGGACCGACCGAGACAGCCCAGACGGCGCGCTGGATGGACTTCACCGGGAGGTCCGACCTGCTGATGTACGGATCGGGCTACCCGCATTGGTCGACGACACCGCCCGGGGAAATCGTTGCGGGTCTTGGCGGCGCGCAACGCGACAAGGTGTTGTGGGCCAACGCCAGTGAGCTTTACGGGCTGAAGGAGAGGGTGCGATGACGACGATCGAGCGGCTCGGCTCGCCGACCGGTCAGGAGGACGAGATCGCGGTCAGCATCGTCGACACCGACGTGCACCCGCTGCCGGTCTCGGTCGACGTGCTGAAGTCCTACGCGCCGGCCGAATGGGTGGACAAGATCTGGCCGGCGGGAAACGCGGTCGCCCCGGTGCCGCACTTCTATGACACCCCGGACTCGTACAAGACGATGTCGCTGCGGCTGGACGCCGCGCCGCCGGGTGGCGGAGTCGCCGGCAGCGACCCGGATTTCGCCGCCAAGCAACTGCTTCTCGACGCCGGCGTCAGCATCGCGACGCTGGAGCCGATGTGCGACGCGCAGCTGCCGCAGGCCGAGCACGTGCTGAAGTCGACCTACAACGACTGGCTCGCCGACGTCTGGCTGGACACCAACAACGCGCACGGCCGGTGGCGCGGATCGATCAGCGTCAGCGCCCAGACCCCGCAACAGGCCGCCCGTGAGGTGGAGCGGTGGGCGGGGCATCCGTACATGGCCCAGGTGCTGATGACCCCGCAGACGCGCGGAATCCCTTTCGGCAACCCGCATTTCGACCCGCTGTACGAGGCGGCGGCGCGCAACGGATTCCCGGTGGCCACCCACCTGATGGGACAGACGCCGTTCGAATTGATACCGATTTACCCGGTCGGCAACCCCGCGCACTGGCACGACTTCTTCGCGTCCTGGCCGCTGCTGTACGTCTCGCACCTGATGAGCCTGGTGTTCGACGGGGCGTTCGATCGCCACCCCGACCTGCGGGTGGTCTTCGTCGAGGGCGGCTTTACCTGGGCGATGCCGGTGATGTCGCGGATGGACCGGATCTGGGAGGCCCGCCGCGGTGACCTGCCGCACGTGCGTCGGCGCCCCTCGGACTATGTGCGCGAACACGTCCGGTTCACCACGCAGCCGCTGGAAGACACCGACACCGTGGGCTTCCGCGAGTACCTGGAGATGATGGACCTCGGCGACAACCTCATGTTCTCGACGGACTACCCGCACTGGAGCTACGACTCGCCGACGTACGCGATCAACCGCTTCCCCGCCGACCAGCGCGAGCGCATCATGCGCGGCAACGCGACCGCCCTGTACGGCCTGCCTGCGACGGTCAAGGCGCTTCCCGGCGAGCGGTGACGCCACGGTCCGGTCTACCGTGAAGAGGGCTTTCCCGCACGGAAGATGAGAGGCCATGACGCAAACCAACCTCCGGCCACAAGGCCTTACCCGCATCGACCCGGTGCTGCGCGAGGCGGCGGCCAAGCTGGGCGTCGTGGAATTCCGCACCGAGACGCTGCCCGCCGAGCGGCAGCAGGCCGACCTGCGGGCCGCCGAGCGGGCCGCGGCGGTGGACACCGACGGCGTCACCGTGGAATCGCTGTCCATCCCCGGGCCGGACGGCGGACAGCTCGGCCTTCGCCTGTATCGCGGCCACACGGGATCCCCGGCGCCGCTGGTCGTGTACGCCCACGGCGGCGGCTTCGTGACCGGGAACCTGGACACCGATCACGCCCAGTGCGTGGAGTTGGCGCGCGCGGCCGACTGCCTACTGGTGTCGGTCGACTACCGGCTCGCGCCCGAAAACCCCTGTCCCGCCGCCCTGGACGACGTGGAGGCGGCGCTTCGCTACGCGTCGGACAACGGCGCCGGCCTGGACGCGGACGCCGGGCGCATCGCGGTGATGGGGCGCGACGCGGGGGCGGCGCTGGTCGCGGGCCTGACGCAGCGGATGTTCGACCAGGAGGGCCCGGCGATCCTGGTGCAGATCCTGCACCAGCCGATGCTCGATTGCGACGCCACGCCGTCGCGGCGCGAGTTCCAGCGCACGCCGGGGCTCAACGGCCCCGCAGTGAGCCGGGCCTGGGGCCACTACCTGGGCCATGCGTCCGCCAGTGGTCAACACGTCCCCGCGCACCGGGCCAACCTCGAGGGGCTGCCGCCCACGTTCGTCAGCTGCTCCGAGATCGACCCGTGCCGCGACGAGGCCATCGACTACGCCAACCGGCTCCTGCACGCCTATGTGCACACCGAATTGCACGTCATCGCAGCCACATTCAGCGGCTTCGATTCGCTGGTTCCCGATTGGGTTGTCTCCCAAGAGAACCGGGATCTGCACGCGCAGTCGCTTCGCCGCGTTTTCGCGATGTAGCGGTTGGGCCGGCTAGATCGGGCTGAACTTGGTGATCAGCCAGTTGCCACTGATCCGGCTCATTCCCACCAGTACGTTGGTGACCGCCACCGACGGCTGGGGGTTGTCCTTGGTGGTGGTAACCCGATCCACGAAAACCAGGACGACGGCCGAATCCGGATGCAGCTCCGACACGGCCGCGCCGGTCACCTTGGCCGTGCTCTTCATCGACTTCTGCTTGGCTATGGGCGCCACCGTCTGCCGGCTGAATTGGTCGTAGTACGAGAGGAAATCCCCGGCCAGGTGTGACTTGGCGGCGGCGAAGTCCTGGTCGAGCGAGTCGGCCGAGTAGGACAGCACCGCCGTCGCGCCGTCCGAAGCGGCCCTGGTCACCATGCGGACGACATCGGTGTCGGTCTGTTGATCGGGCCGGTACTGCTTGAAGTAGAGCCAGGTCGCCACGCCGCAGGAGACCAGCAGCAGCGCGGCCAGCACCACCGCGCCGATCTTTCGCGCCCTGGGCGGGATGCCGCGGCGCGCGCGCTCGGCGGGGGCGGCCTCGTCGGCCTCAGCGGCCTCGACGGCATCGTCTGTCGCGTCGGTCTCGTCGGCTTCGGCGGTCTCGTCGGCCTCGTCGGGCTCGGGTTCGGCAACGGATTCGTCGGGCTCGCCCAGGGATTCGTCGGGCTCGAATTCCGGTGTGGCCGAGTCCATGTCGCGCACGTCGTCGGTCACGGCACGTACTCAACTTTCGACATCTTGTATTGCCCGCCGATCTCGGAGACCGTCACTTTCAGCCGCCACACCAGCGGTGGCACGTCCTTGCCCGGCGGGGAGTTGGTGACCTGCGACGTCGCCAAGACCAGCACCACCGCCGAGTTCCCGTTGACGGACTCGAGCGCGGCGGCGTTGACCGTTCCCTCGGTGACCGCTTTCGACTGGGTCACCACCGAGATGAAGTCGTTGGCCCGGTGCAGGAAGTCGTCCTTGAATTGGCCGGTGGAGCCGTCGATCACGCGCTGGACGTCGTCTTTGGCTTTGTTGAAATCCAGCGAGATCATGTTGAGCACACCCCGCTTGGCGCCGGCGACGAACTCCGCCTCCCGCTGGTGTTGCCTGGTGGCGTCGCGGTGCTGAACCACCATGTAGGCGCTGAGCCCGACGAAAATGCAGACGCCGATGACGGCCGCCACCGCGGCGACGGCCGGTACCCACCGTCGCCACCCGGCTTGCTCCGCCAGGGTCTCGTCGTAATCGTCGACCGCTTCGTAGTAGTCCTGGTCGTACTCGTCGTCGGAAGCGGCCGTCTCGTCGTACGCCTGGTCGTATGCCGCCTCGTCGTATTCGGCGTCTTCGTCGTAGATCACGGCCGGGTCGGGCAGGCCGAGCGCTTCACGGCGCGCCCGGGCGGCGCGGGCGCGCGCCTTGGCCGCGGCGGCCACCGCTTCGGCCGCGGCGGCTTCGGCCTCGACCTCGTCGAGCAACGCGCGCGCCTCGAGCGGCTCGTTCGCCTCAGCCATCGCGGTTACCGCACGTCACAATCATTATCGACCGCACTCCGGTATCTCTTACCGTATTGCTCATTGCTAACATCGAAATCCCAGTGAACCCCGACGAGAACCGACCAGGCGGATGATCAACCAACCCTTTTTCCTTTCGGTGCCATGACCGCTGTCGACTCTCCCGAAAAGATACTCTTCGCGTCCACGACCGAAGCCTTTCTGCACAAAGAAGCGCCGCTGCGTCGTGTCCGGGAACTGCATGCCGCCGCACAGTCGTTCGACCCGGACTGGTGGCGACGCGCGGCCGAACTGGGGTGGACGGCCCTGCTGGTGCCCGAGGAATTGGGCGGCGGCAGCGTCTCCGGCAGCGGCGTCGAAGACCTGGCCATGGTCGCCGAACAACTCGGCACGACGGTGGCGCCCGGACCGCTGTATCCGGTCAGCGTCGTGCTGGCCGCGCTCGCCGAATGCGCGGACGCCCAATCGCACGCCGACACCATCGAGTCGCTGATCTCCGGCGAGACGGTGGCATCGTGGGCGGTGTGCGAACCCGGGCGCGGCTGGGCGCCCCTGGATCCGTCGGCGACGGCCACCGAAACTGACGCCGGCTTCCGCATTGACGGCGCGAAGGACCGCGTCGAGGCCGGCGCCCAAAGTGGCGTGCTGCTGGTGGTGGCGGTATGCGGCTCCGAGGTTCGTCAGTTCCTGGTCCCGACGGACGCGCCGGGCGTAAAGATCACGCCGCAGCAGTCGGTGGACCTGGTCAAGCAATACGCGCGGGTGGATTTCGACGGCGTGGTCGTGCCGCGCTCGGCGCTCATCGGCAGCGCCACCGAGACCGCCGCGCTGATCGAACGGCAGAGCCAGCTCGCCCAGGTGCTGCAATGCGCCGAGGTGGTCGGCATTGTGCAAACGGTGTTCGACTTCACCGTCCAATGGGCGCTGGACCGCCACACCTTCGGCCGCCCGCTGGCGTCCTACCAAGTTCTCAAACACGGGTTCGCCGACATGAAACTGTGGCTGGAAGCGTGCCGCGCCACCACCTCGGCGGCGGTCGCCGACGTCGCCGCCCGCTCGCCCGAGGCCGGCCTGTCGGCGAGCATCGCCAAGTCCTACGTCGGTGAGATCGCCGGCCGGGTCGTCCAGGCCTGCGTGCAGATGCACGGCGGCATCGGCGTCACCTGGGAACACGATTTGCACCTGTACCTGAGGCGGGTCACGTTGTACCGTTCCATGTTCGGCACCCCCGAGGAGCACAACCTGCGGGTGTACGAGGCGGAGAAGGCGGCGCGATCGATGACGAACTCCCGATGACGTCAACCGAATCCACCGAATCCACCGAATCGGTAGCCGAATTCGCGGCCCGGGCGCGAGCGTGGCTGGCGGACAACATGACTGCCATCGATCCCACGTCGCCGCCCGCCGCACCCCGCGACGACGAGCGATCGTGGAACAGGGCCCGCGAACTGCAAAAGCGGCTCTACGACGGGGGGTTCGCCGGCATCTGCTTCCCCCGCGACTACGGCGGCCTCGGCCTGGACTACGAGTACCAGAAGGCGTTCGACGCCGAATCCCTCTGCTACGAAATGCCGTTGATCCTCAACACGCCCACATTCACCATCTGCTGTGCGACGTTGCTCGACACCGGCACCGAGGAGCAGAAGAGGCAGCACATCGCCGCCGCCCTGCGCGGCGAGGAGGTGCTGGTGCAGCTGTTGAGCGAGCCCAGCGGCGGGTCGGATCTGGCCGGCGTCATCACCCGCGCCGAACGGCGCGGCGACCGCTGGGTGATCGATGGCGCCAAGACGTGGAGCACGAGCGCTTTCGCCGCCGACTACGGATTGTGCCTGGCCCGCACCGACTGGGACGTGCCCAAGCACGAAGGCCTGACCATGTTCCTGGTGCCCATCGCCCACCCGGGAATCACGTTGCGGCGCATCACGATGCTGAGCGGGTCCACCGAGTTCTGCGAGGAGTTCCTGGACGGGGTGGACGTCGGCGACGACGCCGTCGTCGGGGAGGTCAACGGCGGCTGGGCGGTGGCCTCGCGCCAGCTGTATCACGAACGCCGGGCCGTCGGGCAGGGTTCGGAATTCGCGAGCGGCAGCGGCAGTGAGGGCGGCAGCACGAATCCCGTTGACTACGTTGCCCTCGCCGCGAAGGCCGGCCAGGCGGACAGCGAACGCGTCCACGAGATGGCAGGCCGGGCGCTCGTGCACCGGGCGGTGGCCGAGCAGCTGATCGATCACGTGTACCGCAACGTTCGCGATGGCGCATTGCCCGCCGCCGCGGGGACCCTGATCCGGCTGTTCCATTCCGAGACCGTGACACTGGAGGTCGACACCGCGCTGGCGATCACCGGAAGCGCCGGTGTCGTAGGGGAATTGGGCCAGGGTCTCGAGACCGGGCTACGCTACCTGTCCCGGCAGAACGTGGCCATCGGCGGCGGCACCACGGAGATGGCCCGCAATGTCATCGGCGAGCGGGTGCTGGGCTTCCCGCGTGAATACGCCGCCGACCGCGGGGTGCCGTTCAATCAGGTGCGCCACGGCCAGAGCCGCTGACCGCACTCCTTTAGTCTTCGGCGAAGATGTCTGCCGGATCGCTGCTGGACTCGGTGCTCACAAAGGGGAGCCGGACCAGCGACAAGACGTGATGCGCCGGGCTGCCGGGCGGGGCCACCAGCACGAAGGCGCCGCCCTGGGTGTGTGCCCGGTCGCGGGCCGCGGCCAGCGCGCTGACGCCCGCCGACCCCAGATGGGTGACGCCGCTGAGGTCGATGGTCAAAGATGCTATGCCGGACCGGCTTTCGACGGCGATCTGGCGGTCCAGCGTGGATGCGGTGGTGGTGTCCACGTCGCCGCTGACGATGATGCGCCCGCCCAGTTCGTCGGAGCGGACGAAGGAGACGAACTCGGCGTTGTCCGGGCGTCGCTGGGTGGACCGACTGACGATCGTGTCGGTGATGAAGTTCGCCGGCCGCGACAGGCGGTGCGTCAGGCTCGCGGTCGTCCCGCCGGGGCCGCGCGTGATCTGCGCCCGGGATACCAGGGCCTCGGCCATCGCCAGCCCGCGCCCGCGCCCGCCCTCACCCTCGCGGTGATCCTTCCACCGCCCGCGGTCGATCACCGAGGCGTGCAAGTTGCCGTCGCCGGCCAGCGCGGCCTCGACGACGACCCCATCGGCTACCGGCTCCGTCGAATATCCGTGCTCGACGGCGTTTTCGACGAATTCCGAGACGGCGTGCACCACGTCGCAGATGTCGTCGGTGTCGGCGCCGACCTCCGAGAGCCATTCGCGAAGCCGGGTGCGGACCGCGCGGGCGGCGTGGAGGGTCGCGTCCACCGTGATGTGCAGCGGTGCCGGCGGTGTGCGCCGCTGTACGGCGAGCAGGGTGACGTCGTCCTTGTAACCCGTCGACCGGAGCAGCAATTCCAGTGTCTCCGAACAGATCCGGTCGATCGGCCGTCCCGCCGCATCGATGACGAAGCCGCCGCTACCGCCGACGATCTGGGCGGCCAACTCGGCGAATTCGGCGGTGCTGGCGCCCAGCGGCCGGCCTGGACGCTCGATCAGCCCGTCGGAATACAACAGGACCGAGTCGCCCACCTCGAGCGTCTCGGTGCGCACCGGAAACCCGGTGCCGCTGCCGAGGGGCCCCGCACCGGACGGTTCCGCGTAGCGCGACTGCGCGCCGGCGCTCACCAGCAGCGGCGGCGGGTGTCCGGCTGTGCAGTACTGGAATTCGCCGGTCGCGTAGTCGAGCGAACCGACGCACAGGGTCGCCGACGTCGACCCCGGGACCTGTTCGTGGAAGCGGTCGACGGCCTGCAGCGCCGCGACGACGGTGTGGCCCAGCGAAATCTGCATCCGCAGCGCGGTACGCAATTGCGACATCACCGCCGCGGCTTCGACGCCATGGCCGACGACGTCGCCGACGACGAGAACCAGCCGATCCCCGAGGGCGATCGCGTCGAACCAGTCGCCGCCGGCGGCGGTGTCCTCGGCGGCGACGAGGTATTCGGCGGCGATGTCGGCGCCCGGCACGACGGGGACCGACGGGGCCAGCAGCGCCTGCTGCATGACGGTGGCCGAATCGCGCACGCTGCGGTAGCGCTCGGACAGCTCCTCGATGCGCTCCTCGGCGGCCAGCCGCGCCTGCACGCGAACGGTGACGTCGTCGAAGATGATCTGCACACCCTCGATCGATCCGTCGTCGCCGAGGCGCGGAGTGACGACGAAGTCGAAGTACCGTTCCTGGATTCCCGAGCCGTCGTAGTCGGCTTGCAGCCGCCACTCCGTCCCGGATTGCGGTTCGCCGGTCTCGTACACCCGATCGAACATTTGGAAGATTTGCTGGCTCTCCAGCTCGGGGAAGACCTCGACCGCGAGCTTGCCCACCGGGTTGCCCGTCGGATTGAATGCGCGGTAGGCGGCGTTGACGGCGACGAATCGGTGCTCGGGGCCCTTCAGGCCGACCAGCATGGCCGGGACGTTTTCGAAAGTGCGGCGAACCTCGTCGGCCGCACCGACGGTTTTGTCCCAGTCCTTTTCGCCGACCATCTGACTGTCCCTCCCGCGGGACCCCTCTACCAAGTCATGTAACTACGTCGAATACATGACAATTGCACACGCTGCGTACCAGATTAACAACCGGCGCCCGGTGCCAGGGGCATCGGTTTGTTAACGATCGTTCGGCGTGGCGGGTTCGGGGCGCCTCCCGCAGGTCGCCGCGGCTAGGCGCTGACCGGCTTGGCGACCTTCATCAGCTTCATCAGGTTGCCGCCCATGATCTTGGCGACGTCCGCCTCGTCGAAGTCGGTGAGCTCGTCGACGAAGGTGATGGGGTCTTTCAGGCCCTCGGGATGCGGCCAGTCGGAGCCGAACAGCACCCGGTCGGTGCCCACCATATTGACGATCTCGCTGAACCGGTCCTCCCAGAAGGGCGTGATGTAGACACACCGCTTGAACGCCTCGATCGGGTCCTCGCTGAACGCCTGCGGCATCTTCTTGTAGACGCCCTTGAGGCCCTTGAACAGGTCCGGCACCCAGTCGGCGCCGTTTTCGATGGACAGGATCCGCAGTTCGGGGTTGCGCGACAGCGCGCCGTGGCACACCAGCGCGCCCATGGCGTCCAGGATCGGCCGGTGACCCATCGCGAAGCTGCGGAAGGCGGTGGGTTTGAACGGCAGGAACTCGTCGCCGGGCTCCCACACGTTGGCGAACTCGGAGTAGCCGCTGTCCGAGGCGTGCATCGAGACCGGGAGCTCGGCCTTGATGCAGGCCTGCCAGAACGGGTCGAATTCCTCGAGGCCGAACGACCGGCTGCCCTTGTAGCCGGGCACCGGAGCGGGGCGGACCAGCACGGTGCGCGCGCCGCGATCCAGGCACCACTGCAGTTCCTCGAGCGCACGCTCGACGATGGGCAACGTGATCACCGGGGTGGCGAAGATGCGGTCCTGGTAGTTGAACGACCACTGCTCGTACATCCACTCGTTGAGCGCGTGGATGACATCGTGGGTCATCTCCGGGTCGTCCTTCATGCGCTCCTCGACCAGGCTGGCCAGCGTCGGGAACATCAGGGCGTAGTCGATGCCGAGCTCGTCCATGACCTCGAGTCGCGCGCCCGGCTCGCGAAACGCGGGGATGGCCTTCATCGGCTCGCCCAGGATTTCGCGGTAGCTCTTGCCCTGCGCGCCGTGGCGGAAATAGTCCTCCTGGGCGCCCGGGCGGGCCACCACCTCGAACGTCGGGTTCGGGATGTACTCGCTGATGTGGCCGCGCACCACGATCTTGGTCCGCCCGCGGACCTGCACGTAGTCGATGACGCGCTTGCGGTGGTCCGGCAGGAACTTCGTCAGCGCCTCCTGCGGCTCGTACATGTGGTTGTCGGCGTCGAACACGGGAAAGGAAAGTTCGCGGGACGGCATGGCGATCTCCTTGTGAAAGCCTTGGATTCTCGATATGTGGTAATGACGTTACCACTCCCGCGCCACGAGGTGTAGGGCGCCTCAGGCCCCCGGCCAGCTGGGCAGCTGCGGCGTCGCCCCGTCGATCACGGCGAAGTTGACCGTCGCCGTCGCCAGCAGCTCCTCGCCGCCCTCGCCGTCGCCGTAGATGTCGATCTGCATGACCATCGCCCGGCGCCCGGACCGCAGCATCCGCGGCACCGCGAAGGCCGAGCCCTGCCGGATCGGCCGCAGGTACCGGATGAACAGGTCGGCGGTGGTCATCGTGGTCCCCGGCTGCAGGTAATCGAGGCCGAACTGCCCGCCCGCGACGTCCACCAGCGTGGCGATCAGGCCGCCCTGCAGCGCACCGGAGGTGTTGACCACCTGCGGGCTGACCGGCATCGTCATCGCGAACTCGCCGTTGTGGGTGCCCGGGCGCATGCCGATCTGGGCGAAAAGCTCGCCCAGCGAGGGCGGGCCCGGCGCGTCGTCGGTGTCGCGGATGCCCAGCGCCCGGCTGCAGAAGTCATACACCTGGCCGGCGTCGATCGGCGTGCCGATCAACTCGGTGCCCAGCCAGTGCAATCGCTGCGCGCCCATCATCGTCTGCATGACGATGGCGGCCGCGGCCCCGACGTCCAGGCCCGGGCTGAAGAGTCCCTCGGTGATGCCTTGGCCGACGATGTCGCGAATCAGTTGATGCAGCGGGGACAGCACGCGGGCGTATTCGCGGGGCCGCGTTTCGGCCAGGTGCTGGTTGTAGAGGCTCAGCGCCCGGTTGATGCTGTCCTGGGTGCTCGATTCCGGTTGTTGGCTGACCCGGTCGATCACCAGCTTGAGGGCGGCGGTGCTGTCGAGGCCGGCGGTCTCTGCGCGCCACGCCTGCGCCGACTGCGCGATGGTCCGCTCGAACAGCGCCAGCAGCAGTTCGTCCTTGCTGCCGAAGTGCTGGTAGAAGGCCCGCAGCGAGGTCTTCGAGCGCGCCACGACTTCCTGGACGGTGAAGTCGGTGCGGCCTGTTTCGCCCAGTATCTCGACCGCGGTTTTGATGAAGCGGTCACCGCGGGTCACTTCGGCTTCGTCCGTACCGGCCGTGGGCATCCCGCCTCCTTTACTGCACGGATCACCGTTGAGAACGAGGTTACCGCACCGCTGCCGCCATCCGTCAGATCGCCGAGCGTGCAACTGTGGCGAAAAATCGGGAAAAATCGGCCGAAATCTCGCCACAGTTGCACGCTCGGCGCGGGCTCTGCGTGCCCCAAAGGGCGACCGTCAGCGGCATGCCCGCGTTCAGGGGGAGCGACCGCGTCGCCGTGGTTGAGCGTCCGTGTAGCGATACTGCTACGGTCCGGCACGCGTGGTGCCACGCTAACCGCTATGCCGGACAGCAAGAACGTCGTTCTGATTCATGGCGCGTGGAGCCGCGGGGACCAGTGGGCCCCAGCGCGCGCCGCCTTTGAAGAGCGCGGCTACACCATCCACACTCCGACGCTGCGATACCACGAGCTGCCACTGCATGAGGGCGCGACGAAAATCGCGGCCCTGCGTCTCGAGGACTATGTCGACGATCTCGTTGGGCTGGTGAACTCGCTCGATTCACCGCCACTTGTGATAGGTCACTCGCTGGGCGGGCTGCTGGCGCAGCTGGTCGCCGCGCGCACACGCCACGCCGGCTTAGTGGCCGCGTGCCCGGCGCCGGCGGCTGGCATCTTCGGTACGACGCCGGCAAATCTGCGCATGTCGCTTCCGCACTTCCTACGGCCGCGCCCCTGGGCCAAACCGGTGTATCCCCTCACGCTGGAGCGATTTCGTCGCTGGGTAGCCAACACCCAGACCGAAGAGGTTGCCCGCGAGGTGCACTCAGCGCTGGTGTGCGAATCCGGACGCTGGTACTGGGAGATGCTCCTGGGATCGCTGAAGCTTTCGAAGGGCACCGCCGTCGATTTCGCCGCGGTCACCACACCCGTGCTCGTGATGGGCGCCGAGTGCGACCGCATAGTGCCGCCCGGGGTCATACGCCGGACCGCAGCCAGGTATCGACACGGCAGCCACATCGAGATCCCCGGTTCCGATCACATGGTGTTTTCGGGCGCGGCACTACCCGTCGCCATGGGCCACATCGACGATTGGATCGCAAAAACCGGCGTGCTGTCGATCGCTTGAGCCGGGACGCGCCTCGGCTAGCCGCCGCGGGCCGCGATCATCGCCGAGCGGTTGACCTTGGTGGCCGCGGTGCGGGGGATCGCGTCGACGAACTCGACGGTCTTGGGCGCCTTGTAGTGGGCGAGCCGCCCCTTGGCGTACTCGATCACCTGCTCCTCGGACAGGGCCGCGCCGTCGGCGACCTGCACGACGGCGTGCACCCGGCGGCCCCACTGGGCGTCGGCGAGCCCGATGACCACGACGTCGGCGATGCCGGGATGGCCGGCGAGCGCCGACTCCACCTCCGCGGGAAAGACGTTGGCGCCGCCGCTGACAATCATGTCGACGCGGCGGTCGACGATGTAGAGGTAGCCGTCCTCGTCCACGTACCCGATGTCGCCGGCGCAGCGGAAGCCGTCGTCGGTCGACGGCAGGGGCGCCGCGCCGCCGACATAGCGGGATCCGGCGCTCATCGGCGAGCGCAGGTAGATGTCGCCGTGTTCGCCGGGGCCCAGCACCCGCTTGTCGGCGTCCAGGATCCGGATCTCGGTCTCGCGGAAGCCGCGGCCGACGCTGCCGGGGTGGGCGAGCCATTCGTCGCCGCGCAACGCGGTAAGTCCCAGGTTCTCGGTCATGCCGTAGGCCGTGACGATCCGCTCGGGGCTCAGCAGCTCGAACCACGTGTGCATCAGCGACGGGGGCATGACGGCGGCGCCCTGCAGGATGAACACGACGCTGGACAGGTCGCGCCGGCGGGCGTCGGGCCGCGCCGCGATCCGCGCCAGCATCGTGGGTGTAGCCGTGAAGTTGGTGATCCGGAAGCGTTCGATCACATCCAAAACCAGCGCCGCGTCGAACTTTTCGAGCACCACCAGGTGGTCACCGGCCAGCAGCATGAGCAGGGTGGCGAAACCGTTGGTGTGATACATCGGCGCGGGGACCATGATCGTCTGCGGCTGGGCCACCGGCGTCCAGTTGGACAGGAACGGCTCCCCATGCTGGGGTGTCCACAGCGACGGCGCCAGGCTGAGGATCACCTTCGGCACGCCGGTCGACCCGCTGCTGCAGATCCCGTTCGAATGCGGGGAAACGATTGCGGGCAAAGGGCTTTCGGGCTCACCGGCCGCGCGCGCCTCCAGCACCCAGCGGGTTTGTTCGTCGACGACGACGGCGGGGTCGATCACCTCGCGCACCCGGTCGCGCTCCCATTCGGGCAGGTCCCAGTGCATGGGGACGGGAACCGCGCCGATCTTCCAGCACCCCAGCGCGGCAAGCAGCAGGTGCTGCGAGTTCGGGATCGCCAGTGCGACAAGGGAGCCCACCTCGGCACCACCGGCCGCCAGCGCCCGCCCCCACTGGTTGGCGCGGGCGTCGAGCTCACCGAAGGTCAGCGAGCGCGCGCTGCCGTCGAGCGCGACGTTCGTCACGGCGGTGTCGGCGCCGCGCTGCTCGGCGAGCTGCTGGAGTTTGATCCCGAACGGAATCCCGTCCGCGAGCGGATCGGCCGTCCCCGATTCGAGGGGCTGGGTGCTCATGCCGATACCGGCGCGCTGAACAGCGTCTCGAGGTGACCGTCGCGGACGGCGGGAATCAGGCGCAGCGCGAGCGCGTCGGCGCCCAGCGGCAACCGGATCAGCGGCTGGGTGTGCCGGTCGAGCACGCTGACGTCGGACTCGTCGCAGAAGCCCAGTGCGCCGAGCAGCTGGTGGGAGGTGCGCAGCACCTGCCGCGCGGTGTCGGCGGCCTTGTACCGCAGGGCGAGTGCGTCGGCCGAATGCACCTGCGCCGGAAGCGATTCCGGCCGGCACACGGTGTACTTCGCGAGTTCGTGCAGGCCGCGCACCGCCACGGCGGCGTCGGCGACCGCGAACCGGACGGCCTGAAAGTCGGCCAGCGGCTTGCCGAATTGAATCCGGGCGCGCACGTGTTCGGTGACGATGTGCAGCGACTGCTGCAGGGCTCCCAGAATCCGCCATGATCCCAGCACGAGGTGAAGGCTAACGTCGCGGGCCGGGACGGTTCCGTCGGGCGCGCTCAGCGTGGCGGGCACCAGAAACGGCCCCAGTTTGGCGGTGGTTCGCTGCGCCGGCCGCGGGCGGTACCGGGACCCGTCCAAGTCGGCGGCGAGCCAGTCCCCGGGCAGGTCGCCGTGGTCGATGCGGGGGGCCTCCGGGTTGACCAAAGCCAGCCGGGCGCCGTCGATCGCCAGCAGTTCCTCGACGACGGGATAGGGCAGCGCGGCGGCGCCGGCGGCCTGGCAGAGCACCGCGGCGGCCAGCAGATCGTCTGACGACGACCGGACGTCGAGCTCGAACGCCCCGACCTCGGTCAGGGCCGCGCGTGCCGCGTCCCGGACGCCGTCGTCGGCCTCGGCGCGCAGCGCCGCCGACGGCCCGCCCAGCCGGGCGAGCCGCTTGGCGACCACGGCGGCGAAATCGCTGATGTCTTGCGGCAGATCGGTTTTCACCGGCTTCCTCCCAGAACGTCGCGTGCCACCAGCATCTTCTGCACCTCGATGGTGCCCGACGCCACGGTGGCCGCCTGCGCGTAGCGCCAATGGTCTTCGATCGCCCCGTGCAGGGGCGCCGACGCGCCGCTGTCCAGCGCAGTGGGGCCCAGCACGTCGAACAGCAGCTCGGCGACCTGCTGATCCAGGGTCGTCGTGACGATCCGCGCCGCGCTGGCGGCCGCCCCGGCCGACGGATCGTCCTGCAGCGACACCGCGCGGTAGGCCAGCAGCCGGGCCACCCGCAGGTCCACCAGCGCCTTGGCCCAGCGGGACCGTAGCGACTCGGGGAGCTGATCCCAGTCGTCGCCGAGCTGGGTGCGCAGCCGCTCCAGCAACGACTCGCACCGCGCATAGCGGGCGATGCCGACCCGCTCGAACGCCAGCGCCTCGCGCATCACCCGCCAGCCGTCGCCGACCTCGCCGAGCACGTCGCCGGGGAAGGCCGGCACGTCGTCGAGGAACATCTCGTTGAGGTGGTGCGGCCCCAGCATCGACGGGATGGGCCGCACGGTGAAGCCGGGCCGGTCCATCGGGATCAGGAAAAGCGTGAGCCGCTGGGGTTTTGGGGCCTCGGGGTCGGTGCATGCCGCCAGCACGCACCAGGACGCCATCAGCGCGTAGGACGTCCACACCTTCTGGCCGGTGATGCGCCAGCCGTCACCGTCGGGGACCGCGCGGGTGCGCAGCGAGGCGAGGTCGCTGCCGGCCTCCGGCTCGGAAAAGCCCTGGCACCAGATCACGTCGCCGGACGCGATGGCCGACAAATGCTTGGCCTTCTGTTCGTCGGTGCCGTAGCGCATGAGCGCCGGGCCGACCCAGTTGATCCCCATGTACTGCGGGCCGCGGGGTTCGTGCGGGGCCCACATCTCCTCGCGCAGCACCGTCTGCTGCCAAACCGAACCGCCGCCGCCGCCATGCTCTTTCGGCCACGCCAGCGCCAGCAGCCCCTCGGCGGCCAGCAGCTTGCAGAACGTCTCGGTGGTGGCGAGGTCGCGCGGGCTTTCGGTGCAGGCGCCTAGAAAGTCGGGGGGAATGTGCTGGGAAACCAGCTCGCGCAGGTGCTTTCGCAGTTCGCCGGCATCGTCGCCGAGGTCGTAATCCATGCTCGTCATCCCTTCGGCAGCCCGAGCAGCCGCTCGGCGACGATGTTGCGCTGCACTTCCGACGTCCCGCCGTAGATGGTCGCGGCCAGCGCGTCCTGGCGTTCGAACAACAGGTCCGGGTCGGTGACCCAGTCCTGGCCCCGGGCGACGGATGCGAGCTCCCAAACCCGTTGCAACGTCACCGATCCCAGCAGTTTGAGGGTGTCGGCCTCCGGGCTGGGCCGCCCGGCCAGTTCGTTGCCCAGCGCGCGGTAACCGGTGGCGCGTAGCGCCTCGGCGTCGGCGAGCAGGGAGCCCAGCTCGGCGCAGACGTCGTCGGTCGGGCGCGCCTCGCGGACGGCGTCGAGCCCGCGCTTGATCTCGACCCAGTTCATGATCCAGATCATCTGGCGTTCGTGCTGCAGCGATGCCAGCGCCACGTTCCAACCGCCGTTGAGCGGCCCCAGCAGGTTTTCCGCCGGCACCTCGACGTCGTCGAGGAAGACCTCGCAGAACGTCTCGTCGGAAATCGACGCCATGCGAACGGGTTCGACCCTGACCCCGGGGGACTGCAGGTCGAGGATGAAACACGAGATGCCGCGATGCTTGGGCGCTTCGGGGTCGGTGCGCGCGTACAGGGTGCACCAGCGCGACTCGTGGGCCTGGGTGGTCCAGATCTTGTGGCCGTTGACCCGGAAGACTTCGCCTTCGGGGCCATCAGCTTCGGCGCGGGTGCGCAGCCCGGCGAAGTCGGATCCCGCCTCCGGCTCGGACATGCCCAGCGCCCACCACTCGTCGCCGCGCAGCAGGGGGACCAGCAGGCGGTCGATCTGGGCGGGCGTGCCGAACTGGCGGATGCCGGGCGCGGCGACGTTCGGGCCGGCGATGTTGGGCAGCTTGGGTGCCGAGCGCAGGGCCGCCTCGAGGCGCACCTCCATCGCGTCGCGCAGGCCCAGTGACCGGCCGCCGTGCTCGCGGGGCCAGGTCGGCTGGAGCCAGCCGGCCTCGAAGGCGGCCCGCTGGTGGTCCCGCCGCAGCGCCAGGTCCCAGCGGTACTCGCGATATTTCGCGTAGTAGTCCTTGGGCAGGAATTCGGTCAACCAGGCGCCATACTCCTGGGTTAACGCCGTCATCCCGCGCCTCCCGCGAATCGGCGGCCCACCTCGTGATAGAGCGCGCGGCTGTCGCCCAGCAGCGTCGCGCCCTGCCAGGCGTGCCGGACGTAGAGGTGCACGTCGTGCTCCCAGGTCTGCCCGAGGGCACCGTGCACCTGCACCGCGGTGCGCGCGCAATTGGCCGCGGCCTCGCCGGCGGCTGCCTTTGCCATCGCCGCGGCGGTCCAGGCGGCCCGCCCGTCCGCGCCGTTCGGCTGGCTTAGGCGGGCCGCCGCCGCGTAGGTGAGGCTGCGGGCCCGTTCGAGGCCGACGTGGTTGTCGGCCAGCGCGTGTTTGATGCCCTGGAAGGCGCCGATCGGGCTGCCGAACTGCCGGCGTGCCTTCGCGTGCTCGACGGAGAGGCGCAGGGCCGCGCTCGCCACCCCGACCAGGTCGGCCGCGACGGCCACCAGGGGTGCCGTCAGCGCCGCTTCGAGCTGGACGGGCGCGGTGGCGAGCGGCTCGGCGTCGATCTCGACGTCGGCGACCGGCTGCGCGGGGTCGGTGGACTCGCGCGGCACCGCGGTCACCCCGTCACCGCAGCGCGCGACCGCCAGCACGACCCCGTCGACCGATCGCGCCAGCGTGACGATCAGCTCGGCGCGCGTCAGGCCGGGGACCGCGACCGCCCGGCCGCGCAGGCGGCCGTGGCGCAACGTCATCGGCGCGACGGGCAGCCGGGAACCTTTGGAGTGCACCGCCAGGGTGGCGACGGCGCCGCCGGCGATGTCGGCGAGCACCGAATGGAGCCCGGCGGCCCGCAGGGCACCGGCGGCCAGCCCCACGCTGCTGAGCAACGGGATCGGGGCGATCGCCGCGCCGCATTCCTCCAGGACCACCGCCAGCTCGACGGGTCCGTAGTCACCGGTGTCGGGTGCGGCGAGTTCCGTCCAGCCCAGGTCCACTACCGTCTTCCACAACGCGCGCCAGCGTTCGGGATCGGTCAGCGCTTGGCGGGCGGCGTCCGGGGGAGACTCGGTGCGCAGGATGCCGCGCACGGTGTCGCGCAGCGACAGCTGCTCCGCGCTCAGTCCGACATCCATAAGACCCCTAACATAATAAAGATAGTAAACTAGCGGTCTTGTCGCAATCGGACGAGCATAGGTGGACGCATGGTCGAGTGGTATCTGTTCCTGCCGCAGTTGCGGTTGTCGGCGGCCGACATCGCGGAGCGGGCCCGCCACGCCGAGGCCAGCGGCTTCGACGGGATGGCATTCATCGATCACCTCGAAGCTCCCGGGCTGCCCAACGAAAACATCTGGGAGGCAATGGGTATCGCGACCTGGGTGGCCGCCAAGACCGAGCGGCTGCGGATCGGCCACCTGGTCCTGTGCGACGCCTTCCGGCATCCCGCCGTGCTGGCCAAGCAGGCCGTCACCCTCTCGGACGCGTCGGGCGGCCGGTTCGATCTCGGACTCGGTGCGGGCTCCTGGCCGGCCGAATTCACCAGATTCGATGTGGGCCAGCAGGATCCGAAGGCGAGGGTCGCCCAGCTCGGGCGCCACCTCGAGCTGATCCGGCAGTACTGGGGCGACGGGGCGCCGGAGGCCGCGCAGGCCCCGCGCAGGACCCACCCGATACCGCTTCTCCTGGGTGGGACCGGGCCAAGGATGATGGAACTTGTTAGCAAATACGCGGATTGGTGGAACGTGCCCGCCAACCAGCTCGAGAAGCTGCCCAAGCTGGCCCCCGCGGCGGGGGCGGCCCGGGTGTCGGTCCAGCAGATGGTGGGCTTCGTGCGGGCCGGCGCCGATCCGGACACCGTGCGCGAGGTGAGTGCCCGGCGATTCGGCAACCTGGGGTCGGGGCTGGTCTGCGGCGACGCGCACGAGTTGATCGGGCACTTCTCCGGCCTGGCCGCCCAGGGGGTCGAGCGGTTCTATGTGTGGTTCGCCGACTTCGCCGCCCCCGACTCCCTGAACGAGTTCGGCGAATCGGTGATCAAGGCATTCGCTGGCGCCGACGGCGCGCTTCGGTAGGCACCACGGGCGGGCGGGCGTAGGGCCCCCGTTCCACGGCGGAAAGCCGGATCTCGGGCAGGTCGACCGACGGGTCGACGGTGTCCAGCCACGCCACCGCGGCCGCGACGTCGGATACCTGGATCGCGTACATCTCGAACGGAACGTCCTGCAGCATCTCGGTTTCCACCGGGCCGGGCGTCACGATGTGCACGGCGATGCCGTCGCGGTCGACCTCGAGCGCCAGGGCACGGGCGAACGCGTTCATCCCGGCCTTCGACGCGGAGTAGGCGGTGCGGGCCATCATCGGCTCGTGCGCGGCCGACGACGAGACGAACACGAACCGCGAGCCCGCGCGCATCCGGGGCAGGGCGGCCGCGGTCACCACGAAGCACGAGTCCAGGTTGGCCGAGATGATGGTCCGCCACTGCTCGAACGTTTGCTTGCGCGCGTAGGTCCCGCCCAGCGTGCCGGCGGCGTGCACGACGAGGTCGATTCGCTCCAAAGTGCTTATCGCAGCGGCGAACCCGTCCGGGTCGGACGCGTCGGCGACCAGGTGGCGCGCGCCGATCTCCTCGGCGGCGGCGCGGAGCGGGGCCGCACGGCGCGCAGCGAGCACCACGTCGTAGCCGAGCTCGCTCAGCTTGCCGCCGCATCCCTTTCCGATGCCGCCGCTGCCGCCGGTGACCAGTGCCGTGCGCATCGGGTGTCAGGGACGCCGCAGATCCCGCGGGCGGGCCAGGGCCTGCGGCGACAGCGCGTAGATGCGTTGCTCGGGACGCCCCGACAGCACATAGGTCTGGGTGTCGGCCAGGTGGCGGCCCGCGATGCGCCGGGCCCGGTCGACGTCGCCCTCGGCGATGGTCTCGGCGAGCTTGGTGTGCGTGCTGAGCACCGCGCGGCGCTGCGCCAACGACGGGTATGTGCCCCGCGCCGAGCTCTCGTCCGCCCACTGTTGCTCGTGGCTGGTCCACAGCGTCTCGAGGCTGCCGACGACCGCGATGATGGTGTGGTTTCCGCAGCCGCGGACCACAAGATCGTGGAATTCGCGGCCGATTTCGGTGAAAAGCCGTCCGTCGTCGAGGTTCTCGGCCATCTCGTCGTTGACCCGCTTGAGCTCCGGCACCAACGTGTCCGCCCGGTCGGGTCGCTGGGCGGCCAGCGCCGCGCAGGCGGGCTCGAGCTCCTGCAACGCCATGCCGAGGTCGGCGACCTGAACGGATTCGCTCTGCAGCACCAGGCCGAGCATGTAGGCCGCGCTCGTCTTCGCCGGCGCGTGCACCACGGCGCCGCCGCGGTTGCCCCGCCGGACCGAGACCAGCCCCTCGGTTTCCAGGATCCGCAGCGCCTCCCGCAGCGAGACCAGGCTGACGTTGAACTGCTCGACGAGCACCTCCTGGCGAGGCAGCAGATCGCCGTCGGCGAGCTCGCCGTCGATGATTTGACGGCGCAATTCGTCGGCTACGATCTCGGCGATCCGCGGCGCCGACAGTCGGCGGCGGGCGCCGGGGCCAATTCCCAGGGCTGTCATCCAATCCTCGCGTGTTCGATAGGCTTAGCTATCTTAGCAGTAATGGTATAAATAGCCGCGTGAGGCGCGAGCCCGGCAGCCGGCCGACACCGCTCGACGAGTTGCGTGTCGTCGAGATCAGCGACCGGATCGCCGGCAGCTACTGCGGGAAGCTGCTGGCCGATGCCGGGGCGCAGGTCCGCAAAATTGAACCCCCGCAAGGGGATTGGCTACGGCGCTACTCGGCCACCTGTTCGCCGGTGCCCGAGGGTCACCCGTCTCCGTTCTTCAGCTTTCTCAACGCCGGCAAGCGCAGCCTGGCCATCGCCGACCCCGACAGGTTGCGCGCCGAACTGGCCGGGGCCGACGTCGTCGTCGTCACCGCGGGCCGCGCACAGGCCGCCGCGCTGGGCATCGACCCGAGCCGGCTGCTGGCCGAGTCCCCGCGGGCGATCATCGTCACGATCTCGGACTTCGGGTGGAGCGGACCGCACGCCGACCGCGCCGCCAGCGAGTTCACGTTGCAGGCGTGGGCCGGCTCGCCGGGCTTTCGCGGGGATCCCGCCGGGCCGCCGATCGCGATCGGCGGTGACCTGGGGGAGTACATGGGCGGGGTGTACGCGGCGTTCGGCGCGCTGGCCGTGCGGCGCCGCGTCGAGCGCGGCGGGCCCGGTGAGCATCTCGACCTGTCCATGCTCGAGGCGATGACCGCGATGCAGAGCAGCGAGTGGCTGCATTCGCAGCTGCTGTGTGTCCCGCCGATTCGCCGCACGCTGGAGGTGCCGTCCATCGAACCGGCCAAGGACGGCTACGTCGGGATCACCATGGTCACCGGGCAGCAATGGCTGGACTTCGTCGCGATGGTCGAGTGCCCGCAGCTCGAGGAGATCGAGCAACTGCGCTTCCAGATCGGCCGGTGGGCCTACCGCGACCTGATCCGCGAGCAGATCGGCCCGTGGCTGGCCGAACGCACCGTGGCCGAGGTCGTCGAACTCGCGCAACTGTTCCGGCTGCCGATCGCGGCGCTGGGCAACGGCTCGACGATACGAGACCTGGACTACGTCAAGCAGCGAAACGTGTTCGTCCGCAACCCCGCCGGATTTGATCAGCCGCGCCCGCCGTGGCTCATGTCGGCGTGCGAGCCCGCGCCGCCGGGTGCGACCCCCGCCCTCGGCGAGGCCAACGACGAACCGCCTTGGCCCACAAACGAATCCGCGCCGGAGCCGGCCACGCCCGCGCCGCCGCTGGCGGGCGTGCGCGTCGTCGACCTGACCGCGTTCTGGGCCGGACCCGCCGCCACCCACCTGCTGGCCGCGTTCGGCGCCGACGTCGTCAAGGTGGAGTCGATCCAGCGGCCCGACGGCATTCGCTACTCGGGCGGCATGCGCACCGACGTCGACGACTGGTGGGAGTACGGCTGGGTGTTCCACGCGATGAACACCAACAAGCGTTCCGTCACTTTGGATTTGGGGTCGGAGGAGGGACGCGGGTTCTTCTTGGAGTTGGTGGCGACTGCCGACGTGGTGATCGAGAACTTCTCGCCCCGGGTGATGGACCACTTCGGGCTCACCGCCGATGTGCTGCTGGACGTCAACCCGAAGCTGGTGGTCGCCCGGATGCCGGCGTTCGGGCTGGACGGGCCGTGGCGGGATCGGGTCGGGTTCGCCCCGACCATGGAGCAGATCGCCGGCCTGGCCTGGGTGACCGGGCTGCCCGAGGCGCCGCCGGTGACCCCGCGCGGGGCCTGCGACCCGCTGGCGGGCGTGCACGCCGCGTTCGCGGTGCTGGCCGCGCTGCGTTTCGCCGAACGCACCGGGTCCGGCCAGCAGGTCGAGCTGCCGATGCTGGAGACGGTGCTCAACGCCACCGCGGTCCAGGCGATCGAATCCGAGGTCTTCGGGGTGACGCTGGGCCGGCGAGGCAACCGCGGACACTGCGCCTCGATTCAGAACATCTACCGGTGTGCCGGCGACGACGACTGGATCGCCGTCGCCGTCCGCGACGACGGTCAGTGGCGCGCGCTGGTCGACGTGCTGGGCCGGCCCGCCTGGTGTGACGAGAGCCTGGCCACCGTCGCCGGCCGGCGCGAACGGGCCGACGACATCGACGCCCGGCTGACCGAATGGTTCGCCGGCGAGGCGCTGGAGTCGGCGGTGGAGCGCCTGGCCGGGGCGGGCGTTCCCGCCGCGCCGGTGGTGTCGCCGTCGTTGGTGACCGAGAATCCCCAACTGCGCGACCGGGGCTTCTTCGAGCCCCTGGATCACCCGAGCACCGGTGCGGGCCTATATCCTTGCCCGCCGTTCGCGAAGCTGGCGGGGCAGGATCGGTGGCTGCTTCGCCCCCCGCCGAGGCTGGGCGAGCACAATGCGGAGGTGCTGCGCGACCGGTGCGGGCTGAGCGACGAAGAGCTGGCGGTCCTGGCGGCCGGCAAAGTGATCGGGACGAGCCCGAGAGGGCTGTGAGGAGCGTGGGACAGCAAAGTCACGCGGCCGTATGAGGATTGTTGCCAGAACACGACGATCGTTGCGACGGGGCTGGTACGGTCGAGCGATGAAGCGCTTGTTCATGGCGGTGGCGGCAGGGACGGTGGTGCCCGCGACATTGCTGGTCTCCCCGGTCGTCGCCACGGCGGATCAGTGCGACGGCCCGGACTGCGTCCCGTACCTGCGCTATAACGTGACCGCTCAGGCGCCGTGCAGCAGCAACGGTCGCTACGTATTCGGCCTCGACGCCGACCGGCAAACCATGATCTGCCTCCGTGGACAGTGGGCGATGGCCGCGCCGCTGCGGGGTGTGCACAGCCCGGGCGAGACGTGCCCCGGCGTCGACGCCACCGCTCAATCGCCCGACGGGTTCGCCTTGATCTGTGGCCGGGACCCCAACACCGGCCAGCCGGTTTGGAAGAGTAACGACTGAATCCACCACAAGGCTGGTGCCGCTGCTCGGTCGCATCGGACGCGGCTTTCGCGCGTCGTCGCCGATAGCATTGAACGAATCGCTACCGTGAGGAGCAGCCAATGCGAGTAACCGTGGACCCGAACCTGTGTGAGGCCAACGGCTTCTGCGAATCGATCGCCCCGGACATCTTCGAACTGGGCGACGCCGACGTGGTGCAGATCAAGGATGGCCCGGTGCCGCCCGACCGGGAGATCGACGTGCGTGCCGCGGTGGACCAGTGTCCCAAGGCGGCGCTGCGGCTGATCGAGTGACCCGCCCGACGACGGCGAGCGCCGGAACGGGGCGAGTGAGAAGTCGGGCAATCAGACCGAGCGCCGCTCGGTGAGCGATATCGCCATCTCGTCGTAGATCGACATGTTGGTGACCAGGTTCGGATGAGCCACGGTGGCCGGGCCGAGGGTGATGTCGTCGCAGCGCAGCAGCAGCTCGTCGAACACGGCGCGCAGTTCCGCGCGCGCCAGCATGGCGCCCAGGCAGTGGTGCGGGCCGCCCCCGCCGAAAGCCACCTGCGGGTTGGGGTGCCGCCCGATGTCGAAGGTGAACGGCGAGGAGAACACCTCCTCGTCCCGGTTGGCCGAGCGCAGCATGGACACCACCCGCTCACCCTTCGCGATGTGCTGGCCATCCATCTCGAGATCGACCTTGGCGGTGCGCGTCCAGTACGCCACCGGTGACGCCCATCGCAACACCTCCTCGATGGCGCTGGGCCGCAACGCTTCCTGCTCGCGGTAGCGCTCGATCTGTTCGGGGTTCGCGACGAACGCCTGCAGCCCGGTTGCCAACGCGTTCTTGGTGGTGTCGCTGCCGGCGAAGGCCAGCACGAAGAAGAAGAACTCGAGTTCGTTGGCGGGCAGGCTGAATTGCTCGCCGTCGTCGCCGGTGATCATCGCGGTCGCCAGCGTGCTCCAGATGTCGTCGGTGGGGTTGGCGCGCTTGTCCGCGGTGAGCTCCATCGCGTACCCGAACACGGTGGCGTACAGATCGGTGTAGTCCTGCCGGGTCGGCCGAGCTCCGGGCGCGTTGGCCTTCAGGATGCCGTCCAGGCAGTCGAAGATTCGCGGCCGGTCGGATTCCGGGATGCCGATGATGTCGCCGATGACCGTCATGGGCAGGGCGTCGGCGACGTCCTCGATCCAGTCGCCGCCGCCCTTTTCGAGCAGGTGGTCGATCATCCGCGCGGCGCGCGCCCGGATGCCGTCCTCGAGCTTGGCGATCGCGCGCGGGTTGAACGCGCCCGAGATGAGCTTGCGACGCTTGTTCAGGCCCGGTGGGTCCATGTTGATGATCGTCGGGTACGACGCGAACATCCCCACCGGCTGGATGAGCGGCCCGTCCACCGCGGTGAAGGAGTCGGTGTCGCGGTGCAACCGGACCGTGTGCCGGTGCTTGGTGGTGACCCAGAACTCGCGCTGGACGGTCTGGGCGACGCCTTCGGTGAGCTCGTGGCGGAAAATCGGCCTGGTGCGCCGCAGCTCGGCGAACAGGTCGTCGGGAAAGCCGTTGCGCCACAAGGCGAAATCGGACAGATCCACCGCCGCAGCCGTCATCTCAGACCCCGTTCCATGGCACCACCGGTGGCGCCGCGTTGACGTTCAATGCTTAAGATAGTAAAAATAGACCTAATCGTCGAACTGGAGTGCACTAGTGACGGAAACAGTTTCGGATTCGGCCGCAGATCCCTCGGAACGTGAGTTCGGCGCGGCCGGCATCGCGCTGTCCACCTACCGGTTTCCGACCGGCTGGTTCATCGTCGCCTTCGCCTCGGACCTGGCCGCCGGGCAGGTCAAACGCGCGCACTACTTCGGTGAGGAGTTGGTGCTGTTCCGCACCGAATCCGGCCGGGTACACGTCATGGACGCCTACTGCCAGCACCTGGGCGCCAACCTGGGCGTCGGCGGCACCGTGGAGGGCGACAACATCGTCTGCCCATGGCACGGCTGGCGCTGGCGCGGCGACGGCACCAACGCGCTGATCCCGTACAGCAAGATCGGCTGCAAGAACAACGTCAGCATCCGCACCTATCCGAGCATGGAGTGGTACGGATTCATCCTGGCCTGGCACGAGCGCCACGGCCGCGCGCCGTACTGGCAGCCGCCGGTTTTGCCCGAGCTGGAGACCGACGAGTACTACCCGCTGCACCCACACACCCAGATGCTCAACCGGGTCAAGGTGCACCCGCAGATGATCATCGAGAACGCCGCCGACCCGTACCACGTCCAATACGTGCACAAGGCCGCGAATCCCGCCACTACCGCGTCGTTCGAGGTGTCGGGCTATCACCTGCACGCCACCGTCAACGCCCATTTCGGTGGCGGCCGCGCCTCGACGTGGCTGACCCCCAACGGTCCGGTCGACGCCAAGATCATCTACGACAACTACTCGCTCGGGCTGGGCGTCGTGCGCTTCCCCAGCGAGCTGGTGGCCACCGTCCAGGTCACCGGGCAGACTCCGGTCGACGAGGACTACACCGACTACTTCTACACGCAGGCCTCCGTCCGTGAGCCCGGCGACAGCGCTGACGTGCCCGCCGGCCGCGCGGCGAAATTCCTTGCGCTGCAACAAGAGGTCATCAAACAGGACTTCTTCACGTGGGAGAACATGAAATACCTCGAGAAGCCGAACCTGGCCCCCGAGGAGGCGCACGACTACGCCGCGCTGCGCCGGTGGGCGCACCGCTTCTACCCGGGCACGCAGCCCTCGCCCGCCGACTTCGGCTACACCGCCGACGGTCAGCCCGACCCGGCGGCTTCCCAGGCCTGATGAAGGCCTAATGCCGGGCCCCGCCGATTTCGGCGTCGACAGTTTCACCGTGCCGGCCGTGCTGGACCGCCGGGCGCAGCAGCACCCCGACCGGGTGATGATGTCCATCGCCGGCGAGGATGTGACCTTCGAGCAGATGCGGCGGAGGTCCCGCGCGGCGGCGAACATGCTGGCGGGCATGGGCATCGGCCGCGGGGATTGCGTGGCGCTGTTCACCGCCACCTGCCCGGAGTGGGTCTACTTCTGGCTGGGCGCGGCGCGCATCGGCGCGGTGAGCGCGGCGGTGAACGCGGCCAACAAGGGCGACTTCCTGCTGCACACGCTGCGGTTGTCGCGGGCCGAGGTGATCGTCACCGACGCCGAGCGGCGCCCCCGCGTCGACGAGATCGCCGACGGGCTCGACCCGGTCACCGACGTTGTGGTGCTGGGTGATTCGCTGACCGGCGCCTTGTGCGCCGCCACCGATGATTCCGTGCCCGACAGCCCCGCCGCGCCGGCGGACGTGGGGGTGCTGTTCTACACGTCGGGCACCACCGGGCCGTCCAAGGCGGTCGCCACGACGTGGCACTATCTGTTCTCGGTGGCCGCGTCCGCGTCGAGGGCGTGGCAATTCGGAGCGGGGGAGGTGCTGTGGACGGCGATGCCGCTGTTTCACCTGAGCGCCGCACCCAGCGTGCTGGCACCGATGCTGGTCGGCGGAACCACCGTGCTGGCGAAGGCGTTTCACCCGGGCGAGGTGTGGGACGACATACGCGCCCGCGGCGCCGTCGGCTTCGCGGGCGCCGGCGCCATGGTGTCGATGCTGCAGAACCTGCCGCCGGATCCCCGTGACGCGCAGCTGCCGCTGCGGTTCATCTCCGCCGCGCCCATCGCCGCGGATGCCTATCGCGACATCGAAAGGCGTTACGGCTGCAAGATTGTCACGATGTACGGGATGACGGAGGCGTTCCCGATCGCCGTCAAGGGCGTCGCCGACGAAGGTGTACCGGGCACCTCTGGCCGGCCGAACCCGGACTTCGACGTGCGCATCGTCGACGGCCAGGGCGATCCGCTGCCTCCCGGCAGCGTCGGGGAGATCGCGTGCCGGCCGCGCCACCCCCGTGTGATGAGCGAAGGCTATGTGGGAGAGGGCTTTCGGGTCGAGCCGCACCCGGAGTGGTTTCGCACCGGGGATCTGGGCCGGCTCGACACCGATCGCAACCTGACCTACGTCGACCGTGTCAAAGACTCGCTGCGCAGGCGAGGCGAAAACGTCTCGTCGGTCGAAGTGGAAACCGTGGTTATGCGCCATCCCGCGGTGGCCGAAGCCGCGGCGGTCGGAGTTCCCAGCGAGTTGGGCGAGGACGACATCCTGTTGGTCGTGGTGGCGCGGCCCGGCGCCACGCTGGATCGCGCGGAGCTGCTCGATTTCTGCGCGGCCCGGATGCCGTACTTCTGCGTGCCACGATTCGTCGAGGCGGTTGACGAACTGCCCAAGAACGGCATTGGGCGGATACGCAAGGACCTGCTGCGCGCGCGCGGATTACAGGCGGGTGTCTGGGACCGTGAGAAAGAGGGGTATACCGTTGCCCGATAACGTTTTCGAGGAAGGCCGGCAAGCACAATGACAATGTCCTATCAGGAACAGCTGCTGCTCCATGCCGTCACCGGACGCGCGGCCATCCTGGACCTGACGGCCCGGCACAACAGGGCCTACTCCGACGGCGATCGCGATCGCTGGATCGGCACCTTCCGCCATTCCGGCGCCAGCTACACGCGCGACGGCGAGCTGTTCAGCGACCTGCGCGCGGCCTTCGACGGCGGTGGCGAGCAGCGGTTGGTGACCGTGGATCACGAGATCCACGTCGACGGCGTCAACGCCGACCAGCATTGTGTGGCGATGCTCTTCACCGCCGTGGATGGCGAGACAACGCTGCGCGCGACCGGGGTGTACCGCGACGCGCTGATCTACGAGCGTGGCGGCTGGTACTTCACTTCCCGTGTGCTCGAATGGGATTCGGTGGCTAGCCGGCGCCCGCTCGTCACGTGAACTACGAGCTGGCCTTCGGCACGTACGCGGATGCGCTGCGCATGGTCGGCGCGAAGAGCGAACCGCGCACCGCCGCGATGCCGGTCAGCGGAGCGCGCATCCAGTTGTTCGCCGCGATGGTCCACGACGGGAATCCTTCGTATTGGGACGCCGGGTTCGCCCGGGCCCAATGGGGAGGCCTGTTGGCCCCGCCGGCGCTGCTGATGGGGTGGTTGATTCCGCCGCCGTGGGACCCGACCGGGGCACGGCCGGCCGCGTCCATGGTGCTTCGAGTGCCATTACCGGGCACCACGTTCATCAACGCGGCCAACGATGTCGAGTTCCTGGAACCGATCGTCGAGGGCGATGTGCTCACCGCCGTCGAGGAGCTGGTGTCGGTGTCGCCGGAGAAGCGCACGCGGCTGGGCGTCGGCCACTTCGTCGAAACGCTGGAAACCTATCGCCGCCAGGACGGCGCCGTGGTCGCCACCTGCCGAAACACGTTGTTCCGCTTCACCCCTGGAGCGCCGTCGTGACGGACCTGGACTGGAGCGAGCTCACCGTGCCCGTCGACCTGCCCGAGGTGGTCGACGAGATCAGCTATCAGCGGGTGGTCGAAAACGCGGGTGCGACCTGGGACTATTTCCCCGGCCACTTCGATCCCGCCTACGCCCAAAGCCAGGGCAACCCGACGATCTACGTCAACACCATGCACCTCGCCGGATTCGCCGACCGGGTCGCCACCGACTGGGCCGGCCCCAGCAGCCGCGTGGTGCGCCGCTCGATGCGGCTGGCCGGCTCGGTGTATGCCGGGGACACGATGGTCGGCCGCGGCCGCGCGGTGGCCAAGCGGCGGGACACCTCGGTGGACCCGCCGCGCTATCTGGTCGATATCGAGATCCGGGTGACCAATCAGCATGGCGCGCTGTGCTGTCCGGTCGAGCTAACGCTGCAGATGCCCGGTGGATGACGCGGCTGAACTGCACCTCGCGGTGTGCCGCCGGTTCGGCGAGGCGGTCGAATCGGCGGACGGAAAATGGGATCGCCCCTCCCCGTGCGACGAGTGGGATGCCCGCGGAGTGCTCGAGCACGTGATCGGCTTCCACGATGTGCTGCTGCTACGACCCCTGGATTTGAAACCCAGTCGGCCACGCTCGGATCCGCAGGTGCGATGGCAGCTGACCTACGACGCGCTGACCGTCGCTGTGGCGAGACAGCCCGATGCGCTGCAGCTGATACCGAAACTGACCCGCGACGTACTCGTCCACACCTGGGACCTCGCCCGCGCGGTCGGGGCGGACGATCGGCTCGAACCCGCGTGGTGCGAGCTGTTCGGCTCACCGGATGATCTCGAAGCCCTGGGATCGTCGGGAATGTTCAAGGCCCCGCTCGCAGTGGCGGACGAAAGCGGCGCGCAGGCAAAGCTTCTCGCGCGGCTCGGTCGCGATCCGTCCTGGCGGCCGGACAGCTCATAGCTCGTCGCACCGGCCACTCTGGCACCACGAGGGTCGGGCCGATTTCACAGCGGCGGCAGCTTGCCCTGGCACACCAGTGTCTGCAGCTCGACGTACTCGTGCAGCCCCTCCGGGCCGAACTCGCGCCCGATGCCCGACTGCTTGAACCCACCGAACGGGGCGCCGATGTCCAGCGTGTACATGTTGATGCCGTAGGTGCCGGTGCGCACCCCGGCCGCGATCTCCAGGCCGTGCGCGATGTCCGACGTCCACACCGAACCGGCCAGCCCGTAGTCGCTTTCGTTGGCGATGCGCAGCGCGTCCTCCTCGTCGCGGTAGCGCAGCACGGTCAGCACGGGGCCGAAGATCTCCTCGCGGGCGATGCGCATGTCGTTGGTGGCGTCGGCGAACAGCGTCGGCCGCACGTACCAGCCGCGATCGGACGGGCTGTCCTCGCCGCCGAGGACGACGCGCGCGCCCTCGCTGCGGCCCGACCGGATGTACTCCTGCACCCGCTGCTGTTGCCGTTGGGCGACAAGGGGTCCCACGTCGGTCGCCTCGTCGGCGGGGTCACCGACGTTCAGGGCCGACATCATCGCGGCCAGCGCGTCGACGACCTCGTCGTGGCGCCGGTCGCTGACCAGGATGCGGGTCTGGGCCACGCAGGCCTGCCCGTTGTTCATCAGACCGGCGGTCTTCAGGCCGGCCACGGTCTTGTCGACGTCGGCGTCGTCGAGGATGATCGCCGCCGACTTGCCGCCCAGCTCCAGGCTGTAGCGCTTCAGCTGCTCCCCGCACAGGGTGGCGATCCGGCGCCCGACGGCGCTGGAGCCGGTGAACGCGACCTTGTCCACACCTTGATGGCGCACCAGCGCCTCGCCGACGTCGGTGCCGCCGGGAAGCACCGACACCACCCCGTCGGGCAGGTCGAGCTGCTCGATCATCTCCGCCAACCACAAGGCGTCCAATGGGGTTTCGGGCGCCGGCTTGACGACGACCGTGCAGCCCGCGATCAGGGCCGGGATGAGCTTGGGCATGATCAGAAACTGCGGCACGTTCCACGGCACGATCGCCGCGACCACTCCGACCGGGGCCCGGCGCAGGTGAACCTCGCCGAGCACACCCTGGCGGCGCTCCACCCACGGGAACCCCCGCGCGTCCGCCAGCGCGAGGTGCATCATCGACGCCGCCCCCGCCGCCTGGCCGAGCTTGCTGAAGCTGCGCGGCGAGCCCATCTCGTCGGTGATCAGGTCGGCCATCTCGTCGATGTGGCCGCCGTAGATCGCGGCGAGCTGCTCGACCTTGGCCATCCGATCGGCATGGGTCATCCGCGGCCACGGGCCGTGGTCGAACGCCGCCCGCGCGGCGGCGACGGCGGCGTCGACGTCCTCGGGCCCGGCGGCCTGGACGTGGCCGATGGGTTCCTCCGAGTGCGGGGAGATGACGGCGAGCTGCTGGGGGTTGGCGGGCTTGCGCCACTGCCCTCCGATGAACAGTTCGTCGTAGAGGCGATGGCCGGAATCTGCTGTCATCGGGGCGCTTCCTCGAAACCGTAATTTTGCTATTGACGCTAACATAGTCAAAAAAGCAGGATGGCGTGACATGACCGGCAATTGGCGCACGTACCCGTTTCAGTTGGTGCCCGGAGATGCCCAACTGGATTTCCCCGCCGCCGAGGGCGAGCACCCCGACCAGGAATCGGACACCTGGTTCATCGCCGGCCAGCTCGACGCCACCGCGAGCGGCCGCTCGTTCGCCTTCCTGACGATCTTCAACAAGAACCGGCCCGGGGGAACGATCGTCGCCGACTTCTACACGATGGCGCTGTTCGACCTGGACACCGGTGACTACGGCACCTACACGGACTACGACATGCCGCCGGCCAACATGGAGCCCGGGGCGCAACGCAAGCTGGCCATGGCGACCGGGTATCTCGACCTCGGCTACCACAGCAGCGCGGGCACCGCGTCGTGGAGCGCCTGCCGCGACGCCGACGGGCAATTGCTGCCGTACACCTACCGCGTCAGCCTGGTGGGCGAGGACCGCTCCGGCCGGCCGATGCGGCTGGACCTGGCCGTAACCCCAACGCGCGCACCGACACCGGTCGGCGCGTCGACCTACAACGGGAAGATCGCCTGCTTCGGTCAGACCGACACCTACTCGTATTTCCAAACCGGGATGGCCATGACGGGGACCCTGCGCTGGGGAGACGCCGTCGAGCAGGTCTCGGGCAGCGGCGGACACGTCGACCGGCAGTGGTTCCCGAAGTACGCCGGCGGCGGCGGAAGCGGGGGAGACCCGCGCGCCAGGTCCCACGAATGGCGCACCATCAACTTCGACAACGGCGTGGACTTGAGCATCTGGCGCCAGTTCGACCGCACCAACGGCAATGCGCTGCAACCCTTTACCGGCGTGACGGCCAGCTATCCGGACCAGCCGCCCGCCTGCGCGGAGGACGTCGAGGTCACGGTCAGCAGCTACGTCCGCTGGCCGGAGGCGGTGCGGCCCCTGGTACGGCCCGTGGCCACGGCCCGGTACCTGGCCGATCGCCACCGGATCACCTGCGCCACACTGCGACTCGACATCGTCGGGGAACCGCTGGTGCCGGCCCCGGCGCACGGCCTGCCGATCGAGTACATGGAGGGGCCGTACCGCTACCAGGGAACGCTGGCCGGCCAACCCGTGACCGGGTTCGCGTTCAACGAGCGTTCGCTGGCGCTGTACCGGGATTGGGAGCTGGTCGAGGTGCTCGCGACCGCCGCCGCCAACGAGGCGCCGGAGCTTCAGCCGATGGCGGATCGGCTCCCGCCGCTGGTCGCCGCCGGGCGCCGCGAGGAGGCGGTCGCGTTGCTGAATGACCTGCGGCGGGCCGAAAGCCGGTCGTTCGCAACGCTTCTCGACGACCTCATCGCCGTGCTGTCGGACTAGCGCGTGCGTCGAGACTGAAACTACGCACACGTTCTGCGGCGTGTCGTGTGCGTGGGTTACGTGTCGCGGAAACGGCGGCCGCGGTCAGGTTGCCTCGGCTATCGCCCGGGCCCAGCTGAGGTGGCGGTGCTGCAGGCCCGGCTCGTTCCGCCCGAACTGCAGGTGATCGCGGGCCCCCGACTCCAGGTTGGCCTGCAGGCCCGCGACCAACCGGTAGTCCTCGTCGCGCACGGTGGCGTGGGCGTACTCGAAGACGGCCTGGGCGCCGGCGGCCACGGATTCGTCGGACAGGTCCAGCGGAGTCGAGTTCTGGTGCACGGTGATTGACCGGCCTGGCCGGTCGCCGGGGTAGATCCGGAACAGCTCGCCGTTGGCGATGGTCACCGACAGCACGATGTTCGGGAACAGCGCGTAGATCACGACCATGTTGTGGAACGGGTCCCACCGCTCTTCGGGCACCTCGTCGAGTTCCAGGATCGCGTTCAGCGGGAAGATCAACCGGTGATGGGGGCCGTAGGAGTCGAACACCGTGCAGTTGCTGCGGGCGATGGTGGCGAAGGTGTCGCGGTGCACGGTGGCGAAGTGGTAGTTCTCCGAGAAGGTGTCGACGGCCAGTTTCCAGTTGATCGGGGAGTCGAGCACCTTCTCGCCCAGCGGGGACCAGCGTCCGATGCCCCACGAATCGAGCTCGTCGCCGAGCGGCCCGAGGTGCGCGGCAAGGTCCAGCTCAGCGCCGGGATCCAGTGCTACCCAGAGGAATCCGGCGTATTCGGCGGCCGGCAGCTCGGTCAGACCGTCGGAGCGCGGCGCCACGTCGGGAAAGCCCTCGCGGCCGGGCACGCCGACCAACTTGCCCGTGTTGTCGTAGGTCCACGCGTGGTACGGGCAGGTGAATCGCTTGGCGTTGCCGCACCCGGTGACCACCTGCGACTGGCGGTGCAGGCAGATGTTGTCGAACGCCTTGACCGATCCGTCCGAGGTTCGGGTCAGCAGGAGCGAACGTCCCATCACCGTCTTGGTGCAATACGCGCCGGGCTGCGGGAGCTCCGAAACATAGCCGACCAGTTGGGGACTGGCCATCAACATGGCGCGGTCGCGCTCGTGTCGCTCGATCGAGGTGTAGTCGGCCGCGTCGACGGCGTGCACGCCCGGCGCAAGGTCAGTTGTCTTGTCGCGCGCCAACTTCAGGGCTCGCCGGGTCAGGTCGATGAGCTGGTCGTGTTCCATCTGAACTCCGGTTGCAGTCGAGTGCTCGCGGTAACCCTACTAACTTAATGCGCTAGCGGGAGCCGAGGAAGGGCAGCAGCTGCGGATGCCGTTGCGCGATCGTGCGGAGACGCTGATCGCTGTCGAGACCGTGCAGGTAGTCGGCGGTGGCCGGGTCCGCGGGAAAGAACGACTCGATGATGAGGCTCTCCACCGAGATGTCGAGCGGGCTGCCGAAGGTGGCGACGGTGCTGATGAACCGCAGCTCGGTGCCGTCCAGGGTGAGCATCCGAAATGGCACGTACAGCTCGCCCGTCTGCTCGCCGCGGTGGACTCCGGGAGGCGCCGGGTAATTCGACAGTTCCTCGTACAGCCGGCGGATGTCGGGTGCCGCGGTGGCCCGCGCGTGCCGGCGAACCCGGCCCAGGATGGACGAGTGCACCTCGGCGCGGTTGAGCAGTCGCTGCGCCAACCCCCGCGGGTGCAGGCACAGTTTCATGACGTTGATCGGCGGGCGCAGCAGCTCGGGGTCGACCCCTTCGGCGAGCACGACGCAACCCACATTCCCCGCGATCAGGTTCCAGCAGGCGTCGGTGACGATGGCCGGATACGGGGCGTGGCCGGCCAATACCGAGTCGACGGCCGCCTTCACCGGCCTCATCCGCTCGGCGTCCAGGGTGTGCTCGCCGAACACGGGCGCATAGCCGCCGTCGAGCAGCAGTCGGTTGCGCGCAGCCAGCGGGAGATCCAGGGACTCGCCGACGCGCAGCAGCAAGGCGCGGCTGGCATTGGCCCTGCCGGTCTCGACGAAGCTGAGATGGCGGGGGGAGACGCCAAGCTGATGCGCGAGTTCCATCTGGCTCAATCGCCGGCGAGTGCGCCACTCGCGCACCGCGATACCCGCTGTGCCCCCAGACATCTTTCGAACCTAACGGTGTTGGGCACCTCAACCACTACCTCACAGGTAATCGACGTGCTTACCTCGGCGGCGAAGACTGCACTCATGACCACCACACCGAAGCCAACCACGCCGCCGCAACCCGCCGGCCTGCGCCGCGCGTTCGCCGCGGCGGCCGTCGGCCGGATCCTGCTGGGCGCCACCGCATTCGCGTACCCGGCCTCCCAGACCCGCATGAACGGCGTGCCGGATCACCTGCTGTCCACCGAGCTCAAGTACCTGATCCGCATTTTCGGCGCGCGGGCCCTGGGTCTGGGTGTCGGGTATCTCGGCAGTGACGAGCCCAACCGCCGGAGGTGGCAATACATCGGCCTGATGGTCGACACGCTCGACAACGTCAACGCCCTGATGGAACTGCGCCGCCTCGAGCGCGGCGATCCCAGGGTCCGCTCACTGCTGAGCCTGATGGCGGTGACCGGCCCCTACGCCGTGTTGGGCGCGGTGGGGGCGCTCCAGCGACGATTCGCCCTGTGATGCAGATGTGATCCATGTGTCTGATGTGTCTTGTGAGGTTTCTGCCGTACCCTGTGGCATGTGTCCGTACCGCGCCGTGACGTGCTCAAATACGCGGCCGCGACTCCGGGCCTGGTCGGGCTGGGCGTCGCGGCGGCGTCGCTGCGAGCCGCCCCGGTGTCGGCGTCGCTGGGCACCCTGCTCGACTACGCGGCCGGGGTCATCCCGGCCAGTGCCATCAGGGCGGCCGGGGCGCTGGGATCCATCCGGTACGTGTCCGACCGCCGGCCCGGCGGCAATTGGATGCTGGGCAAGCCGATTCAGGTCGGCGAAGCCCGCGACCTGAGTAGCAACGGGCTCAAAATCGTGTCGTGCTACCAGTACGGCAAGGGCAGCACCGCCGACTGGCTGGGCGGGGCGGCCGCGGGGGTCAAGCATGCCCAGCGGGGGATGCAATTGCATGCCGCCGCCGGCGGTCCGGCGAACGCCCCGATCTACGCGTCGATCGACGACGACCCGTCATACGAGCAGTACAAGCAGCAGATCGTGCCGTATCTGCGGTCCTGGGAGTCGGTGATCGGGCATCAGCGCACCGGCGTGTACGCCAACTCGAAGACCATCGACTGGGCGCTGCACGACGGGCTGGGTTCGTACTTCTGGCAGCACAACTGGGGCTCCCCGAAGGGGTTCACCCACCCGGCGGCAAGCCTGCATCAGGTCGAGATCGACAAACGCAGCGTCGGCGGCATCGGGGTGGACGTCAACGAGATCGTCAAACCCCAATTCGGTCAGTGGGTCTGAGGCATCCCGGCGCCACCGTTCCCAGCAAACACTCGTTCGCTCATTTTCCGACCGGGCCGGCTCCGGTGACGCCGTCGGAGCAACGCCGGCACGACCTGAACGGCACGATTTTTTTCATATAACGATTCGATAACAATCGTGCTTTGATCAGCGCAGTTATGGCTACTCGACCGTAACCACCCACATGCAGCAGGTTTGTTCGCCGCGCCGCCGCGGCCGGTTCGACGGGGTGTTACCCACGACACGGTTACCCGTGCGTAGAACTCGCCAGTAACCGTTCGACATGCGAAAAAGGCGCCGATCCTTATGACACTCTTAGTACAGCCGATGCTGTCCGCCGCGCCGCTTGATCCTCGCGGGCGGTGCGCCGACAACACACCGGTGAGCCGTCCTCCGGCTGTGGTTCGACGCTGAATCACGCCGCCGACTGAGACCGAGCACGCCCGTCCTCCGGGGGCGACGGGCGAAGACGCAAAAGACGCACACAGGGAGATACACAAGGTGACGATCCACGAGCACGATCAAGTGTCAGCCGACCGCGACGGCAACAGCCCGCACGACACCCATGCTCTGGTCGATCGCCTGACGGCCGGCGAGCCGTACGCCGTGGCATTCGGCGGGCAGGGCAGCGCGTGGCTGGAGACGCTCGAGGAGCTGGTCTCGTCGGCCGGGATCGAATCCGACCTGGCGACGCTGGTGGGCGAGGCCGACCTGTTGCTCGAGCCGGTGGCCAAAGAGTTGGTCGTGGTGCGTCCGATCGGTTTCGAGCCGCTGAGCTGGGTGCGCGCGCTGGCGGCCGAGGACCCGGTCCCCTCCGACAAGCACCTGACGTCGGCCGCGGTGTCGATCCCCGGCGTGCTGCTCACCCAGGTCGCCGCAGCGCGGGCCCTCGCGCGTCAGGGCATGGACTGGACCGCGAAGCCGCCGGTGGCCGTCATCGGGCATTCCCAGGGCGTGCTCGCCGTCGAGGCATTCCAGGCGGCCGGCGCCCGCGACGCCGAACTGCTGGCGTCCGCGCAGCTCATCGGTGCGGCCGGCACGCTGGTGGCGCGCCGGCGCGGCATCTCCGTGCTGGGCGACCGCCCGCCGATGGTGTCGGTGACCAACGCCGACCCGGATCGCATTCGCCGGCTGCTCGACGAGTTCGCGCAGGACGTGCGCACGGTGCTGCCCCCGGTGTTGTCCATCCGCAACGGCCGCCGCTCGGTGGTCATTACCGGAACGCCCGAGCAGCTCTCGCGCTTCGAGCTGTATTGCCGGCAGGTCTCGGACAAGGAAGAGGCCGACCGCAAGAACAAGGTCCGCGGCGGCGACGTCTTCGCCCCCGTCTTCGACCCGGTGCAGGTGGAGGTGGGCTTCCATACGCCGCGGCTGGCCGACGCCATCGACATCGTGGGGGGATGGGCCGAGAAGGTCGGCCTCGACGTCGCGCTGACCCGCAAGCTGGCCGAGGCGATCCTGGTGAACGGCGTCGACTGGGTGGACGAGATCACGCGTGTTCACCGGGCCGGCGCCCGCTGGATCCTCGATCTGGGACCCGGCGACATCCTCACCCGCCTGACCGCGCCGGTGATCCGCGGTCTCGGCGTCGGCATCGTGCCCGCGGCCACCCGCGGCGGACAGCGCAACCTTTTCACCGTCGGCGCCGTCCCCGAGGTCGCCCGCGCGTGGTCGACCTACGCCCCGACCGCGGTTCGCCTGCCGGACGGCCGGGTCAAGCTGTCGACGAAGTTCACCCGCCTGACGGGGCGGTCGCCTATTCTGCTCGCGGGCATGACCCCGACCACCGTCGATGCCAAGATCGTCGCCGCCGCGGCCAACGCCGGGCACTGGGCCGAGCTGGCCGGTGGCGGGCAGGTCACCGAGGAAATCTTGGCCGCCCGCATCCAGGAGCTCTCCGGCCTGCTCGAGCCCGGCCGCACCTATCAGTTCAACGCGCTGTTCCTCGACCCGTACTTGTGGAAGTTGCAGGTCGGGGGCAAGCGGCTGGTGCAGAAGGCCCGCCAGTCCGGCGCGGCGATCGACGGCCTGGTGATCAGCGCGGGCATCCCCGAACTCGAGGACGCCGTCGAGCTGATCGGCGAGCTCAACGACGTCGGCATCAGCCACGTGGTGTTCAAGCCCGGCACCGTCGAGCAGATCCGCTCGGTCATCCGCATCGCGACCGAGGTGCCGACCAAGCCGGTGATCATGCACATCGAGGGCGGCCGGGCCGGCGGGCACCACTCCTGGGAAGACCTCGACGACCTGCTGATCGCCACGTACTCGGAATTGCGGTCACGCCCCAACATCACCGTCTGCGTCGGCGGCGGCATCGGCACCCCCGAGCGGGCGGCCGAATATCTGTCCGGACGCTGGGCGCAGGCCTACGGCTTCCCGCTGATGCCGATCGACGGCATCCTGGTGGGCACCGCGGCGATGGCGACGCTCGAGTCGACCACGTCGCCGTCGGTCAAGCGGATGCTGGTCGAGACCAACGGCACCGACCAGTGGATCAGCGCCGGAAAAGCCCAGGGCGGCATGGCATCCAGCCGCAGCCAGCTCGGCGCCGACATCCACGAGATCGACAACAGCGCCTCCCGGTGCGGTCGGCTGCTCGACGAGGTCGCCGGCGACGCCGAGGCGGTCGCCGAGCGCCGCGACGAGATCATCGCCGCGATGACCAACACCGCCAAGCCGTATTTCGGCGACGTGGCGGAGATGACCTACCTGCAATGGCTGCGGCGCTACGTCGAACTGGCCATCGGCGACGGCGATTCGACCGCCGACACCGCTGCCCCCGGCAGCCCGTGGCTGGCCGACACCTGGCGCGACCGGTTCGAGCAGATGCTCAAGCGCGCCGAAGCGCGTTTGCACGCACAGGATTTCGGCCCGATCGAGACGCGGTTCGACGACGCGGCGCTGCTGGAAACGCCCGAGGCGGCGATCGCCACGCTGCTCGCGCACTACCCGGACGCCGAGACCGTGCAGCTGCACCCCGCCGACGTTCCGTTCTTCGTCACGCTGTGCAAGACGCTGGGCAAGCCGGTCAACTTCGTGCCGATCATCGACAAGGATGTGCGGCGCTGGTGGCGCAGTGACTCGCTGTGGCAGGCGCACGATGCCCGCTACGACGCCGACCAGGTGTGCATCATCCCCGGCACCGCCGCGGTCGCCGGCATCACCCGGATGGACGAACCCGTCGGCGAGCTGCTGGACCGCTTCGAGCAGGCCGCCATCGACGAGGTGATGTCCACCGACGGGCACCCCCGGCCCGTCACGTCGCGCCGGCTGGGCCGCGCCGACGTCACCGGACCGCTGGCCGTCGTTCTCGACGCCCCCGACGTGCAGTGGGCCGGCCGCACCACGACCAACCCGGTGCACCGCATCGGCGACCCGGCCGAGTGGCTCGTGCACGAAGGGCCCGAAAGCCGCCGCGCCACACACTCTTCCACCGGGGCGCGCCTGGAAACCGACGGCGGCAACGTGGTGTTGAGTGTGCCGATCTCCGGCGTCTGGCTCGACATCCCGTTCACCTTGCCGGACAACACGATTGACGGCGGCATCCCGGTCATCTCCAGCGAGGACGCCGCCACCGCCATGCGCGCGGTCCTGGCGATCGCCGCCGGCGTCGACGGGCCGGAGTTCCTCCCCGCGGTCACCGGCGGGACGGCCACCGTGACGGTGGACTGGGACCCCGAGCGCGTCGCCGACCACACCGGCGTCACGGCCACCTTCGGGGAGCCGCTGGCGCCCAGCCTCACCACCGTGCCCGACGCGCTCGTCGGGCCGTGCTGGCCCGCCGTTTTCGCCGCGATCGGCTCGGCCGTCACCGACGACGGCGTCCCGGTCGTGGAGGGTCTGCTCAGCCTGGTGCACCTGGACCACGCCGCCCACGTCGTCGGCAAGCTGCCGACGGTGCCGGCCCAATTGGAAATCACCGCAACGGCTTCGCGCGCCGTCGACACCGACATGGGCCGGGTCGTCGAGGTCGCGGTGACGATCACCAACACCTATGGTGAGACGATCGCCACGCTCGATGAGCGATTCGCGATCCTGGGGCGCACCGGCGGTGCGGAGCTCACCGATCCCGTGCGGGCCGGCGGCGCGGTGTCGGAGAACGCGACCGACACCCCGCGCCGGCGCCGCCGCGACGTCACGCTGTCCGCGCCCGTGGACATGCGGCCGTTCGCGGTCGTCTCCGGTGACCACAACCCCATTCACACCGATCGGTCGGCGGCGCTGCTGGCGGGCCTGGAATCGCCGATCGTGCACGGCATGTGGCTGTCGGCCGCCGCGCAGCACGCGGTGACCGCCACCGACGGTCAGGCCCGTCCGCCCGCACGGCTGATCGGCTGGACCGCGCGGTTCCTGGGTATGGTGCTCCCGGGCGACGAGGTCGACTTCCGGGTGGACCGCGTCGGAATCGACCGGGGTGCAGAGGTTTTGGAGGTCACCGCCCGCGTCGGCTCGGATCTGGTGATGTCGGCCACCGCCCGGCTGGCCTCCCCGAAGACGGTCTACGCGTTCCCCGGCCAAGGCATCCAGTACAAGGGCATGGGCATGGAGGTGCGGGCCCGGTCCAAGGCGGCCCGCAAGGTGTGGGACAAGGCCGACAAGTTCACCCGCGACACGCTGGGCTTCTCGGTGCTGCACGTGGTGCGCGACAACCCGACCAGCATCATCGCCAGCGGCGTGCACTACCACCACCCCGACGGCGTGCTGTACCTGACCCAGTTCACGCAGGTCGCGATGGCGACCGTCGCGGCCGCGCAGGTGGCCGAGATGCGCGAGCAGGGCGCCTTCGTCGAAGACGCCATCGCCTGCGGCCACTCCGTCGGCGAGTACACCGCGCTGGCCTGCGTCACGGGTATCTACGAGCTGGAAGCCTTGCTGGAGATGGTGTTTCACCGCGGCTCGAAGATGCACGACATCGTGCCGCGCGACGAGCTGGGCCGCTCCAACTACCGGCTCGCGGCGATCCGGCCCTCGCAGATCGACCTGCCGGACGACGAGGTCCCGGCTTTCGTCGCCGAAATCTCCGAGCGCACCGGGGAATTTCTCGAGATCGTGAACTTCAACCTGCGCGGCTCGCAGTACGCGATCGCCGGCACGGTGCGCGGCCTGGAGGCGTTGGAGGCCGAGGTCGAGCGGCGCCGGGAGCTCACCGGCGGCCGTCGCTCGTTCATTTTGGTGCCCGGCATCGACGTTCCCTTCCATTCGCGGGTATTGCGCGTCGGCGTGGCCGATTTCCGCCGTTCCCTCGAGCGGGTCATGCCGCGCGACAAGGACCCCGAGCCGATCATCGGCCGCTACATTCCGAACCTGGTGCCGCGGCCGTTCACGCTGGATCGCGATTTCATCCAGGAGATCCGGGATTTGGTGCCCGCCGAGCCGCTCGACGAGATCCTGGCCGACTACGACACCTGGCGTCGCGAGCGTCCCCGCGAGATGGCGCGCAAGATCTTCATCGAATTGCTGGCCTGGCAGTTCGCCAGCCCGGTGCGCTGGATCGAGACGCAGGACCTGCTGTTCATCGAGGAGGCCGCGGGCGGGCTGGGCGTCGAGCGGTTCGTCGAGATCGGCGTGAAGTCGTCGCCGACCGTCGCCGGCCTGGCCACCAACACCCTCAAGCTGCCCGAATATGCCCACAGCGCAGTGGAAGTGCTCAACGCCGAGCGCGACGCCGCCGTGCTGTTCGCCACCGACACCGACCCGGAGCCGGAGCCCGAGGAAGAGGCGACGGAGCCCGCGGAGCCCATCGCCGAGTCGATGCCGACCGAGGCGGCCCCCGCCGCACCGGCGTCGGCGCCGGCAGCCCCGTCGGGTACCGCGCGGCCGGACGACATCGGTTTCGACGCCGCCGATGCCACGCTGGCGCTGATCGCGCTGTCGGCCAAGATGCGCATCGACCAGATCGAGGAGCTGGACTCCATCGAGTCCATCACCGACGGCGCGTCGTCGCGGCGTAACCAGCTGCTGGTGGACCTGGGTTCGGAGCTGAACCTGGGCGCCATCGACGGGGCCGCCGAGGCCGACCTGGCCGGGTTGCGCTCGCAGGTGACCAAGCTGGCGCGCACCTACAAGCCTTTCGGCCCAGTGCTTTCCGACGCGATCAACGATCAGCTGCGGACGGTGCTCGGCCCGTCGGGCAAGCGGCCGGCCGCCATCGCCGAGCGGGTCACCAAGGCCTGGGAGCTGGGCGAGGGCTGGGTCAAGCACGTCACAGTCGAGGTCGCGCTGGGCACCCGCGAGGGCACCAGCGTCCGCGGGGGAGCCATGGGCAACCTGCACGAGGGGGCGCTGGCCGACGCCGCGTCCGTCGACAAGGTCATCGACGCCGCGGTCACCTCGGTGGCCGCGCGGCGCGGCATTGCGGTGGCGCTGCCGTCGGCCGGCGGTGGCGGCGGCGCGACCGTCGACGCCGCGGCGCTGAGCGAATTCACCGACCAGATCACCGGCCGTGACGGCGTGCTGGCCTCGGCGGCCAGGCTGGTGCTCGGGCAGCTGGGCCTGGACGACCCGATCAGCGCGGCGCCGGCGGCCACCGACGCCGAGCTCATCGACCTGGTCACCGCCGAATTGGGCGCGGACTGGCCACGTTTGGTGGCGCCGGTGTTCGACGCGAAGAAGGCCGTGCTGTTCGACGACCGCTGGGCCAGCGCCCGCGAGGACCTGGTCAAGCTGTGGCTGACGGACGAGGGCGACATCGACACCGACTGGATGCGGCTGTCGGAACGGTTCGAGGGTGCCGGGCATGTCGTCGCCACCCAGGCCACCTGGTGGCAGGGCAAGGCACTGGCGGCCGGCCGCCAGATCCACGCGTCGCTGTACGGCCGCATCGCCGCCGGCGCCGAGAACCCCGATCCCGGCCCGCACAGCAGCGAGGTCGCCGTGGTGACGGGTGCCTCCAAGGGCTCGATCGCGGCATCGGTGGTCGCGCGGCTACTCGACGGCGGCGCGACCGTGGTCGCGACGACGTCCAAGCTCGACGACGAGCGGCTGGCGTTCTACCGCGGGCTCTACCGCGACCACGCCCGCTACGGCGCCGCGCTGTGGGTCGTCGCGGCCAACATGGCGTCCTACTCCGACATCGACGCCCTGGTCGAATGGGTCGGCACCGAGCAAACCGAAAGCCTTGGGCCACAGTCGATTCACATCAAGGACGCGCAGACCCCGACGCTGCTGTTCCCATTCGCCGCGCCCCGCGTGGTCGGCGACCTGTCCGAGGCCGGCTCCCGCTCCGAGATGGAGATGAAGGTGCTGCTGTGGGCGGTGCAGCGGTTGATCGGCGGGCTGTCGAAGATCGGCGCCGAGCGCGACATCGCGTCGCGGCTGCACGTGGTGCTGCCCGGCTCGCCCAACCGCGGAATGTTCGGCGGCGACGGCGCCTACGGCGAGGCCAAGTCGGCGCTCGACGCGCTGGTGAGCCGCTGGCACGCCGAGTCGTCGTGGGCGGCGCGGGTCAGCCTGGCGCACGCGCTGATCGGCTGGACCCGCGGCACCGGGCTGATGGGTCACAACGACGCCATCGTCAGCGCCGTGGAGGAGGCCGGTGTCACCACCTACTCGACCGACGAGATGGCCGGGCTGCTGCTGGGCCTGTGCGACGTGGAATCGAAGGTGGCCGCGGCCATTTCGCCGATCAAGGCCGACATGACCGGCGGCCTGGCCGAAGCCGACCTGGACATGGCCGAGCTGGCGGCCAAGGCGCGCGAGGAGATGACGTCGGAGGCCGCGGCCGAGGACGCTCCCGCCGAAGGCACCATCGCGGCGCTGCCGTCGCCGCCCCGCGGCTACCGCCCCGCGCCGGCACCGGAGTGGGCCGACCTCGACGTCGACCCCGCCGACCTGGTGGTGATCGTCGGCGGCGCCGAGCTCGGGCCCTACGGCTCGTCGCGCACCCGGTTCGAAATGGAGGTCGACAACGAGCTGTCGGCGGCCGGTGTGCTGGAGCTGGCCTGGACCACCGGGCTGATCCGCTGGGAGGACGACCCCCAACCCGGTTGGTACGACACCGAATCCGGCGATCTGGTCGACGAGGCCGAGCTGGTCGAGCGCTACCACGACACCGTCGTCGAGCGCTGCGGCATCCGCGAGTTCGTCGACGACGGCGCGATCGATCCCGACCACGCGTCGCCGTTGCTGGTCTCGGTGTTCCTGGAGAAGGACTTCGCCTTCGTGGTCTCCTCGGAGGCCGATGCCCGCGCGTTCGCCGAATTCGACCCGGGCCACACGGTGATCAGGCCGGTGCCGGATTCCAGCGACTGGCAGGTCATCCGCAAGGCGGGCACCGAGATTCGGGTGCCGCGCAAGACCAAGCTGTCGCGGGTGGTGGGCGGCCAGATCCCGACCGGGTTCGACCCGACCGTGTGGGGCATCAGCGCCGACATGGCGAGTTCGGTTGACCGGCTTGCGGTGTGGAACATCGTGGCGACCGTCGACGCGTTCCTGAGTGCCGGCTTCACCCCGGCCGAGGTGATGCGCTACGTACACCCGAGCCTGGTGGCCAACACGATGGGCACGGGCATGGGTGGCGGCACGTCGATGCAGACGATGTATCACGGCAACCTGCTGGGCCGTAACAAGCCCAACGACATCTTCCAGGAAGTGTTGCCGAATATTGTTGCCGCGCACGTGGTTCAGTCCTACATCGGCAGCTACGGCGCGATGATCCATCCCGTCGCCGCGTGCGCGACGGCGGCGGTGTCGGTCGAGGAGGGCCTCGACAAGATCCGGCTCGGCAAGGCCGAGATGGTGGTCGCCGGCGGCATCGACGACCTGACGCTGGAGGGCATCATCGGCTTCGGCGACATGGCCGCCACCGCCGACACCGGCATGATGCGTGGCCGCGGCATCCACGACTCGAAGTTCTCCCGGCCCAACGACCGGCGCCGGCTGGGCTTCGTGGAGGCCCAGGGCGGCGGCACCATCCTGCTGGCGCGCGGTGACCTCGCGCTGAAGATGGGCTTGCCCGTGCTGGCGGTGGTCGCCTTCGCGCAGTCGTTCGGCGACGGCGTGCACACCTCGATCCCGGCCCCCGGCCTGGGCGCGCTGGGCGCCGGGCGCGGCGGCAGGCAGTCGCCGCTGGCACGCGCGCTGGCCAAGCTGGGCGTGACCGCCGACGACGTCGCGGTGATCTCCAAGCACGACACGTCGACGCTGGCCAACGACCCCAACGAGACCGAGCTGCACGAGCGGCTCGCGGACTCACTGGGCCGCTCCCCGGGTGCGCCGCTGTTCGTGGTGTCGCAGAAGAGCCTCACCGGGCACGCCAAGGGCGGCGCGGCGGTCTTCCAGACGATGGGGCTGTGCCAGATGCTGCGCGACGGGGTGATTCCGCCCAACCGCAGCCTGGATTGCGTCGACGACGAGCTGGCCGGCTCGGCCCACTTCGTCTGGGTGCGCGAGACCCTGCGGCTGGGGGAGAAGTTCCCGCTCAAGGCCGGGATGCTGACCAGCCTCGGGTTCGGGCACGTGTCCGGGCTGGTGGCGCTGGTGCACCCGCAGGCGTTCATCGCCGCGCTGGATCCGGAGCAGCGCGCGGACTACCGGCGGCGCGCCGATGCACGGCTGCTGACCGGCCAGCGGCGGCTGGCGTCGGCCATCGCGGGGGGTCCGCCGATGTACGAGCGTCCGCCGGACCGCCGCTTCGACCACCACGCGCCGGAGAAGCGCCAGGAGGCGGCGATGCTGCTGAACCCGGCCGCGCGGCTCGACGACGGTGACGTGTACGAGGCCTCCTGCTGATGCCTGCCGTCATCCGTTAACCTTCCGACCCATGGGAATAGTCGGCGTGGGGATCGACGTCGTCTCCATTCCAGATTTCGCCGAGCAGGTCGACCAGCCGGGGACGGTGTTCGCCGAGACGTTCACCCCGGGTGAGCGTCGCGACGCCTCGGACAAGAGTTCGTCGGCGGCGCGCCACCTGGCCGCCCGGTGGGCCGCGAAGGAGGCGGTGATCAAGGCGTGGTCGGGGTCGCGGTTCGCCCAGCGCCCGGTGCTGCCGGAGGGCATCCACCGCGACATCGAGGTCGTCACCGACATGTGGGGGCGCCCGCGGGTGCGGTTGACCGGTGACATCGCCAGGCATCTGGCCGAGGTGACGATCCACGTGTCGCTGACCCACGAGGGCGACACCGCCGCCGCGGTCGCGATCCTGGAGACTTCCTGACCCTCCTTTGCCGCGAGCGGCCACCCTCCTTTGCCGCGAGCGGCCGTGTCTGTACGGCGACACGCCGCAAAGCGTGGCATTTTGCGGGCGCTCGCCGGCTCGTAATTGCCCCGCGGTGCGCCGACTAGCCTCGAGGGCATGAGCGATCTGGTTGAGCGCGTCCGCGAGGTGCTGCCGTCGGTGCGCCGCGACCTCGAGGATTTGGTGCGCATCGAATCGGTGTGGGCGGACCCCGCGCGGCGCGACGAGGTGCACCGCAGCGCGCGGGCGGTCGCGGATCTGTTGTCGCAGGCGGGTTTCGGCGACGTGCGCATCGTCAGCGAGGGCGGGGCGCCGGCGGTCATCGGGCACCATCCGGCGCCGCCGGGCGCGCCCACCGTGTTGCTGTATGCCCACCACGACGTGCAGCCCGAGGGTGACCGCGCCCAGTGGGTGTCGCCGCCGTTCGAGCCCACCGAACGCGACGTCCGGCTCTACGGCCGCGGCAGCGCCGACGACAAGGCAGGCATAGCAACGCATTTGGCGGCGTTTCGGGCGCACGACGGCAAGCCCCCGGTGGGCGTGACGGTCTTCGTCGAGGGCGAGGAGGAGTCCGGCTCGCCCTCGCTGGGCCGGCTGCTGGCCGCCCACCGCGACGCGCTGGCCGCCGACGTCATCGTCATCGCCGACTCGGACAACTGGAGCACCGAGATTCCGGCGCTGACGGTGTCGCTGCGCGGCCTGGCCGACTGCGTCGTCGAGGTGGCCACGCTCGACCACGGGCTGCACTCCGGTCTGTGGGGCGGCGTGGTGCCCGACGCGCTCACGGCGCTGGTGCGCCTGCTGGCCAGCCTGCACGACGACGACGGCAACGTGGCCGTGGCGGGCCTGCACGAAAGCACCGCGGCCACAGTCGGGTACCCGCCCGAGCGGGTCCGGGCCGACACAGGACTTCTGGATGGGGTGTCGGAGATCGGCTCCGGCTCGGTGCCGCAGCGGCTATGGGCCAAACCGGCGATCACCGTGATCGGCATCGACACGACATCGATTGCGGCGTCGTCGAATACGTTGATTCCGCGCGCCCGCGCCAAGGTCAGCATGCGCGTCGCTCCCGGCGGCGACGCCGCCGCGCACCTGGACGCGTTGCGCAACCACCTGGAGCGGCACGCGCCGTGGGGTGCGCAGGTCACCGTCACACCCGGCGACGTCGGTCAGCCCTACGCGATCGACGCCAGCGGGCCGGTCTACGATGCCGCGCGGGCGGCCTTTCGGCAGGCCTGGGGTGTCGAGCCGATCGACATGGGCATGGGCGGCTCGATCCCGTTCATCGCCGAGTTCGCCGCGGCGTTCCCGCAGGCGAAGATCCTCGTCACCGGCGTCGAGGACCCCGCCACCCAGGCGCACAGCATCAACGAGAGCCTCGATCTCGGCGTCCTGGAACGCGCGGCGATCAGCGAGGCGCTGCTGCTGGCCAATCTGGGCGAACGGGCGCCGTGAGTTCTAGCGTCTGGGCGTGAGGACCACGATGGGGATCGGTCGCGCCGTGCGCTTCTGGTACTCGGCGTACGTGCCCCTGTTGACCTTGTTGACGATTTTCCACAGTCGGCCGTACTCAGGATCACCCGGCAGGACGGGCCGTGCTGCGGCATCGAAACGCCTGGGCCCGACGTTGATTTCCACGTCAGGGCGAGCCTTCAAATTGTGGTACCAGCCCGGCGACCGCGGAGCGCCGCCGTTGGAGGCGGTCACCAGGTAGTCCTCGCCGTCGCGGCCATAGGCCAGCGACGCGGTGCGCGGCTCGCCGGTCTTCGCGCCAATCGTGTGGAGCAACAGGCTGGGAATCCACATCATCCGGTGGCCGATCCAACCGTGGGTGCCCTGATACACCTTGTCGTGCAATCGCATGTATCCGAAGAGTGCCTTCTCGACGAACGAATTCATGGCAACAGTATTGCCGAGCCAAAGTTAAGAAACGGGCTGGGAGAGCACCGTGACCACTTCTTGCAGTGCGTCCGGGCTCGTAGATACCGCGCCGACATACGGGTGAGCCAGTTCAAGGACGAGGAAGAGGTTGGTGGCGACGATGACGCCGACGATGGCCACCATCGAATAGTGCAGGATAGATTTCTCGACCCCGTAGATGATCACGGCGCCGAGCACCAGACCGCTTGTCACGAAGATCACTGTCCAGAACGGCCAGGGGAGTCCGGCGTCTTCGCGGGCGGTGAGTATTCGCGCGGTGCGCGCCTGGCTGATCTTGTCGAGGTTGGAAAAGGACGTCGCGAGCAGGGTCTTCTGGGTGTTCGTCTTCGCCGCTACGCCGTCGTAGGCCTGATATACGTGGGCCAGGGCGGTGTCGGCGTCTGGCGATCGGCTGTTCCCGGCGTTCGGCCATTCAGCGATGGCGGCATGTTCATACGCCAGCAGACTCTGGTGGATGCGGTCTCTATCCGCCGTGTCGAAAAAGACTGCGTCTCTGGCCATCTGCGCCGCCGCTGCGCCCTCGGCGCGTGCGTTACCGTCTGCGGCGTTGTTCTGCCCCCACATGGAGGAGGCGACAAATCCGATGAAGAAGGCGTAGACGAACCCGATGAAGCCGTAGGTGAACTTGGTGACGTCGTTGTGTGCGTCACCTTTGAGCACTGGGAATCGTCGACGCACGTACCTCTGAAGCAACACCGCTCCGCCCGCAATGAGCACGATCAGGCCGGTGAGCAGCACCCACGACGGGATGTGGGTCACGATCCACCAACTCATCGGCGGTGCTCCCAAACGGTTCGACGGCAAAGCGGATGCGCCGTTCGACTGGAGGGTCGGCTGTGCTCCGTCGGAGCAATCGGTGAAACCCGACGGGCGCGCACTGCTTCACTCAGTGCTTGCCATCGAGCATCTGCTTGATCTTCGTCGCGGTATGTGCCGCCTTGACGTTGTACTGCGCGACGGCGATCTCGCCTTTTTCGTCGACCACGAAGGTGGAGCGGATGACGCCGGTGACGGTCTTGCCGTACATCTGCTTCTCGCCGTAGGCGCCCCAGGCCGTCAGCACCTTGCGGTCGGGGTCGGACAGCAGGGGGAACGTCAGCTTCTCGGCGTCCCGGAATTTGGCGAGCTTCTCCGGCTTGTCGGGGGAGATGCCGATGACGTCGAGACCGGCGTCGTTGAGGTCGTGAAGGTTGTCGCGAAAGGCGCACGCCTGTTTGGTGCACCCCGGTGTCGAGGCGGCCGGATAGAAGTAGACGACGACTTTGCGTCCCTTGTAGTCGGCCAGCGACACCTTGTTGCCGTCTGCGTCGGGCAGGGTGAAGGTGGGGGCCTTGTCTCCGGGCGCTAGCCGTGGGGTTTCGGTCACTGATCTAGGGTAGTGCCTCAGGTGCATCAGCCGACTTGGAGGACAGAGACGTGGCGGACCGGGACCCCGAGGCCATCAAGCGGGACATCGACGCCGCCCGCGACCAGCTGGCGGCAACCGTCGACTCGCTGGCTGAGCGGGCCAATCCGCGCCGTCTCGCCGACGACGTCAAGGCCCGGGTGCTCGAGTTCGTGCAGAAGCCCGCGGTGCTCGTGTCGCTGGCCGGGGTCGGGGCCGTCGTCGTGGTGGTCGTGGTCCGCCGGGTCAGGAACCGCTAGTCACGACATCCCGGCGCCGGCGGCGCTTTGGATGTGCACCGGGAGATCATCGGCCCACGGCTGACTGGTGACCATGTCGTCGACGTCGATGTAGCCGCGCTCGAATTCGCCCGTCGCCGCGTCGACGAGCCGGTATTCCTGGGTCTTTCGCTGGATCGGCTGCGCGTCGAGGATGACCACCCGCACTTCGCCGGGCTCGAACCCGCAGCGCCGCTGCAGCGCGCGGACGAGGCACTCGTTGTGCATGTGCCCGTCACCGAAGTTCCAGCCCAGCACCATCGCGCACAGGATCTCGCCCTCGCACAGGTTGTAGTCGTTCTCGTCGTAGCCGGCCATCGCCCGGTGGGCGAGCGTGAACAGCGCGCGCCCATGGGTGTTCATGCCGCGGAACGCCATGGCCAGGTGGATGGGCACCAGCGTCTCCTCTTTGTTGCCGTACAACCGCTCGAGTTGCAAGTGGTACATCGGTCCGAGGGCGCGCGCGCCGACGCGGAACTTCTCGTCGGCCGACGGTTTCACGCACCACACCGTGGTGTCCCAGTTGCCGGCGTAGTAGCGCATGCCGGGCAGGAAGGAAACCTTGCGCGGGTAGAGGTTTCCGACGACGACGACGCTCGCCATGACCGCGAACAGCACGACGGGCCACGGCCCGCTCAGCGCCGACAACCCGATGCCCGCGTGTGCGACGAACAACCACAGCACGCCGAAGATCATGAACACGTTCCACTCCAGCGGCACGCCCATCGGGAAGGCCAACAGGATGTTGAGGTGGAAGACGATCATCACGAACGCGGCGACGGCCGTCGGCCAGCCGCCGTGCGAGAACAACAGCGCCAGCGGAACCAGTCCCTCCACCGCGGTCGAGAAGTGGGCGATGAAACCCGCTAATGTGCTGGGCCGCAGGTCATCCGGGTAGCGTTTGAACATCGACCGCTTCAGCGGCCCGGACGGGATGAACGGGTTGTTGGCCAGCATCGTCGAGATCACGAACGGGAAGTGCCGGTTGAGTTTTGACGTGGCGGCGCCCAGCCAGATCACCATGAAGACCAGCTTGGCCCCGACGACGATGTCGGCCCCGGAGAACAGGAACACCAACGCCAATGGCGCGTACACCTCGCCGCGGGCGGCCAGGAAGATCACCTTGTCGCGCAGGCTGATCGCCGCCAGGACGGCCAGGATCGCGACGATCTGCCACGACGGCAGCACGCCAATCCTGGTGTCCAGGGCGGGAATTGGCCCCGTTCCGTCGGACACCAGCGCGGTCACGAGCAACGCGACCAGCGCGCCGTAGAGCAGCGCGTCGAACGCAGTCCTGTTGTCGCCCTTGGTCAGCGGCACCCGATCGGGCCAGGGCGGCAACCGGACGGTGCCCGGCCGCAGCCAGTACAGGATCGAACCCATCGGCGGGAAGTAGCGCCCGGCCAGCGGCCCGAAGCAGCAGCCGAGGCCGACGACCTCGAAGAGCATCGTGAACAGCACGGCCTTTTCGAAGACGATCGGTTCCGACCACCACGCGCCGACCGCGGTGAAGCTGCCGATCCCCGCTGTCAGCCACGCGAACAGCCAGCCGCCCAGGATGTACAGCGCGATCTTGACGCCGTACATCACGTGCATCACCAGTGGGGTGCCGAATCCGTGCTGGGCGATGTGGTGCACCATCGGCACGATGCGCTCGGCGCGGGTCTGCTTGCTCCACTCGGCCATGTCGACGACGGGCAGGTTCGGCTGGATGAATCCCATGGCAGCTCCTTTGCCAGCGATCGGTGTGCAAAAGAAGCTACCTGCATGCGACGTTAGAGCGGCAGGATTTGCTGCAGGTGGTGCGTGGTGCGCCGTCAGGGTTTCGAACCCCGGACCCGCTGATTAAGAGTCAGCTGCTCTACCAACTGAGCTAACGGCGCGTCGGTCATCCAAGACCGCGTTTGCGACAATAACAGGCGTTCTGTCGCGGCACGAAATCCCGGATTCCTTCCAGGGTAGCCGCTGGGCCGCGAGCAAAGCCCCGATCAAAACAGCGTCCCGCAGTACGGCGCGCGCTCGGTGCGTAAGGCGGCGTCCAGCTCGCGCAGCGCCCCGGGGCGCAACTCGCTGATGCGGCCCGCCCGCGAAAGCTCGGATGCCCGATGCGCACCCAGGTAGATCGTCGCCAGTTCGGCCAAGCCCAGTTGCAAATCGGCGGGCCCGTCGTGCGGCACACACTTCCCGACGCCGTCCCGGATCTGCAGCAGGAACGTTCCACCCGCGAGGTTCAGCGGGTCGGCGACCTCCAACACGACTTCGGCATCGGCGGAGTACGCGCGGGCGCCGAGCACCTCGGGCACGTCGTTGATCCGCACCCACAAAAAGTCGCTGCGGCCCGTGGTCCGCGCGGCGCGCTGGTCGCGCAGTTTGAGCGGCAGCGGATCGTCGACCGGCACGTCGATCTCCACCTCGTCGAACATCTCCAGCACCAGCAACGTCTCCAGCAGCTCGGTATGCGCCTCGTCGGTGATGGGGCAGAAGTCCTCGACGACGACGGTGCCGAACGGCGGCCGAAACGCGTGCTTGGCCTCGCCGATCACCCGATACGTCAGGAAGCCGTCGGGATGAACCGTGTAGTTCAGCGCGGACCCGCTGCCGCGTTTCGTCGGCCGGTCCTCTAACGAGTCGGCCCACCACGCGTCGCTCCTCTCGACGGCTCCAGGCGTTGCGGCACACCATCTTTCGTAAAGCTCGGGCAGGACGGCCCGGGCCTCGTCGGCGTTGACCTCGCGCGCCCGATTGGCGTCCGGCGAATCCCGCAGCTTCGCGAAGCGGCGATCCAGCGAGTACGAGTGCAGGTAGCTCGCCACTCCGGCGCCGAAACCGTCGTACATCGCGGTCTGGGTCGGCACGCCGCAGACGATCGGGTAGCCGCGGTCCAAAAGTATCCCCAGCCCCTGGGCGGACAGCTGCGCCCAAATTCCCGTGCCCTGATGCGTCGACGCGACGGTGATCATCGTCAGCCACGCGGCGCGCAGGCTGGCGCCGCCCGGCACGGTCAACCGCGAGCGGTAGATGATCGACGTCCCCACCAGGCGCGGGTGTTGCGCATCGGAGACGTCCTCGGCAACCAGGATGTCCTCGAGTTCGACCCGACGTTTCCATGCATCGACGTCCGCGGCGTCCACCGGATCGCCGAATGTGCGAGCCTGGTTTTCATAGACCGCCTGCCAGTCATCTTCGGTTGGATGTCTGATTTCCAAGGCTTCGTCCGTCGTATCCATGCTCATCCAATCGCTGCTGGCCCAGCCAAACCGCGCTCTGCACACCGATACCCGACTGCCAAAACGCCAAACCTCGTCACACCTGGGTCAGTCGGTCGCGTTCGGGGTATAGCGATACGCCATGCTGCGCGCAATCACCCGGCTCGCCATCGCCGCACCTCGCCGCATCATCGCGGTCGCGGTCCTGGCCCTGCTGGGGGCGGCGCTCTTCGGCATCCCGGTGGTCACCAGCCTGTCGGGCGGCGGTTTTCAGGACCCGACCTCGGAGTCCGCCCGCGCGACCGAGCTGCTGCGCGACAAGTTCAACCAAACCGACCAGCAGATGATGATCGCGCTGACCTCCCCGGCGGGAGCCCACAGCGCCCAGGCCCGGCGGGTCGCCACCGACATCGTCGACCAGCTGAAACGATCGCCGTGGGTATTGAACGTGTCCTCGGCGTGGACGTCACCGCCGCAGGCCGCCGCCCAGCTGGTCAGCAAGGATGACAAGTCCGGGCTGATCGTCGCCGGCCTGAAAGGCGGGGAGAACGACGCGCAGAAGTACGCCAGCACGCTCACCAAAGATTTGGTGCATGACCGCGACGGCGTCACGCTGCGCGCCGGCGGCATGGCCGTGGCGTATGCGCAGATCAACGACCAGAACGCGCGCGACTTGGTGCTGATGGAGTCCATCGCGATTCCGCTGAGCTTCGCGGTGCTGGTCTGGGTGCTCGGCGGGGCGGTGGCGGCGGCGCTGCCGATCGGGCTGGGTGCGCTGACCATCGTCCTGACGATGTCGGTGTTGCGGCTGATCAGCTTCGCGACCGACGTGTCGACGTACGCCCTGGACCTGAGCATCGCGATGGGCCTGGCTCTGGCGATCGATTACAACCTGCTGATCATCAGCCGCTTCCGCGAGGAGCTAGCGCGGGCGGGCGACCGGAACCTTGCGCTGTTCCGGACCATGGCCACCGCCGGCCGGACCGTACTGTTCTCGGCCACCACCGTCGGGCTGTCGATGGCGGTGATGGCGGTGTTCCCGATGTACTTCCTCAAGTCGTCGGCGTACACCATCGTCGCCACGGCCGCCATCGTCGCGCTCGCGACCATCGTGGTGACCCCGGCGGCGATCGCCCTGTTGGGCCCCCGGCTGGACGCCCTGGACGCCCGCCGCTGGTTTGCGCGTCGGGTGCCGCCGCGGGCCAAGTCGTGGCGCGACCACGCGAACCAGCCTGTCTACTCGCTGTTCTGGTATCGCTCGACCAAGTTCGTACTGCGCTACGCCGTGCCGGCGGGCCTGAGCGTCGTCGCGCTGCTGCTGCTGTTGGGCGTCCCGTTTCTGGGGGTGAGATGGGGCTTTCCCGACGAGCGGGTGCTGCCGCCGTCGGCATCGGCGCGCCAGGTCGCCGACATGCTCGACGGCGACTTCGCCAATGGGCTGGGCACCGGGGTGACCGTGGTGATCCCCGACGCGCGCGGGGTGACCCAGGCCGACCTGGCGCGCTATGCCGCCGAGCTGTCGCGCGTGCCCGACGTGTCCGCGGTCGCCGCGCCTACCGGCACGTTCGCCGCCGGACGACCCGTGGGACCCCCGGCCGCGGCCACCGCCATCGCCAACGGCAGTGCGTTCCTCACCGTGGCCAGCACCGCGCCCCTGTACTCGCAGGCCTCCAACACCCAACTCGACCGACTCCATGCGATCCCCGGCCCGGCGGGGCGGTCGGTGCAGATGACCGGGCTGGCGCAGATCAACCGCGACAGCGTCGACGCCATCACCAAGGGGTTGCCCACGGCGCTGGCGCTGATCGCCGCCATCACCTTCGCGCTGCTGTTGTTGCTCACCGGCAGTGCGGTCATACCGTTGCAGGCGCTGGTGTGCAACGTGTTGTCGCTGACCGCGGCGTTCGGCGCGATGGTGTGGATCTTCCAGGACGGTCACCTCGGCGCATTCGGGACGACCCCCACCGGGACGTTGAACGCCAACATCCCGGTTCTGTTGTTCTGCATAGCTTTTGGGCTGGCCATGGACTACGAGGTGTTCCTGGTCTCGCGGATCCACGAGTACTGGCGGGCCTCGCCGGCCGCGCGCGAGACGCGACCGATCCCGGCCGAGGCGCGCGCCGCCACCGACGAGAGCACGGCGCTGGGCATCGCCGGCATCGGCAGGGTGGTCACCACCGCCGCGGTGGTGATGTCGATTTCGTTCGCCGCGTTGATACCCGCGCACGTGTCGTTCATGCGCATGCTCGGTTTGGGTCTGACCCTTGCCGTGCTGGCTGACGCCACCCTGGTGCGGATGGTGCTGGTTCCGGCCTTCATCCACCTACTCGGCCGGTGGACCTGGTGGGCGCCGAAACCGTTGGCGTGGCTGCACGAACGGGTGGCGACGGGTGAGGCCGGCGCCGCGGAGGTGGGGCGGCGCCGCTGGGCCGCGGACGCGCCGAGCCGACGGGGGCCGTTGATCAAGAGGTGGCCCACCGGGGTCGTGAGCGGCCGTGGCTAGCACGCACGTCGCCGCTCTGCTCGCATTGGCGTCCGCGCTGTGCATCGCGCTCGGTGACGTGTTGCAGCAACGAGCGGCGCACTGCGCCACCGACCGCTCGGTCGGCCACGTCGAACTGTTCGCCAATCTGCTGCGCAGCCAACGTTGGTGGTGGGGCTTGATCCTGCTGGCTGCGAGCATCGCTCTGCAGGCGGCCGCGCTGGGCCGGGGGTCGGTGCTGATGGTGCAGGCGCTGCTCATGACGTCGCTGCTGTTCGCATTGCCGGTCAATGCCAGGCTGTCGCACCGCGCGGTGAGCGGCGGCGAATGGATCTGGGCCGGCTTGCTGACCGCCGCGGTGATCGTGGTGGTCGTCGTGGGCAATCCCCAGGCCGGACGTTCCAGCGCATCGCTGGGCACGTGGGCGGCGGTGGTCGCGGTGTTGGGGCCGCTGTTCGTCGCATGCGTTGTGGTGGCCCGCATTTGGGGCGGCTCCGTGGCGGCCGTGCTGTTGGCGTTCGTGTCGGGTTCGCTGTGGGGCGTCTTCGCGGTGCTGACCAAGGAGGTCGTCGCCCGGCTCGGCGGGGGCCAGTGGGCGCTGGCCCGAGCGCCGGAGTTCTATGCCTGGCTGTTGGTCGCGGCTGGGGGCTTTCTGTTCAGCCAGTTGGCTTTCCGCGCCGGCCCGTTGACCGCTTCGATGCCCGCCCTGCAGATGTCGCAGCCCGTGGTGGCGGCGGCGCTGGGGGTCGTCGTCCTCGACGAGACTCTGAACACGGGCCGCGGCGGAGTCGTCGCCTTGGTAGCGGCCGCACTGGTGATGACGGCGGCGATCGTCAAGCTCGCGCGGGTGGAGGCCGTCGCGACCCGGCGCAGGGTCGACGCGAAGCGGCACGAACCGGCCGGCCAGCCGGCGTAGTCACGCATCCGTCACGCTCGCCCGTAAGCGCGTTGTGGGCGGCCGGAAATTCATTACAATGCTTCCACTGTTTCTGGTCAGCGGTGACCAAACCCAAACGGATCGATTCGAAAGGTTTGCTCGATGATGCCTTTGCGCAGCCGTCGACCATGGCTGGTTATCGCCATGATCGCGTTTGCTGTGTTGGGCGTCTCCTGCAGCGGTAACCACGCCGCCGCGCCGCCGAAGGTCATCTTCGACAAGGGCACGCCGTTTGCCGACCTGTTGGTGCCCAAGCTCACGTCCTCGGTGAGCGACGGCGCCGTCGGCGTCACCGTGGACGCCCCGGTAACCGTGAGCGTCGCCGACGGCGTGCTCGGGGCGGTCACGATGGTCAACGAGAACGGCCGGTCGATCGGCGGTCAACTGAGCCCCGACGGGCTGCGCTGGTCGACGACCGAGCAACTGGGCTACAACCGCCGCTACACGCTGAGCGTGAAGGCACTCGGCCTGGGCGGCGCCGCGACCCGGCAGATGACCTTCCAGACCAGTTCGCCGGCGCACCTGACGATGCCCTACGTCAGCCCCGCCGACGGCGAGGTGGTCGGCATCGGCGAGCCGGTGGCGATCCGCTTCGACGAGAACATCGCCAACCGCGCCGCGGCCCAGAAGGCCATCAAGATCACCACCAACCCGCCCGTCGAGGGTGCCTTCTACTGGCTGACCAACCGCGAAGTGCGTTGGCGCCCAGAGCATTTCTGGGAGTCGGGCACGACGGTCGACGTGGCGGTCAACACCTATGGCGTCGACCTCGGCGACGGCATGTTCGGCGAGGACAACGTCAAGACGCACTTCACCATCGGCGACGAGGTCATCTCGACCGCCGACGACACCACGAAGACGGTGACCGTGCGGGTCAACGGCGAGGTCGTCAGGACCATGCCGACCTCGATGGGCAAGGACAGCACGCCGACGGCCAACGGGTTCTACATCGTCGGTGCGCGCTTCAAGCACATCATCATGGACTCGTCGACCTACGGCGTTCCGGTCAACTCGCCCAACGGGTATCGCACCGAGGTCGAATGGGCGACCCAGATGTCCTACAGCGGCGTCTTCGTGCACTCCGCACCGTGGTCGGTGGGCGCGCAGGGCCACACCAACACCAGCCACGGCTGCCTGAACGTGAGCCCCAGCAACGCCGAATGGTTCTACGACCACAGCAAGAGCGGCGACATCGTCGAGGTGGTGCACACCGTGGGGCCGACGCTGCCGGGCACCGAGGGCCTGGGGGACTGGAACATCCCCTGGCCGGTGTGGAAAGCCGGCAACGCCAACACCTGAAAGTTGTTGCGGCAGAAAATGTTGCGTTTGGTTTGTAGGGACTTCGGTCCCAAGGCTCCGAAAGTTGACGAGCAGCCGCGAAGCGAAATTTGGTGCTCGTACTGTTAGCCACCTTTACCTCAATCGTGATTCCCACTTTGTATCGTCGATGACATGAAGACATTGGCCTTTTGCGCAACCGACCCCTCGCGGGGCCCGCACGCTTAGGTCTCGAGATGACCCTCGCAATCCCCGCGCGGCAACGTGAAACGGAGCTGAGCCCCGGCGCCGCCGCGATCGCACGAATCCACGCAATAGTGTGGGGAGCCAAGGCCGTTCTCGCCGCAATCAAGCGGCGTCGGCGCTTCACCGAAGACGACATCGCGCGGGTGGCGATCGCGGTGATCCTGGTAGCTCTCGGCGCCATAATCTTCATGGCGGCGGGGGCGGTGCTGACGATGGGCTAGCGGACCTCTCCGCGCTGCTGCTGTGAAAGCTCGATGCGGTTGGCAAGTCCCTCAGTGCCCAGGCGCAACAAATCCTCTGCCTGTTGTCGCTCGGCTGCAGACGACTTCGGATCATCAACGACGTCCTGCAATAGTGTTTGCGCGGCACGGACCTCATCGGCGAGTTCGCCGTTATGTATGGCTCGCATCTTCACACTCCTTCGCGACCCATTATCCATCAACCCTGGTGGTCGGCGCGCCTTCGCCAAGAAGGCCGCCCAGCTTGTCGTCCCTGTAGGTCCTGATGATGTCCGTCAGCAGGTCGTCGCCCAGCGCGCCGGCGCGCCTGCGAATTGACCTCAACATCGCCGCAGTCTGGGCGTTCGTCAGCACCGACGACCTCTCGACAGCATGCCGCCCGGTTTCGGGGGTTGACCTGTCGACAACCCACTCAAACCGCTTCTGCACGCTCTCCAAGTCGCGATTGAGTCGCTCTTCTTTGCGCGTCTTGCTGACCTGCCTGGCTGCCACGACGGCTGCCGCGACGGCAGCTAACCCGGCGAACCCCGACGACATAAGGAACGCGCCGAGCGAATGTGCGACCAGGTTCCACCCGTGATTCGTGGACTCCCACGCCATGAGCGTCGTCATGTGGGCACTCTACGAGCTACCACCGACGCAATTGCCGAACCACGGCCGGGGGACAAAGGCCCCTTGAAACGTTGGGGTGGCTGACGGGACTCGAACCCGCGACCCCCAGGATCACAACCTGGTGCTCTACCAACTGAACTACAGCCACCATGACCGCGATCCGGCATCCCGATGGGGGGCCAGCGAGCGGCGACTGTCGATACTAGCCGCTCGGTGGCTCGGTGTCCGAATCGATTGTTCGAGTGGGGTTCTCTCCGCCTTGAATACTGGCGGCCACCATCTCGATTTCGCTGGTAGACGGCCCCGGCGGGGGCACGAACGCGGTCCGCCGGTAGTACTTCAGCTCGCGGATGGACTCGTGGATGTCGGCCAGCGCCCGGTGCGCCAGGCCCTTGGCCGGCTGGCCGTAGTAGATGCGCGGATACCAGCGCCGGCAAAGTTCCTTGATCGAGCTGACATCGATCATCCGATAGTGCAGGTAGGAGTTCAGCTTTGGCATGTCGCGGGCGATGAAGGACCGATCCGTGGCGATCGAGTTGCCCGCCAGCGGCGCCGTGTTGGGTTGCTTGACGTGCGTGGAGATGTAGTCCAGCACCATCGCCTCCGCAGTAGCCAGGTCGACGGTGGAGGCCTTGACCTCGTCGATGAGCCCCGAGCGGGAGTGCATCTCGGTGACCACGTCGACCATCGAGGACAGCGCGTCGTCGTCGGCGTGGATCACCACGTCGACGCCGTCGCCGAGCACGTTGAGGTCGGCGTCGGTGACCAGGACCGCGATTTCGATCAACTTGTCCGAGCCCAGGTCGAGCCCGGTCATCTCGCAGTCGATCCACACCAATTCGTCGCGCACAGCGCTCACACTAAGCCCACGCGGGACCTGTGTCGGCCGCCCCCTGGCAAGTAGGGTGAGCTTTGCCGGACTGCAGGGAGAAAGGGCCCAGCACGATGAGCACCGAATCAGCGGCAACCCCCGCGCAGCGAATCGCCGAAGGCTACGCCGTCTCAGGCCAGGCGCTGGAATTGGGCACCGTCGTCGTGGACGGGCAGGCCGACCCCACCGCGCAAATTCGCATCCCGCTGGCCACCGTTAACCGGCACGGGCTGGTGGCCGGGGCAACCGGAACCGGCAAGACCAAGACGCTGCAGCTGATCGCCGAACAGCTCAGCGCGGCCGGAGTCGCCGTCCTGATGGCCGACGTGAAGGGCGACCTGTCGGGCCTGGCGCGACCGGGGGAGGCCAGCGACAAGACCGCCGCACGCGCCAAAGACACCGGCGACGACTGGCAGCCGGCGGGCTTCCCGGTCGAGTTCTTGTCGTTGGGCACCGAGGGCGTGGGCGTGCCGGTGCGCGCCACCGTGGAAAGTTTCGGGCCGGTTCTGCTGTCGAAAGTGTTGGGGCTCAACGCGACCCAGGAGTCGACGATCGGGCTGATCTTCCACTGGGCCAAGCAAGCCGGGCGCCCGCTGGTGACCCTCGATGATCTGCGTAGCGTGATCAGCCACCTGGCCAGCGACGAGGGCAAGGCCGACCTGAAAGACCTGGGCGGGGTGTCCTCGACGACGGCGGGTGTCATCCTGCGCGCGCTGGTGAACCTGGCGGGCGAGGGCGGCGACACCTTTTTCGGTGAGCCCAAGCTCGATCCGAACGACTTGCTGCGCAACGATGATCAGGGCCGCGGCATCATCTCGCTGCTGGAGTTCAGCGGACAGTCGGTGCGGCCGGTGATTTTCTCCACCTTCCTGATGTGGCTGCTGGCCGACCTGTTCGCGGTCCTGCCCGAGGTCGGCGACGTCGACAAGCCCAAGCTGGTCTTCTTTTTCGACGAGGCGCACCTGCTGTTCAGCGACGCCTCCAAGGCGTTCCTCGAGCAGGTCGAGCAGACCGTGACGCTGATCCGCTCCAAGGGCGTCGGGGTGTTCTTCTGCACCCAGCTGCCCACCGACGTGCCCAACGACATCCTCTCCCAGCTGGGCGCGCGCGTGCAGCACGCGTTGCGGGCGTTCACCCCCGATGACCAGAAGGCGCTGAGCAAAACGGTTCGCACGTATCCGAAAACCGATGTCTACGATCTGGAATCGGCGTTGACGTCGCTGGGGATCGGCGAGGCGGTCGTCACCGTGCTCTCGGAGAAGGGCGCGCCGACGCCGGTGGCGTGGACGCGCATGCGGGTGCCGCGGTCGCTGATGGCCGCGATCGGCGCCGACGCGCTCGCCGCCGCGGTGAAAGACAGCCCGCTGCAAGACAAGTACGACCACACAGCTCCTCCGGCGCAGCCGCAGGCCCCGCAGGCCCGGCCGCCGCAGACCCAGTCCGGCTACCCACCGGTCCCGGCGAATGACCCGGTACCCCCGATGCCGGAACCGGCGGAGCCGAAGGGCCCCGGGCTGTGGGAGGAAGTGCTGGAGAACCCGACCGTGAAAAGCGGTATCAACACGGCGATACGTGAAGCGGTGAAGGCCGTCTTCGGAACCGGCACGCGCCGACGTCGGCGGAAGTGACGGCTAGCTGAGATAGACGGCATCCTCGTCACATCAGTCAGACGCGTCCCTGCGCGGCATGACACAACATCTTCTCGGCGTCGATGTCACATGCGACATCGCTTTGGAGACGCCGCCGGTCCTACCCGCCCCCCAGCTTCTTGTAGAAACTCCCCACGATCGGCGCGACGATGGCGCGGGGCGCATACCCGCTCGCCACCGACATGGCCTTGGACGTGAGCCCCGGCACGACGCGCATCTTGTTGCGCTCCAACGCATCCAGGGACACGCGGGCGGTGTGCTCGGTCGAGATCCACAGGAAGTCCGGCACCAACCGCTCGACCAGCGACCGTTCGGCGTCGTCGGGCAGGTCGGTGCGCACCGGTCCGGGCGCCAGCAGCGTGACGTGCACGCCCGAGCCCCGCAACTCGCCCCGCAGCGATTCGCTGAAGGTGTTCACGAACGCCTTGCTGGCCGCATAGGTGGCGTTGTAGGGAATCGGCGAATTGCCCGCCGCCGAACCGGAAATCAGGATGCCACCGGCCTTGCGCTCGACCATGCCCGGCAGCACCGCCAGGGTAAGGTCATGCACGGCAATGGAATTCAGCTGTACCTGTGCCTTTTCCCCCGCGGGATCGAGGCCCGCGACCGGGCCGAACGTCGCGGTGCCCGCATTGGCGCACAGGATCGAGACGGGACGGGCGGCCAGTTCGTCGCACAGCTTCGCCCGGTCCGCCGGGTCGGCCAGGTCGGCGGGGCGCACGTCGACCGTCACGCGATACTTGTCGGACAGCCGCCCGGCCAGATCGTTGAGCAGGTCCTCGCGTCGCGCGGTGACGATCAGGTTGTGCCCGCGCGCCGCAAGTTCGGTGGCCAGCGCCTCGCCGATGTTCTGCGAAGCCCCGGTGACCACGGCGCGCGCGTCGGGACTGGGAGCTGGGATCGGCATGCGGCCAATCGTAGACAGCGACGAAGCCAATACAGTCGGGGGCATGAGTCAGCGCACCGCCACGTTGATGCCGTCGCGCGTCGTGGCATGGGCGCTGTGGGACTGCGGCTCCCTCGGCATGAACGCCATCGTCGCGACGTTCGTCTTCTCGGTGTATCTGACCAGCAGCGTCGGCGCGGGCCTGCCCGGCGGCACGTCGCCGGCGAGTTGGTTGGGGCGCGCACTGGCCGTCTCGGGGTTGACCATCGCGGTGCTGGCGCCGCTCGTCGGCGTCTGGGTGGAGGCGCCGCATCGCCGGCGGGTGGCGCTGACGGTGTTGAGCGGTCTCGCGGTCGCCTCGACCAGCGCGATGTTCCTGATCCGTGACGAGCCCAGCTATCTGTGGGCGGGCCTGGTGCTGCTGTCGGCGACCGCCGCGTGCGGGGATCTTGCCGGCGTCCCCTACAACGCCATGCTGCGTCAGGTGTCGACGCCGCAGACGGTGGGGCGCATCTCCGGCCTGGGCGCGGCCTCGGGGTTCACCGGCAGCGTCCTGCTGCTGCTGCTGGTCTATTTCGGGTTCATCTCCGGCACCGGCCCGACGCGCGGGTTGCTGCACCTACCCGTCCATGACGGCCTCTACGTCCGGGCGGCCATGCTGCTGACCGCGGCATGGTTTGCGCTGCTGGCGCTGCCGCTGCTGGTGGCGGCTCGCCGGCTGCCGGACTCCGGCGAGATCTCGCCGCCGGTGAGCATGCTGGGCGGTTATCGCAAGCTGTGGGCGGAGGTGAGCGCGGAATGGCGCCGGGACCGCAACCTGGTCTATTTCCTGGGGGCCAGCGCGCTGTTCCGGGACGGGCTGGCGGCCATCTTCGGCTTTGGCGCCGTGCTCGGCGTCAACGTCTACGGCCTGTCCCAGGGGAATGTGGTGGTGTTCGGCGTGGCCGCCAGCGTGGTGGCCGCGCTGGGCGCGGCGATCGGCGGACTCGTCGACCACCGGATCGGATCGAAACCGGTCATCGTCGGGTCCCTGGCGGCGATCATCGTCGTGGCGGTCACGTTGATGACGTTGTCCGGCGTGCACGCCTTCTGGACGTGCGGACTGTTGCTGGCGATGTTCGTCGGGCCGTCGCTCTCGTCGTCGCGTGCTCTGCTGCTGCACCTGACCAAGGACGGCGGCGAAGGGGTCGCCTTCGGGCTCTACACGATGACGGGGCGGGCCGTGTCCTTCCTGGCGCCCTGGCTGTTCTCCCTCTTCGTCGACGCCTTCGGCGCCGTCCGCGCGGGCCTCGCGGGGATCTGCCTGGTGCTCACGGCAGGGCTGCTGGGGATGTTCGCGGTCCGCGCCCCGGCGCGCGCCTAACCGCGCGTCGCCGAGCGTGCAACTGTTGCGAGATTTCGCGCCATTTTTCGCACCACTTCACGCTCGGCGAAGGCTGGCCGCTAACCCCGCGTGTCGCAGACCGTCAGGCCCACCCCGACCCGCTGGGTCACCTGAACCCCCGCGACGGTCACCGAGCAGGTGACGTCGTGGCCGAAGTTGACGACGGTGACATTGGCCGGGTGGGCGGCCGACTTGGACAGGCTGACCTGTTTGCTCCACGGCAGCGCGACGTTGAATTCGGTCTGTACGACGTCCCCGGTGCCGATGTACACGATGCTGATGGCGCGGCCGTCGCCGGTGACGGTGTAGACCACGTCCTGCGTCGCGCCGGGGACGGTCGTCTCGGGCGGCGTCAGCGACGCGCTCGGCGGTGGCGCCGGCCGCGGCGTGCGCGACGGGCGCCGGGTGGAGGGAGCGGGCGTCGGGGTTTCCTCACTCGACCCGGGCATGGCGGGCAGCGGCGGGACCGCGGTCTGGGTCTTGATCGCATCGTCGGCCAGCACCAGCGCGGTCACGAGCGCGACGACCAGCAACACCGCCGCAGCGGCGGCGATCCACAGCCAGCGGGGCGACTTGGGCCCGCCGGGCGGCGGGGAAGCCGTCCCGTCGGGCGGCGCCTCACCCAGCGGCGGCAGTTCCTGGCGCCAGTACGCCGGCAGCTCCTTGGTGTCGTTCAGGCTCGACGCCCATTGGGGATACTGCCCGCCGTAGGTGGGCGCGTAGGGCGCCGCCTGGTCGGCGTAGGCCGGGTCAGTGGGCGGCGGGTACGGGGAACGCTGCGGCCCGGTCGGTCCCGATCCCCACTGAGGGGGACCAAACCGCCCTGGTCGACGTGGTTCGTTCATGCCCACCTCATGGGTTGCAGGGTACCTAAGTCGGGCGCTTTAGCGGGCTGCCCTCAGGAGACCCGACTCAGGGGCACTGATTTCCGGCGCCCAGCGCGGCGACGGTCATCGCTCGCATGACGGCACGCGACCGCGCGGCCCGGGCGGGCCTGGTGCGCGGGTCATCGGGTGACTTCATGGAATGCGGTGTCGAGTTCAGCAGCCCGAAGATCGCGTGCGCCGTGAGCCGGGCGTCGGCCTCGGCCAGCTTCGGGTTGAGCTCGCGCAGCACGCCGACCCAGACCTCGACATACTGGCGCTGCGCCTTGCGCACCTGCTTTTCGGCCCCCTCCGGGAGGTGGGCGAGGTCGCGGTCCTGGATGCGGATCAGGTCGGGCTCGCCCACGGCGAAGTCGAGGTGAAAGTCGATGAGGTCGTCCAGCGCGGCGGCCGCGTCGGCGTTGCGGGCCCGCGCGTCCTTCGCACCGGCCAGCAGCCGGGTGCTGATCCCGACGAGCAATTCGACCAGGAGCGACTCCTTGTTGGGGAAGTGGCGGTAGATCGCCGGGCCGCTGACGCCCGCCGCCGCGCCGATGTCTTCGAGGCGCACCGCGAGGAACCCGCGCTCGGCGAAAAGGCGCTCGGCGGCCGCAAGGAGTTGCAGGCGCCGGTCGGACTTCAACTGGCTGCGGCGATTTGGGGCATCCGGGACGGCTGAGCCCACGGTTGGCCTCCGTCCGCAAACCACTCGGTTAATCGTGACTAACTTAGCATGTGAGGGCAGCGCAGGCGCGCCGCGAGAGCTCTTAGTCGCGGCCGGTGGCCGGGGCGAGGCGGGCCACTCCCCGAAGGATCCATGGCGTTCGCCGGGCCATCACCGCCATCGCACGATCGGACCGGCGCATCGCGTCCCGGGGCCCGGGGGTGGGCGTTGACGCCAGTTCCGCCTCGGCCGATCCCGTCCGCGCGCCCCCGCGGTCGACCCGGTGACGGGATTAAGTTGATAGCCGAACCAGCGGAGGAGCCGTGGCAGACCTTTCCTATGAGCGGGGCCCGGACAGCCCGCCGTTGCTCGAAACCACGATCGGCGCCAACCTCGCGGCCACCGCCGCCGAGCACGGCCGACGCGATGCGCTCGTCGACGTCGCCGCGGGACGGTGCTTCAGCTACGCCGAACTTCTGGAAGCCGTGCGGCGGCTGGCCACGGGCTTGCTGCGGGCCGGCGTCGGCGTGGGCGATCGCGTCGGCATCTGGGCGCCGAACCGGTGGGAGTGGGTGCTCGTCCAATACGCGACGGCGGAGATCGGCGCGATCCTGGTGACGATCAACCCCGCCTACCGCGCGCGCGAATTGGAATATGCGCTAACGCAATCCGGGGTCGCGATGGTGATCGCGGCCCGGACTTTCAAGGACGCCGACTATGCCGCCTTGCTGGACGAGGTGGCACCGCGCTGCCCGGAACTGCGTGAGATGGTATTGCTGGACGGCGATCGCTGGGACGATCTGGCCGGCACGCAGGCCGACCCGCCCGCGCTGGAACGGATCGCGGCGACGCTGGATTGCCGCGATCCGATCAACATCCAATACACCTCGGGCACAACGGGATTCCCGAAGGCCGCCACTCTCAGCCACCGCAGCATCCTCAACAACGGCTACCTGGTGGGCGAACTGCTCGGATACACCGCGGCCGACCGGATCTGCACACCCGTGCCCTTCTACCATTGCTTCGGCATGGTCATGGGCAACCTGGCGGCGACCAGCCACGGGGCCTGCATCGTGATCCCGTCGCCCGCCTTCGACCCCGCCGCCACCCTGCGCGCCGTGCAGGCCGAGCGGTGCACCAGCCTCTACGGGGTTCCGACGATGTTCATCGCCGAGCTCGCGCTGCCGGAATTCGACGGCTACGACCTGAGCAGCCTGCGCACCGGGGTGATGGCCGGCTCGCCGTGCCCGGTCGAGGTGATGCGCAAGGTGATCGAGCGCATGCACATGCCGGGCGTCTCGATCTGCTACGGCATGACCGAAACCAGCCCCGTTTCCACGCAGACCCGCACCGACGATCCGGTGGAGCGGCGCGTCGGCACCGTCGGGCGGGTCGGGCCGCACCTGGAGATCAAGGTGATCGACCCGGCCACCGGCCAGACGGTGCCGCGCGGGGTGGCCGGCGAGTTCTGCACGCGGGGCTATTCGGTGATGGCCGGTTACTGGAACGAGCCCGCCGGGGCCATCGACGCAGACGGGTGGATGCACACCGGCGACCTCGCCGTCATGGACGACGGTGGGTACGTCCAGATCACCGGCCGGATCAAGGACCTCATCGTGCGCGGCGGCGAGAACATCTCGCCGCGCGAGATCGAGGAGTTTCTGCATTCCCACCCCGACATCGTCGACGGCCAGGTGATCGGGGTGCCCGACGCGCGCTACGGCGAGGAGGTCATGGCGGTGGTCATGCTGCGCGACGGAGCCGCATCGCTGACCATCGACGGCCTGCGGGAATTCTGCGCCGGGCGGATCGCGCGCTTCAAGATCCCGCGTTACCTGCGGATCGTCGACGAATTCCCGATGACCGTCACCGGCAAGGTCCGCAAGGCCGAGATGCGCGAGCAGGCGATCGAGTACCTCCGTGACCAGGGCTGAGCGCGCATTCCCTGCCTGGACGCGACAGTCGGGGTAATGGTATTCTCGTGTCCAGTTAATCAGTATTAACTGAAACCCGGAGGCTGCTGCGGCGATGGACAAGGTGGTCGGGACGGCCGCGGCGGCGGTCGCCGACATAACCGACGGCTCGTCATTGGCGGTCGGGGGATTCGGGTTCTGCGGCGTGCCCGAGGCGCTCATCGCGGCGCTGCTCGACAGCGGGGTCGGCGACCTGGAGATCGTGTCCAACAACTGCGGCGGCGACGGCATCGGGCTGGGCACGCTGTTGCCGCACAAGAGGATTCGCCGGGTCGTCGCGTCCTACGTCGGCGACAACAAAGAGTTCGCCCGCCAGTTCCTCGCCGGCGAACTCGAGGTCGAGCTCACCCCGCAGGGCACGTTGGCCGAGCGCCTGCGCGCCGGCGGGATGGGTATCCCGGCCTTCTACACGCCGGCGGGGGTCGGCACGCCCGTGGCCGACGGCGGATTGCCGTGGCGCTACGACGCTTCCGGCGGGGTGGCGGTGCAGTCGCCGGCCAAGGAGACCCGCGAGTTCGACGGCCTCACCTACGTTCTCGAGCGGGCGATCCGCACCGACTTCGCTCTGGTGCACGCCTGGAAAGGCGACCGGCACGGCAACCTCGTCTATCGCGAGGCCGCCGCCAACTTCAACCCGGACTGCGCCACGGCCGGTGCGATCACCATCGCCGAGGTCGAGCACCTCGTCGATCCCGGCGAGATCGACCCCGCCACCGTGCACACCCCGGGCGTCTATGTGCAGCGGATCGTGCACGTGCCCGACCCCGCCAAGCCGATCGAAAAGGTGACGGTTCGGTGAGCGCGCCGACGACGATGCAGAGCGCAGCGATGAGGAGGAGCGGCGCCAAATGAGTTGGGACCGGGCCGGAATGGCCGCGCGGGTGGCCGCCGAATTCTCCGACGGGCAGTACGTCAACCTCGGCATCGGCATGCCCACCCTGGTGCCCAACCACATCCCCGACGGCGTCGCCGTCGTCGTGCATTCGGAGAACGGAATACTCGGTGTGGGGCCGTATCCCCGGCCCGACGACGTCGACGCGGACCTGATCAACGCGGGCAAGGAGACGGTCACCACGATGCCCGGCGCGGCGTTCTTCGGATCCTCGGCCTCGTTCGGGATCATCCGCGGCGGGCACCTCGACGTCGCGGTGCTGGGCGCGATGCAGGTGTCGGCCACCGGTGACCTCGCCAACTGGGTGATTCCCGGCAAGATGGTCAAGGGCATGGGCGGCGCGATGGACCTGGTGCACGGCGCCGGCAAGGTGATCGTGATGATGGAGCACACCGCCAGGGACGGCACCCCGAAAATCGTTGCGCGGTGCACCCTTCCGCTGACCGGCGTGGGCTGCGTCGACCGCATCATCACCGACCTGGCCGTCATCGACGTGTGCGACGACGGCCTGCACCTCGTCGAGACCGCCCCAGGGGTCTCGGTCGACGAGGTGGCCACCAAAACCGAACCGCCCCTTGTGACCAACGGGAAGTGCTTATGACTGCAGTGACCGCGCCGTCCTTCGCCGACGAGCACCGGCGCCTGCTCGGCGAACTGAACGCCAAGCTGGCCGCCGCGGCCCTGGGCGGCAACGAACGCGCGCGGCAACGCCACGTCAGCCGCGGCAAGCTGCTGCCCCGCGAGCGGGTGGATCGCCTGCTCGATCCGGGCAGCCCGTTTTTGGAGCTGTCCCCGCTGGCCGCCGACGGCATGTACGACGACGAGTCCCCGGGCGCCGGGATCATCACCGGCATCGGGCGGGTGTCGGAGCGCGAGTGCGTGATCGTCGCCAACGACGCGACCGTCAAGGGCGGCACCTACTACCCGATGACGGTCAAAAAGCATCTGCGCGCCCAGGAAGTCGCGCTGCACAATCGGCTGCCGTGTATCTACCTGGTCGACTCCGGCGGCGCCTTCCTGCCGCGCCAGGACGACGTCTTTCCCGACCGCGAGCATTTCGGGCGGATCTTCTACAACCAGGCGACCATGAGCGCCAAGGGGATTCCCCAAGTGGCCGCGGTGCTGGGCTCCTGCACGGCGGGCGGCGCGTACGTGCCGGCCATGAGCGACGAGGCCGTCATCGTGCGCGAGCAGGGCACGATCTTTCTGGGTGGGCCGCCGCTGGTGAAGGCCGCCACCGGCGAGATCGTCTCGGCCGAGGAACTCGGCGGCGGCGACCTGCATTCGCGGGTCTCGGGTGTCACCGACCACCTCGCCGAGGACGACGAGCACGCGCTGCGCATCGTGCGCGTGATCGCGGCCACGTTCGGCCCGCGCGAGGCGGCCCAGTGGGAGATACGGCCCATCGTCGAGCCGACGCATGCGCAGAGCGAGCTCTACGACGTCGTGCCACCGGATCCGCGGGTGCCCTACGACGTGCACGAGGTCATCGTGCGGCTGGCCGACGGCGGTGAATTCAGCGAATTCAAGGCCAACTACGGCAAGACGCTGGTGACAGCCTTCGCGCGCATCCACGGCCACCCCGTCGGCGTCGTCGCCAACAACGGGGTGCTGTTCAGCGAATCCGCGGTCAAGGGCGCGCATTTCATCGAGCTGTGCGACAAGCGCCGGATTCCGCTGCTGTTCTTGCAGAACATCGCCGGCTTCATGGTGGGGCGCGACTACGAGGCCGGCGGCATCGCCAAGCACGGCGCCAAGATGGTTACCGCCGTGGCGTGCGCGCGGGTGCCCAAACTGACCGTGGTGATCGGCGGATCCTATGGCGCCGGCAACTATTCGATGTGCGGGCGGGCGTATTCGCCGCGGTTTTTGTGGATGTGGCCCAACGCGCGGATCTCGGTGATGGGCGGCGAGCAGGCGGCATCGGTGCTGGCTACGGTGCGCGGTGAGCAGCTCAGCGCCTCCGGCAAGCCCTGGTCGGCCGACGAGGAAGAGGCGTTCAAGGCGCCCATCCGTCAGCAATACGAGGACCAGGGCAACCCGTATTACTCCACGGCGCGGCTGTGGGACGACGGCATCATCGACCCGGCCGATACCAGAACGGTTGTCGGGCTCGCGCTTTCGGCGTGCGCCCACGCGCCGCTGGAACCGGTCTCCTACGGCGTATTTCGGATGTGAGGCCGATGTTCGACACGGTACTTGTGGCCAACCGCGGCGAGATCGCGGTGCGGGTGATCCGCACCCTGCGCCGGCTGGGCATCCGATCGGTCGCGGTTTACAGCGACGCCGACGCGGGCGCGCGGCACGTGCTCGCGGCCGACGAAGCGGTGCGGCTGGGCCCCGCCGCGGCGCGCGAGAGCTACCTCGATATCGCCCGCGTGGTGGATGCGGCGGCGCGCACCGGATCCCAGGCGATCCATCCGGGCTACGGATTCCTCTCCGAGAACGCGGATTTCGCCGCCGCATGCGAACGCGCCGGGGTGATGTTCCTGGGCCCGCCGCCGCGGGCCATCCACATGATGGGCGACAAGATCACCGCCAAGAACGCCGTCGCCGCCTTCGACGTGCCGGTGGTGCCCGGCGTGGCCAAGCCCGGGTTGTCCGACGACGAACTCGTCGCCGCCGCCGCAGAGGTCGGTTACCCGGTGTTGATCAAGCCGTCGGCGGGCGGCGGCGGCAAGGGCATGCGGTTGGTGGAAGACCCGGCACGGCTGCGCGAGGCGCTGGTCAGCGCCCGCCGCGAGGCCGCCTCGGCGTTCGGCGACGACACGCTATTTTTGGAGCGATTTGTGTTGCGGCCCAGGCATATCGAGGTGCAGGTACTCGCCGACACCCATGGCAACGTGGTCCACCTGGGCGAACGCGAGTGCAGCCTGCAGCGCCGCCACCAGAAGGTCATCGAGGAGGCGCCCTCGCCGCTGCTGGACCCCCAGACCCGCGCGCGGATCGGGGCGGCGGCCTGCAACACGGCCCGCAGCGTCGACTACGTCGGGGCCGGGACCGTGGAGTTCATCGTTTCGGCCGACCGGCCCGACGAGTTCTTCTTCATGGAGATGAATACCCGCCTGCAGGTGGAGCATCCGGTGACCGAGGCGGTCACCGGCCTGGACCTGGTGGAGTGGCAGTTGCGGGTGGCCGCGGGCGAAAAGCTGGGGTTCGCGCAGGACGAGATCGAACTGCGCGGGCACGCGATCGAGGCCCGCGTGTACGCCGAGGACCCGGCGCGCGGGTTCCTGCCCACGGGCGGCCACGTGCTGGCCGTGTTCGAACCGTCCGGCGACGGCGTACGGGTCGATTCGTCGCTGCTGTCCGGCACGCGGGTCGGCAGCGACTACGACCCGATGCTGAGCAAAGTGATCGCCTATGGCGACGACCGCGACGAGGCGCTCGCGAAACTCGATGGGGCGCTGGCGCACACCGCGGTGCTGGGCGTGCAGACCAACCTGGAATTTCTGCGATTCCTCCTTGTCGACGAGCGGGTGCGCGCCGGCGATCTCGACACCGCGCTGCTGGACGAGCGGCTGGCCGACTTCGCGCCGACGCCCGCCCCCGACGACGTGCTGGCCGCCGGCGGCCTCTACCGGCAGTCCGCCCTCGACCATCGCGCCTGCGGCGACCCGTGGGCGGCGCCGACGGGATGGCGGGTCGGCGGTGAAGCCGCGCCGGTGCGCACCGAGATGCGCACCCCGCTGCGCAGCGAGACGGTGTCGGTGTGGGGGCTGCCCGGGGCCGCCAGGGTTCAGGTCGGCGACGGCGAGATCATTTCCGCCAGCGCGCAAGTCGACGGAACCACGATGACCGTGACACTGGACGGGCTGCGCCGCGAATACCGGTGGGCCGAGGCCGACGGGCACCTGTGGATCGCCGACGAACGCGGCACCTGGCACCTGCGCGAGGCCGAGGAGCACAAGATCGACCGCGCAACCGGCGTCCGTCAGGCCGAAATCGTCAGCCCCATGCCCGGCAACGTCATCGCCGTGCAGGCCGAATCCGGCACCGAGGTCTCCGAGGGCGACGCCGTGGTGGTCGTCGAGGCGATGAAGATGGAACACTCGCTGGCCGCACCGGTCTCGGGACGACTGGAGGTGCTGGTCTCGGTCGGCGATCAAGTCAAGGTCGATCAAGTGCTGGCGCGGATTAAGGATCAGGAATCATGACAACGCTTACGGCGGGGACGCTCCCCAAGGAATACGAGGACCTTCGTGACACGGTCGCCGACTTCGCGCGCACCGTGGTCGCGCCGGTGTCGGCCAAACACGATGAGGAGCACAGCTTCCCGTACGAGGTCGTCGCCAAGATGGCCGAGATGGGTCTGTTCGGCCTGCCGTTCCCCGAGGAGTACGGCGGCATGGGCGGCGACTACTTCGCGCTGTCGCTGGCACTGGAAGAGCTCGGCAAGGTCGACCAGTCGGTGGCGATCACCCTGGAGGCCGGCGTCAGCCTCGGCGCCATGCCGATCTACCGGTTCGGCAACGACGAGCAGAAGCACAAGTGGTTGCCCGACCTGACAGCAGGCCGGGCGCTCGCCGGGTTCGGGCTCACCGAGCCGGGCGCCGGCTCCGACGCCGGCGCCACCCGCACCACCGCCCGCCTCGACGGCGGCGAGTGGGTGATCAACGGCACCAAGCAATTCATCACCAACTCCGGCACCGACATCACCTCGCTGGTCACCGTCACCGCCGTCACCGGCACCCTCGCCGGCGACAAGAAGGAGATCTCGACGATCATCGTGCCCAGCGGCACACCGGGTTTCACCGTCGAACCCGTCTACAACAAGGTCGGCTGGAACGCGTCGGACACCCACCCGCTGACCTTCGTCGACGCCCGCGTCCCCGAGGAGAACCTGTTGGGACCCCGCGGCACCGGCTACGCGAACTTCCTGTCGATCCTCGACGAGGGCCGCATCGCGATCGCCGCGCTGGCGACCGGCGCCGCGCAGGGCTGCGTCGACGAAAGCGTCAAGTACGCCAAGGAACGCCAGTCGTTCGGCCAGCCCATCGGTTCGTATCAGGCGATCAGCTTCAAGATCGCCCGGATGGAGGCGCGGGCGCACGTCGCGCGCACGGCATACTACGACGCGGCCGCAAAGATGTTGGCCGGCAAACCCTTCAAGAAGGAGGCGGCGATCGCCAAGATGATCGCGTCGGAGGCGGCGATGGACAACGCCCGCGACGCCACCCAGATCCACGGCGGCTACGGATTCATGAACGAATACCCCGTGGCGCGTCATTACCGCGACAGCAAGATCCTCGAGATCGGTGAGGGCACCACCGAGGTGCAACTGATGCTGATCGCGCGATCGCTGGGGCTGTCATGAGCGAAGGCAAGTCAATTACCCAGCGGGGCTTGTGGTTTGAGGAGTTCGAGGTCGGCACGACCTACCTGCACCGGCCCGGCCGCACGGTCACCGAAGCCGACAACGTCCTGTTCACGACGCTGACCATGAACACCCAGTCGCTGCACCTGGACGCCGCGTGGGCAGCCGAGCAGCCGGGCTTCCGCGGGGAGCGGCTGGTGAATTCGATGTTCACCCTGTCCACGCTGGTGGGCCTGTCGGTGGCGCAGCTGACGCTGGGCACCATCGTCGCCAACCTCGGTTTCTCCGAGGTGTCGTTCCCCAAGCCCGTCTTTCACGGCGACACCCTGTACGCCGACACCGTGTGCACCGGCAAGCGCGAGTCGAAGAGCCGGCCGGGCGAAGGCATCGTCACCCTCGAGCACACCGGCCGCAACCAACACGGCGACGTCGTGGCGCGCGCGGTGCGCACCACGTTGGTGCAGAATCGGCCGACCGGAAAGGACTCTCGATGAACCTGCGTGAGGCCGGCCCCGCGTGGCTGTTCTGCCCGGCCGACCGCCCCGAGCGTTTCGCCAAGGCCGCCGCCGCCGCGGACGTGGTGATCCTCGACCTCGAGGACGGCGTCGCCGAGGCCGACAAGCCCGCCGCCCGCAAGGCGCTGCGGGAGACCCCGCTGGACCCCGACCGCACCCTGGTGCGCATCAACCCGGCCGGCACCGACGAACAGGCCCGCGACCTGGAGGCCCTGGCCGAGACCGCGTACACCACCGTGATGCTGTCCAAGACCGAATCGGCCGCGCAGGTGACCGCGCTCGCGCCGCGACAGGTCGTCGCGCTGATCGAGACGCCGCGCGCCGCGGTGTTCGCCGCCGAGATCGCCGCCGCCGAGAACACCGTCGCCCTGATGTGGGGCGCCGAGGACTTGGTCGCCACGCTGGGCGGCAGCTCGAGCCGGCGGGCCGACGGCAGCTACCGCGACGTGGCCCGCCACGTGCGCTCGACCGCCCTGCTCGCGGCGTCGGCGTTCGGCCGCGTCGCGCTCGACGCCGTGCATTTGGACATCCGCGACACCGAGGGCCTGCGGGCCGAGGCCGACGACGGCGTCGCGATCGGTTTCGACGGGACCGTGTGCATCCACCCCAGTCAGGTCGCGGTCGTGCGTGAGGCCTATCGCCCCAGCGAGGAGAAGCTGGACTGGGCGCGGCGGGTGTTGGTGGCGGCGCGATCCGAACGCGGGGTGTTCGCGTTCGAGGGACAGATGGTCGACTCGCCGGTGCTCAAGCACGCGCAGGCGTTGCTGCGGCGGGCGGGCGAATCGGCCTGAGGCCCCGCGCCCGCGACACGTTGTCGGCTCTGTCGCGATCAACCCGGTGTCGTCGCGTTTGAGCGCATAATGGAAAGTGCGCCAGTGTCGCGACGAGCGGGGCTGAGGAGGCGGTATGGCTCAGGTTGCTCAGACGCCGATGACCGTCGACCTCGAGCCGGTGCAACTGGTCGCCGCCGACGGCACGCCGACACCCGAATGCCGTTACGGCCGTGAGCTTCCCGTGGAGACGCTGTGCTGGCTCTACGAGATGATGGTGGTCACCCGGGAGCTGGACACCGAGTTCGTCAACCTCAAGCGCCAGGGCCAACTTGCGCTGTTCGCGTCGTGCCGGGGCCAGGAAGCCGCCCAGGTGGGCGCCACCGCGTGCCTGCGCAAGACCGACTGGTTGTTTCCCCAATATCGTGAGCTCGGGGCGTATCTGGTGCGCGGCATCCCGCCCGGGCACGTCGGGGCGGTATGGCGCGGGACGTGGCACGGCGGCCTGGAATTCACCAGGAAGTGCTGCGCCCCAATGTCGATCCCGATCGGCACGCAGGGACTGCACGCCGTCGGCGCCGCGATGGCGGCGCAACGCCTCGGCGAGGATTCGGTGACCGTCGCCTTCCTCGGCGACGGCGCCACCAGCGAGGGCGACGTGCACGAGGCCCTGAACTTCGCGGCGGTGTTCACCGCGCCGTGTGTGTTCTATGTGCAGAACAATCAGTGGGCGATCTCGGTGCCGGTATCCAAACAGACGGCCGCACCGTCCATCGCGCACAAGGCGATTGGCTACGGGATGCCCGGCGTCCGGGTCGACGGCAATGACGTCCTGGCGTGCTACGCGGTGATGGCCGAGGCCGCCGCGCGCGCCCGGGCCGGCGGCGGGCCGACGCTGATCGAGGCGGTCACCTACCGGCTCGGCCCGCACACCACCGCCGACGACCCGACCCGCTACCGGTCGCAGGACGAAGTGGACCGGTGGGCGGCGCTGGACCCGATCCCGCGCTACCGCGACTACCTGAGCGGGCAGGGCGTGTGGTCGGACCGGCTGGAGGAGCGGGTCACGGCGCGCGCCCAGCGCATGCGCACCGAGCTGCGCGACGCGGTGTTCGATGCGCCCGACTTCGACATCGACGACGTGTTCACCACGGTCTACGCCGAGATCACGCCCGGGCTGGCCGCGCAACGCCAACAGCTGCTGGCCGAACTGGGGAGGCTGGAATGACCCAGCTCGCCGAGCCTCCGGCCGGTGTCGCGGTCGGCGCGCCACCGCTGACCATGGTGCAGGCGCTCAACCGCGCGCTGCACGATGCGATGGCCGCCGACGACCGTGTTCTGGTGTTCGGCGAGGACGTGTCGGTCGAGGGTGGGGTGTTCCGGGTCACCGAGGGGCTGGCCCAAACCTTCGGCGAGCAGCGCTGTTTCGACACGCCGCTGGCGGAGTCGGCCATCATCGGCATCGCGATCGGGCTGGCGCTGCGCGGCTTCGTTCCGGTCCCGGAGATTCAGTTCGACGGGTTCTCCTACCCGGCCTTCGACCAGGTGGTCAGCCATCTGGCGAAGTACCGCACCCGCACCCGCGGCGAAATCGACATGCCGGTCACCGTGCGGATCCCGTCGTTCGGGGGAATCGGTGCGGCCGAGCACCATTCGGACTCCACCGAGTCCTACTGGGCGCACACCGCCGGGCTGAAGGTGGTGGTGCCGTCCAACCCCGCCGACGCCTACTGGTTGCTCCGCCACGCGATCGCCTGCCCCGACCCGGTGATGTACCTCGAGCCCAAGCGCCGCTACCAGGGTCGCGGCGTCGTCGACACCGACCGGCCCGAACCGCCCATCGGTCGGGCCGTGGTGCGCCGGCCCGGCCGCGACGTGACCGTCGTAACCTATGGCAGCCTGGTCGACACCGCGGTGGCCACCGCGGAAGACGCGCAGCGGCAACGGGACTGGAGCCTGGAGGTCATCGACCTGCGCTCGCTGGTGCCGCTGGACTTCGAGACCATCGCCGCGTCGATCCACCGGACCGGGCGCTGCGTGGTGTTGCACGAGGGGCCGCGCAGCCTGGGCTACGGGGCCGGGCTGGCCGCGCGCATCCAGGAAGAGATGTTCTACGAGCTGGAGGCGCCGGTGTTGCGCGCCTGCGGTTTTGACACGCCCTACCCGCCGGCCCGGTTGGAGAAATTGTGGTTGCCGGGCCCCGACCGGCTGCTGGACTGCGTCGAGCGCGCGCTGGGCATGCCGTGAGCGCCGACGACCGCGTCAGGGCGTTCCGGGTACCCGACCTCGGCGAGGGCCTGGAAGAGGTGACGGTGTCGTGCTGGTACGTCGGCGCCGGCGACGAGGTCGAGCTCAACCAGGTGTTGTGCTCGGTGGAGACCGCCAAGGCCGAGGTCGAAATCCCCAGCCCGTACGCCGGGCGGATCGTCGAAACCCACGGCGCGGAAGGCGATGTGCTCAAGGTCGGCGCGGTGCTGGTCCGCGTCGACACCGAGCCCGGCCAGGCCGCGGTTCCCACGCTGGTCGGCTACGGCGCCGACTCGGGCATCGACACCAGCCGACGCGCCGGTCGGCCGCTGGCCGCCCCGCCGGTGCGCAAGCTGGCCAAGGAGCTGTCGGTCGACCTCGCGTCGGTGCCGCGCAACGCCGGTGAGGTGATCACCCGCGCCCAGCTGCTGGCGGCCGCGCACGTCGCCGAAGACGACGTTCGGCCGGTGCGCGGCGTGCAGGCCCGGATGGCCGAGAAGATGACGCAGTCTAACCGCGAGATCCCGGCGGCGAAGGCCAGCGTCGACGTGGATTGCACCGCGCTGCTGCGCCTCAGCGAGCGCGCCGGACAGATCACGCCGTTCGTGCTGACGCTGCGGCTGCTCGCTATCACGTTGGGCCACAACAGGATTCTCAACTCGACCTGGGTCGACTCGCCCGAGGGCCCGCAGGTGCACGCGCATCGGAGCGTGCATCTGGGCTTCGGCGTGGCGACCGAGCGCGGGTTACTGGTCCCAGTGATCGCCGACGCCCAGAACAAGACGACCCGCGAGTTGGCCACCCGGACAGCGGAATTGATCGACGGCGCGCGGGAGGGCACGCTGACGCCGGCCGAGCTGACGGGCTCGACCTTCACGGTGTCGAACTACGGGGCGCTGGGGGTGGACGACGGCGTGCCGATGATCAACCATCCCGAGGCGGCGATTCTGGGCATGGGGGCGATCAAGCCGCGCCCGGTGGTCGTCGCCGGCGAGGTCACCGTGCGCTCGACGATGACTCTGACCTGCGCGTTCGACCACCGCATCGCCGACGGCGCCCAGGTGGCGCAATTCGTCTGCGAGCTCAGGGATTTGATCGAGTCGCCCGAGACGGCGCTGCTCGATTTGTAGTTGGTCGTCGCTCTCGCCGTGTCGCGCGAACGGGGACCTACTTGCGCTGCGCCGCGGCCAATCTGCTTGCGAATTCAGGAGATTGCAGCGACGTCGCCTGCGGGCCGAGCTCGGTGCGCATGGCGAGGTCGTGCTGCTCGGTGTCCAGCGATCCCGGGTCGATCGTGGCGCGCATGGTCGCCTTGGTCGCCAGCACCACCTCGCGGGGGGCCGCCGCGGGCCCCGCGGCCAGCTCCAGCGCCGCGGCCACCGCGTCGGCGGCGACGCTGAGCGCCAACCCGTGCCGCACCGCGGACTCGGCGTCGAAACGCATCCCGAACAACACTGCCGCGCGCGCCACCTGCGGGCCGAGCGCGCGCTGCAGCATCCAGGTCGCACCGCCACCCGGATGTAGCCCCAGCTTCTGGAAACGGGCGTCGAACATGGCGTGCGGCCCGGCGATGCGCACGTCCGCGGCCAGCGCCAGGTTCAGCCCCGCTCCCACGGCCGCGCCGTTGACCGCGGCGATCGTGGGCAACCGGCAATTGCCGACGGCCATGAAGCCGTCGTAGATCCGCCGCAGCCCCGCCTCGGTCTCCCCGCCGCCGGCCGCGCCCAGGGCGGCGAGGTCGGCGCCGGCGCAAAAGGCCTTGCCGGCGCCGGTGACCACGACGGCGTGCACGCCGGGGTCGGCCTCGGCCCGCTCCACCGCGGCCCGCAACAGCGCCGACATCTCATCGGTGAAGGCGTTGCGCCGGTCGGGATCGTTGACGGTGATGAGCGCGACGCGCGCGTCGACGCTGTACAGGACGGGCTCGGGCACCAGGCAAGGCTAGCCAACAATCGAGCCAAGGATCCTTTGAGGATCCCTCAAGCGCTCGCGCCGACGCTCTACCCATGCGTACGGCAACACAGAACACTGCGAACCGGAAAATCGGCTACCTGCGGCTGGCGCTGGTCTCCTCCGCCACGGCCGTCCTCGTCGCGCTTGGAATCGGCGCCGCGCACCTCAACGCCCCCGCCGCGGGCCATCGGTGCTCGGTGCCCAACGCCACCACCCACGACGCGGCCGGACGGACGATGTGGTGCAACCCGGCGAGCTCCGGGACCCAAGGCGTGATCTGGCATTACGCGCCGGGCTCGTAGCCGCGAACGCCAGCAGATTCTCCTGACCTGCGCCGGTTCTGCCGACGCCCTCTGCGTTCATCGGTATCGTTCGACCCGTGCTTGAGTCGTCCATTCCCGCCGTGCTGCGGGAGCGTGCCCGGCTGCAGCCCAGCGAGACCGCCTTTACCTACATCGATTACCAGCAGGACCCGGCGGGCGTCGCGGAAAGCCTGACGTGGTCGCAGCTGTATCGGCGCACGCTGAACGTCGCACGCGAGCTCAAAGCGCTCGGGTCAAACGGTGACCGTGCGGTCATCCTGGCGCCGCAGGGGCTGGAATACGTCATCGGGTTCCTCGGCGCGCTACAGGCCGGTCAGATCGCCGTTCCGCTGTCGCTGCCGCTGGGCGGCTCCAGCGACGAGCGGGTCAGCGCGGTCCTGCGCGACGCCTCGCCGTCGGCCGTCCTCACCACGTCCTCCGTCGCCGCCGACATCGCCGCGTCCATCAAGATGGACCAGGGCGAGCGCGCGCCGTCGGTCGTCGAGGTCGACCTGCTGGACCTGGATTCCGCGGAGGGACTGGCCGCCGAGACCGAGACCCTGCCGAGCATCGCGCATCTGCAGTACACCTCCGGCTCGACCCGCACCCCGGCGGGAGTCATGGTCTCGCACAGCAACATCGTGGTCAATTGCGAGCAGATCATCGCCGCCTACTACGACGAGGACGGGGGAGTGGCCCCGCCGGACACCACCGTCGTCTCGTGGCTGCCGTTGTTTCACGACATGGGGCTGGTCTTCGGAATCGCCTTCCCGATCCTGGGCGGGTTTCGCACGGTGCTCACCAGCCCGCCGTCGTTTTTGCAGCGGCCGGCCCGGTGGATGCAACTGCTGGCGAGCAACACTCAGGTCTTCTCCGCGGCGCCCAACATCGCTTTCGAGTTGGCGACACGCAAAACGTCCGACGACGACCTGGCCGGGCTCGACCTCGGTGGCGTGCGCAACATCCTCAACGGCGCCGAACGCGTCAACCCCCCGACGCTGCGGCGCTTCGCCGAGCGCTTCGCCCGCTTCAACCTTCGCCCCGAGGTGTTACGGCCTTCGTATGGTCTCGCGGAGGCCACGCTGTACGTGGCCACGCTCGCGTCGGGTCAACCGCCCAAAACCGTGTTCTTCGAATCCGAGAAACTGACCGCCGGCCAGGCCAAGCGGTGCGAAAGCGGGGACGGCACACCGCTGGTCAGCTACGGCATGCCACACTCGCCGACGGTGCGCATCGTCGACCCCGAGACCCGCACCGAGTGCCCGCCGGGAACGGTCGGCGAGATCTGGGTGCACGGCGACAACGTCTGCTCGGGGTATTGGCAGAAGCCCGAGGAAACCGAACGTACCTTCGGCGCAACGCTTCTCGAGCCGTCGGCCGGCGCGCCCGCAGCGCCGTGGTTGTGCACCGGCGATCTGGGCTTCGTCTCCGACGGCGAGATGTTCATCGTCGGCCGCAGCAAGGACCTCCTGATCGTCTACGGGCGCAACCACTCTCCCGACGACATCGAGGCGACGATCCAGGAGATCACCGCGGGCCGCGTCGTGGCGATCGCGGTTCCCGACGACGACGGCGTCGAGAAGCTGGTCACCATCGTCGAACTCAAGAAGGCCGATGACACCGAAGAGGCCGCGCGCAAGTTGGGTGCCGCCAGGCGGGAGATCACCTCGGCGATATCACGGGTGCACGGGCTGAGTGTGGCGGATCTCGTTCTGGTGCCGCCCCATTCGATTCCCCTCACCACCAGCGGCAAGGTCCGGCGCCGCGATTGCCTCCAGCGCTACCTCCGCGACGAGTTCACCCGGCTGGACATGCTGATCCCCAAGCCGGACCGGCGCGCGGCCGAGGACACCGGCGCGGCCGCCGAGGCCGATTCCGGGTGGTCCCAACGGCTGCGCACGCTGCGCCAGCAGCAACACGACCTGCTACTGCAGGTGGTGTGCTCGCAGGTGGCGGCGGTGCTGGGTCAACCCGGCGCCGACTACATCGACCCCGAATCCGCGTTTCAGGACTTGGGTTTCGACTCGGTGAAGGCCACCGAGCTGCTCGACCGGCTCAAAACCGAAACCGAGCTGCCGTTGCCACCGACCCTGGCCTTCGACTACCCGACCCCCGACGAGTTGGCCGCCCAGCTGGGCCGGTTGCTGAGCGGGCCGGCCGGGGCGGCCCCGCTGGTGGAGTCGCGGGTGGCCGTCGACGAGCCGGTGGCCGTGGTGGGCATGGCGTGCCGGTTTCCCGGCGGGGTGGATTCGCCTGCGGCGCTGTGGGATTTGGTGGTCAGCGGCACCGACGCGATGGGCCCGTTCCCCGCGGACCGCGGCTGGAACCTGGCGGACCTGTTCGACCCCGACCCCGACGCGGTGGGCAAGACCTACACGCGTTCGGGCGGGTTTCTCGCGGAGGCGGCCGAGTTCGACGCGGAGTTCTTCGGGATCTCCGCGCGGGAGGCCCAAACCATGGATCCCCAGCAGCGGCTACTGCTCGAGGTTGCCTGGGAAGCGTTGGAAACAGCGCGAATTGACCCGGCCGGCCTGGTGCGGTCGGAGACCGGGGTCTTCGTCGGGGCGTGGTCGCAGCAATACGGCGCGGGCGGATCCGACGGCGTGGAGGGGTACGCGCTGACCGGCCTGTCCACCAGCGTGGCGTCCGGGCGCGTCGCGTACGCGCTGGGCTTGCAGGGGCCCGCGATCACGATCGACACCGCCTGCTCGTCGTCGCTGGTGGCCACCCACCTGGCGTGCCAGTCCCTGCGCAACGGCGAATCGTCGCTCGCGCTGGCCGGCGGCGTCACGGTGATGACCACGCCGTCGGTGTTCACCGAGTTCGCCCGGCAACGCGGGCTGGCCGCCGACGGGCGCTGTAAAGCGTTCTCCGCCAACGCCGATGGGACCGGCTGGGGCGAAGGAGCCGCGGTGCTGGTCCTGGAACGGCTCAGCGACGCCCACCGCAACAACCACCCGGTGCTGGCGGTCATCGCGGGATCGGCGATCAACCAGGACGGCGCCTCCAACGGCCTGACCGCCCCCAACGGGCCCGCCCAACAACGCGTCATCGCCCAGGCCGCCGCCAACGCCGGCGTCGCGCTCGACCAGGTCGACGTCGTCGAGGCCCACGGCACCGGCACCACCCTGGGCGACCCCATCGAGGCCGGCGCGCTGATCGCCACCTACGGCGCCGCGCGCGAAGCCGAGCACCCGCTGTGGCTGGGATCGATCAAGTCCAACATCGGCCACACCCAGGCCGCCGCCGGCGTCGCCGGAATCATCAAGATGATCGCGGCCCTCAACCACGACAGCCTGCCCCCCACCCTCAACGTCGAGAGCCCCAGCCCGCACGTCGACTGGTCGGCCGGCACCGTGCGCCTGCTCACCGAACCCGTGCCGTGGCCGGACACCGAGCACCCCCGCACCGCCGCGGTGTCCTCGTTCGGGATCAGTGGCACCAACGCGCACCTGATCCTGCAACAAGCGCCCACCCCGCCCGCGGAACCGGAGCAGACCGGTGCCGAGTTCGGCCTGCCGGTCTGGCCGCTGTCGGCACGCACCCCCGCGGCGTTGCGCGCGCAGGCCGACCGGCTGCACCAGCACCTGACCGACCATCCCGACCTGGATCTCAACGATGTCGCCTACAGCCTGGGCCGCACCCGCACCCACCACCCGTATCGCGCGGTGATCACCGCGCCCGTGGCCGGACCCGACCCGCGCGCTGACCTGCTCGACGCCCTGCACGCCCTGCGCACCGGCCAGCCCCACCCGCACCTGACCCAACACCACTACCAGGCCCAGCTGCGCGGCAAGACCGTGTTCGTCCTGCCCGGCCAGGGCGCCCAATACGCCGGCATGGGCCGGGACCTCTACGAGAACAACCGCGTCTTCGCCGGCACCGTCGACGCCTGCGACCAGGCCCTGCACCCGTTCACCGGGTGGTCGGTGCGCGACGTCCTGTATCAGGATCCGGCCGCCCCGGCCCTGGACCGCGTGGATGTGGTCCAGCCGGTGCTGTTCACGATGGCGGTGTCGCTGGCCGAGGCGCTGAGCCACTACGGCATCGTTCCCGACGCGGTGATCGGCCACTCCCAGGGCGAGATCGCCGCCGCGTACATCGCCGGGGTGCTGCCTTTGCCCGAGGCCGCCAAGGTGGTGGCGCTGCGCAGCCAGGCGCTGAGCGACCTGCGCGGCACCGGGGGCATGGCCTCGGTCCTGCTGGACGCCGAGCAACTGCGCCCGCGCCTGCAACCGTGGCGCGACAAGTTGAGCATCGCCGCGATCAACGGCCCGTCGCACACCATCATCAGCGGCGACCCGGCCGCGCTGGAGGAGTTCACCGCCGCCGGTGAGCGTGACGGCATCCAGATCCGGCTCATCGCCGTGGATTACGCCTCGCACTCGGCGCAGGTCGAACCGGCTCGTGAGCGCCTGTTGGCCGGGCTGGCCAACCTGGCCCCCGCGCCCGCCCGCGTCCCGCTGTATTCCACAGTGGGACAAGCGCTTTCGGCCGAACCGCTGGACACCACCACGATGGACGCCGACTACTGGTATCGCAACCTGCGCGAGCCGGTCGGCTTCCACGACCGCGTGGTCGAGCGGCTGGCCGCCGGCGAGTGCACCTTCGTGGAGCTGTCCCCGCATCCGGTGCTGGCCCCCGCCCTCACCGACACCCTGGCCCAGGCCGCGGGACGCACCCAGTCGTCGGTCGTCATCACGCTGCACCGGGACCGGGCAGACCGCGACAGCCTGGCCACCGCGCTGGCCCAGCTGCACAATCACGGCCACAGCCCGTCGTGGGCGGTCGTGCACCCGCACGCGCGCACCGTCGCGCTGCCCACCTACCCCTTCGAGCACCGCCGCTACTGGCTGGCCCCCGCCCCGGCCGGCGACGCCGGCGGGCTCGGCCTGGACCGCGCCGAACACCCGTTGCTGGGCGCGGTCGCCGCGCTGGCCGACCAGGACCAGGTCATGGTCAGCGGGCGGCTTTCACCCGCCACCCAGGGCTGGCTGGCCGGCCATCAGGTCAACGACACCGTGGTTTTCCCCGCGACGGGGTTCATCGAGGCGATCCTGCGTGCCGGCGAGCTGACCGACTGCCCGACGATCGACGACCTCGTCCTGCACACCGCCCTGACCCTGTCGGAGCAGGCGCCGGCCGACCTGCAGATCCTGGTGCAGCCGCTCGAGGAGGACGGACGGCGCGCGTTCAGCGTGCACTCGCGCACCGGCGGCCCATCCGGCTCGTGGACGCTGCACGCCAGCGGCTTCCTGAGCGCCGAGGAGCCCGCGAGCCCGCCGCCGGCGCCGGCGGCCGGGGTGGCCGCGGTCGACCGGGACGACTACTACGAACGCCTCGCCCAGCGCGGCTACCGCTACGGCGGCGTGTTCCGGTCGCTGCGCGCCATCGGCACCGATCCGGCCCGTCCCGACGTCGTCCACGCCGAAGTGGAGTTGCCCGCCGGCACCGATGTCGCCGGCTACGGAATCCACCCCGCCCTGCTCGACGCCGCCCTGCACCCGCTGGCCACGCTGGACGCCGACGGGCCGCTGCGGCTGCCGTACGCGTTCACCGGGGTCACCCTGTACGCCACCGCGGCCACCCGGCTGCACGTGCAACTGACCCGCACCGGCGACGACACGTTCCAGCTGCACGCCACCGACCCCACCGGTGCCCCGGTGATCACCATCAACGCGCTGACCTTGCGCGCCGTGTCCGACCAGATCGGCCACCCCGGCGCGATGGCCGGGCTGGCCGACAGCATGTTCGAGCTGACCTGGCCGGCGCTGCCCGACGTGCCCGCTCCGGCCGGCGCCCCGGCGTGGACGGACGACCCGGCGGCCCTGACCTCATGCCCGGAGGCGGTGGTCTGGCCCCTACCCACTGACGAAGACGGTGACCCGGCGCGGCAAGCGCACGCGCTGACCCGCGACGTGCTGGCCCAGCTGCAAAGCTGGCTGGCCCGCCCCGACACCGCCGGCAGCCGGCTGGTCATCCTCACCCGTCACGCCGTCAGCGTCAGCGCCTACGACGGCGTCCCCGACCTCGCACACGCCGCGGCGTGGGCGCTGATCCACACCGCCCAAAACGAGCAGCCCGGCCGCATCCTGTTGCTCGACGCCGACGACAGCCCAGCCACCAAAGACGTCGTGGCGGCCATCGCCACGGCGCCGCCGGCCGGCGAGCCGCAGCTGGCGTTGCGCAACGGTGTCGCCCACATCCCCCGGCTGGCCCGGACCCCGACCCTGGCTCCGCCGGATGCCCCCGCCTGGCAGCTGGGCAGCACCCGCAAGGGGGACCTCAGCAACCTGGCGCTGCTGCCCGCCGACCCGCCGAAGACGTTGGCGCCCGGGCAGATTCGCGTCCAGGTGCGTGCCGCCGGGCTGAACTTCCGCGACGTGGTGGTGGCGCTGGGTGCCATCACCGACGAGGGCCTGGGCAGCGAGGCCGCCGGGGTCGTCCTCGAGGCCGCCCCCGGCGCGTCGCTGCGCCCCGGCGACGCCGTCATGGGCCTGTTCCCGCACAACGCGTTCGCGCCCACCGCGATCACCGACGAGCGCATGGTGGTGCCCGTCCCGGACGGATGGTCGTTCACGCAGGCCGCGTCCGCGCCGATCGTGTACCTGACGGCCTACATCGCCCTGGTCGAAATCGCCGGGCTGTCGGCCGGGCAGCGGGTGCTCATCCACGCCGGCGCGGGCGGTGTCGGCCAGGCCGCCATCCAGATCGCCCGCCACCTCGGCGCCGAGGTGTTCGCCACCGCCCACCCGAACAAACACCACGTGCTCACCGAGCTGGGCGTCGACGCCGGGCACATCGCGTCGTCGCGCACTCTGGATTTCGTCGACGCCTTCCGCGCCGCCACCGGCGGGCAGGGCATGGACGTCGTGCTCAACAGCCTGCGCGGAGAGTTCGTCGACGCCTCGCTGGGGCTGTTGCCGCGCGGGGGCAGCTTCGCCGAGATCGGCAAGACCGACATCCGCGTGGCGAGCGAGGTCGCCGCGGCCCACCGCGGGGTCGACTATCAGGCCTACGACCTGAGCAGCGCGCCACCGGAATCACTGCAGCCGGCGTGGGCGGCGCTGACCCGGCTGTTCGCCGACGGTGTCCTCAAGCCGGTACCCGCCACCAGCTACGGCCTGCTGAACGCGCCCCACGCGTTCCGCGACATGAGCCAGGCCCGCCACACCGGAAAGATCGTCCTGGTCCCGCCCGCGGTGCTGGACCCCGACGGCACCGTCGTGATCACCGGCGGCACCGGGATGTTGGGCGCGATCTTCGCCGAACACCTGGTCACGCGCTACGGCATCCGGCACCTGATGCTGCTCTCGCGCAGCGGGCGCGACGCGGCGGGGGCCGGCGAACTGCACGAGCGGCTCGAGGGGCTCGGCGCCCAGGTGACCATCAGCGCCTGCGACACCAACGACCCCGCCGCGCTGGCCGCCGCACTCGACACCGTCGGCCGCCCGTTGACCGCGGTCATCCACGCCGCCGGCGTCCTGGACGACGCCGTGGTAACCGAGCTCAGCCCCGATCAACTCGATAAAGCCCTGGCCGCCAAGGCCGACTCCGCCTGGCATCTGCATCGCCTCACCGCCGACCGCGACCTGGCCGCATTCGTCTTGTTCTCGTCGGCCGCGGGCATCCTGGGCGGCCCCGGACAGGCCAACTACGCGGCAGCGAACGCGTTTTTGGACGCACTGGCCCGCCACCGCCACCACACCCAACGCCCGGCCACCAGCCTGGCGTGGGGCTACTGGCAAGCCCCCAGCGGCATGACCGCCCACCTCAACACCGCCGACCTGACCCGTCTCACCAGCACCGGCCTCACCCCGATCACCAGCGAGCAGGGCCTGGCCCTGTTCGATGCCGCGCTCGCCGGTCAGCGGCCGAACCTGCTGGTCAGCCGGATCAACACCGGCACGCTGGCCCGCCACGCGCGCCAACACCGGCTGGACCCGCTGCTGTCGGCCCTGACCCATGTCCGCCCGCAGGCCGCGGCGGCCAGCCCCCGCACGCTGGCCGCCCAGTTGGCCGGCCAGACCCCCGAGCAGCGGCTGGGCACCCTCACCAAGATGGTCACCGCGACCACCGCCGCCGTGCTGGCGCACCCCGATCCGGCCGCCCTCGATCCCGACCGTCCGTTCAAAGACCTCGGCATCGACTCGCTGACCGCGCTGGAACTGCGCAACACCGTCAACCAACACACCGGCCTGGCGCTGCCGGCCACCCTGGCCTTCGACCACCCCAGCCCGACCAAGCTCGCCGCCCACCTGGCCGGCCTACTCACCGACGACGCCGCGCCCGCCGTCCCGGCCGATCAGGTCAGCACCTCCGAACCGGTCGACAACAGCCTCGCGTACCTGGATCAGGCGGCGTTTCTCGCGCTGCGGGCGGTGCACGGCGCGCTGATCCAGGTCACCTGGATCTACGACCGCGCCGCCAACCTCGACGGGTTGCGCCGTTTCCAGCGCAACCTGGGCCGCGGCTTGCTGGGGCGCAGGATCGAACGGTCGCCGGTGCCGTTCGCGCGCGACCACTGGGTCTTGGCTCCGGCGCCCAGCGAACTCGATATCGCGGCGCCGCGCCCGCGCGCAGAGGTCAATGCCTGGGCCGACGAGCGGGCGCGCCTGCCCATCGATCCCGAGTGGGGACCGGGCTGGCACCTCGGGGTGCTGCCGCTGCAGGACGGCGGGACCGCGGTGAGCCTGGTGGCCTCGCACATGATCGTCGACGCCATCGCGTTCGGTCAGGCGATCGCCGACGCCGCCGAGGGCAGGACGCGCGACCTGGGCCACCTGCCCGCGGGATCGCGCACCCGTCGGCGCGCGTTGCGCGAGGATCTGCGCCAAACCGTCAAGGACCTGCCCGACGTGGCGCACGCGCTGGGCTCCGTGGCGCGACGGGCGCGGCGCGACCGCGCGGAGCTCAGGTCGTCGATCAAGGCGGCACCCCCAGCCCCACGCGCGGCAGGGGACGATCCGGTCGTCGAGGTGCCCGCCGTGTCCGCTTACATCGACCTGGCGCAATGGGATGCGCGCGCGAAAAACCTTGGCGCAAGCAGCAACTCGCTGGTCGCAGGGATCGCGTGCCGGCTTGCGGTGCGGGTCGGGCGCGTCCAGGACGACGGGCAGGTCACCCTGCGCTTCCTGGTGTCGGTGCGGACCGAGGGCGACACCCGCGGCAACGCGCTCACCAGTGTCGACGTCGCGGTCGATCCGACGCAGGCGGCGACGGACCTGGCGGGCATGCAGGACAAGATCACGCAGGCGACTCTCGCGGCGATGGACGACCCCGACAACGAGTGGTCGGCGCCGCTGCCCCTGGCGGCGATGACCCCGGTCTGGGCGGCCAGGAAGATCACCGGGATGGCGGTCGGTGGTGGCAGCCTGCCCGTCACCTGCTCCAACGTCGGCGACCTGTCGCCTGCGGCGAACCGGCCCGACGGCACCGACGCCGACTACGCCTATCTGAGAAACCTCGAGCCCGACATCAAGAAGAGCACGCTCGAGGCGATGGGCGGGCAGCTGTTTCTGGGTTCGGGGCGGGGCCGCGGGAAGATGTTCATCAGAATTTCCGGCTATTTCCTGGGCCGGGCGAACACCAAAGATGAGCTTCGGGAGGACGTTTCACGCACGTTGGCCGAATTCGACCTGGACGCGCAGATCGAGTGCTGAGCGCGATTTCGCGGTCCTCGCTCTGAATCGGCGAATTGCCGTGCTACATTGCCGGACTATCGGACTCGGGGGTTGTGCGGAGGCTCACGATGGCGGTCACACGGCGATGGAACGAGTCGGACGAGGCCAAAAGCGGCTACGTCAAGGATCTATTTTCGGCACTGGCCAAGCGCTACAACGTAATGACCGACGTGTGGACGCTCGGGCTGCACCGACTGTGGAAACGCCAGGCCATGAAGCTTGCCGCCTTCTCGCCCGGCGAACGGGTGCTCGACGTCGCGACCGGGACAGGTGATCTGGCGTTCATGGAGGCCGCGGCCGTCGGGGCCGGGGGCCGGGTCGTGGGCGTCGACTCCTGCGTGCCGATGCTAGAGGTCGCCCGGGGGCGGCAGCTCGGGCCTGTCGACTTCCAAGAGGGCGACGCCATGGACCTGCGGTTCCCGGACGCGTCGTTCGACGTGGTCACGATCGGCTTCGGGCTGCGCAACGTTGCCGACCGCGGCCGGGCGCTGCGCGAGTTCCACCGCGTCCTGCGGCCCGGCGGCCGCCTGATGGTCCTCGACTTCAGCAGGCCGCAGTCGAAGGCGCTGGCCAAGTTGCACGACACGCTCTACTTCGGCGTGATGCCGGTGGCGGGCCGCGCCGTGGCCTGGCATCGCGACGCCCATCACTACACCGCCGACTCGATCCGCACCTGGCTGTCGCCCGACGAGCTGCGCGATGCGATGGTGGACGCGGGCTTCGCCGATGCCCGCTACAAGTTACTGAGCACCGGATTCGCGACGGTCCATCTCGGTTTGCGCGCGGACGGCGAATAGTCTTCGTTTTTGCTTGCGTCACAATGGTTCTGGGCGCTCGTCAGGGATGGCTCGCCACGAAGGCGGCGGCCTGTGTTGGGGCAGTTGAAACATCAGATTAGCTGTGTGCCAAAGCTTTTCACGCTTTGAAGTAGTTCGTGCGGTTAAGTCGGCCCGGTCGCGCCGTTGAGGCCGAAGAGCTGTCCACCGGTGCCGCGAGGCTTCGACAGCGTGCTGTGATCGCGGTGTTCAGGTGGTTAGAACTTCACCGCGAGGTCTTGGCGCGCCAGCCTGCGAACGCCCCAGAAGTAGGTGACGAATGGCATGGTGCACCACAAGAGATTCAGCACTACGAACTTGACCCACATCTCGACTGGACTGGACATGCTGTGCAGGTTGTTGGCGATCTCTACCCCAAAGTAAACCGCTGGCAGTGTGACCTCCACGATCATCCCGCCCATGATGAAGGAGAGCTGGGCGCTGGTGAACCGCTTGCCGTTGCGGAAGAACTGGACCATCGCATACGCCTCAAACAGTCCGATGAAGAAGGCTATCCACTCAAGGACGACGATGAGCGGGTCGCCGTTGAGGTAGCGAGCGTCGCCGCCGAGCAGGATGGGCGCCCACATGTAGGTCCAGAGTGCGCCATGCTGGACACCGTTCCTGATCTGGCCGAAGAACAACAGCCACGGTAGTTCCCAGATGAACCGTGGGATCAGGGCGATGAAGACCCAGACGATGACCATCGCACTGAGTCGCTCTGCCTTGGTGCGGTCACGTTGGCCGGGAAGCGGTAGCCACGGCAGCGCGAGTGCGGTCAAGAAACAGCCCACGACGAGGGCGACCAGCGTCGTGGATGCGACGACGTGGGACACCCCGGCATGAAATTCCAGGGACCAGAACACGACGTGGACCACGAAGAACAACGCCAGAACGCCCAACAGCGACTTTTGCAGTGACGAAAGTCCGGGCTTTGTCGACGGAACGTGCTTCTGGTCGGCACCGATCGTCTCAGTCATGGATTCGGCTTTTTTGGGGGGAGCGAGTTGGCTGCACCCCCAAAGCATGGCATGCGCCATGTTTTGCGGGCAAGGTTTGCTTCGCCGCTTTCGCAGGTGAGTGCCAACAGTCGAAGCGCCGGGAACGTCGAGCCTTGTCTTAAGCTGCTTTTGATGAGGCAACGCGGTGATCAGGGCGGATTTCGACGGTGACGGCAAGCAAACGCACCGCTCCGCGTCGTCCGATTGCTGGGCGACAGCAGCGGGGGGACCGGACCCGCGAATTGCTGATCGACGAGACGGTTCGGTGCATTCGCGAGGAGGGCTTCTCCGCGGCCAGTGCGCGGCACATCATCGAACGGGCCGGCATGAGTTGGGGTGTCATCCAGCACCACTTCGGGGATCGCGATGGCCTGCTGACGGCGGTCATAGAAGATGCCGTTGACCGTCTGGTCGCCTCGATTGAGGTGTTGGCCGATCCCCAGCGGGTCATGGACACCGAGGACTTGGTGCGGGCGACGTGGGAGGCATTCGCTAATCCAAAGGCGATGGCAGGTTTGGAGATTCTCATCGCGACCAAGGAGTTGCGCGGCGGCCTCGGCGGGCAACACATGAAACGTCTGGGCGCGGCCCTGGCGGCGTTGATCGCCCGTCTGAATACCGGGACTAACTCTGAATATGCCGTCGCATTGGGCACACTGCTGTGGACAACGCCGGTAGCGATGATGCTCGCCGAAATGTTCACCACGCCTCCGGTAAGCACCAACGAGGCCCAGAAAGCAGTAGCCAAACTGATTGATGAACACCGCTGAACGACTGGCCCATCGACATTCTCGTCAGGTGGCCAACCGGCGTTACCGCTCCTGCTGCCGTCCGGGCATGTCCGCGGGCGCGGTGTCCGGTACGGGTGTGTATTGGGTCTGCAGGGTCGGTGGTCGAGTTGGGTTGGAAAGGTCACGCTGAGTAGAAGATTCGATGCCATTTGCCGGCTGAGCCGAGGTCATCACTAGCGCTATTAGCGCCTAGTGATTCAGCGAGCCTGCTTGCAGGTGAGCTTTCTTCAGGATTCCGCTCATGGCGTCAAACACTTGCTCATACGGCTCAGCTTCGCCTTGCGCGAGTACAACTTCCGCTGGCGGCTTAAGGCCAGCGCGGTCCAAGCGTTCTGAATTGCCTTCAGCTGAACATCAGGCGGCGTGTCGTCGGACGCAACCTCGATGAGCTTGCCCAGCAAGCGGTTTGAGGCGATCTGCACGCGGATGCGAGCGGTGGTCACAGGGCTTTTCCGTGCCGATTTGTCGACGGCGTGTTTGGCCTTAATCGAGCGTCTTCGGACATCGCTGGGACACCCCGAAAGAGCGCAGGTCAGTCGCTCTATCGCGTGAAGGCGCCCGTCGAAACCTGAGCAGGCGACGCCGCTCGAACTCGAACCCGCCTTATCCCACAAGACATCTTGTGAAAATGCTTGTTTTCCGATTAATGCCCGGGAGCCCAAATGCTGCTCTAAAGTGCGCAGATCACTGGCCCCTGGTCGGCCGAGATCACGACATCGGCGAGATCACGCATTACGGAGGACTGTCATGTCATATGTGATCGCGGGCCCGGAGGCGGTAGCGGCGGCGGCCGGTGATTTGGCCGATCTCGGCTCGACGATCGAGGCCGCCGGCGCGGCGGCATCGGCCCCGACGACGCAAATCCTGGAGGCGGCCGCTGATGAGGTGTCGAAGGCGATTTCGGCGCTGTTCGGCACGCACGCCCAGGAGTTCCAGGAGGTGGCCGCGCGGGCGTCGACCTTTCACCAACAGTTCGTGCAGGCGTTAAGCGGGGCTGCGGCATCGTATGGCGCCACGGAGGCGGCCGGCGTCGCCGCACTGGCTGCTGCGGCGTCACCAGCCGCGGGGTTCCAGACATTTGTCTACGGCCCGATTCACACCCTCGGCGAAGCGTGGATCAACAGCCCGTTCGGTCAGTTGCTGGACCCGGTTCTCAATGCACCCACCGATGTGCTGTTGGGGCGCCCTCTGATCGGCAACGGTGCCGCCGGGACCGCGGCCCACCCGAATGGTGGGGCCGGCGGATTGTGGTTCGGCGATGGCGGGGCCGGCTATACCCCGACCGCCGGTGCGGGCCCGGTCGCCGGCGGTAGCGGCGGGGCTGCCGGGTGGATCGGCAATGGCGGCGCCGGTGGGGGTGGCTTCGCGAGCGGGACTGGCGGCCGCGGCGGCGCCGGCGGCTGGTGGATGGGTAACGGCGGGATAGGCGGCGCGGGCGGGACCGCCACTACGGCGGGTGGTGTCGGCGGCGCCGGTGGCGCCGGCGGTGCCGGCGGGTTGTGGTTCGGCAATGGCGGCGCCGGCGGTGCCGGTGGTCAGGGCGGCCACGGCATGCTGGGCGCCACGCTCGCGTCCCACGATGGCGGCGCCGGCGGTGCCGGCGGCGACGGCGGGGCCGGCGGCGACGGCGGGGCCGGCGGCGCGGGCGGTAGAGGCGGGCTGATGTTCGGTGTCGGCGGCCACGGCGGCCAAGGCGGTCTGGGCGGCGATGGCGGCAATGGCGGGGTCGGGAGCGGCGGCGCAGATGCCAACGCTGCCGGCCAAGTTGGCGGCGACGGCTTCAACGGCGGCAACGGCGGCGCGGCCGGTGCCGGCGGCGCGGGCGGCAACGGGGGCCACGGCGGCTTCCTGGGCGCCCACGGGCTCGGCGGCAACGGCGGGGCCGGCGGTGTCGGCGGCAACAGCGGGGCCGGCGGCAATGGTGGCGCCGGCGCCGGCGGCGATGCCCACACCCCTGACGGTGGCGCCGGTGGCATCGGCGGTGACCGGGGCACGCATGTCGGCGCCGGCGGCGACGGCGGCGCGGCCGGCTGGGGCGGGACCGCCGGCGCGACCGGCGCGGACGGCCAACTGGCCACCAGCGGCGGCAACGGCGGGCATGGCGGCAATGGCTACGACCCCGCGAGCGTCGGCGCGCCGGCCGGCGCCTCTGGCGGTACGGGCGGGGCCGGCGGCAAGGCCGGCGATGTCGGTAACGGCGGCGACGGCGGGCGCGGCGGCAGCGGTGTGGCCGGCACCGACGGGGCCAACGGGGTCAATCCGGGCGACTCCGGCACCGCCGGCAGCGCCGGCGGTAGCGGCGGCAACGGCGGCGCCGGCGGACTGGGTGGTTCGATCTCGGGTAACGGCGGCAATGGCGGGGCCGGCGGCGCCGGCGCCCACGGCGGCAACGGCGGCACCGGCGTCAACGGGGCGGCCGCCACGACCCCCACGACCGGCGGGTCCGGCGGGTCCGGCGGGTCCGGCGGGTCCGGCGGCAACGGCGGCAACGGCGGCATCGGCGGCGCGGCCACGAACGGCACCGCGGGCACCACCGGCGCCGGCGGCAACGCCGGTGACGGCGGTAACGGCGGGAAGCCCGGCGACGGCGGCCTCGGCGGCGCCGGCACCTCCACCCACGTCGACGGCGGGACCGGTGGCGCCGGCGGCAACACCGGCACCGCCGGCGCCGGCGGCATCGGAGGCACCGGCTTGACCCACGGCGCCGGCGGTGTCGACGGCAGCACACCCACCGGCATCCTCGGCAACGGTGGCAACGGCGGTGACGGCTTCACCTCCACCGCCGCGGGTGCGCGCGGCGGCAACGGCGGCGGCGGCGGCGCCGGCGGCGACCATGGCAACGGTGGGGCTGGCGGGGCCGGAGGCAACGGCGTGACCGGCAGCCCCGGATTCAACGGCGCCAACTCGGGCGACTCCGGCATCGACGGCATGGCCGGCGGTCGCGGCGGCGACGGCGGGCACGGCGGGGCCGGCGGCTCGCAGGCAGGCAGCGGCGGGGCCGGCGGGGCCGGCGGGGTCGGTGGGGACGGCGGCAAGGGCGGCATCGGTATCAGCGGCCACGACGGCAAGGTCGGCGTCAACGCCGGCGCCGGGCAGAACAGCGGCAACGGCGGAGCTGGCGGCGACGGCGGGGACGGCGGCAACGGCGGGGTCGGCGGCGCGGACGCGCACGGCGCGACAGCCGCCACCGGCGCCGGCGGAGCTGGCGGCAGCGGCGGCGACGGCGGCACCACCGGCGATGGCGGCGACGGCGCGAACGGCACCGCGGCCCACCCCGATGGCGGTCGCGGCGGCAACGGCGGCAACGATGGCGCCGGCGGGGCAAAGGGCACCGGCGGCACCGGCTCCACCCCCGGCACCGACGGCGCCGCGGGCCACATGCCCACCGGTGTGGGCAACGGCGGCGACGGTGGCAACGGCTACGACGCCGCCCGCGACCCTCTGGCCGCCGCGGGCACCTCCGGCGGTATGGGCGGGGCCGGCGGCAACGCCGGCGACTACGGCACCGGCGGTGCCGGCGGCAACGGAGGCAACGGCGTGGCCGGCACCGACGGGGCCAACGGAGTCAATCCGGGCGACTCCGGCACCGCTGGCATCAACGGCGGTAGCGGCGGCAACGGCGGCGCCGGCGGCAACGGCGGGTCGATCTCGGGTGATGGCGGCAATGGCGGGGCCGGCGGCACTGGCACCAACGGCGGCAACGGCGGGATGGGTGTCACCGGCCACAATGGCGTCAACCCCGGCGACTCCGGGCAAAACGGCGGCAGCGGCGGCAACGGCGGCAGCGGCGGCAACGGCGGCAACGGCGGCGTCGGCGGCACAGTCACGAGCGGCACGGCGGGCACCACCGGGGTCGGCGGCAATGGCGGTAACGGCGGCACCGGCGCCACCCCCGGCGACGGCGGCACCGGCGCGAGCGGCACCGCGGCCCACCACGACGGCGGGGCCGGCGGCAACGGCGGCGACACCGGTCTCGGCGGGGCAAAGGGCACCGGCGGCACCGGCTCCACCCCGGGCACCGACGGCACAGCCGGCGCCACACCCGTCAGTGGCCTCGGCAACGGCGGGGACGGTGGCAACGGCTACGACGCCGTCGCCGCCGGCGCGGCCGCCGGCACCTCGGGCGGCAGCGGCGGGGCCGGCGGCAATGCCGGCAACATCGGCAACGGCGGCAACGGCGGGGCCGGTGGCAACGGCGTGGCCGGCACCTCCGGCCCGGCTGGCACCCTCGACAGCAATGGCAACAGCGGCGACGGCGTCGCCGGCACGCCTGGCGGAAACGGCGGGAACGGCGGGGCCGGCGGACTGGGTGGCTCGATCTCCGGCCATGGCGGCAACGGCGCCGCCGGCGGCAGCGGCGGCGACGGCGGCAACGGCGGCAACGCCAACGGCGCCAACGCGACCACCGCCGGCGCGACCGGCGGCAACGCCGGCACGGGCGGCAACGGCGCGACCGGCGGCAACGGCGGCAATGGCGGGGTGGGCGGCACCGCCGCGCACGGCAGCACTGGCAGCACCGGCGCCGGCGGCAATGGCGGTGACGGCGGGGCCGGCGGAACCGGTAACGGCGGCAAGGGTGGCGCCGGAAACGCCGGCCACCTCGACGGCGGCGATGGCGGTAAGGGCGGCGCCTTCGGCAGCGGCGCGGCTGGCGGGACCGGCGGCACCGGCTCCACCCACGGCAGTAACGGCTCGACCGGCAGCACGCCGACCGGTGCCAACGGCGGTGACGGCGGGGCCGGCGCCAATGCGACCGCCACCAACGGGACGGGCGGCAACGGCGGGGCCGGCGGCGCCGCCGGCGCGGTCGGCAACGGCGGCAACGGCGGGGCCGGCGGCCGGGGCGGTCCCGGCGCCGCCAATAGCAACCCCCCACCGGCTCCTCCAGTTGCTGCCCCAGGCACACCGCCGCAGGCCCCAACCGCCACCGCCGGCACCGCCGGCACCGACGGCACCGTGGCCGGGCAACCCGGCGGCACCGGCGGGAGCGGCGGGAACGCCAGCGCGACCGACCCCGCCGGCACCGGCGGCAAAGGCGGCACCGGCGGCGACACCGCCTCCGGCGGCACCGGCGGCAGCGGCGGCGATGATCGCAACGACCAGGGCACCGGCGCTACTGGCGGCACCGGCGGCACAGGCGGGGCCGGCGGCGGGACTGGCGGCAATGGCGGCACCGGCGGCCAGGGCGGGGTCGCCGGTGGGGGCGGGGTCCCCGGCACAGGCGGCACCGGCGGCACCGGCGGCACCGGCGGTGCCGGCGCGGCACCGGTTGCCACCGGCGGCACCGGCGGCGCCGGCGGTGCCGGCGGCGCCGGCGGCACCACCAGCGGCAACGGCGGCAATGGCGGATTAGGCGGCACCGGCGGCACCGGCGGATTAGGCACCACCGGCGGCGACGGCGGCACCGGCGGCCAGGGCGGGTCCGGCGTCGGCCAGGGCGGCGACGGCGGCACCGGCGGCACCGGCGGCACGGGCGGCACCGGCGGCACCGGCGGCACCGGCGGCGCCGGCGGCGCGCCCGGCGCGGCGGGCGGTGGAGGCGGCAGCGCCGGCTCCGCCGGATCAGGCGGCACCGGCGGCACCGGCGGCACCGGCGGCACCGGCGGCGATGGTGGCACCGGCGGTGGTCACGGTGGAGGCGGCGCCGACGGCGAAGACGGCTCCGGCGGTGGCGGCGGCGCAGGCGGCGGAGGCGGCACCGGCGGCGCCGGCGGCGCAGGCGGCAGCAACGGCGACGGGAGCGGCACCGGGGCGAGCGGCGGTGCTGGTAGTACCGGCGCCTCCGGCAGCCAGGGCGGGGGCGGCACGTAACCGCGGCCGGCCCAACCATGGCGGACGCATCTCGATCGTGCACAACGCGGTCGGCACGAGTTCAGCCGTGATCGCGACTCACTGAAAATGCTCAGTTCTGCGCGTCGACAAGTGCTCACAAGGGTTGGGCGCAAGCAGAATGCGTGAGTCCTGGCCAGTGGGCGGCCGGGAACTAGGGTGACCCATTTCAGTAAGGCGTTCGGGCGCGCGGGTTCTCTCGTTTCCCACGCCATGGACGGCCGCAATGCGCCGGAGTCATAAGCGGTGAATGAACAAAGACCGGCCCGGCGCGTGATTCGTGAAACCGCCTCCTCTGATCAGTGCCCCCGGCACGACTCGAACGTGCGACCTAGGGATTAGAAGGCCCTTGCTCTATCCACCTGAGCTACGGAGGCAATGTGCAGGTCAGTCTATCGAACGACACTCACAGCAAGACTCGCCCGGCGCGACGCGCCCGAAAAGCCTTCCAGCGCCGCGCTTATCGGTTATCGTGTGGCTCTCGACACACGTACAACATCGGTTGGTAAACAACCGTTAACCGCAACGACGCGTGTGCCTACCGTCGAGGGGTGGCGTTGCCATGAGCGTGGCCTTGAACCTGACTTCGCGCTGTTCGCAGGCCGGTGCCCAGGCGCTGCGCATGGCGGCCGACGCCCGCGACACCTACCGCGCCGGCGCGCTGTTGCTGCGCGGCTCGCCGTTCGCGCTCGGCTGGGTCGCCGGCTGGCTCACCACCGAATTTCCCCCGCACGTGCTGACCGGGCACGCGTTGTCCCGCGTATCGCCGCCCGCCATCGGCCGCGTCGGCACCACATGGGCCGCGCAGAAGGCCGACCAGGCCCTCACCGCCGCGCTCGAGGAGGCCTTCGGCGCCGACTTCCGCGACCTGGTGCGCCACCCCGCCTGCGCTCAGACCGGGTGCGCCCCGCGCGGCGGGCTGCTGCGCAGGCCCGGGCCGCACCGCCGCTACGCCGCGCAGACCTCCGACATCTCCTATGGCCCCGGCGGCACCGCGCACCTGCTCGACATCTGGCGACGCCACGACATGACGCCGGGCCGGCGCGCGCCGGTGCTCATCCAGGTGCCCGGCGGAGCGTGGGCCGTCGGCGACAAACGCGTGCAGGCCTACACGCTGATGAGCCGGATGGCCGAACTCGGCTGGATCTGCGTGTCGATCAACTACAGCAAGAGCCCGCGCTGCACGTTCCCCACCCACCTCATCGACGTCAAGCGGGCCATCGCCTGGGTCCGCGAGAACATCGCCGACTACGGCGGCGACCCCGACTTCATCGCGATCACCGGCGGCTCGGCCGGCGGCCACCTGGCGTCGCTGGCCGCGCTCACCCCGAACGACCCGGCGTTCCAGCCCGGCTTCGAAGACGCCGACACCACGGTGCAGGCCGTCGCCCCCTATTACGGCGTGTACGACTTCACCGACTTCGAGAACATGCACGAGCTGATGCTGCCGTTCCTCGAGCAATTCGTCCTCAAGAGCCGTTACGCAGACAACCCCGAGCGGTTCCGGGCCGCGTCACCCGCCGCCTACGCGCACAGCGAGGCCCCGCCGTTCTTCGTGCTGCACGGCGAGAAGGACGAGCTGGTGCCCGCCGGCCAGGCGAGGGCCTTCTGCGCGGCGCTCAAGGACGCCGGGGCGGGCACGGTGGCCTACGCCGAACTCGCCAACGCCCACCACGCGTTCGACATCACGCCGACGGTCCGGTCGCGGTTGGCCGCCGACGCCGTCGCCGACTTCCTGGGCGTCATCTACGGCCGCCGCGCCGACGCCTTGACGGATTCGCTGCCCCTGTCGGCCACTTCGGCCAGCTAAACGCGCGCCTTTCACCGGCGCCGCAACCCGACTAGCGTTGGGTGGGCAATCAGTTTCGCGGGTCCGAAGCAGGAGGCTTGGTCGGCGGTGACAACGTTGGCGCGTCGAGTTCGTGATCATGGCTGAGTCCACCGAGACCATCAATTTGTCCGACGAGCTTGGGCCGGTCGACTACCTGATGCATCGGGGCGAAGCCAACCCCCGGACCCGCTCGGGGATCATGGCGCTGGAACTCCTCGACGCCACCCCGGACTGGGAGCGGTTTCGCACCCGATTCGAAAACGCGTCCCGACGGGTGCGTCGGCTGCGCCAGAAGGTCGTCGTGCCGACGCTGCCGACGGCGGCCCCGCGCTGGGTGGTGGACCCCGACTTCAACCTGGACTTTCACGTGCGCCGGATGCGCGTGTCGGGCTCCGGCACGCTGCGCGAGGTGTTCGACCTCGCCGAGGTGATGCTGCAGTCGCCGATGGACATCTCGCGGCCGCTGTGGACGGCCACCCTCGTCGAGGGTCTGCCCGACGGCAGGGCCGCGATGCTGCTGCACGTGAGCCACGCGGTCACCGACGGCGTCGGCGGCATCGCGATGTTCGCCGAAATCTACGACCTCGAGCGCGACCCACCGCCCAAAGCGACTCCACCGCAACCCATCCCGCAGGACCTCAGCCCCAACGACCTGATGCGCCAAGGCATCAACCGCCTGCCGTTGACCCTCGTCAGCGGCCTCGTGGGCGCGGTGTCCGGAGCGGTGTCGGCGGCCGGGCGGGCGGTACTCGATCCCGTGTCCACGGTCGGCGGAGCCGTCGGCTACGCCATGTCGGGCGTGCGGGTGATGAACCGCGCCGCCGAGCCGTCGCCGCTGCTGCGCCGGCGCAGCCTGGCCACCCGCACCGAAGCGATAGACATCCCGCTCTCCGATCTGCACCGGGCCGCCAAAGCGGGCGGCGGATCGATCAACGACGCGTATCTGGCCGGGCTGTCGGGCGCGCTGCGCCGCTATCACGAGGCCTTCGGCGTGCCCATCAGCACGCTGCCGATGGCGGTGCCGGTGAACCTGCGCGCCGACGCCGACACCGCCGGCGGCAACCGGTTCACCGGCGTCAACCTGGCGGCACCGTTGGGCACCGCCGACCCGGTCGCCCGGATGCGCAAGATCCGCGCCCAGATGACGCAGCGGCGCGACGAGCCCGCGATGAACATCGTCGGCTCGATCGCGCCGGTGCTTTCGGTGTTGCCCACCCCGGTCCTGGAAGGTCTCACCGGCTCGGTGATCGGCTCGGACGTGCAGGCCAGCAATGTCGCGGTCTACCCCGGCGACACCTACATCGCCGGTGCAAAAGTGTTGCGGCAGTACGGGATCGGCCCGTTGCCGGGCGTGGCGATGATGGCGGTGCTGATGTCGCGGGGCGGGTGGTGCACGATCACCGTGCGCTACGACCGGGCCTCGATCCGCAACGAATCGCTGTTCGCCCAGTGCCTGCTGGAAGGTTTCGACGAGATCCTGGCGTTGGCCGGCGACCCGGCGCCGCTCGCGGTGCCGGCATCGTTCACCGAGCCGGCCGTCTCGTCGCGATCGGCGTCGGGCTCATGAGCGCCTCGGAGGAGCGCGGCACGGCAAAGCCGGAGACCGACATGCGGCTGCCCGGATCCGTCGCCGAGATCTTGGCCAGCCCGCCCGGGCCCAAAATCGGCGCGTTCTTCGATCTGGACGGGACGCTGGTCGCCGGCTTCACCGCCGTCATCCTGACCCAGGAACGGCTGCGGCGCCGTGACATGGGGGTGGGGGAGCTGCTCAGCATGGTCCAGGCGGGGTTGAGCCACACCCTGGGACGCATCGAGTTCGAAGACCTCATCGGCAAGGCCGCCGCGGCGCTGACCGGGCGACTGCTGGACGACCTCGAGGAGATCGGCGAGCGGCTGTTCGTCCAGCGCATCGAGTCGCGGATCTACCCCGAAATGCGCGAGCTGGTGCGGGCGCACGTGGCCCGCGGCCACACCGTGGTGCTCAGCTCGTCGGCGTTGACTATCCAGGTCAACCCGGTGGCCCGGTTCCTGGGGATCTCCAACATGCTGACCAACAAGTTCGAGACCAACGACGACGGGATGCTCACCGGCGGCGTGCAGAAGCCGATCCTGTGGGGGCCGGGCAAAGCCGCTGCGGTGCAAGGGTTTGCCGCCGAGCACGGCATCGACCTCAAGGACAGCTACTTCTACGCCGACGGCGACGAGGACGTCGCGCTGATGTACCTGGTCGGCAACCCCCGGCCCACCAACCCCGAGGGGAAGATGGCCGCCGTGGCCAAGCGCCGGGGCTGGCCGATCCTGCGCTTCGACAGCCGGGGCCGAGTCGGGCTGCGCCGGCAGATCCGAACGCTCGCCGGGTTCGGTTCGCTGTTCCCGGTCGCGGCCGGCGCGGTGGGGATTGGTGTGCTGACCCGCAGCCGGCGGCGCGGCGTCAACTTCTTCACCTCCACCTTCTCCCAGTCGTTGTTGGCGATCGCCGGCGTGCAGCTCAACGTCATCGGCGCGGAGAACCTGACCGCGCAGCGTCCCGCGGTCTTTATCTTCAACCACCGCAACCAGGTTGACCCGGTCATCACCGGTGCGCTGGTGCGCGACAACTGGACGGCGGTGGGCAAGAAGGAGTTGTCCAAAGACCCGATCATGGGCACGATCGGCAAGGCGATGGACGCCGCGTTCATCGACCGCGACGATCCGGTCGCCGCCGTGGAGTCGCTGCACCAGGTCGAAGAGCTCGCCCGCAAAGGGCTGTCGATCGTGATCGCGCCCGAGGGCACCCGGACGGACACCACCGAGGTCGGGCCGTTCAAGAAGGGCGCCTTCCGCATCGCGATGGCGGTGGGGATCCCGATCGTGCCGATCGTGATTCGCAACGCCGAGCTGGTCGCCGCCCGAAATTCGTCCACCATCAATCCGGGAACGGTCGACGTCGCGGTGTTTCCGCCAATCCCGGTGCAGGACTGGACGATCGAGACGCTGCCCGAGCGCATCGCCGAGATCCGCCAGCTGTACCTGGACACGCTGGCCAACTGGCCTGTCGGCGAGCTGCCCGAGGTCGGCGTGTACGCGGAAAAGAAAGCGGCCAAAAAGGCACCGGCAGCCAAGGCCCCCGCCAAGAAGGCGGCCGCGAAGAAGACCCCCGCGAAGAAAGCCGCCCCCAAAAAGGCGGCCAAGAAAGCGGCGGCAAAGAAGGCGGCTCCGAGGAAGGCCGCGAAGAAGGCGCAACAGCCCAGAGGGCGGCCGTGACCAACCCGGCCGCGGACGTCAGTGCAGTCCTCGCCGCGCAAGACGCGCTGATATTGGCGTCGATGACCTCACCCGTCGAGCGGGAGCTGGTCATGGCCTGGGTGGGCCAGCAGCGAACCGGCAACTCGGGGGCGACGTTCGAGGTGTTGACGCTGCCGGAGCGCAACGCGCCGGCAGCGGCGCTGACCGCGCTGGCCGAGCAGCTCGAGTCCGAAGCTCAAGACGACCGTTCGGTCGTGCCCGTGCGGGTGTTCTGGCTGCCGCCGGCCAACCGGGGCCGGGCCGCCAAGCTGGCGGGGCTGATCCCCGGGCGGGATCCCTACCACCCCAACCCGCGTCGGCAGCGGCAGATCGTGTGCAGCGATCCGCAGCGCGCGCGGGTGGTGGCCGGCGAGCCGGCCAAGGTCTCCGAACTGCGCCAGCAGTGGCGCGACACCACCGTCGGCGAGGACAAGCGCGACTTCGCGCAGTTCGTCACCCGCCGCGCGATCCTGGCGATGGAGCGGGCCGAATACCGGATGCTCGGCCCGCAGTACAAGTCGCCGCGGCTGGTGAAGCCGGAGATCTTGGCCTCCACGCGTTTTCGCGCGGGCCTGGCAAAGATCCCGGGCGCCACCGTCGAGGAAGCGGCGAAGATGCTCGACGAACTCGCCACCGGGTGGAGCCGGGTGTCCGTCGACCTGGTCGGCGTTCTCGGCCGGGCGCTCAGCCGCGGTTTCGACCCGGACATCGACTACGACGAGTATCAGGTCGCGGCGATGCGGACCGCGCTGGAGGCGCACCCGGCGGTGCTGCTGTTCTCGCACCGGTCGTATATCGACGGCGCGGTCGTGCCGGTGGCGATGCAGGAGAACCGGCTGCCGCCGGTGCACGTGTTCGCCGGCATCAACCTCTCGTTCGGGGTGATGGGCCCGCTGTTGCGCCGTTCCGGCACCATCTTCATCCGCCGCAACATCGGCGGCGACCCGCTCTACAAGTACGTCCTGCGCGAATACGTCGGCTATATCGTCGAGAAGCGGTTCAATTTGAGCTGGTCCATCGAGGGCACCCGCTCGCGCACCGGCAAAATGCTGCCGCCCAAGCTGGGTCTGCTGTCCTATGTGGCCGACGCCTACCTGGACGGCCGCAGCGAGGACATCCTGCTGCAGCCGGTGTCGATCAGCTTCGATCAGTTGCACGAGACCGCCGAGTACGCCGCCTATGCCCGCGGCGGCGAGAAGACCCCGGAGGGCATCGGCTGGCTGTACAACTTCATCAGGGCGCAGGGCGAACGCAACTACGGCAAGATTTATGTGCGATTCCCCGAGTCCGTGTCGATGCGCCAGTACCTCGGCCCACCGCACAGCCCGCTGGAGCAGGACCAGGACGCCAAACGCCTTGCACTGCAAAAGATGTCGTTCGAGGTCGCGTGGCGGATTTTGCAGGCGACACCGGTGACGGCGACGGGGTTGGTGTCGGCGTTGCTGTTGACCACCCGCGGTGCGGCGCTGACACTCGATCAGCTGCACCACACCCTGCAGGACTCGGTGGACTACCTCGAGCGCAAACAAACCCCCATGTCGACGAGCGCGTTGCGGCTGCGCACGCGCGACGGCGTGCGCGCGGCCGTCGACACGCTGTCCAACGGACATCCGATCACCCGAGTCGATGGCGGCCGGGAGCCGGTGTGGCGGATCGGGCCCAACGAGCAACACGCGGCGGCGTTCTACCGGAACTCGGTGATCCATGCCTTCCTGGAAACCTCGATCGTCGAACTCGCACTGGCCTACGCCAGGCGCGCGAAAGGCGATCGCATGGAGGCCTTTTGGGCCCAGGCGATGCGGCTGCGGGACCTGCTGAAATTCGATTTCTACTTCGCCGACTCGGCGGCCTTTCGCGACAACATCGCGGAAGAGATGGCCTGGCACGACGATTGGGAAGCCCACGTCGCCGCCGGGGGCGACGAGATCGACGCGATGCTGTTCGGAAAGCGTCCGTTGATGGCCGAAGCGATGCTGCGGGTGTTCTTCGAGGCCTACGAGATCGTCGCCGACGTGTTGCGCGACGCACCCGCCGACGTCGGGCAGAAGGAGCTGACGGAGTTGGCGCTGGGTGTCGGCCGCCAATACGTGGCGCAGACCCGGGTCCGCAGCAGCGAATCGGTGTCGACCCTGCTGTTCGCGACCGCCTACCAGGTGGCCGTCGACCAGGATCTGGTCACACCCGCCGCCGACCTCGCCGAAAGGCGGGAAGCGTTCCGCCGGGAATTGGGCGATGTCCTTCGAGACTTCGATTACGTCGGGCGGATCGCGCGCGATCAGTTCGTCGCCCGCGAGACCGAGGCGCGTCGGGGCCGTCTGGACAGCCGAACTCGGTAGTCGACGGGCCCGCCAATACGCTGGATGCATGACGGTTGCCCAGCCGGTGCGCGCGCGCCGCGCGGTGGTGTGGCCGCTGCTGATCGGCGTCGCGGCGCTGGCGGGTGGCACGGCCGCGGGTATCGGCGCGCTGTCGCTGGCCGGGGCCCTGACCGCCACCGGCCTGCCCGATCCCGGACCGGCGACCACGCTGGGGCTGCCGTTCGTCCGGGCGGCGGGGGAGATCGCCGCGGTGCTGGCCGTGGGGTCGTTCCTGTTCGCCGCGTTCCTGGTGCCGCCGCAGGGCAGCGGCGTCCTCGACGCGCCCGGCTACCGCGCGCTGCGCGTCGGGACGGTGGCGTCGGGCGCCTGGGCGGTGTGTGCCGCACTGCTGGTCCCGCTGACCATTTCCGACGTGTCCGGTCAGCCGGTGATCAACCACCTCAACCCGGTCACGCTGTGGTCGTTGGCCGGGCTGATCAACACCGCCTCGGCCTGGCGCTGGACCGCGATCCTGGCCGCGGTGCTCACGCTGGCGAGCGCCGCGGTGCTGCGTTGGTCGTGGACGCCGCTGCTGCTGGTCGGGTCGTTGGTCACGCTGATCCCGCTCGGGCTGACCGGCCATTCGTCGGCCGGCGGGTCACACGATCTGGCTACCAACAGCCTGCTGATCCATCTGGTCGCGGCCGGCGTGTGGGCCGGAGGCCTGCTCGCCCTGCTTGCCCACGCGCTGCGCAACGGTGACCACACCGCGCTGGCGGCCCGCCGCTTCTCGTCGGTGGCGCTGTGGTGCTGGGTGGCGATGGCGTTCAGCGGGGTGGTCAACGCGTTGGTGCGCGTCCTGCCGTCGGACCTGCTGACCACCGCCTACGGCCGGCTGGTCGTCGCGAAATTCATCGCGTTGTGCTTGTTGGGCTTTCTCGGCTGGCGTCAGCGGCGCTCCGGAGTGGCTGCGCTGCAAGCGAATCCGGATAGCTCTCGCATGGCGTTGCTCCGGCTGGCGCTGATCGAGGCCGCGGTGTTCGGTCTCACCTTCGGCATCGCCGTCGGGCTGGGCCGCACCGCGCCACCACCGCCCCCGGCGCGGCTGCCCACGATCGCCGAGGCCGAGATCGGCTACGACTTCGACGGCCCGCCCACCGTGGCCCGCATCCTGTTCGACTGGCGTTTCGACCTGATCTTCGGCACCGCCGCTATCGTCCTCGCCGGGCTGTACGTGGCGGCCGTGCTCCGGCTGCGCCGCCGCGGCGATGGCTGGCCGCCGGGACGGACCGTGAGCTGGCTGCTGGGCTGCCTGACGATGCTGTTCGTGACGTCCTCGGGGGTCGGGCGGTACATGCCGGCGATGTTCAGCATGCACATGGTCGCCCACATGGGGCTGTCGATGCTGGTGCCGATCCTGCTGGTGCTGGGCGCCCCGGTCACCCTGGCGTTGCGGGCGTTGCCCGCCGCGGGCCGCGACGATCCGCCCGGCCTGCGGGAATGGCTGTTGGCCGCGCTGCACAGTCACCTGTCGCGGTTCCTGACCAACCCGGTGGTCGCGACCGTGCTGTTCGTCGCCGGTTTCTACGGGCTGTATCTCTCCGACCTCTTCGACACCACGGTGAGCAGCCACGCCGGGCACCTGGCGATGAACATTCACTTTCTGCTGAGCGGCTACCTGTTCTATTGGGTGGTCATCGGGGTGGATCCCACCCCGCGGCCGATCCCGCCGCTGGCCAAGGTGGCCGTGGTGTTCGCGTCGCTGCCGCTGCACGCGTTCTTCGGGGTGGTGCTGATGGGCACCAAAACCGTGCTGGGCGCCGACTTCTACCGCTCGCTCGGTCTGAGCTGGCACACCGACCTGATGGGCGACCAGCATCTGGGCGGCGGGATCGCCTGGGCGGCCGGGGAGGTGCCGCTGGTGATCGTGATGCTCGCGCTGCTGGTGCAGTGGGCGCGCAGCGATCGGCGCACCGCCCGGCGGCTGGACCGCGCGGCCGAACGCGACGACGATGCCGAGCTGGCCGCCTACAACGCGATGCTGGCCGAGCTGGCGCGGCGCGAGCCCTGATTTGCGTTCACTCTGCGTCTATGGCGGAAAAGTGCGAGTAAGGTCCGCCCTCACCGCAGAGTCAAATGCCCCGGGGAGTTAGTCCAGGGCGTCAGCGGCGTCTAGGAGCCGGCGTGCGTTCGCGCGGGAGCGGAACAGGTACGCCGTCTCCTGCCACGCCTCCCAGTCATCGGCGGATATCAGCACCGCGCGACCTGCTTCCGACGCGATTTCGACCGACGTCCGATCGGCGTTCACCTTCTTGATGAGACGAACCAGGTTCTTGCGCGCCTCGCTCCCCGTGATCGCCACCAGAACCTCCTTGCTCCACAGTCATGCTTCTCTCCACAAGTGCAGTCGAACGGGACCCGTTCTGGGCCCGGATCGCGCGATCGCGTCGGTATTGCCCGGCTGAATGGCAGCCGGATAGGGCGGTGACCCGGTCACCAGCCAGAGAAACGCAACAGAGAAGGGATCAAACCATGTTCGAAACACCGCTTACCGTCGTCGGCCACATCGTCAACAACCCGGAACGCCGCCAGGTCGGCACCCAGGAGGTCATGAAGTTCCGCGTCGCGAGCAATTCGCGCCGGCGGACCGCCGACGGCGGCTGGGAGCCGGGCAACTCGCTGTTCATCAACGTCAACTGCTGGGGCAGGTTGGTCACCGGAGTCGGTGCCGCCCTGGGCAAGGGCGCCCCGGTGATCGTGGTCGGCCACGTCTACACCAGCGAGTACGAGGACCGCGACGGCAACCGCCGCTCGTCGCTGGAGATGCGGGCGACCTCGGTCGGGCCGGACGTATCGCGCGCGATCGTCCGGATCGAGAAGCCCGGCTACACCGGCCCCGACACCGACCAGAGCCCCGCCGCCGCGCCGGTGGGCGCCGAGGAGGCCACCGCGGCCACCGAGGACGCCTCGACGGAGACCGACACCGAACCCGCGGGGCTGCCGCTGTCGGCTTAGCTGCGGGAAAGGGGCCGCCGCACGGTGCCTAGGATGGTCCGGGGGAAACCCCCGATAACTCCGTAAGACCAGAAAGGCACAACCGCGGCATGGCTGAGTTCATCTACACGATGAAGAAGGTCCGCAAGGCGCACGGCGACAAGGTCATCCTGGACGACGTCACGTTGAGCTTCTTCCCGGGCGCCAAGATCGGCGTCGTGGGCCCCAACGGCGCCGGCAAGTCGAGCGTCTTGCGGATCATGGCCGGCCTGGACAAGCCCAACAACGGTGACGCCTTCCTGGCCACCGACGCCAGCGTCGGCATCCTGCAGCAGGAGCCGCCGCTGAACGAGGACAAGACCGTCCGCGGCAACGTCGAGGAGGGGCTGGGCGAGATCAAGGTCAAGCTCGACCGCTTCAACGAGGTCGCCGAGCTGATGGCCACCGACTACTCCGACGAGCTGATGGAGGAGATGGGCCGGCTGCAAGAGGACTTGGACCACGCCGACGCGTGGGACCTGGACTCGCAACTCGAGCAGGCGATGGACGCGCTGCGCTGCCCGCCGCCGGACGAACCGGTGACCACCCTGTCCGGCGGCGAGCGCCGCCGCGTGGCCCTGTGCAAGCTGCTGCTGTCCAAGCCGGATCTGCTGCTGCTCGACGAGCCGACCAACCACCTCGACGCCGAAAGCGTGCAATGGCTCGAGCAGCACCTGGCCGCCTACCCGGGAGCCATCCTGGCGGTGACCCACGACCGCTACTTCCTCGACAACGTCGCCGAGTGGATCCTCGAGCTCGACCGCGGCCGGGCCTATCCCTACGAGGGCAACTACTCGACCTATCTGGAGAAGAAGGCCGAGCGCTTGGCGGTGCAGGGCCGTAAGGACGCCAAGCTGCAGAAGCGGTTGACCGAGGAGCTGGCCTGGGTCCGCTCCGGGGCCAAGGCGCGCCAGGCCAAGAGCAAGGCCCGCCTGCAGCGCTACGAGGAGATGGCCGCCGAGGCCGAGAAGACACGCAAGCTTGACTTCGAGGAGATCCAGATCCCGGTCGGGCCGCGGCTGGGCAACGTCGTCGTCGAGGTGGAGCACCTCGACAAGGGCTACGACGGGCGCACGCTGATCAAGGACCTGTCGTTCTCGTTGCCGCGCAACGGAATTGTCGGGGTCATCGGCCCCAACGGAGTGGGCAAGACCACGCTGTTCAAGACCATCGTCGGCCTCGAGCAACCCGACAGCGGCACCGTCAAGGTCGGCGAGACCGTCAAGCTGAGCTACGTCGACCAGGCCCGCGCCGGCATCGACCCCAAGAAGACGGTCTGGGAAGTGGTTTCAGACGGGCTGGATCACATCGTCGTCGGCCAGAGCGAGGTGCCGTCGCGGGCCTACGTGTCGGCGTTCGGCTTCAAGGGTCCCGATCAGCAGAAGCCTGCCGGTGTGCTGTCCGGCGGTGAACGCAACCGGCTGAACCTGGCGCTGACGCTCAAGCAGGGCGGCAACCTGATCCTGCTCGACGAGCCCACCAACGACCTGGACGTCGAGACCCTCAGCTCGCTGGAGAACGCGCTGGAAAAGTTCCCCGGTTGCGCGGTGGTGATCTCGCACGACCGGTGGTTCCTCGACCGCACGTGCACGCACATCCTCGCGTGGGAGGGCGACCAGGACAACGAGGCCAAGTGGTTCTGGTTCGAGGGCAACTTCGGGGCCTACGAGGAGAACAAAGTCGAACGGCTCGGCGAGGAAGCCGCCAGGCCGCACCGAGTGACCCACCGCAAGCTGACGCGCGACTAGTGTCGGGTTAGCCAAGCCCGCGGGCGGGCGAGGCGATCGGCGCAACTGGCAACCGTCGCGAGTTGGGAGCAATCGGCATGGCGATCGATCCCGGTGCAAAGCCAGATTCCAAGCCGGATTTCCAGCCAGACTTCAAGGCGTGGACGACGTTCACCACCACAGACGACATTCCCGGCTGGATCGCGAACGCCTACGTCGAGAGCTATCGCGGCCCCCGCGCTGACGAGCCCGGCGCCACCAAAACCGGCGGCGCCGACCCCGCGGACATGGTGACCCCCGCCATGCTGCGCGCGCACTATCGGCTCGGCGAACGCCGCCCGGAATGCCGAAGCTGTGTCTGCGTCCACCCGGCCGACGACCCCGACGGCTTCGGGCCCGCGTTGCAGGTCGTCACCGACCACGGCGGCATGCTGCTGGACTCCGTCACCGTGCTGCTGCATCGGCTCGGCGTCGGCTACGCCGGCGTCATGACCCCGGTGTTCGACGTGCAGCGCAACGCCGACGGCGACCTGCTCGGCATCGCGCCGAGGGCGCCGGGAACGTCGCAATACGACGGCGAGGCATGGATCTACGTCCCGCTGTCCCCGTCCGTCGACAGCAAGACCCTCGCCGAGGTCGAACGGCTGCTGCCCAAGGTGCTCGCCGACGTCGAGCAGGTCGGCACCGACGCGGCCGAGATGATCGCCACGCTGAGCGATCTGGCCGACGCCGTGCAAGACAACACCGACGGCCACTTTTCGGCGCCCGACCGCGAGGACGTCGCCGAGCTGCTGCGCTGGCTGGGCAATGGCAACTTCCTGCTGCTGGGCTACCACCGTTGCCGGGTGCACGACAACCTGGTGTCCGGCGAAGCGGCAACCAGCCTCGGCGTGCTGCGCACGCGCACCGGTTCGCGCCCGCGGTTGACCGACGACGACCATTTGCTGGTCCTGGCGCAGTCCGTGGTCGGCAGCTACCTGCGCTACGGCGCCTACCCGTACGTGATCGCGGTCCGCGACTACAGCGGCGACGAGATCTTCGAGCACCGCTTCGTCGGGCTGTTCACCGTCGCCGCCATGAACGCCGACGTCCTGGACATCCCGATGATCTCGCGGCGGGTCCGCGAAGTGCTCGCGATGGCCGACAGCGACCCCATCCACCCTGGCCAGCTGCTGCTCGACGTCATCCAAACCGTCCCGCGCTCCGAGCTATTCACGCTGAGCGCCGAGCGGCTCCTGACGCTGGCCAAAGCGGTGGTGGACCTGGGATCCCAGCGGCGCGCGCTGCTGTTCCTGCGCGCCGACCGGCTCCAGTACTTCGTCTCGTGCCTGGTCTACGTTCCCCGTGACCGCTACACGACCGCGGTGCGCCTGCAGATCGAGGACATCCTGGTTCGCGAATTCGGCGGGACGCGACTGGAATTCACCGCCCGGGTCAGCGAATCACCTTGGGCGCTCATGCATTTCATGGTGCGGCTGCCGCGGGAGGAGGGCGCCGTCCCCGCCGCCGCGCCGGTCGACACGTCGGAATCCAACCGGATCCGCATCCAGGGGTTGCTGAGCGAGGCCGCGCGAACGTGGGGGGATCGCCTGATCGCGGCGACCGCGGCGGGCACCCCGGCACACGCCGACTCCGAGCACTACGCGTCGGCGTTCAACGAGGTCTACAAGCAGGCCGTCACCCCCGCCGACGCCATCGAGCACATCGCCATCATCAACGAACTGTCCGAGGGCTCGGTCAAGTTGGTGTTCTCCGATCGCGGCGAGGACGGGGCCGCCCAGCTGACCTGGTTCTTGGGCGGTCACGCCGCCTCGTTGAGCCAACTGCTGCCGATGCTGCAGAGCATGGGTGTCGTCGTGCTCGAGGAGCGGCCATTCACCGTCGCCCGCCCGGACGGGATGCCGGTGTGGATCTACCAGTTCAAGATCCAGCCACACCCCACGATCCCGTTCGCGACGACGGCGGCCGAACGCGACTCCACCGCAGAGCGATTCGCCGACGCGGTGACCGCAATCTGGCAGGGCCGCGTCGAGATCGACCGGTTCAACGAGCTCGTCATGCGCGCGCGGCTGACCTGGCAGCAGGTCGTGCTCCTGCGCGCCTACGCGAAATACCTCCGGCAGGCCGGGTTTCCGTACAGCCAGTCCCACATCGAATCGGTGCTCAACGAGCATCCCTCGACCGTGCGGTCCCTGGTCACCTTGTTCGAAGCGCTGTTCGATCCCGGGGCCGGGTCGCCGACGGGCCGCGACGCGCAAGCGGCCGCCGCCGCGGTCGCCGCGGACATCGACGCCCTGGTGAGCCTGGACACCGACCGCATCCTGCGCGCGTTCGCGTCGCTGGTCCAGGCCACGCTGCGGACCAATTACTTTGTGGCACGCGAGGGCTCGGCCCGGGCCCGGGATGCGTTGGCGCTCAAGCTGGATGCGCAGCTGATCGACGAGCTCCCGCTGCCGCGCCCCAAGTTCGAGATCTTCGTCTACTCGCCCCGCGTCGAGGGCGTGCACCTGCGGTTCGGCCCGGTGGCGCGCGGCGGTCTGCGCTGGTCGGACCGCCGAGACGATTTCCGCACCGAAATCCTCGGCCTGGTCAAGGCGCAGGCGGTCAAGAACGCCGTCATCGTGCCCGTCGGCGCCAAGGGCGGATTCGTCGTCAAGCGGCCGCCGCTGCCGACCGGCGAGGCCGCCGCCGACCGCGACGCCAGCCGCGCCGAGGGCGTCGCCTGCTATCAGCTGTTCATCTCGGGGTTGCTCGACGTCACCGACAACGTCGACCACGCAACGGGAAAGGTGAGCCCCCCGCCCGGGGTGGTCCGGCGCGACGGCGACGACGCCTACCTGGTGGTGGCCGCCGACAAGGGCACCGCCACCTTCTCCGACATCGCCAACGACGTCGCCAAGTCCTACGGGTTCTGGCTGGGTGACGCCTTCGCGTCCGGCGGGTCGGTGGGCTACGACCACAAGGCCATGGGCATCACCGCCAAGGGCGCTTGGGAGGCCGTCAAGCGGCACTTCCGGGAAATGGGTGTGGACACCCAGTCCGAGGACTTCACCGTCGTCGGCATCGGCGACATGAGCGGCGACGTGTTCGGCAACGGCATGCTGCTCTCCAAGCACATCAGGCTGCTGGCCGCTTTCGATCACCGGCACATCTTCCTCGACCCCGATCCCGACGCCGCGGCCTCGTGGGAGGAACGCCGGCGCATGTTCGAGCTGCCGCGGTCGAGCTGGGACGACTATGACGACTCGTTGATCAGCGAGGGCGGCGGGATCTACAGCCGCGAGCACAAGGCCATCCCGGTCAGCCCGCAGGTGCGCGAGGCCCTCGGCGTCGCCGGCGACGTGAACGAGATGTCCCCGCCCGAGCTGATCAAGGCCATCCTGCAGGCGCCCGTCGACCTGTTGTTCAACGGCGGCATCGGCACCTACATCAAGGCGGAATCGGAGTCCGACGCCGACGTGGGCGACCGCGCCAACGATCCGGTGCGCGTCAACGGAAACCAGGTGCGCGCCAAGGTGATCGGCGAGGGCGGCAACCTCGGGGTGACGGCGCTGGGCCGCGTCGAGTTCGACCTGTCGGGCGGTCGGATCAACACCGACGCGATGGACAACTCCGCCGGCGTGGACTGCTCCGACCACGAGGTGAACATCAAGATCCTGATCGACTCGCTGGTGACCGCGGGCAAGGTCAAGGCCGAGGAGCGTAAAGACCTGCTGGAGTCGATGACCGACGAGGTCGCGCAACTGGTGCTCACCGACAACGAGGACCAAAACGACCTGATCGGCACCAGCCGCGCCAACGCGGCCAGCCTGCTGCCGGTGCACGCGATGCAAATCAAGTACCTCGAAAGCCGTGGCCTGAACCGGGAATTGGAGGCGCTGCCGTCGGAGAAGGAGATTCAGCGGCGCACCGACGCCGGGATGGGGCTGACGTCTCCGGAGCTGTGCACGTTGATGGCGCACGTCAAGCTGACCCTCAAAGAGGACATGCTGACCACCGAGCTGCCGGAGCAGGACGTGTTCGCATCCCGCTTGCCGCAATACTTTCCGGCGCCGCTGCGCGAGCGGTTCACCCCGGAGATCCGCGCGCATCAGCTGCGCCGGGAGATCGTCACCACCATGCTGATCAACGACCTGGTGGACGCCGCGGGCATCAGCTACGCGTTCCGGATCACCGAGGACGTCGGTGTCGGGCCGATCGATGCGGTGCGCACCTACGTCGCCACCGACGCCATCTTCGGCGTGAGCCAGATCTGGCGGCGCATCCGCGCCGCGGACATGCCCGTCGCGCTGTCCGACCGACTCACCCTGGACACCCGCCGGCTGATCGACCGCGCCGGGCGCTGGCTGCTCAACTACCGCCCCCAGCCGCTGGCCGTCGGCGCCGAAATCAACCGCTTCGCCGCGAAGGTCAGGGAGCTGACACCGCGGATGTCGGAGTGGCTGCGCGGCGACGACAAAGCCATCGTGGAAAAGGAAGCCGCGGAATTCGCGTCGCAGGGCGCGCCGAAGGACATCGCCTACATGATCGCCGCCGGGCTGTACCGCTACAGCCTGCTGGACATCATCGACGTCGCCGACATCACCGAAATCGACACCGCCGAAGTGGCGGACACCTACTTCGCTTTGATGGACCGGCTGGGCACCGACGGCCTGCTGACCGCGGTCTCCGAGCTGCCGCGACACGACCGTTGGCAGTCATTGGCGCGCTTGGCGATTCGCGACGACATCTATGCCTCGCTGCGGTCGCTGTGCTTCGACGTGCTCGCCGTGGGTGAACCCGACGAAAGCGGCGAAGAGAAGATCGGCGAGTGGGAACACATCAGCGCATCCCGGGTCGAGCGGGCGCGCCGGACGCTCACCGAGATACAGGAAAGCGGCGCAACGGATCTCGCGACGCTGTCGGTGGCCGCGCGGCAGATCCGGCGCATGACACGCACCAGCGGAAGAGGATCGTCGAGTTGAACATCGGATACGTCGCGCCGGTGCCGGTGCGCTGGTCGGACATCGACATGTACCAGCACGTCAACCACGCCACCATGGTCACGATCCTCGAAGAGGCGCGGGTGCAGTTCCTCACCGAACCGTTCCAGGCCGACATCACCACCATCGGGCTGCTGATCGCCGACGTGCGGGTCACCTACAAGGATCAGCTGCGACTGACCGATTCGCCGCTGCAGGTGACCATGTGGACCAAACAACTGCGCACCGTCGACTTCACCCTGGGATACGAGGTGCGATCGGTCAACGCCGATCCGGGGTCGAGGGCCGCCGTCATCGCCGAGACGCAGCTGGCCGCGGTCCACATCGAGGAGCAGCGGCTGGTCCGCCTGTCACCACACCATCAGGAGTATCTGCAACGGTGGATCCGGGACTAGACATCACGGCAGAGCGCGGGCTGTGGCTGCCCGACGCCGCGCACCGCAGGGACCTGGCCGCGTTCGTCGATCACGCGATGCGGCTGGACGATGCCGCGGTCATCCGGCTGCGTGCGCGCTCCGCGGGGCTGCTGAGCGCCTGGGTGGCAACAGGTTTCGACGTGCTGGCCAGTCGGGTGGTGGCCGGCACGGTGCGGCCCGACGACCTGACGGTGGCCGCCGATGCGCTGGCGCGCGGCCTGCCCACCGCCGACGCCTCGGGCTACGTCGAGCCGGGCTTCGCGATGGACTCCACGTGGCAGGCGGTGCTGCCGCCGGAAGCCGGCTTCGCCCACCTCGACGACGTGCCCGCCCGGGTGATCCTGGATCTGGCGCAGCAGGGTGGGCGACTCGCCAAGGAGCACGGCAGCGCGCACGGCCCGCCGGCCTCGCTGCTCGACCAGGAGGTAATCCGGGTCAGCGCGGGAGACGTGAGCGTCGGGCTGCCCATGCGCTGCGTGTTCGCCTTGACCGCAATGGGTTTCCTGCCGCAGTCACCGGACGCGATCGCCGCCGGTGAGGCGGTCCGGGTCCGGATCCTGCCGTCCTGGCTGCGGATCGACGCCAGGTTCGGCTCGGTGTATCGCCGCCGCGGCCACGCCGCGCTCGTGCTGAGCTGACGCGCTCAGACCAGCCAGGCCGCCGCGTCCGGCGGCAGCTTGCCGTCGACCAATGGCGCGCTGGCCAGGATCAGGTCCCCCGGCGGCAACGTCATCGGGCGGCGGCCGGCGTTGAGCGCGCACACCAGCCCCCCGCCGCCGCGCCGGAACATGACCGCGCCGCGGGGCGCCTTCCGCCACTCGATGTCGGTCCCCGCGAATTCGGCGCGCTCCCTGCGGATTTCGAGTGCCCGCCGGAAAAAGGACAAGGTGGAGGAGGGGTCGTCGCGCTGCGTCTTTACGGTCAGCGCGGCCCAGTCCGTGGGCATCGGCAACCAGGTGTCCGCGCTGCTGGAGAACCCGAACGGGGGAGCCTCGCCCGACCACGGGATCGGGACCCGGCACCGGTCGCGGCCGCGCTCGGTGTGTCCGGACCGTTCCCACGTCGGGTCCTGCAGCACCTCCTCGGGCAGGTCCACGTCGGGCAGGCCCAACTCCTCGCCGTTGTAGATGAACACCGCGCCCGGCAGGGCCAGCATCAGCAGAAACATGGCCCGCGCCCGGCGCAGCCCGAGCTCCCCGCCGCCGTAGCGGCTGACCTCGCGGCCCACGTCGTGGTTGGACAGCGTCCAGGTCGGGGTGGCGTTCTCGATGGCGGTGGCGGCCAGCGAATTGGTGATCGCGTCGCGGATTTCGCTTGCGTCGAAGTCGATTTGGGCGAGGCGAAAGTTGAAGCCGAGGTGCAGTTCGTCGGGCCGCAGGTACTCCGCCCAGCGGGCGTTGTCGGTGACCCACACCTCACCGATGGTCACCGCCGAGGGGTAGTCGTCGATCACCGCGCGGATGCCGCGATGGATCTCGTGCACGCTCGGGTGATTGAACCGCGGGTCGTCATCGGTGTGGCGCAGGATCTTGGCCAGGCCCTCCGGCGCGTCCGGCAGGTCGGCCGGCTTGGCCATCCCGTGCGCCACGTCGATGCGGAAGCCGTCCGCGCCGCGTTCCAGCCAGAACCGCAGCGTCTTCTCGAAATCGTCGAAGACGTCCGGGTGCTCCCAGTTCAGATCGGGTTGCTCGGCATCGAACAGGTGCAGGTACCACTGGCCGGGATTGCCGTCGGGTTCGACCACCCGGGTCCACGCCGGCCCGCCGAACACCGACAGCCAATTGTTCGGCGGCCGCTCCCCGGCGGGGCCGCGGCCGTCGCGGAAGTAGTAGCGGCCCCGCGCGTCGCTGCCCGGCCCGGCGGCCAGCGCCGCCACGAACCAGGGGTGCTGCGAGCTGGTGTGGTTGGGCACCACGTCCATCGTGACCCTGATGCCCCGCCGGTGTGCCTCGTCGACAAGCCGCTCGAACGCGGCCAGTCCGCCGAAGAGTGGGTCGATGTCGCGGGGATCGGCGACGTCGTAGCCGTGGTCGGCCATGGGCGAGACGGTGACCGGGTTGAGCCAGATGGCGTCGACGCCCAGATGTTGCAGGTGATCCAGCCGGGCCGTCAGCCCGTCCAGGTCACCGACCCCGTCGCCGTCGCTGTCGGCGAACGAGCGCGGATACACCTGGTAGAAGATCGCGCTCGTCCACCAGGGCTCGGAACTCATGCTGCTCGGCATCAAAACGTCGCGTTGACCAGGGAGTCCGCCGCCATCTCCAGGTAGTCGAGCAACTCGCGGCGATGCTCGTCGTCCAGCGTGCGCGAGTCGATGGACGCGACGGCGGTGTGCATGCACCGCAGCCAGGCGTCGCGCTCGAGGGGGGTGATCCGAAAGGGGGCATGCCGCATCCGCAACCGCGGATGCCCGCGCCGCTCGGAGTAGGTGCGCGGGCCGCCCCAGTACTGCTCGAGGAACATCCGCAGCCGCTCCTCGGCGCCGGCCAGGTCGTCTTCGGGATAGAGCTCACGCAATATCTCGTCGTCGGGGACCTGCGCGTAAAAGCGCGACACGATCGCATCGAAGGTCTCGGCGCCGCCGACGGCATCGTAGAAGCTCACCTGATTCATCGCCTCCATTGTGGTGCATCGCCTTGTTCATCCGATCGACACGCCTCGCACCAGCAATAAGGGTGCGATCGGCGCCGAATCATGGTGGACTATCCGCGGAGGATCCATGGCGCAAGGCAAGAGACGCCGCAGCCACCGCAGTTCCGGTGCCGCGGCAGGGTTGACCGGGCCCGCAACCGCGTCACCCCTGCATAGCGTTTCCCACCGCCCCACGCCGAGCGTCGATGGCCATCCGCCCACCCGCCACGACAGCACATCGATCTGGAGCCGCCGACGGGTGCTGCTGCTCAATTCCACCTACGAGCCGCTGACCGCGCTGCCGATGCGGCGGGCCATCGTCATGGTGATCTGCGGCAAGGCAGACGTGGTGCACGACGACCCGGCCGGGCCGGTCATTCACTCGGCGACCAGGTCGATCGTGGTGCCGTCGGTGATCCAGCTGCGGTCCTACGTGCGGGTCCCGTACCGGGCGCGGGTGCCGATGACTCGCGCCGCGCTCATGCACCGCGACCGGTTCTGCTGCGCCTACTGCGGGGCCAAGGCCGACACCGTCGACCACGTGGTGCCCCGCAGCCGCGGCGGCGACCACAGCTGGGAGAACTGCGTCGCCTGCTGCTCGACCTGCAACCACCGCAAGGGCGACAAGCTGCTCACCGAGCTCGGCTGGGCGCTGCGCCGGGCGCCGCTGCCGCCGACCGGACAGCACTGGCGGTTGCTGTCGACGGTCAAGGAACTCGACCCCGCGTGGGCCCGCTACCTCGGTGAGGGCGCGGCCTGATCGTTGGGATACGGTTTGCGTCGTGAGCCTTCTGCAGATTCACCTCTACTTCATCGGAATCCCGCTGCTGATCGTGGCCGTGCTGGCGACGCTGATCTGGTCGCACAAGGGCCCGCACCCCGCCACCTACAAGATGTCGGAGAAATGGACCCACCCGCCGATCCTGTGGGCGGCCACCGACGAAGCCGTCGGCGGCGCGCACGGACACGGCACGTCGGAGTTCTCGGTGGGAGGTGGCGCAAGTGGCACGTGGTGAGGTCGCGACGATCGAGCCCAGCGAGCTGCCCAGGGGTTCGGTGATCACCACCAGCGGACGGGTCTCGGGGGTCACCGAGCCCGGCGAGCTGTCGGTGCACTACCCGTTTCCGACCAGCGACCTCGTCGCCATCGACGACGCGCTGAAGTACGGCTCGCGACAGTCGCGGGCGCGGTTCGCCGTCTATCTCGGGGACCTGGGCAGCGACACCGCCGCGCGGGCCCGCGAGATCCTGGCCAAGGTGCCCACGCCCGACAACGCGGTGCTGCTCGCGGTCTCGCCGGACCAGAGCGTCATCGAGGTGGTCTACGGCTCGGCGGTGCGGGGCCGCGGCGCCGAGTCGGCCGCCCCGCTCGGAGTGGCGGCGGCCGCGTCGGCTTTCGAGCAGGGCCACCTGGTCGACGGGCTGGTGAGCGCGATTCGCGTGCTCAGCTCCGGCATCTCCCCGGCCTAACTCGCCGAGACTGCCTCCAGAGCGTCGAGAGCGCGATTTTCGCGCGCTGAGTGCAGGCTCGATCAGGCCGTGTCGAACGTGCGGGCGCGCAACGCCCGCTGCACGCCGGCCTGGCCCTCGACCACCAGCCGCCGCAGCGCCGGCGGAATCTCGGGGTCGCTCAGGAACGCGTCGGCCGCCGCGATGCCGGCCTCGCTGATGTCCCAGTGCGGGTAGAGCCCGATCACCACCGTCTGGGCGACCTCGCTGGAGCGCCGCGCCCACACCCCGGCGATCGCCTCGAAGTAGCGCGCGGTGAACGGCTCGAGCAGCTCGTGCTGTCCCGGGGGCGCGATGCCCGCGATGATCGAGCGGGCGGTGATGTTGGCCAGGGTGTCGTCCTCGACCACCGTGGTCCACGCCGTCTCCTTGACCGGCAGCTGCGGGCGCGCCGCGGCGGCCTGCGCGCCGTGCCGCTTGCCGGCGGCGGTCGGGTCGCGCTGCACCTCGGCGTCGATGAACGGCGTCGCGGGCCCGTCGGCGTCGATCTCGCCGGCGGCGGCCAGTGCGGTCACGAGGCGCCAGCGCAGGTCGGTATCGATCTGAAGGCCGGCCAGCCCGAGGTCTGCCGGGCCGCGATCGAGGAGGTCGGCCAGCGCCGTGACGTGCCGGGTCGACAACACCGACGAGCACAGCGCGTTGACGAACGCGAGCTGGTGATCCGATCCGGGTTGCGCCGCGCGCGCCAGCTCGAGCAGCCGGTCGGCGAATTGCGGCCAGCCGTGCTCGCGCGCCCAGCCGGGCTCGGCATACGACGTCAGCGCCGTCTGCGCCTGCATCAGCAGGCGTTGCGCCACCCCGACCTCGGTTTCGGCCTGCACGCCGCCGGCGACCAGCGCCACGAAGTCGCGGGCGCGCAGCTCGGCCTCGCGGGTCATCTCCCACGCCGCCGACCACACCAGCGAGCGCGGCAACGGCTCGGCGATGTCGGCGATGCGCTCCAGCGCGGTCTGCAGCGACCGGCCGTCCAGCCGCAGCGAGCAGTAGGTCAGGTCGTCGTCGTTGACCAGGATCAGCTTGCCCCGCGAAACCCCAACCAGCGCAGGCACTTCCGTCCGCGGCCCTTCGACGTCGAGCTCCTCGCGGTGCACCCGCACCAGCTTGCCGGACCCATCCTCGTCGTAGATGCCTACCGCCAACCGGTGCACCCGCGTTTCGCCCGCACCGGGCTCGGCGCCGCTCTGCGTCACCGCGAACCGGGTGAAATTGGCGTCCGCGCCCGAGCCTTCGGTGTCGAAGTCGGGCCGCAACGTGTTCAACCCGGTGGTCTTCAGCCACTGCTGCCCCCAGCCGGACAGGTCGCGGCCGGACGCCTGCTCCAGCGCGACGATCAGATCGCCGAAGGTGGCGTTGTCGTACGCGTGTGCGCGGAAATAGTCGCGCAGTCCGGCCAGGAAGTGCTCCAGCCCGACGTAGGCGACGAGCTGCTTGAGCACCGAAGCGCCCTTGGCGTAGGTGATTCCGTCGAAGTTCACCTCGACGGCGGCCAGGTCGGGGATCTCGGCGGCGATCGGGTGCGTCGACGGCAACTGATCCTGCCGGTACGCCCACGACTTCTCCACCGTGGCGAACGTCGTCCACGCCTCGGTGAATTCGGTTGCCTCGCTTTGGCACAGCACCGACGCGAACGTCGCGAACGACTCGTTGAGCCACAGGTCGTCCCACCACCGCATGGTCACCAGGTCGCCGAACCACATGTGCGCCATCTCGTGCAGCACCGTCTCGGCGCGCCGCTCGTAGGAGGCCCGGGTGACCTTGCTGCGAAACACGTAGTCCTCGAGGAAGGTCACCGCCCCGGCGTTTTCCATTGCGCCGGCGTTGAATTCGGGGACGAACAGCTGGTCGTACTTGCCGAACGCGTAGGGCAGCCCAAAGTGCTTGTGGTAGAAGCCGAATCCCTGTTTGGTCTGGGTGAACAACCGCTCGGCGTCCATGTGTTGGGCCAGCGAGGCCCGGCAGTAGATGCCCAGCGGGATCTCGCCGTGCTCGTCGGCGTAGGTGTCTTTCCACTCGGCGTAGGGGCCGGCGATGAGGGCCACCAGGTAGGTGCTCATCCGCGGGGTGGTGGCGAATGTGTGCAGAGCGGCCCCATCCGCATCGGACACCGACACATTGGCGCCGTTGGAGATCACCTTCCAGTGCGTGGGCGCGGTCACCCGCACGTCGAACGTCGCCTTGAGGTCGGGCTGGTCGAAGCAGGCGAACATGCGCTTGGCGTCGGCGGTTTCGAATTGCGAATACAAATAGGTCTCGTCGTCCACCGGGTCGACGAAGCGGTGCAGGCCCTCGCCGGTGTTGGAGTAGCGGCAGTCGGCGTCGACGACGAGGACGTTGCGCTTTTCCAGCGCGCGCAGCGGGATGCCGGTCGATTCGTCGTAGCCGGACACGTCGAGCTCGCGGCCATTGAGCGTGGCGCCGCGGATGGTGTCGGCGGCGAGGTCGATGACCGTGTCGGCACCGGGCAGCGCGTCGAACACCACGGTGGTGGTGGACCGGAAGGTCCGCTCGCCGGCCGTGACGTCGAGGTCGATGCGGTAGTTGTCGACGGTGATCAGGGCGGCGCGTTCGACGGCCTGGTCCCGGGTGAGGTTAGGAAGGGCCACGCGTCCAACTTAAAGCGTGCCGGGGTGGCGCCGCAGAGCGGGAACACGCGCCCCGTGACTACGGTTGTGCAGGACGGTGTTGTGACCGTTTGTGACTTTCCCAGAGAGGACCGCGCCATGCCCGAGAAGGCCGCCGTGAAAAACCAAGCCGATTTCTGGTTCGATCCGTTGTGCCCGTGGTGCTGGATCACGTCGCGCTGGATCCTCGAGGTGGAAAAAGTCCGCGACATCGACGTGCACTTTCACGTGATGAGCCTGGCGGTCCTCAACGAGAACCGCGAAGACCTGCCCGAGAAATACCGCGAGAACATGAAGCGGGCGTGGGGACCGGTGCGCGTGGCGATCGCCGCCGAGCAGGCCCACGGCGCCGACGCGCTGGCCGCGCTGTACACCGCCATGGGCACCCGGATTCACAACGAGGGCAACAAGGAGCTCGAGGAGGTCATCAAGCTGTCGCTCGCCGACGCCGGCCTGCCGGCGGAGCTGGCCGCCGCCGCCGAGAGCGAGGCGTACGACGACGCGCTGCGCAAGAGCCACCATGCCGGGATGGACGCGGTCGGTGAGGACGTCGGCACGCCGACCATCCACGTCAACGGGGTGGCGTTCTTCGGCCCGGTGCTTTCGAAGATCCCGCGCGGCGAGGAAGCGGGCAAGCTGTGGGACGCGTCGGTGACGTTCGCGGCCTACCCGCACTTCTTCGAACTCAAGCGGACCCGCACCGAGGCGCCGGAATTCGACTAGCTCCGCCGAGGCAGAATATCCGGCATGCGCGTCTACCTGGGTTCCGACCACGCCGGCTACGAGCTCAAGCAGCAGATCATCGAGCACCTCAAGGAATCCGGGCACGAGCCGATCGACTGCGGCGCCTTCGGCTACGACCCCGACGACGACTATCCGGCGTTCTGCATCGCCACCGCGACGCGCACGGTGGCCGACCCGGACAGCCTGGGCATCGTGCTGGGTGGGTCGGGCAACGGTGAGCAGATCGCGGCCAACAAGGTTCCCGGGGCGCGCTGCGCGCTGGGCTGGAGCATCGAGACGGCGACCCTGGCGCGCGAACACAACAACGCACAGTTGATCGGCATCGGCGGACGCATGCACACCACGGCCGAGGCGCTGGCGATCGTCGACGCCTTCCTGAGCACGCCGTGGTCGAAAGCCGAACGCCACCAAAGGCGTATCGACATCCTGGCCGAATACGAACGCACCCACCAAGCGCCGCCGGTGCCCGGCGGCGCGGCCTGAGGGGCCGGGCGTGCCCGAAGGGCATACCCTGCACCGGCTGGCCCGGCTGCACCAACGCCGTTTCGGTGGGGCCCCGGTGCGGGTGTCCAGCCCGCAGGGCCGGTTCGCGGAGCCGGCGGCCGTGGTGGACGGCCGGGTGCTGCGGCGGACCAGCGTGTGGGGCAAGCACCTGTTCCATCACTACGCCGGCGGTCCGATCGTGCACGTGCACCTCGGGCTCTACGGCGCCTTCACCGAGTGGCCGCACGTTGACGGCGCCGGGCTGCCCGAGCCGGTCGGGCAGGTGCGGATGCGGATGGTCGGGGCCGACTACGGCACCGACCTGCGCGGCCCGACGGTGTGCGAAGTCATCGACGAGGGACAGGTCAGCGCCGTGCTGGCCCGGCTCGGCCCCGATCCGCTGCGCAGCGACGCCGACCCGTCCTGGGCGTGGGCCCGAATTACCAAGTCGCGCAGGCACATTGGTGCGCTACTGATGGACCAGACCGTCATGGCGGGCGTCGGCAACGTCTACCGCAGCGAGTTGCTGTTCCGCCACCGCATCGATCCGTTCCGGCCGGGGCGGGGGATCGGTGAGGCGGAGTTCGGCGCGGCATGGACGGACCTGGTGGCGTTGATGAAGGTCGGTCTGCGCGGCGGCAAGATCGTCGTGGTGCTGCCCGAACACGACCACGGCGCGCCGTCGTACCGGCCCGACCGGCCGCGGACCTACGTCTACCGGCGCGCGGGCGAGGCGTGCCGGCTGTGCGGAGAACCGATCCGCACCCAGGTGCTCGAGGGCCGCAACGTGTTCTGGTGCCCCAGCTGCCAGAAGTAAGTTTCGTGCGCCGACGCTCGTTTCGTCACGGCTGGGTCGGGTACCAAACCCGACATGAAGAAATCTGTGCGTGTCGTCGGGGCTGTCCTTATTTCGGCAGGGCTTGGCCTGGCCGGACCGGCTGCCGCGAGCGACGCTTCAACGCAACTGACGCCATTCCCGAACTACCCCTGTAACCCGGGCAACAACTGGAATCCAGGGAACGGGCCGTATTGCAATGGACCCGGGCCCGGTCCGGGGTGGGGCCCCGGCGGAGACATGGGACCCGGCCCGGGCGGGCCAGGTCCCGGCGGACCCGGCGGAGGCGGTCCCGGCGGCGGTGGACCCGGCGGCGGCGGTGGACCCGGCGGCGGCGGGGGCGGCGGAGGTGGCGGGGGCCACTAACCCCGCGGCGTGACGTCGACGCCCAGCGCGGCGTAGACCTGGTCGCTCAGGGCGACGCTGCGCGGGTCGGCGTTGGCCTTGGTGGCGTCGAAGCGATTCGCCACGTACGCGTAACCGATGCGGTGCTCGAGGTCGACGAAGCCGAACGACCCACCCAGGCCGCCGTGCCCGAAGATCCGGCGATTGGGGCCGTTGACGCCGCGCTGGTTGAGCATGTAGCCCAGCCCCCAGCCGTGATCGGCGACCCGCGGTCCCAGCACCAGGTCGGTGTCGAAGCCGCCCTGGGACACGCGGACCAGATCCATGTGCTCGCGGCTCAGCAGCTTCTCCTGCGCGAGCGCGTTGTAGAAGGTCGCCAAGCCCAGCGCCGAGACCTGGCCGTTGGTGCCGGGGAACTCGAGTTCGCGCCACAGCTGCAGGTCGTGGGAGCCCAGTTCGTCGTCCGGGGCGAATCCCATCGAAATGGACAGCGCCGCCTTGGGATGCTCGGTCAGCGTGGTGGGGTAGCCGGGGGCATTGACCTCGGCCAGCAAATCGCGGGCGTGCGGCTTGTTGACCCGCTCGGCGCAGCGGCGCTGCTCGTGCCGGGGCAGCCCGATGTGGACGTCGGCGCCGATCGGCTCGGCGATCTCGGTGCGCAGGTACTGGCCGATGGTGCGGCCGGTGACGCGGCGGAAGACCTCGCCGACGATGAAGCCGAAGGTGGTCATGTGGTAGCCCTGCGCGGTGCCCGGTTCCCACCAGGGCTCCGCGGCCGCCAACTGCTCGCAGACGTATTCCCAGTCGGCGACCGCCTCCCAGCTCATCCGGGTGCGCGGCCCGATGACGCCGGACCGGTGGCCCATCACCATGGCCAGCGTGATGGCCTCCTTGCCCGCCTGTGCGAACTCGGGCCAGTAGCGCGACACCGGCGCCTGCAGGTCGACCTCGCCGCGGTCGGCGAGCTGGTGCATGCAGGTGGCGGACAGCCCCTTGGTGCCGGACAACACGGTCGTCAGGGTGTTTTGTTGCCAGGGCCGGGTGCCGGCGGCGTTGGCAGCACCGCCCCAGAGGTTGACGACGAGGTCTCCGTCGACCCACACCGCGACGGCCGCGCCGACCTCGCTGCCCAGCTCGAAGTTGCGCGCGAACGCCTCTCGTACTCCTTCGAAGCCCCCCACGCACGAGCCGTGAATGTCGACGTCGCTCATCGCGCCTTTCTGTCGAGCATCTGGCTAGCCGGAGCGGGCGACGGGAATCGAACCCGCGTAGCTAGTTTGGAAGACTAGGGCTCTACCATTGAGCTACGCCCGCATGTATTAGTCGAGCGCGACTGTATCTGGCGACGAACATCAAATCTAATCGAAGCGGGTTCGTTATCGCCCCGTGAGGTGCAAGAGGTCTTGCCAGGTGCCCGCCGAGCCAGCGGCCAATCCGCTTTTACCGGGCCGTAGGATCGCGTGGTCAGCGCGGGGTGTAGCGCAGCTTGGTAGCGCATCCGCTTTGGGAGCGGAAGGCCGCAGGTTCAAATCCTGTCACCCCGACCAGACCGCCAGTAACGATTACCGAGGAGCACACCCGTGAAGAGCAGCGTCGAACAGTTGAGCCCCACCCGGGTGCGCATCAACGTGGAGGTGCCGTTCACCGAACTGGAGCCCGATTTCCAGCGGGCCTACAAGGAGCTGGCCAAGCAGGTGCGGCTGCCCGGCTTCCGGCCCGGCAAGGCACCGGCCAAGCTGCTCGAGGCCCGCTTCGGCCGGGAGGCGATGCTCGACCAGGTCGTCAGCGAGGCGCTGCCCGCCCGGTACGGGCAGGCGGTCGCGGAGTCGGAAGTCCAGCCGCTCGGCCAGCCCGACATCGAGGTCACCAAGAAGGAGTACGGCGAGGAGCTGGCGTTCACCGCCGAGGTCGACGTCCGCCCCAAGATCGACCTTCCGGACCTGAGCGCGCTGAAGGTCTCGGTGGACCCCGTCGCGGTCAGCGACGAGGACGTCGATGCCGAGTTGGAGTCGCTGCGCGGCCGGTTCGGCACCCTGACCGGGGTGGACCGGCCGGTGGCCCTGGGCGACTTCGTCTCGATCGACCTGTCTGCCACCGTCGACGGCGAGGAGGTGCCCAACGCCGCCGCCGAGGGGTTGTCCCACGAGGTCGGTTCGGGCCGGCTGATCGCGGGCCTCGATGACGCGCTCGTCGGCCTGTCCGTCGACGAGTCCAAAGAATTCACCGCGCAGTTGGCGACCGGCGAGCACGCCGGGAAGGACGCGCAGGTCACCGTCACCGTCCGGTCGATCAAGGAACGCGAACTGCCCGAGCCCGACGACGAGTTCGCCCAGTTGGCCAGCGAATTCGACACCATCGACGAGCTGCGGTCCAACCTGCGCGACCAGGTGGGTCAGGTCAAGCGCGCGCAGCAGGCCGAGCAGATCCGCGACGCCGCCCTCGACGCGCTTCTCGAGCAGGTCGACGTGCCGTTGCCGGAGGCGATTGTCAAGGCGCAGGTCGACGGCGCGGTGCACAACGCGCTGCACAGCTTCGAGCACGACGAGGCCAAGTTCGCCGAGGCGCTGCGCGAGCAGGGCAAGTCGCGCCAGCAGTTCGAGGTCGACGCGCAAAACGCCGCCGAGTCGGACGTCAAGCGGCAGCTGTTGCTCGATGCGGTGGCCGACGACCGGGACATCCAGGTCGGCCAGGAGGACCTGACCGAACGCCTGATGATGACGTCGCGGCAGTACGGCATCGAGCCCCAGCAGCTGCTGGGCTATCTGCAGGAGAACAACCAGCTGCCGGCCATGTTCGCCGACGTGCGCCGCGGGCTGGCCATCGCCGCGGTGGTCCACGCCGCAACGGTCACCGACACCGACGGCAACGCCATCGACACGAGCGAGTTCTTCGGCCCCCGCGCGGAGGCCGACGACTCGGGCACGGAGGCCGGCGAGGCCGAGCCGACAGACCAGGCCGAGGACGCGGAGTGACCCCGTCGATGACGCTGTGAGCGAACGCGGGGTGCGTGGCCGCCACACGGCGGGTTGGGTTGGTTAGGGTCGGTGCAGAGAAGAACTCCAGAAAGCAGGTAACCCAGTCGTGACTGACATGCGTGTGAATTCGCAGGGTCTCAACCTCACCGACTCGGTCTATGAGCGGTTGCTCTCCGAGCGCATCATCTTCCTGGGCTCGGAGGTGAGCGACGAAATCGCCAATCGGCTGTGCGCGCAGATCCTGCTGCTCGCCGCCGAGGACTCCACCAAGGACATCTCGCTGTACATCAACTCGCCCGGCGGATCGATCAGCGCCGGGATGGCGATCTACGACACGATGGTCCTGGCGCCCTGCGACATCGCCACCTACGCGATGGGCATGGCCGCCTCGATGGGCGAATTCCTGCTGGCGGCCGGCACCAAGGGCAAGCGCTACGCGCTGCCGCACGCGCGCATCCTGATGCATCAGCCGCTGGGCGGGGTGACCGGTAGCGCGGCCGACATCGCCATCCAGGCCGAGCAATTCGCCGTCATCAAGAAGGAGATGTTCCGGCTCAACGCCGAATTCACCGGCCAGCCGATCGAGCGCATCGAGGCGGACTCGGACCGCGACCGCTGGTTCACCGCCCCGGAAGCCCTGGAATACGGGTTCGTCGACCACATCATCACCCGCGCCGCCACGATCACCAACGGAGAAGCCCAGTGAACGCCCAGCACCCCCAGATCCAGCCCCAGGCGCGCTACATCCTGCCGTCGTTCATCGAGCACTCCAGCTTCGGCGTCAAGGAGTCGAACCCGTACAACAAGCTGTTCGAGGAGCGCATCATCTTCCTCGGCGTCCAGGTCGACGACGCGTCGGCGAACGACATCATGGCCCAACTGCTGGTGCTCGAGTCGCTGGACCCCGACCGCGACATCACCATGTACATCAACTCGCCCGGCGGCGGGTTCACGTCGCTGATGGCGATCTACGACACCATGCAGTACGTGCGCGCCGACATTCAGACGGTATGCCTGGGCCAGGCGGCCTCGGCCGCGGCCGTGCTGCTGGCGGCCGGGACGCCGGGCAAGCGGATGGCGCTGCCCAACGCGCGGGTGCTGATCCACCAGCCCTCGCTGTCCGGCGTGATCCAGGGCCAGTTCTCCGACCTGGAAATCCAGGCCGCCGAGATCGAGCGGATGCGCACGCTGATGGAGACGACGCTGGCCCGCCACACCGGCAAGGACGCGTCGGTCATCCGCAAGGACACCGACCGGGACAAGATCCTGACCGCCGAAGAGGCCAAGGACTACGGGATCATCGACACCGTCCTGGAATACCGGAAGCTGTCCGCGCAGACTGCGTAGCCGCTACAGCGCCGCCGCCACGGCGGCGATATCAGCGGGGCCCACGCGGCAGCAGCCGCCCACGATGCGCGCGCCGGCCGAGACCCATCGCGCCGCCAGCTCCGTCGTCAAGGTCCGCGGACCGGCCCAACCCCGCCCGTCCCAGCGCTCGCCGCTGTTGGGATAGACGATCACCGGCTTGCCGACCGACGACGCCGCCTCGATCGCGGGCAGCACGTCGCCGGGCGCGCAGCAGTTGACGCCGACCGCCACGATCTCGTCGACTCCGGCCGCCACCGCGAACGCGTCGGCCAGCGCCGGGCCGATCGACGCGGCGACGCGGAGACCTGCCGCGCCGATGTTGTCGCGCGCGGTCCGCGCGAGCTCGACGCTGCGCCGCAACAGGGCGGCGGCGTCGCGCCGGCCGATCCCGTGGGCCGCGAACCCCTCGAACGACGCCTGGTAGCTGGCCGTCGTCGCGATCACGGCACCGGCGGAAAATACGCGGCGTGCACGGCGACGATCTCCCGCGGCGCGTCGGCCAGCAGCGTGGCCGACCACAACGGGTCGGACAGGTCGTGCCCGCGCGTCTCCAGCTCGGTGGCCAGGCCGCCGTCGCTGATCAGCATGGATCCGGTGGGCCCCCAAAACCGGCCAGCCAATCCCACTTGGTAACTGTAGGGTTGTTGGAGCGCCCAGACTCGAACGGGTAACGACCGCGACACGCCAGAGGCACGGATTGCGCGTCTCCGCGAGTGACGAGCGCCGTCTGCCTATATGTTTCATTCAGACGACACGCATGAATACCAACAACGCGATTCGACGTAATGGTCGCGGGGGGCCCGAGCAAGCGGGTAGCGTCGGGGAAAACGCGGCACAGTAAGACGACAGGCCACGAGGAAGCAACCAGAAAGTAGGCCCTCAGCACCATGGCGCGCATCGGAGACGGCGGTGACTTGCTGAAGTGCTCGTTCTGCGGGAAGAGCCAGAAGCAAGTCAAGAAACTCATTGCTGGCCCCGGTGTGTACATCTGCGATGAGTGCATCGATCTGTGCAACGAGATCATCGAAGAGGAACTCGCCGACGCCGACGACGTCAAGCTCGACGAACTGCCCAAGCCCGCGGAGATCCGGGACTTCCTGGAGGGCTACGTCATCGGGCAGGACACCGCCAAGCGGACGCTGGCCGTCGCGGTCTACAACCACTACAAGCGGATTCAGGCCGGGGAGAAGGGGCGCGACTCGCGCTCCGAGCCGGTGGAGCTGACCAAGTCCAACATCCTGATGCTCGGGCCCACCGGCTGCGGCAAGACCTACCTGGCGCAGACGCTGGCCAAGATGCTCAACGTGCCGTTCGCCATCGCCGACGCCACCGCGCTGACCGAGGCCGGCTACGTCGGCGAGGACGTCGAGAACATCTTGCTCAAGCTCATCCAGGCCGCCGACTACGACGTCAAGCGCGCCGAGACCGGCATCATCTACATCGACGAGGTGGACAAGATCGCCCGCAAGAGCGAGAACCCGTCGATCACCCGCGACGTGTCCGGCGAGGGCGTGCAGCAGGCGCTGCTGAAGATCCTCGAGGGCACCCAGGCCTCGGTGCCCCCGCAGGGCGGGCGCAAGCACCCGCACCAGGAGTTCATCCAGATCGACACCACCAACGTGCTGTTCATCGTCGCGGGGGCGTTCGCCGGGCTGGAGAAGATCATCTACGAGCGGGTCGGCAAGCGCGGCCTGGGCTTCGGCGCCGAGGTCCGCTCCAAGGCCGAGATCGACACCACCGACCACTTCGCCGACGTGATGCCCGAGGACCTGATCAAGTTCGGCCTGATCCCCGAGTTCATCGGGCGACTGCCGGTGGTGGCCTCGGTGACCAACCTGGACATGGAGTCGTTGGTCAAGATCCTGTCCGAGCCGAAGAACGCGTTGGTCAAGCAGTACACCCGGCTGTTCGAAATGGACGGCGTGGAGCTGGAGTTCACCGACGACGCGCTGGAGGCGATTGCCGATCAGGCCATCCACCGCGGCACCGGCGCCCGTGGTTTGCGGGCGATCATGGAAGAGGTCCTGCTGCCGGTGATGTATGACATCCCCAGCCGCGACGACGTCGCCAAGGTCGTGGTGACCAAGGAGACGGTGCAGGACAACGTGCTGCCGACGATCGTGCCGCGCAAGCCGTCGCGCAGCGAGCGCCGCGACAAGACCGCCTGACATCTTGAGGCTCGGGCCTCCTGACGCTTCGACTGCCCCTCCGCGGTTGCCGCGATTGAAGCGTGCCCTGCACTGGACCGGTTGACCTTCCTGCGGCCCGATGCGGCGGGACGGGCTGCGTCCGTACCTGTCGACTTACCTTCTGCTGACCCACCATTGGGACCGGGGGTCGATCGGCTTCGTGCCTGAGACGCCCGGGCCCGCAAGGACGTGACCAACACCACAGTTTGGATTTCGCGGGCGACATTTCGTCCCTGACTTCGGAGTTAGCCGCAAAACCGCTGTTTGCAATGCTTTCGAGACGCCCATGCTCACCTAAAAGGAGTGCCATAATTGGTACTGCTAGTGACACAAAAGCTCGAGGCCGCGGGACTCGCTCCGATGGCGCGTACCCTAAAGCTCCAGCGGAGTGCCTATCCGGATAGCGAATGGAAGGCGGATACGTGGATCCGAACGGCAGCGGAGCCGGGGCTGATTCCCAGAACGGCTCGTCTCGGAATGGATCCGAACGCCAGCGTCTGGAACAAGTCGTCATCCGATTCGCCGGGGACTCCGGCGACGGCATGCAACTCACCGGCGACCGGTTCACATCGGAGGCAGCGCTTTTCGGTAACGACCTGGCGACCCAGCCCAACTATCCCGCCGAGATCCGCGCCCCCGCAGGCACATTGCCGGGCGTCTCGTCGTTCCAGATTCAGATTGCCGACTACGACATCCTGACCGCCGGCGACCGCCCCGACGTCCTGGTCGCGATGAACCCGGCAGCGCTCAAGGCCAACATCGGCGACCTGCCGCGGGGCGGGATGGTGATCGCGAACTCCGACGAGTTCACCAAGCGCAACCTGACGAAGGTGGGCTACGTCACCAACCCGCTGGAGTCCGACGAGTTGTCCGACTACGTCGTGCACTCCGTGGCCATGACCACCCTGACGCTCGGGGCCGTCGAGGCGATGGGCGCGTCGAAGAAGGACGGCCAGCGCGCCAAAAACATGTTCGCGCTTGGCCTTTTGTCCTGGATGTACGGGCGGCCCATCGAGGCCAGCGAGAGCTTCATCCGGGAGAAGTTCGCCCGCAAGCCCGACATCGCGGAGGCCAACGTGCTCGCGCTCAAGGCGGGCTGGAACTACGGCGAGACCACCGAGGCGTTCGGCACCACCTACGAGGTGTCCCGGGCGACCCTGCCGTCGGGCGAATACCGGCAGATCTCGGGCAACACGGCGCTGGCCTACGGGATCGTCGCGGCCGGCCAGCTTTCCGGCATCCAGGTCGTGCTCGGCAGCTACCCGATCACGCCCGCGTCGGACATTCTGCACGAGCTGTCCAAGCACAAGAACTTCAACGTGATCACCTTCCAGGCCGAAGACGAAATCGGCGGTATCTGCGCGGCGATCGGCGCCTCCTACGGCGGCGCCCTGGGCGTCACCAGCACGTCCGGCCCCGGCATTTCGCTGAAGTCGGAAGCGCTGGGCCTCGCGGTGATGACCGAGCTGCCGCTGCTCGTCGTGGACGTGCAGCGCGGCGGGCCGTCGACGGGGTTGCCCACCAAGACCGAGCAGGCCGACCTGCTGCAGGCCCTGTACGGGCGCAACGGGGAATCCCCGGTGGCCGTGGTGGCGCCCCGCTCGCCGTCCGACTGCTTCCAGACCGCCATCGAGGCCGTGCGCATCGCGGTCTCGTATCACACCCCGGTGATCGTGCTGTCCGACGGCGCCATCGCCAACGGCTCGGAGCCGTGGCGAATCCCCGATGTCGGTTCGCTGCAACCGATCACGCACGCCTTCGCCAAACCCGACGAGCCCTTCCAGCCGTATGCGCGCGACCCGGAAACGCTGGCCCGGCAATTCGCCGTCCCGGGCACCCCGGGCCTCGAGCACCGCATCGGCGGCCTGGAGGCCGCGAACGGCTCCGGTGCCATTTCCTACGAGCCGGTCAACCACGACCTCATGGTCCGGTTGCGTCAGGCCAAGATCGACGGGATCGCCGTGCCGGATCTGGAGGTCGACGACCCGACGGGCGACGCCGAGTTGCTGCTGATCGGGTGGGGCAGCTCCTACGGCCCGATCGGCGAGGCCTGCCGGCGCGCGCGACGCAAGGGGATCAAGGTCGCCCATGCCCACCTGCGCCACCTCAGCCCGTTCCCGGCCAATCTCGGCGACGTGCTGCGGCGCTACCCGATGGTGGTGTGCCCGGAAATGAACCTGGGCCAGTTGGCGTTGGTGCTGCGGGGCAGGTACCTGGTCGACGTGCAATCGGTCACCAAGGTCCACGGCCTGGCGTTCCTCGCCGACGAGATCGGGCGCATCATCCGTGCCGCGCTGGGCGGCACATTGGCCGAAATCGAGCAGGACAAGAAGATGGTCGCCAGAATGGCGGCAGCAACGGTTGGAGCGGGAGCTAGCGCGTGACGAACACGATGGGCGGCGATCTGGCGGGGACGGACCTCGGCCTGACGCCGAGGCTGAAGAAGAACGACGGCGTGCCCACGGTGTCTGCGGAGGACGCGCCGCAGAAGGGCAAGGACTTCACCAGCGACCAGGAGGTGCGCTGGTGCCCGGGCTGCGGTGACTACGTCATCCTCAACACCATTCGCAACTTCCTGCCCGAACTGGGGCTCCGTCGCGAGAACATCGTCTTCATCAGCGGCATCGGCTGCTCCAGCCGGTTCCCGTACTACCTCGAGACCTACGGGTTCCACTCGATCCACGGGCGCGCGCCGGCCATCGCCACCGGCCTGGCGCTGGCCCGCGAGGACCTCTCGGTGTGGGTGGTCACCGGCGACGGTGACGCGTTGTCGATCGGCGGCAACCACCTCATCCACGCGCTGCGCCGCAACGTCAACATCACCATCCTGCTGTTCAACAACCGGATCTACGGCCTGACCAAGGGCCAGTACTCGCCCACGTCGGAGGTCGGCAAGGTCACCAAGTCGACGCCGATGGGTTCGCTCGACCAGCCGTTCAACCCGGTGTCGCTGGCGCTGGGCGCCGAGGCGACCTTCGTCGGGCGCGCGCTGGACTCCGACCGCAACGGGCTGACCGAGGTGCTGCGCGCCGCCGCCGAGCACCGGGGCGCCGCCGTCGTCGAAATCCTGCAGGACTGCCCGATTTTCAACGACGGCTCGTTCGACGCGCTGCGCAAGGAGGGTGCCGAGGAGCGGGTGATCAACGTCCACCATGGCGAGCCGATCGTGTTCGGCGGCAACGGCGAATACTGCGTGGTGAAGTCGGGCTTCAGCCTGGAGGTGGCCAAGACCGCCGACGTGAACGTCGACGAGATCGTCGTGCACGACGCCCACGCCGACGACTCGGCCTACGCGTTCGCGCTGTCGCGGCTGTCGGATCAGAACCTCGAGCACACCGTGCTGGGCATCTTCCGCAACATCAGCCGGCCCACCTACGACGACGCGGCGCGCTCGCAGATCCGCGCCGCGCAGGCGTCGAAGCCGTTCGACTCCGCCGCGCTGCAATCGCTGCTGCGCGGGCGCGACACCTGGACCGTCGACTGACGTGGCCCAGGTCGTGCCCGACCCTGCACTGGCCGGGGTAATTCTCGCTGGCGGCGAGTCGCGGCGGATGGGCCGCGACAAGGCCACCCTGCCGGGCCCCGACGGGGCCACCACGCTGGCCGAGTACGTCGTCGGCGTCGTCGCGCAGCGCTGCGAGCCGATTTTCGTGGTGGCCGCGCCGGGACAGCCGTTGCCCTCGCTGCAGGCCCGCGTCCTGCGCGACGACGTGCGGGGGCTCGGACCGCTGCCGGCGAGCGGGCGCGGGCTGCGCGCGGCCGCCGAGGCCGGCGCCCGATTCGCCTTCGTCTGCGCCGTCGACATGCCGCTGCTGACCGCCGAACTGATCGACGACCTCGTCCGACTGGCCACCGAGACCGACGCGGAGGTGGTGCTGCCCTGGGACGGCCGCAGCCACTACCTGGCCGCGGTGTACCGGACCGACCTGGCCGAGCGGATCGACGCGTTGGTCGCGGCCGGTCAACGGAAGATGAGCGCCCTGATCGACGCCTCCGACGCGCAGCAGATCGTCCTGCCGGATTCGCGTCCGCTCACCAACGTCAACACCGACGCCGAACTGCGGGCCGCCGTACGGGTGTAGCGGCGGTCCTATTTGTGAAATAGGGCCGAGAAAGCTTTTCGTTATAAGAATTCACGCTAATTAACAATTTGCGGTAATTCGGTTGCCTCGGGCATAAAGCAACTCTATCTATTGGGATTCGTCATTGGACGGTCGCCCCTTGTATTCGAACCTCGTTGGCGCAGAGCGGCTTTCGTTCCCCGGTGCACGACTTCGGTTGCGGCGCGCCGGGAATGCGAGTCCGCGGCCGGCGTGCCGAAACATTATGCCGTAGCCGTCAATTCGCGTCGCACCGCCCAAAAGCCCTGCCGCACGGTGTGTTCGAACAGCAACTCGGCGGGATCGTCCACGTCGGGGGGTCGGTTGTCGGATCGAACGTATCTTGTTGTAGTGTGCGCCGGTTCGCGACCGCCTACGCGCGGTGATTACGGGCCGCACGGGGCTGACTCAAACGTCGTGAGGGCGTGGGCCAGCTCACAAAATGTGCGTGATTCGGCTCACGATTTGGTTGTTTTGCCCGCCGCCGAGCCCCGCGCGAAATCACGCGCCTGACCTGTACGGATTACCTCGGGACCCCGCCGTAATCGCTCCGTTATCGAACCGAGATATCGATTTTCTGAAGATGACGAATGCGATCCGGTTTCGTACGGTCCGTGTTGGCCCGAAACGGGTTAGCCGAAAAGTAATCGAAAAGTGAATCCACGGACCCGCGTGCGAGCGGGGCTGCGGGCGGCCATGAGGTAAGGACCGCGCCGCGGCCGGCGGGTAGTACTAGCCCGCCGGGCACATCGAGCCCGCCGCTGTCGTGCCAGAACGAGACGGCACGTCCCGAAGCACTTATTCCGCACCAACCAAGCCCCTGACCGACGTCTGTGGGTCTGTTTTGGCGCGCGCGCACCGCGAAAGGAAGAAATTTGAAGAACGTCCGCAAGACGCTCATCCTCGCCGCGATCACGGGCACGCTGGTGACGGTGCCTTCCGCCACCGCCACCGCCGAACCGATGGGCCTGGACCCGAACGTTCCCGCCGCCGAGGCCGCCCCCGACGCGCCCCCGCCCCCGGCTCCCGACGCCCCCGCGCCGGCTCCCGTCGGCTTCGACCCGAACGTTCCCCCGCCGCCCCCGGTTCCGGACGCTCTGGCGCCGATGGACGGCGCCGACGTGCCTCCCGCGCCGGTGGGCTTCGACCCGAACGTTCCGCCGCCGCCGCCGGGCCCGGACGCCCCGCCGCCGGCCCCCGCGGGCTTCGACCCGAACGTTCCGCCGCCGCCGGGCCCGGACGTCCCGCCGCCGCCGGTGCACCAGGCGTACAGCGTCAACTGGGACGCCATCGCGCAGTGCGAGTCGGGCGGCAACTGGGGGATCAGCACCGGCAACGGTTTCTCCGGTGGCCTGCAGTTCACCTCGAGCACCTGGCACTCCAACGGCGGCGCCGGGTCGCCGGCCAACGCGAGCCGCGAGGAGCAGATCCGGGTGGCCGAGAACGTGCTGCACTCGCAGGGCATCGGGGCCTGGCCGGTCTGCGGCCGCCGCGGCTGACCACACGTAGTAGCGACAGAGCGCCGGGCCTCAGGCCCGGCGCTTTGTCGTCTGCGCGGCTCAGGTGGGTAAGACGAAGGCCGACCGCGCCGCCACCGTTGCCAGATGCCGGGTGAACAGGGATTCGGGCACGAGCGCGGTCGCGCGGCTGGCGGCGGCACTGAGCAACGCCGGCCGCAGGTTGATAACCCGGCCGATCAACGCCGACTCGCGCACCAGGGACCGGGTCCGCGGCCGGCGGAATGCGGCGAACCGGGCGAAAGCCGTCGGCAGGTCGGTGGTCCGTTCGACGAAGGCCCCCAGAATCGCCGCGTCCTCCAACCCCTGACAGCCGCCCTGGCCCAGATGCGGGCGCATCGGATGTGCCGCGTCGCCGACGAGCACCACCGCTCCGCGTGCCCAGTGCCGGGCGGAGTCACGGTCGTAGAGGTCGTTGCGCAAGACGTCGGCGGGCGGCGTGGCCGCCAGCAAGCTCGGGATGGGTTCGGGCCAGCCGGCCAGCTTCGCCCGCAGGTAGTGCAGCTCTCCCTCGGGCGACAGCCGCCCCTCGGGCGCGCGTTCGGTAGCGAACCAGTACGTGCGGTCGCCTCCCATCGGGACGTGGCCGACCTCCACCCCGGGTCCGAGCGTCTCGCCTGCCAGCACCGGGTCCATGGCGCAGGCGGCGATCCCGCGCCAGGCCGTGTAGCCCACGTAGCGGTGGGTCAGCGGGCCGTTGAGCCAGTGCGAGACCATCGAGCCGATGCCGTCGGCCCCGATCACGGCGTCGACATCACGGACCGTGCCGTCCGACAATCCGATCCGCACCCCGCCGGCGGCGGCAACGACCCCGGTGGCCGCCACCCCGCGCTCGACCGTGCCCTCGCGGACCCCCGCGAGGAGGACGTCGCGCAGCACCGAGCGCTGTACGACGACCAACGGCTCGCCGAGTGCGCTGACCAATCGCTCGGCTGCGGGGTGACGCAGCCAGGAACCGTCGCGCCAGCGCAACGCGCCCGCGGTGACACGGCCGCCGGCGGCACGGACCGCGTCACCGAGCTCGAGGGTGTCGAGTGCCGCCAGCGCGTTGGGCCAGATGCTGATGGCGGCGCCGGTCGAGGTGTCGGTGCGCTCTTCGATGACTCTGACCTCGTGACCCCGCCTCTGCAGCGCGACGGCGGTCGCCAGGCCCGCGATGCCGGCCCCGATCACCAGGATTCGCGGCGCCATGGCCTGAACTTAGCCCGCGATCCCCGGAGTAGCGTCGGCCCAATGACCGCAACGCCGCGCGAGTTCGACATCGTGCTGTACGGGGCGACCGGCTTCGTCGGCAAGCTGACCGCCGAATACCTGGCTCGCGCTGGGGCGGGCGCGCGGATCGCGCTGGCCGGCAGGTCGCCGGACCGGCTGCGCGCCGTTCGCGACACCCTGGGCGAATCCGCGCGGGACTGGCCGATCGTGACCGCCGACGCCTCGTCGCCGTCGACCCTGGACGAGATGGCCGCCCGCACGCGCGTCGTCGTCACGACCGTGGGGCCCTACATGCGCTACGGACTGCCGCTGGTGGCCGCCTGCGCCGCTGCCGGCACCGACTACGCCGACCTGACCGGCGAGGCGCTGTTCGTCCGCGAAAGCATCGACCTGCACCACAAGCAGGCCGCCGACACCGGCGCGCGCATCGTGCACTCCTGCGGGTTCGACTCGGTCCCCTCGGATTTGAGCGTGTATGCGCTATACCGGGTGGCCCAGGGCGACGGCGCCGGCGAGCTCGGCGACACCCATTTCGTGGTGCGCTCGATGGCCGGCGGGCTGTCCGGCGGCACCATCGCGTCGGGGGTGGAAATCATGGCCGCCGCATCGAGCGACCCCGAGGCGCGCCGCCTGCTCACCGACCCCTACACGCTGAGCACCGATCGCGGCGCGGAACCCGAGCTCGGCCGCCAGCCCGACCTGCCGTGGCGCCGGGGCCGCTACATCGCGCCGGAACTGTCCGGCGTGTGGACCGCGGGATTCATGATGGCCCCGTACAACACCCGGATCGTGCGGCGCAGCAACGCCCTGCTGGACTGGGCGTACGGCCGGCGATTCCGCTACGAGGAGAACATGGGCGTCGGATCGTCGGTCATCGCGCCGGTGGCCTCGGCGCTCGTCAGCGGCGTCGGCAACGCGACGCTCGCGCTGGGCAGCCGATTCTTCCGGTTCCTGCCGCGCCGCGTGGTCGAGCGGGTCCTCCCCAAGCCCGGCACCGGCCCTAGCGAGAAGACCCGCGAACGCGGCTTCTACAAGATCGAGACCTACACCACGACCACAACGGGCGCGCGTTACGTGGCCCGCATGGAGCAGCGCGGCGACCCGGGCTACAAGGCCACCTCGGTGCTGTTGGGGGAGTGCGGACTGGCGCTCGCGCTGGACCGCGACAAACTTCCCGATCTGGCCGGGGTGCTGACGCCGGCCGCGGCGATGGGTGACGCGCTGCTGGCGCGATTCCCGGCCGCGGGGATCTCGCTGCGGACCGAGCGCCTGGCCGGGTAAGCGCGGATCACCTGCGGTTTCGGGCGCTTACACACCGGCAAACGGCGCTCCCTAGAATTGACCGGTGACCGCCACCCCCCGCCCCGCCGCCGACCTGCCCAAGTCGTGGGATCCGGCCGCGATGGAGGGCGCGATCTACCAGAAATGGCTGGATGCGGGCTACTTCACCGCGGATGCGAGCAGCGCCAGGCCCGGCTACTCGATCGTGCTGCCGCCGCCGAACGTGACCGGCAGCCTGCACATGGGCCACGCGCTGGAACACACCATGATGGACGGGCTGACCCGGCGCAAGCGCATGCAGGGCTACGAGGTGCTGTGGCAGCCGGGCATCGATCACGCCGGCATCGCAACCCAGAGTGTGGTGGAAAAGCAGCTTGCCGCCGACGGCAAGACCAAGGAGGACTTCGGTCGGGAGCAGTTCGCCGCCTTGGTGTGGGACTGGAAGCGTGAGTCCGGTGGAGCCATCGGCGGGCAGATGCGCCGGCTGGGCGACGGCGTGGATTGGAGTCGCGACCGGTTCACCATGGACGAGGGCCTGTCGCGCGCGGTGCGCACCATCTTCAAGCGGCTCTACGACGGCGGGCTGATCTACCGGGCCGAGCGCCTGGTGAATTGGTCACCGGTGCTGCAGACCGCGATCTCGGACCTCGAGGTGAACTACCTCGAGGTCGAGGGCGAGCTGGTGTCGTTCCGCTACGGCTCGCTGGACGACGCGCACCCCCACATCGTGGTGGCCACCACGCGGGTCGAGACGATGCTGGGCGACACCGCGATCGCCGTCCATCCCGACGACGAGCGCTACCGCGACCTGGTCGGAACCACCCTGCGGCACCCCTTCGTCGATCGTCAGCTCGCCGTCGTCGCGGACGAGCACGTGGACCCCGAATTCGGCACGGGCGCAGTCAAAGTCACGCCCGCGCACGACCCCAACGACTTCGACATCGGGCTGCGTCACGAGCTGCCGATGATCTCCATCATGGACACCGGGGGCAAAATCAGCGGCACCGGAACGCAATTCGACGGGATGGACCGCTTCGAGGCCCGCGTCGCGGTGCGCGAAGCCCTGGCCGCGCAGGGCCGGATCGTCGAGGAGAAACGGCCCTATTTGCACAGCGTCGGGCATTCCGAGCGCAGCGGCGAGCCGATCGAGCCGCGGCTGTCGCTGCAATGGTGGGTCCGGGTGGAATCGCTCGCGAAGGCCGCCGGCGACGCGGTCCGCAACGGCGACACCGTGATTCATCCCGCCAGTCTGGAGCCCCGCTGGTTCGCCTGGGTCGACGACATGCACGACTGGTGCATCTCGCGGCAGCTGTGGTGGGGCCATCGGATCCCGATCTGGTATGGGCCCGACGGCGAACAGGTGTGCATCGGCCCGGACGAGACACCGCCGGAGGGCTGGGAGCAGGACCCCGACGTGCTCGACACCTGGTTCTCCTCGGCGCTGTGGCCGTTCTCCACGCTGGGCTGGCCGGAAAAAACCCCCGAGCTGGAAAAGTTCTATCCGACAAGCGTTCTGGTCACCGGCTACGACATCCTGTTCTTCTGGGTCGCGCGGATGATGATGTTCGGCACCTTCGTCGGCGACGACGACGCGATCACGCTCGGCGGCCGCCGCGGCCCGCAGGTGCCGTTCACCGACGTCTTTCTGCACGGACTGATCCGTGACGAATCCGGCCGCAAGATGAGCAAGTCCAAGGGCAACGTCATCGACCCGCTGGACTGGATGGAGACGTACGGGGCCGACGCCGTGCGGTTCACCCTGGCCCGCGGTGCCAGCCCCGGCGGCGACCTGTCGGTGGGCGAGGACGCCGTGCGGGCGTCGCGCAGTTTCGTCACAAAGCTGTTCAATGCCACCCGCTTCGCGCTGCTCAACGGGGCCGCACCGGCGCCGTTACCACCCCCGACCGACCTGACCGATGCCGACCGCTGGATCCTGGGACGCCTGGAAGAGGTTCGCGCCGAGGTCGATTCGGCCTTCGACGGCTACGAATTCAGCCGGGCCTGCGAATCGCTCTACCACTTCACCTGGGACGAATTCTGCGACTGGTACGTCGAACTGGCCAAAACCCAGCTCGCCGAGGGCCGCGCGCACACCACCGCGGTGCTGGCCGCGGTGCTCGACACGCTGCTGCGGCTGCTGCACCCGGTCATCCCGTTCGTCACCGAGGCGCTCTGGCAGGCGCTGACCGGTGCGGAGTCGCTGGTCATCGCCGACTGGCCGGCACCGTCCGGGGTCAGCCTGGATCCCGTTGCGGCCCAGTCGGTTAGCGATACGCAAAAGCAGGTGACCGAGATACGCAGGTTCCGCAGCGATCAGGGTCTGGCGGACCGCCAGAAGGTGCCGGCCCAGTTGGCCGGCGGCGGTCAGCTGAGCGCACAGGTCATGGCCCTGACCTCCCTGACCGCACCGGGTCCCGGCTTCAATCCCTCGGCGTCCCTGGAGATCCGCCTCGGCGCTGAGACGAAGGTCGTCGAGATCGACACCTCGGGCACCATCGACGTCGCGGCCGAGCGTCGCCGCCTGGAAAAGGATCTGTCCGCGGCGCAAAAGGAGCTGGCGTCCACGGCCGCCAAGCTGGCCAACGATGATTTTCTCGGCAAGGCACCCGAACACGTCGTCGCCAAGATCCGCGACCGGCAGCGCGTGGCGCAAGAGGAAGCCGATCGGATCACCGCGAGGCTGGCCGCGCTGCAATGAGTTTGGTGCCTCCCACACCCGACGAGATCGCGTCCCTGCTGCAGGTCGAGCATCTGCTGGACCAACGCTGGCCCGAAACGCGCATCGAGCCGAGCCTGACCCGGATCAGCGCGCTGATGGACCTGCTGGGGTCGCCGCAGCTGAGCTACCCGTCCATCCACATCGCGGGCACCAACGGCAAGACCTCGGTGGCGCGGATGGTCGACGCGCTGGTGACCGCGCTGCACCGGCGCACCGGCCGCACCACCAGCCCCCACCTGCAATCGGCGGTCGAACGCATCGCGATCGACGGCCGGCCGATCAGCCCCGCCCAGTATGTGGCGACGTACCGCGAGATCGAGCCGTTCGCGCAGATGGTCGACGCGCAATCGCAAGCTGACGGCGGCCCGGCGATGAGTAAGTTCGAGGTCCTCACCGCGATGGCGTTCGCCGCGTTCGCCGACGCGCCCGTGGACGTCGCGGTGGTCGAGGTCGGCATGGGCGGTCGCTGGGACGCCACCAACGTGATCAACGCGCCGGTGGCGGTGATCACCCCCGTCGGCATCGACCACGTCGAGTACCTCGGCGGCGACCTCGCCGGCATCGCCGGGGAGAAGGCCGGCATCATCCACCGGGCACCCGACGGCGCGCCCGACACCGTGGCCGTCCTCGCGCGCCAGGCGCCGGAGGCGATGGAGGTGCTGCTGGCCCAGACCGTGCGCGCCGACGCGGCGGTCGCCCGCGAGGATTCGGAGTTCGCGGTGCTGGGCCGCCAGGTCGCCGTCGGCGGGCAGGTCCTGCAGCTGCAGGGCCTCGGCGGGGTGTACTCCGACATCTACCTGCCGCTGCACGGCGAACACCAGGCGCACAACGCGGCGGCCGCTCTGGCGGCGGTCGAGGCGTTTTTCGGGGCGGGCGCGCAGCGCCAACTCGACGTGGATGCGGTCCGGGCCGGCTTCGCCGCGGTCACGAGCCCCGGCCGGCTGGAGCGCATGCGCAGCGCGCCCACGGTGTTCATCGACGCCGCCCACAACCCTGCCGGCGCGGCCGCGCTGACACACGCGCTGGCCGCCGAATTCGACTTCCGCTACCTGGTCGGCGTGCTCAGCGTGCTGGCCGACAAGGACGTCGACGGCATCCTCGCCGCGCTCGAGCCGGCGTTCGACGCCGTCGTCGTGACCCACAACGGCTCGCCGCGCGCACTGGACGTCGAGGCGCTGTCGCTGGCCGCGCGCGAGCGGTTCGGGCCCGATCGGGTAACGGCGGCCGAAAACCTGCGCGACGCCATCGATGTCGCGACCGCCCTGGTCGACGAGGCCGCGGCGGAAAGCGAGGCGGGGGAGGCCTCCGGCACCGGGATCGTCGTCACGGGCTCCGTCGTCACCGCCGGCGCCGCGCGCACCCTGTTCGGCCGGGACCCGGCATGACCGCCCAGAGCCCGCCGCCCGCCGACCCGTGGAAGAGCTTCGGGGCGGTGATGGCCGCGACGCTGATCCTGGAGGCGATCGTGGTGCTGCTGGCGATCCCGGTGGTGGGCGCCGTCGGCGGCGGGCTGACGGCCGCGTCCCTGGCCTACCTGGTCGGCCTGGCCGTGGCGCTGATCCTGCTGGCCGGGGTGCAGCGCCGGCCCTGGGCGATCTGGGCGAACCTGAGCCTGCAAGTGGTCGTCCTCGCCGGCTTCGCGATCTACCCGGGGATCGGGTTCATCGGGGTGCTGTTCGCGGGGGTGTGGGCGTCGATCGCGTACTTCCGGGCCGAGGTCAGGCGCAGGCAGCAGTAAGGCGGCGGGAAACCCCAGCACGTTCTGTACGCTGTCGGCCGTGACCGAACGGACGCTGGTACTGATCAAGCCTGACGCCGTCGAGCGCCACCTGATCGGCGAGATCATCAGCCGCATCGAGCGAAAAGGCCTCACCATCGCGGCGCTGCAGCTCCGGCACGTCGAGGAGGAACTCGCCGCCCAGCACTACGCCGAGCACGAGGGCAAGCCCTTCTTCGGGTCGTTGCTCGCGTTCATCACCTCGGGGCCGGTGGTGGCCGCGGTCGTGGAGGGACCGCGCGCGATCGCCGCGTTTCGGCAGGTCGCCGGCGCCACCGACCCGGTGGAAAAGGCCACGCCCGGCACGATCCGGGGTGATTTCGGGCTGGAGACGCAGCTCAACCTGGTGCACGGGTCCGATTCGCCCGACTCGGCCAAGCGCGAGATCGCGCTCTGGTTCCCCGAGGTTTAGCGGGGTTTGCCGCGGGTCCGCTCGGGTGCGGGTGGGCACGCCGGGTGATGTGGGATACTGGCTGCGGGTGAACGTCGCCGGACCGGCGTCGGACACCCGAATGAAGACTTAGGCAAGCGCGACCATCGCCATCCCGCGGTGTTGCGCCGCATGTCAGGCCGACATTCAGCACGGCGCCGAGTGGGTTCACCTTGAGCCGCCCGGGGCGAGACCATCACAAGCCTGGGAGAAGCGACCCGGGCGCATAGCGAGCCCTCGCGTGGCCGCGTCGAAGCGACGCGCCCGGGGGCTAAAGGAGAATACGTGGTAGACAGCGCGCCACCCACAGACCCATCACACGAGCCGGGCCGGCATGAGGACCTGCCGGACCGCCTGAGGGTCCATCAGCTGGCCCGGGCGCTGGGCGCCACCAACACCGAGGTCCTCGAGGCGCTCACCACGCTCGACGGGCGGGCCCGCAGCGTGCATTCCGGCGTGGACCGCGAGGACGCGCTTCGCGTGCGCGACCTGATCTTCGCCAAGCCCCTGAAGCACATTCCGGGCTTCTCCAGCGCACCCGCCCCAGTCACCTCGCGGCCCGCGGCCCGGCCGGCGACGGGCTCGCCGACCGATCCGCCGCAGTACATGCCGCTGTTCGTCGCGCCGCAGCCGAGGGACACCGACGAGCGCGGCGATGCCGGCGACGACTCAGACGACACCGACGACACCGACGACGACCGGGATGATCAGGACGACCAGGGCGACCGGCCGGCCAACCGGCGGCGCCGTCGCGGCCGCCGCGGGCGGGGACGCGGCCGCGGCGAACAGGGCGGAGCCGACGGCCAGGACTTCGGTGACGACGGCGACGAGGACGACGACGCCGACGACACCGACGACGACACCGACGACGAGAACGGTGCGGAGGGTGCCACTCGCCGCCGCCGGCGACGCCGGCGGCGCAAGTCGGGGGCCGGCGACGACAACGACGAGGCCCCGTCGCCCGACGACCCGCCCAACACCGTGGTGCACGAGCGCCCCGCGCGGGGCGGCAAAAATGGTGGAGACGCCGAGGAAGGCCCCAAGGGCTCCCGGAACGCCGAGATCAAGGGCATCGACGGCTCCACCCGCCTGGAGGCCAAGCGGCAACGCCGCCGCGACGGGCGCGACGCCGGCCGCCGGCGCCCACCGGTGCTGACCGAGGCCGAGTTCCTGGCGCGCCGCGAAGCCGTCGAACGGACGATGATCGTGCGCGACCGGGTCCGCACCGAGCCGCCCCACCCCGGCGCCCGATACACCCAGATCGCGGTGCTCGAGGACGGCATCGTCGTCGAACACTTCGTGACCTCCGCCGCCTCCGCGTCTCTGGTCGGCAACATCTACCTCGGGATCGTGCAGAACGTGCTGCCCTCGATGGAGGCGGCCTTCGTCGACATCGGCCGCGGCCGCAACGGCGTGCTCTACGCCGGCGAGGTCAACTGGGAGGCCGCCGGGCTGGGCGGGTCCGACCGCAAGATCGAGCAGGCCCTCAAGCCCGGCGACTACGTCGTGGTCCAGGTCAGCAAGGACCCGGTCGGGCACAAGGGCGCCCGGCTGACCACGCAGGTGTCCCTGGCCGGGCGCTACCTGGTCTATGTGCCGGGCGCGTCGTCGACCGGGATCAGCCGCAAGCTGCCCGACACCGAACGCCAGCGGCTGAAGGAGATCCTGCGCGAGGTGGTGCCGTCGGACGCCGGGGTGATCATCCGCACCGCGTCCGAGGGGGTCAAGGAGGAGGACATCCGCACCGATGTCGGTCGCCTGCAGGAACGCTGGCAACAGATCGAGGCCAAGGCGACCGAGACCAAAAAGAAGGCCGCCGGTGCCGCAGTGTCGCTCTACGAAGAGCCCGACGTGCTGGTCAAGGTCATCCGGGACTTGTTCAACGAGGACTTCGCCGGCCTGATCGTGTCCGGCGACGAGGCGTGGAACACCATCAACGAGTACGTGAATTCCGTTGCTCCCGAACTGGTTTCGAAGCTGACCAAGTATGCTCCCGCCGCCGGGCCGGAGGATGCGACTGGGCCGGACGTGTTCGCGGTGCACCGCATCGACGAGCAGCTCGCCAAGGCGATGGACCGCAAGGTGTGGCTGCCGTCGGGCGGCACGCTGGTGATCGACCGGACCGAGGCGATGACGGTGATCGACGTCAACACCGGCAAGTTCACCGGATCCGGGGGCAACCTCGAGCAGACCGTCACCAAAAACAACCTCGAGGCGGCCGAGGAGATCGTGCGGCAGCTGCGGCTGCGTGACATCGGCGGCATCGTGGTCATCGACTTCATCGACATGGTGCTGGAGTCCAACCGCGACCTGGTGTTGCGTCGGCTGACCGAGGCGCTGGCCCGCGACCGCACCCGCCATCAGGTATCCGAGGTGACGTCGCTGGGCCTGGTCCAGCTGACCCGCAAGCGGCTGGGGACCGGGCTGATCGAGGCGTTCTCGTCGTCGTGCCCGAACTGCGGGGGCCGCGGCATCCTGCTGCACGGCGATCCGGTCGATTCGGCGCCGTCGAACGGGCGCAAGTCCGAGTCCGGCGGGCGCCGAAGCCGGCGCTCCAAAAAGAAGGGGGCCGAAGAGCCGGCCGTGGCCAAGGTGCCCGCGCACGCTCCCGGTGAGCACCCGATGTTCAAGGCGATGGCCGCGGCCGGACAGGGCGACGCGGGCGAGGAATCCGGGGAGCCCGGTGACGGCGAGGTCACGGACGAGGCCCGCGAGGTCGCCGATGCCGATGAGGCCGCTGTCAGGCCGGAGGACTTCGAGGGCGCCGAAGAGGGCACCGACGAGGACGCCGAGGACCTCGACGACGATGACGACCTCGACGATGACGACGAGGACCTCGGCGATGACGACGACCTCGACCTGGACGGCGATGACGACGACTCCGACGACGACACCGACGACATAGACGACACCGACGATCTGGACGAGGATTCCGACTCCGACGATGACTCCGCGCGCGAGGGCGACGGGTCGCCCTTTGCCCGGCCCCGGCGTCGCCGCGCCGCCGGCCGACCCGCCGGGCCGCCGATGCACACGGACTGACCTGCGGCCCGGGGCCGGTTTGACCCTGTAGCCGCTGGTCACGTACCCTTGGACAGTTGTCGTCAGGCCGGGTTCGGCCGACGAGCGGGACACCGGACCCGCACCCCAGACCCACTAAGCAATGTCCGAGCGCACGCAGGTTGGCACGCGCGCGCGACGCGAGAAAGAGGCAGGAGCACCGATGGCGACCTACGCAATCGTCAAGACCGGCGGCAAGCAGTACAAAGTCGCCGTCGGAGACGTCGTCAAGGTCGAGAAGCTCGACTCCGAGCCAGGTGCCAACGTCACGCTGCCCGTCGCCCTGGTCGTCGACGGCGCCAAGGTCACCAGCGACGCCGCCGCGCTGGCCAAGGTCGCGGTGACCGGCGAGGTGCTCGAGCACACCAAGGGCCCCAAGATCCGGATCCACAAGTTCAAGAACAAGACCGGCTACCACAAGCGTCAGGGCCACCGTCAGCAGCTGACGGTCCTGAAGGTCACCGGAATCAAGTAGCAAAGGCGACGAAATGGCACACAAGAAGGGCGCTTCCAGCTCGCGCAACGGTCGCGATTCCGCCGCGCAGCGCCTCGGCGTGAAGCGGTTCGGCGGCCAGGTCGTCCAGGCCGGCGAGATCCTGGTCCGCCAGCGCGGCACCAAGTTCCACCCCGGCGCCAACGTCGGGCGGGGCGGCGACGACACGTTGTTCGCCAAGCAGGCCGGCGCGGTCCAGTTCGGCGAAAAGCGCGGCCGCAAGACCGTCAGCATCGTCGGGTCGACCGACTGAGCGCCGCGAGCGTGCACCCACTGCGATAATTCGAGGCACATCTCGCAGTAGCTGCACGTTCGGCGAGCGAGACGGGTGAGAGGATCCCGATGCCTCGGTTTGTCGACCGCGTCGTGGTCCACGCGCGGGCGGGTTCGGGCGGCAACGGCTGCGCGTCGGTCCGCCGCGAGAAATTCAAGCCGCTGGGCGGCCCCGACGGCGGCAACGGCGGCCGCGGCGGCAGCATCGTCCTGGTCGTCGACCCGCAGGTGCACACGCTGCTGGACTTCCATTTTCATCCGCACATCACCGCGCCCTCGGGCAAGCAGGGGATGGGCAACAACCGCGACGGCGCCGCCGGCGCCGACCTGGAAGTCAAGGTCCCCGACGGCACCGTCGTGCTGGACGAAAACGGCCGGCTGCTGGCCGACCTGGTCGGCTCCGGAACCCGGTTCGAGGCGGCTGCCGGCGGGCGCGGTGGGTTGGGCAACGCCGCGCTGGCGTCGCGCGCACGCAAGGCCCCGGGCTTCGCGCTGCTCGGCGAGCCGGGCCGGGCCCGCGACCTGACGCTGGAGCTCAAGACGGTCGCCGACGCCGGGCTGATCGGGTTCCCCTCTGCCGGGAAATCCTCACTGGTGTCGGCGATCTCGGCGGCCAAACCCAAGGTCGCCGACTACCCGTTCACCACGCTGGTGCCCAACCTCGGTGTGGTCTCGGCGGGCGAGCGCACCTTCACCATCGCCGACGTGCCCGGCCTGATCCCCGGCGCGTCGCAGGGCCGCGGGCTGGGGCTGGAATTCCTCCGGCACATCGAACGGTGCGCCGTGCTGGTGCACGTGGTGGATTGTGCCACCGCCGAACCGGGCCGCGACCCGATCTCCGACATCGACGCGCTGGAGGCCGAGCTCGCCGCGTACACCCCGACCCTGCAGGGTGACGCCGCCCTGGGCGACCTCGCCGAGCGGCCACGCGCGGTGGTGCTCAACAAGATCGACGTACCCGAGGCCCGCGAGCTCGCGGAATTCGTCCGCGACGAGATCGCCGAGCGCGGCTGGCCGGTGTTCCTGGTGTCGACGGTCGCGCGAGAAGGGCTGCAGCCCTTGGTTTTCGGGCTCTGGCAGATGATCTCGGACTACAACGCCGCGCGGCCGCCGATCGTGCCGCGACGGCCGGTGATCCGTCCGGTTCCCGTCGACGACAGCGGCTTCGCCGTCGAGCCGGACGGGCAGGGCGGGTTCGTCGTCACCGGCGCGCGGCCCGAGCGCTGGGTCGGCCAGACCAACTTCGACAACGACGAGGCGGTGGGGTACCTCGCCGACCGCCTGGCGCGCCTCGGCGTCGAGGAGGAGCTGCTGCGGCGGGGTGCGCGACCGGGCTGCGCGGTCACCATCGGGGAGATGACGTTCGACTGGGAGCCGCAAACCCCTGCGGGACAACACGTTGCGCTGTCGGGCCGGGGCACCGATGCGCGGCTGGAACGCAGCGATCGCGTCGGCGCCGCCGAACGCAAGGCCGCGCGGCGGCAGCGCCGGCAGCAGGACCCCGAAACCGGTGGGGCCTCGTGAGCGCGCATCGCGAAGCCGTCCGGACCGCGCGCAGCCTGGTGGTCAAGGTCGGTACCAACGCGCTGACCACGCCAACGGGGGTGTTCGACTCCGGCCGGCTGGCCGGGCTGGCCGAGGCCATCGAGGCGCGGATGAAGGCGGGCACCGACGTCGTCATCGTGTCGTCGGGTGCCATCGCCGCGGGCATCGAGCCGCTCGGATTGTCCCGCCGCCCCAAGGATTTGGCGACGAAACAGGCCGCCGCCAGCGTCGGACAGGTCGCACTGGTGAACTCGTGGAGCGCGGCATTCGCCCGGTACGGCCGCGCGGTCGGGCAGGTGCTGCTGACCGCGCACGACATCTCCGTGCGGGCCTCGCACACCAACGCCCAGCGCACCCTCGACCGGCTGCGCGCGCTGCACGCTGTCGCGATCGTCAACGAGAACGATACGGTGGCCACCAACGAGATCCGGTTCGGCGACAACGATCGGCTCTCGGCGCTGGTGGCGCATCTGGTCGGCGCCGAGGCGTTGGTGCTGCTATCCGACATCGACGGTCTCTACGACTCCGACCCGCGAAAAGCGAGGGGCCCCGTACCCGCCCGTTTCATACCCGAGGTGTCCGGTTCGGCGGATCTGGACGGCGTGGTCGCGGGCCCGGGCAGCGACCTGGGCACCGGTGGGATGGCCTCGAAGATGTCCTCGGCGCTGCTGGCCGCCGACGCCGGGGTCCCGGTGCTGGTGGCCGCCGCGGCCGACGCCGCGACCGCGCTCACCGACGCCTCGAGCGGCACGGTGTTCGCCGCGCGGCCGCAGCGGATGTCGGCGCGCCGGTTCTGGGTGCGTTACGCCGCCGAGGTGACCGGTTCGCTGACGCTGGACGAGGGCGCGGTGCGCGCCGTGGTGGGGCAACGCCGCTCGCTGTTGGCCGCGGGCATCACGACGATCTCGGGCCGCTTCTACGCCGGGGACGTCGTCGAGCTGCACGGACCGGACGCGGCCATGGTCGCCCGCGGCGTGGTGGCCTACGACGCCGCCGAACTGGCCACCATGATCGGTCGCTCGACCGCCGATCTGCCCGGTGAGTTGCGCCGGCCCGCCGTGCATGCCGACGACCTGGTCGCCGTCTAACGGCGAGCAGACGCAGAATCGCACGATTCGTTCTTCGAACATGCGATTCTGCGTCTGCTCGCGGTAGGTGGCGCGCTATCAGTCGGGCAACATCGGCATGAGATACAGGGCGCGCCAAATGATTTGGGACAGCGCCTCGGCGAGCTCGGCGTCGTAGGACGCCGGGGGTGCACTTCTGCCTCGGGGCGCACGTGGCCCGCGCGCAGCTGCGGGCGATCGTCGGCGAGTTGCTGCGACAGCTGCCGGACATCCAGGCGGGCGAACCGTCTTATGTGGCAGGCAATTTCATCCACGCTTTCCGCAGCATGCTCTGCAACTTCTAGACTGCCCCGGCCAGCGCCCCGCCTAGCTCCGTAACCAATAGAGTCAGCAATTCCGAGCAGCCGCCGTCCACCTTGACGGTGGCCAGGTCGTCGCCGCGGGTGGGCCCCCGGTTGACGATGGCGACCGGGACGCCCCGCGCCGCGGCGTGCCGCACGAACCGGTACCCGGAGAACACGGCCAGCGACGAGCCCGCCACCAACAGCGCGTCGGCTCCATCGAGAACCGAATACGCCTTCGCCACAACGTCTTTGGGCACACTTTCGCCGAAGTAGACGATGTCCGGCTTGAGCATGCCGCTGCAGACCGGGCAGTCGAGATACCGAAACGACGCGGTGTCGGCGATGACGGCGTCGGCGTCGGGGGCCACCGCCAGCCCGCCCAACACCTCGGCGCGCTCGATAAATCCCGGGTTGAGCGCCTCGAGCCGTTCGGCGAGCGCGGCGCGGCTCATCCCGTGACCGCAGCCCAGACAGACCACCCGCGCGTAGGTGCCGTGCAGGTTGACGACGGTGCGGCTGCCGGCCTTGGTGTGCAACAGGTCGACGTTCTGCGTGATCACGCCGGTCACCACCGACGCGCGCTCGAGCGCGACCAGCGCCCGATGTCCGGCGTTGGGCAGCGTGTCGTGCATGTGGCGCCACCCGACGTGGTTGCGCGCCCAATAGCGCTGCCGGAACACCGGATCCGAGGTGAACTGGCGGATGGTCATCGGATTGCTCGGCGGCGAATCCGGTCCCCGATAGTCGGGAATGCCCGAGTCGGTCGAGATCCCCGCCCCCGTCAACACCGCGACCCGGCGACCGGCCAGCAGCCAGACCAGCTCCGGGGATTCCATAGCCTCGAGGGTAAGCGCTTATCGCCGTTGGGGCGAAGCGACCATGGCCGCGGGAGGACCCGGGTACCATCCGTTGAAAATCAGCCCGTCGACCGAAGGGTGGCGATGTCGATTCTCAGCGTGACAAGTGACGTGGTGTCAGCGGCGGCAACGGATTTGGCGAGCGTCGGCTCGACGATCAGCGCGGCCGGCAGTGTGGCCGCGAGTCCCACCACGGCGGTGCTACCCGCGGCGGCCGACGAGGTGTCCGCGAGCATCGCGGAGTTGTTCTCCTCCTACGGCCGGGCCTACCGGGACCTCAGCACGCAGGCGGAAGCGTTTCATGCCCAGTTCGTGCAAGCTCTGAACGCCGCCGGGAGTTCGTATGCGGTCGCCGAAGCCGCGAACACGTCACCGCTGCAGACCATCGAGCGGGGCTTGCTGGGGGTGATCAACGCGCCCACGCAGGCGTTTCTGGGGCGGCCGTTGATCGGCGACGGCGCGGCCGGGGCGACGGTCAACGGGGTCGGGCAGGCTGGCGGGGCCGGCGGGATCCTGTACGGCAACGGCGGCGCCGGTGGTGCCAGCACCGCCGCCGGGATCGGCGGTGGTGCGGGCGGGTCCGCCGGACTGATCGGCGACGGCGGGGCGGGCGGGCTGGGAGGGCCCGGGGCAGTCGGCGGGGCCGGTGGCAACGGCGGCTTCCTGTATGGCAACGGTGGCAACGGAGGGATTGGTGGCACCGCGCTGGGCGGTGGCTTCGGTGGCATGGGCGGCACCGGTGGCAATGCCGGGCTGTGGGGGTCCGGCGGGCACGGCGGACAGGGCGGCCAAGGCGGTGCCGGCGCCGCCGGTGTCAACCCGTCGGAGAATTGGGACGGCGTGTCCAGGGCGGGCGCGGGCAGTACTGGCGCCAACAACACGGCGGGCAACGGCTACAGCGGTTCGGCCGGTGACAATGGCGCCGCCGGAGTCGCCGGCGGCAACGGTGGCTCTGGCGGCTTCGGCGGAACCGAGGATTCGCCGGTGCAGGGCCCGGCTATCGGTGGCACCGGCGGCGCCGGGGGCAACGGTGGCCCGGGCGCCCCCGGTGGCGACGGCGGTCAAGGCGGCGAGGCGTGGGCAACCGGCGTTACCGGGGGAGGCGCCGGCGGTCCCGGGGGGACCGGCGGTGCCGGTGCGCCCGGCGGCCAGGGTGGCACCGGCGGCGCGGGGGTGCCTCTTGACAATGGTGGCTTTGGCGCCGGGGGCCCCGGCGGGCAGGGCGGCACCGGCGGCACAGGAGCCGCCGGTGGTCCCGGAGGTCCCGGGGGGTTCGGCACGATCGGCGGCGCCGGCGGAACCGGCGGTACCGGCGGTGTCGGCGCGCCGGGTGGTGGTGGTGGCACGGGCGGGGCCGGGGGCACCGGTGGTCGGGGCGGCGTGCTGTTCGGTGACGGCGGCGCCGGCGGCATCGGTGGTATCGGAGGTGACGGCGGCATGGGAGCCTCCGGCGGCCCGGGCGGCCAGGGCGGCGACTCCGACCCGACTCACGTTTCCGTATACCTGGGCCACGCGGGCAACGGTGGCACGGGCGGAGACGGTGGTGTGGGCGGCACCGGTGGAAACGGCGGCAACGGCGGTGCCGGCGGGGCGGCCGGGCTGTTCGGTCATGCGGGCACTCCGGGCGCCGGTGGCGCCGCGGGCAGCGGCGGGCCGGGCGGTGCTGGCGGCGTGGGCGGCGAGCCGGGAACGCGGGGAAACCCCGGTAACGACGCCATCGCCGGTGCCGACGGCCTGACCGGCGACTCCGGCGCCGACGGTCACGCCGGCAGATCCGGCTGATCGGCGAAATACCGGCTCAGCCCATGCAGTCGGCCGCGGTGGTCAGCTCGGCGGACATGTTCTGTTCCATCATCTTCAGCGCCGCGCCGCCCAACTCGGCGTCGATGTGCGCGACGGCGTCGGTCGGGATCACCACGGGGAAGTGGCGCACGTAGGCGTCGAGCGCGGTGTAGAGGATGCACTGCTCGGTGACCTGGCCGGTCACGATCACCCGCTTGGTCTCCAGCCGGTTGAGCAGGTACGCCAGCGCCGTCGCGTAGAACGCACTGTGGCGGACCTTGGTCAGCACGCGGCAGTCGTTGGGCGGGACGATCGGCTTGACCAGATCGGGCCGCGCCCCATCGAGCGCCGAGCGGACGATGCCGGAGAACTGCGCGGTGAAATCGCCGTAGTTGTCGTTGACGTAGATGAGGTCGACGCCGCCGGCATCGCGGGCGCGGCGGACCAGGTCGGACAGGGGGTCGATGATTTTCTCGACATTGGGTATCAGATCTTCAGCGTCGGGATGCTGATAGGTGTTCATCATGTCGACCACGACGACTGCGGTATCGCTCATGCGGTTGGGGATACCCGGCGATGACGAGTTGACAACCGGCAGGCGACAATGGGAGGGATGGGCTCTTTCAAGGACTTCTACAACAGCTACCGCCAGGGCTTCGTCCGCGTCGCCGCGTGCACGCACCACACCACGATCGGCGATCCGGCGGCCAACGCGGAGTCGGTGCTGCGGCTGGCCCGCGAATGCCACGACGACGGCGTCGCGGTTGCCGTCTTCCCGGAGCTGACGCTGTGTGGGTACTCCATCGAGGACATCGTCCTGCAGGATCTCTTGCTCGACGACGTCGAACGCGCCCTGGCCGACATCGTCGCGGCGTCGGCGGAATTGTTGCCGGTGTTGGTCGTCGGCGCCCCGCTGCGCCACCGGCATCGCATCTACAACGCCGCCGCGATCATCCACCGCGGCGTGCTGCTGGGCGTGGCGCCCAAGTCGTACCTGCCCACCTACCGCGAGTTCTACGAGCGCCGCCAGATCGCGCCCGGCGACGACGAGCGCGGCGCCATCCGCATCGGCGATCGGGAGGCGCCGTTCGGTCCCGACCTGCTGTTCTCCGCGTCCGACCTCACCGATTTCGTCCTGCACGTGGAGATCTGTGAAGACATGTTCGTGCCGATCCCGCCCAGCGCGGAGGCCTCCCTGGCGGGCGCGACGGTGCTGGCGAACCTGTCCGGCAGCCCGATCACGATCGGCCGCGCCGAGGACCGCTGCCTGCTGGCCCGTTCGGCCTCGTCGCGGTGCCTGGCCGCCTACATCTACGCCGCAGCCGGCGAGGGCGAGTCGACGACCGACCTGGCCTGGGACGGCCAGACCATGGTGTGGGAAAACGGCGTGCAGCTCGCCTGCTCGGAGCGCTTCCCGAAGGGGGAGCGGCGCAGCGTCGCCGATGTCGACCTGGAGCTGCTTCGCTCGGAACGGCTGCGGATGGGGACCTTCGACGACAACCGGCGCCACCACCGCGCGTCGGCGGAGTCATTCCGGCGCATCGAGTTCCGGCTCGACCCGCCGCGCGGTGACATCGGGCTGCGCCGCGAGATCGAGCGCTTTCCGTTCGTGCCCGCCGATCCCCAACGCCTGGAACAGGATTGCTACGAGGCCTACAACATCCAGGTCGCCGGGCTCGAACAGCGGCTGCGCGCACTGGACTATCCGAAGGTGGTCATCGGGATCTCCGGCGGTCTGGACTCGACGCACGCGCTGATCGTCGCCGCGCAAGCCGTGGACCGCGAGAAGCGCCCGCGCAGCGACATCCTGGCATTCACCCTGCCCGGGTTCGCGACCGGGGATCGCACCAAGCGCAACGCGATCGAGCTGTGCCGCGCGCTTGGCGTCACCTTCTCCGAAATCGACATCACCGAGACCGCGCAGCTGATGCTCAAGGAGATCGACCATCCGTTCGCGCGCGGCGAAAAGGTCTACGACGTCACCTTCGAAAACGTACAGGCCGGCCTGCGCACCGACTACCTGTTCCGGCTGGCCAACCAGCGCGGCGGCATCGTGCTGGGCACCGGCGACCTCTCCGAGCTGGGGCTGGGCTGGTCGACCTACGGGGTCGGCGACCAGATGTCGCACTACAACGTCAACGCCGGCGTGCCCAAAACGCTGATGCAGCACCTGATCCGGTGGGTGATCTCGTCGGGTCAATTCGAATCCGACGTGTGCGAGGTGCTGCAGTCGGTGCTGGACACCGAGATCACACCGGAGCTCGTTCCCAGCGGGGAAGAGGAAGAGCTGCAAAGCAGCGAGGCCAAAATCGGGCCCTTTGCCCTGCAGGACTTTTCGCTGTTCCACGTACTGCGCTTCGGGTTCAGGCCATCGAAGGTCGCCTTCCTGGCGTGGCACGCGTGGAGCGACCCCGAGCAGGGTAACTGGCCGCCCGGGTTCCCCGAGGACAAGCGGCCGTCCTACTCGCTCAAGGAGATTCGGCACTGGCTGCAGGTGTTCGTGCAGCGCTTCTACTCGTTCAGTCAGTTCAAGCGCTCGGCCCTGCCCAACGGGCCCAAGGTGTCGCACGGGGGCGCGCTGTCGCCGCGCGGTGACTGGCGTGCGCCGTCGGACATGTCCGCGCGCATCTGGCTCGACGAAATCGAGCGTGAGGTCCCCGAGGATTAACGAATGAGGCCGACGCCCGGGACGAACCGCCCCACGCCCGCGGTGTACTCGCGATAGGCCTCGCCGTGCGTCCGCAACAGGTACGGCTCCTCGACGCGGCGGACCTGAAGCTCGATGGTGGTGACGAGCAGGATAAAGCCTGCCGCGGCAACGACATTCGGTGTCACCAGCGCGATACCGATGCCGAACGTGAACATGGCGGTGTAGATGGGGTTGCGGATCCGGCCGAACACGCCGGTATGCACCAGCGTCGTCGTCTCAGTCGTGTCCACGCCGATCCGCCAGGAATCGCCCATCTCCAGTTGCGCGTACACCGTGGCCGCGATGCCGACCGTTGCCACCACGATGCCGAGGGTCTGGATCCAGATTTGGTTGAGCAGGCGGACCGGTGCAACGACCTGGGTCTCCTGCAGGATCGGCGCGCTCACCGCGACCGCGAGCGCCACCACGAAGCCGACGCCGGCGATGCGTTCCAGCCAACCGCCGGCGCTGATGCCGCGAAAGCCGGTCGAGCCGGTCCGCCGATACTGCAGCCAACTGCGCCAGCCGAACCCGAGCACGCCGAATATCGCGAAGAGTACGAGGGCCATGTCGGCGGCCGCCGTTGCCGGCATACAGGTTCCCATGACCTTTCCCATGACCAAAGTCATGGCCAGCGAGGTTACCGCAAGGCTTTGGTCACTGAAAGGCCTTCCGCAGCGCCGCGTCGATCACCGCGGCGCGCGGCGCGCAGTCGCCCGCGCCCGGGGCCAGCGTCGCCAACGCGCCGGCGGCGCAGGCCCGCCGCAGCGCGGTCAGCAGCTCGGCCCCTGCGCCCGGGTCGCGCGGCCAGTTGGCGGCCAGCACCCCGGCGAACACGTCGCCGGCGCCCGCGGTGTCCACCGCGTCGACAGCCGGTGCGGGGACGGTGAACTCGGTGTCGGCGCCCACGTAGCGGGCCCCGCGCGCTCCGAGGGTGATCACCAAGTGGGTTGGCCGCCACGGCCATTCCCGGGCCTCGGCCTCGTTGGCGACGACCACGTCGGCGACGGCCGACAACTCGGCCAGGCGGCCGCGCTCGCCGCCCGCGGGTGAGGCATTGACGATGACGGCCGCTCCGGCCGCGCGGGCCGTGCGCGCGGCCGCCACCGCCGTGGAAACGGGAATCTCCAACTGGGTCAACAGCACATCGCAGTCGGCAATCACGCCGCGCGTGGCGGCATCCAGCGTCAATCGCGCGTTCGCGCCGGGGGCCACCACGATGACGTTCTCGGCGCCGGCATCGACGAGCACGACCGCCGTGCCGCTCGGCCCCGGCGCCGCCGCCGTCGCGTCGAGCCCAACCCCGTTGGCGTGCAGGTGGGCCCGCAACCGGGCGGCCGCCGCGTCGTCGCCGACCGCGCCGACGAACTGCACGCGCGCACCCGCGCGCGCCGCGGCCACGGCCTGGTTGCCGCCCTTGCCGCCAGGCGCGGTGGTCAACGACGACGCGAGCACCGTCTCGCCCGGCCGTGGCAGAACACCCACGCCAAACGTGAGATCCATGTTCACGCTGCCGACCACGCAGACCCGCGCCATGGCCCCGACGGTAGTCTGCTGGGTCAACCTTTTTGGCTAATCCTTTTGCTGCAATCGCCATTTTCGTGATCTTCGCGCGTTACTCTGCTGCCTAATCGGTGCTAAATCCCGTAACGGGAAGGGAAAGGCGATTGACATCGAGCGAGCTGAAAGACGCCGAACGCGCCGCTGAAAATACCGGGAGTATCTTGCCGCCCACCGCTCCCGAATCCGCCCCGGAATCCGCCCCGGCCGAAAAGACTCTCAGGAGCGTGCGGCGGCCTTTGCTATGGCACCGTTTCCGGTTCGGCATCCAGTCCAAGATCTTGGTCGCGATGCTGCTGTCGGGCATCCTCGGGGTCGGGGTGATCGGCCTCATCGGGGCGGTGTCCGGTCGCAACGCGCTGCGGCAAGTCGAGGCCGAGCGGTTGATCGAGCTGCGCGAATCGCAGAAGCGCCAGATCCAGGCGCTTTTCCGCGAGGTGACGAATTCGCTCGTCGTCTACAGCGGCGGGTTCAGCGCCACCGAGGCGACGGCGGCGCTCACCGGGGGACTGAATCAATTGGCCACCGCGACGATCAGCCCGGCTCAGCAGCAGTCGCTGGTCGACTATTACGAGAAGCAGATGCTCGAGCCGATCAAGCGGGCGACCGGCAACGTCATCGACCTCAACGCGGTCCTGCCGAGTTCGCCGGCGCAGCGATACCTGCAGGCGTACTACACCGCGCCGCCCCGGGCCACCAACGACTCGCTGCCCGTTGCCGACGCCGGCGACGGCAGCGCGTGGTCGGCGGCCAACGCGCGCTTCGATTTCTATTTGCGCGGCATCGTCACCCGCTTCGACTATCGCGACGCGCTGCTGCTGGACCTGCAGGGCAATGTCGTCTATTCCGTCATGAAGGGGCCCGACCTCGGGACCAACATTCTCACCGGCCCCTATCGCGAGTCCAATCTGCGGGACGCCTACCAAAAGGCGTTGCGCTCCAACGACGTAGACTTCGTCTGGATCACCGACTTTCAGCCGTATCAGCCGGCGCTGGACGCGCCCACGGCGTGGGTGGTATCGCCCGTCGGGATGAACGGCAAGATCGACGGTGTCATGGCCTTGCCGGTGCCGACCGCGAAGATCAACAAGATCATGACCGCCGACAAACGCTGGGAAGCCGGCGGCATGGGTGCGGCGACCGAGACGTACCTGGTAGGCCCCGACGACCTGATGCGTTCGGACTCACGGGAATTCCTGGAAGACCCGCAGCAGTACAAGCGCGATGCCATCGCCGCGGGCACCCCGCCCGACATCGTGGAAAAGGTGATCCGGCTGGGTGGCACGACGCTGGTACAACCGGTGAGCACAGCGGGCCTCAGGGCCGCCCAGCGCGGCGAGAGCGGCACCATCAGCTCCACCGACTATACGGGCAACAGAGAACTGGAAGCCTATGCTCCACTGGATATTCCGAACTCCGACCTGCATTGGTCGGTGCTGGCGACGCGTGACGACTCCGATGCTTTCGCGCGACTGGGCAGGTTCAGCAAGACCCTCGTGATCGCGGTTACCGCACTGGTTTTCGCCATCTGCGTGGCCTCGATGCTGATCGCGCAAGCGGCTGTGCGGCCGGTCCGGCGCCTCGAGGAGGGCACCCGAAAGATCAGCTCCGGCGACTACGACGTCAACATCCCGGTGATGGCGCGTGACGAAATCAGCGACCTCACCGCGGCTTTCAACGAGATGAGCCGCAACCTCGCAATCAAGGAGGAGCTGCTCAACCAGCAGCGCGGCGAAAACAATCGCCTGCTGCTGGCGCTGATGCCCGAGTCGATCGTCCAGCGCTATCGCGAGGGGGAGTCGACGATCGCGCAAAAGCACCAGGACGTCGCCGTCATCTTCGCCGACATCGTCGGTCTCGACGAGCTTTCCAACGAACTTCCCGGGGACGAATTGGTGGGCATCGTCGACGAGCTGTTCCGGCAGTTCGACTCCGCGGCCGAAACCCTTGGCGTCGAACGCATCCGCACGTTCCACAACGGCTACCTCGCCACCTGCGGGGTGATCTCGCCGCGGCTGGACAGCATTCACCGAAGCGTCGACTTCGGCATCGAGATGCGACACGTCATCGAGCGGTTCAACAACCAGACCGGCCACGAGCTGGGCCTGCGGGTCGGCATCAACACCGGCACCGTCATCAGCGGCCTGGTCGGCCGGTCCAGCCTCGTCTACGACATGTGGGGCGCCGCGGTGAGCCTGGCCTACCAAATACACCGGGGCGCACCGCAGCCCGGCATCTACGTCAGCACGCAGGTGTACGCGGCGATGCGCGACGTGCGGCAGTTCACGCCCGCCGGCACCATCTCGGTCGGCGGCGCCGACCAGACCATGTACCGGTTGTCGGAGCGATGATGGACGCCTTTCACTCGTCGTGGTTCTACTGGGCGGTCGGCATTGCGGTCGGCCTTCCGGTCACGCTCATTTTTCTCACCGAGCTGCACCACACGCTGGCCCGCCGCAACAGCCGCCTGGCCCGTCAGGTGGGCCTGCTGCGCAACTACCTGGTGCCGCTCGGAGCGCTGTTGCTGCTGCTGGTCAAGGCCTCCCAGATCCCGGCCGGCGACGTCCCGGTCCGGCTGCTGACCACGGTGTTCGGCTTTTTGGTGCTGGTGTTGTTGCTGTCCGGGCTCAACGCGACGGTGTTCGAGGGCGCGCCCGAAGACAGCTGGCGTAAGCGGCTTCCGGTGATCTTCCTGGACGTGGGACGCTTCGCGCTGATCGGCGTGGGCCTGGTGCTGATCCTGTCCTACATCTGGGGGGTCCGGGTCGGCGGCCTGTTCACCGCGCTGGGCGTCACGTCGGTCGTCATCGGCCTGATGCTGCAGAACTCCGTCGGCCAGATCGTGTCCGGGCTGTTCATGCTCTTCGAGCAGCCCTTCCGGCTCAATGACTGGGTGGACACCGGTACGGCGCGGGGGCGGGTCGTCGAGGCGAACTGGCGGGCCGTGCACATCGACACCGGCGACGGGATGCGGGTCACGCCGAACTCGGTGCTGGCCGCCACGGCGTTCACCAACCTCAGCAGGCCCCCGGGCACCCACAAGCTGGCGGTCACGACCACCTTTTCGCCCGCCGACGCCCCCGAGCGGGTGTGCGCCGTCCTCTCGCGCGTCGCGCTGGGGCTACCGCAACTCAGGAGCGACAGCGTGCCCCGCACCGTGCCCCTCGGCGGCGGCGAGTACCGCACCTCCATCGGGCTGAACTCACCCGCCGACGACAGCGCCGCGCGCGCGACGTTCCTGCGCTGGATCTGGTATGCGGCGCGGCGCGAAGAGTTGCGCCTCGACAACAGCGACGACGATTTTGCGACCGCCGAACGTGTGGAGAAGGCGGTGCGCACCGTGGTGGCGCCCGCGCTACGGCTCAACGCCGACGAGCAGCGGGCGCTGTATTCCTGCGCGAAACTCGTCCGCTACGGCGCCGACGAAACGGTGGAGTACCCCGGCGAGGTGCCCAAGGGGATGACCTTCCTGATCGCCGGGCGCGTGCAACTGACCGCGACGGCCGACGACGGGTCGGTCGTGCCCATCACCACGCTCGCCGAGGGCACGTTTTTGGGGCTGACCGCGCTGACCCGCCAACCCAACACCGCGAGCGCCTACGCGCTCGAAGAGGTCACCGCGCTGATGATCGATCGCGAAAACCTCGAACACCTCGTGATGCGAGAACCGTTGCTGCTGCAGAACTTCGGGCACATCCTCAACGAGCGACAGAGCAAAGTGCGCAAGGCCCGCCGCGGCGAGCTGGTAGGCTGACGCGCCCCGCGAGGCGTTCGGTGCAGGGGCAGCCCAACTCGGCCGGCCGCGGACCGATACCCTGGTTCAATGAGTCTGCAAGCACCATCGCGTCCTGACCTGCGCCGGGAGGTGCACAACGCCGCGCGCCGCGCCCGGGTCGCCGCCCGCTCGCTGGCGTTGCTGCCGACCGTCGCCAAGGACGTGGCGCTGCAGTCCGCGGCCGACGCGATCGGTGCCCACACCGAGCGCATCCTCGCCGCCAATGCCGAAGACCTCGAGGCCGCCCGGGCCGCCGGCACCCCGACCGCGATGCTCGACCGGCTGGCGCTGGACGCCACTCGCGTCGACGGGATCGCGGCCGGACTGCGGCAGGTCGCCGGGTTGCCCGACCCGGTGGGCGAGGTGCTGCGCGGCTACACCCTGCCCAACGGGTTGCACCTGCGCCAGCAGCGGGTTCCGCTCGGCGTGGTCGGGATGATCTACGAGGGCCGGCCCAACGTCACCGTGGACGCCTTCGGCCTGGCGCTCAAGTCCGGCAATGCCGTGCTGCTGCGCGGCAGTTCGTCGGCCGCGAAGTCCAATCAGGCCCTCGTCGACGTGCTGCGCGCGTCCCTCGTCAGCGAGGACCTGCCCGCCGACGCGGTGCAGCTGCTGTCATCGAGCGATCGCGCCACGGTCACCCACCTGATCCAGGCCCGCGGCCTGGTCGACGTGGTGATCCCGCGCGGCGGGGCCGGCCTGATCGACGCGGTGGTGCGCGACGCGCAGGTGCCCACCATCGAGACGGGTGTCGGCAACTGCCACGTCTACGTGCACGAGGCCGCCGACCTGGAGGTGGCCGAACGCATCCTGCTGAACTCCAAGACGCGCCGGCCCAGCGTCTGCAACGCGGCCGAGACGCTGCTGGTCGACGCGGCGATCGCCGGGGAGGCCATGCCCAGGCTGGTGGGCGTCCTGCAAGACGCCGGGGTGACGGTGCACCTGAGCGCCGACGAGGCCGAACTGCGCCGCGAATACCTGTCGATGGACATCGCGGTGGCGGTGGTCGACGGCGTCGACGCCGCGATCGACCACATCAACGAGTACGGAACCGGGCACACCGAGGCCATCGTCACGACGAACATGGCTGCGGCTCAACGATTTACGGACGGCGTCGACTCCGCCGCGGTGATGGTCAACGCGTCGACGGCGTTCACCGACGGCGAGCAGTTCGGGTTCGGCGCCGAGATCGGCATCTCGACGCAAAAGCTGCATGCGCGCGGCCCGATGGGATTGCCGGAATTGACCTCGACCAAGTGGATCGCGTGGGGAGACGGGCATACCCGCCCGGCCTGACATCCGCCTCAATGCTTCCAAAGCGCTAGGAGAACCGAGATCGTGAGTGTGCCTGCCCGGCCCGCGCCGCTGTTCGCCGACATCGACGACGTCTCGCGACGGCTGGCCGAGACCGGTTACCTACCCGACACCGCCACCGCGACGGCGGTGTTCCTGGCCGACCGGCTCGGCAAGCCGCTGCTGGTCGAGGGCCCGGCCGGCGTCGGCAAGACCGAGCTGGCCCGCGCCATCGCCCAGGGCACCGGCTCGGGCCTGGTGCGCCTGCAGTGCTACGAGGGCGTCGACGAGGCGCGCGCGCTCTACGAGTGGAACCACGCCAAGCAGATCCTGCGCATTCAGGCCGGTTCCGGCGACTGGGATCAGACCAAGGACGACGTGTTCAGCGAGGAATTCCTGCTGCAGCGCCCGCTGCTGACCGCCATCCGGCGCACCGAGCCGACGGTACTGCTCATCGACGAGACCGACAAGGCCGACATCGAGATCGAGGGGCTGCTGCTCGAGGTGCTGTCCGATTTCGCCGTTACCGTCCCCGAACTGGGCACCATCACGGCCGAGCGGACCCCGCTGGTGGTACTCACCTCCAACGCGACCCGGGAACTGTCCGAGGCGCTCAAGCGTCGCTGCCTGTTCCTGCACATCGACTTCCCCAGCCCCGACCTCGAGCGGCGCATCCTGCTGTCCCGGGTGCCCGCGCTGCCGGCGCACCTGGCCGAGGAATTGGTGCGCATCATCGGCGTGCTGCGCGGCATGCAGCTGAAGAAGGTGCCGTCCATCGCCGAGACGATCGACTGGGGTCGCACCCTGCTCGCGCTGGGCCTGGACACCATCGACGACGCGGTGGTCGCCCAGACGCTCGGCGTGGTCCTCAAGCACCAGTCCGACCAGCAGCGCGCGGCCGGTGAGCTCAGGCTGAACTAGATGGCCGTCCGCCGCATCCGTCCCAGCCGACCCCTGGCCCCGCACGGGCTGCCGGGCCACCTGGTCGGCTTCGTGGAAGCGCTTCGCGGAGCGGGGATTTCGGTGGGGCCGTCGGAAACCGTGGACGCCGGGCGGGTGATGGCGGCCCTCGGGCTGGCAGAGCGCGAGGTGCTGCGCGAGGGCATCGCCTGCGCGGTGCTGCGCCGCCCCGATCACCGCGACACCTACGACGCCATGTTCGACCTGTGGTTTCCCGCGGCGCTGGGACCAAGGGCGGTAGTGACAGAAGACGAAGCCGACGAGTCCGGCGACGCGCCCCTGCCTGCCGACGACGTCGAGGCGATGCGCCAGATGCTGCTGGACCTGCTCGCCGACAACCCCGAGCTCGCCGACATGGACGAGCGGCTGGTCGCGATGATCGCGCGGATCGTGGAGGCCTACGGCAAATACAGTTCGAGCCGCGGCCCGTCGTTCTCGTCGTATCAGGCGCTCAAGGCGATGGCGCTGGACGAGTTGGAGGGCAAGCTGCTGGCGGGGCTGCTGGCCCCCTACGGCGACGAGCCCTCACCCACCCAGGAGCAGATCGCCAAAGCGCTTGCCGCGCAGCGGATCACCCAGCTGCGCAAGATGGTCGACGCCGAGACCAAGCGCCGCACCGCCGAGCAGCTCGGCCGCGACCACGTCCAGATGTACGGCATCCCACAGCTTTCCGAGAACGTCGAGTTCCTGCGCGCCTCCGGTGAGCAGCTTCGCCAGATGCAACGGGTGGTGGCGCCGCTGGCCCGCACCCTGGCCACCCGGCTGGCGGCGCGCCGGCGGCGCTCGCGCGCCGGGACGATCGACCTGCGCAAGACGCTGCGCAAGTCCATGTCCACCGGCGGGGTGCCGATCGACGTGGTGCTGGCCAAGCCCCGCCCGGCGCGCCCGGAACTGGTGGTGCTGTGCGACGTTTCGGGTTCGGTCGCCGGGTTCAGCCACTTCACCCTGCTGCTGGTGCACGCCCTGCGGCAGCAGTTCTCGCGGGTCCGGGTGTTCGCGTTCATCGACACCACCGACGAGGTGACGCACATGTTCGGCCCCGAGGCCGACCTGGCCGTGGCCATCCAGCGGATCACCCGGGAGGCCGGCGTCTACAGCCGCGACGGGCACTCCGATTACGGCAATGCGTTCGTCTCGTTCCTGCAGGCGCACCCGAACGCGCTGTCGCCGCGCAGCTCGCTGCTGGTGCTGGGCGACGGGCGCACCAACTACCGCGACCCCGCCATCGACGTGCTGGCCGACATGGTGACCGCCAGCCGGCACGCGCACTGGCTCAATCCGGAGCCCAAACACCTGTGGGGCAGCGGCGACTCCGCCGTGCCGCGCTACCAGGACGTCATCCCCATGCACGAGTGCCGCTCGGCCAAGCAACTGGCCGCGGTGATCGACCAGCTGCTGCCGGTGTGAGGCTCGGCGCGAATTGGGTCGCTAGCTGCGGAATCGGAGGCGTTCGCCGCCTCAAGTAAGCTGGCACATCGTGCAAAAGCGGCTGCGCAGGCTGGGAGTGATGGGTGGGACGTTCGATCCCATCCATTACGGCCACCTGGTCGCCGCCAGCGAGGTCGCCGACCTGTTCGACCTCGACGAAGTGGTGTTCGTGCCCAGCGGTCAGCCCTGGCAGAAGGAGCGCAGCGTCTCGGCCGCCGAGGATCGTTATCTGATGACGGTGGTCGCCACCGCGTCCAATCCGCGCTTTTCGGTGAGCCGGGTCGACATCGACCGCGCCGGACCGACCTACACCCGCGACACGCTGCGGGACCTGCGGGAGCTGAACCCCGACTCCGAGCTGTACTTCATCACCGGCGCCGACGCGCTGGAGTCCATCCTGTCCTGGCAGGGCTGGGACGAGCTGTTCGCGCTGGCGCGTTTCATCGGCGTCAGCCGGCCCGGCTACGAGCTGCGGCGCGAACACATCACCGGCGTGCTGGGCGAGCTGACCGAAGACGCGTTGACGTTGGTCGAGATCCCGGCGCTGGCGATCTCGTCGACCGACTGCCGCCGGCGCGCCGAACAGCACCGTCCGCTGTGGTACCTGATGCCCGACGGCGTCGTGCAGTACGTCTCCAAGCGCCGGCTGTACACCAAGCCCGGCGGCGAGGGGGCACCGTGAGCGCCACCCGGGAAGCGATCGACATGGCGACCGTCGCCGCCGGCGCGGCCGCCTCGAAACTGGCCAACGACGTGATCGTCATCGACGTCTCGGGCCAGCTGGTCATCACCGACTGCTTCGTCATCGCCTCGGCGTCCAACGAGCGGCAGGTCAACGCCATCGTCGACGAGGTCGAGGAGAAGATGCGCAGGGCGGGCTACAAGCCGGCGCGGCGCGAGGGCGCCCGGGAAGGACGCTGGACCCTGCTGGACTACCGCGACATCGTCGTGCACATCCAGCATCAGGACGACCGCAACTTCTACGCCCTGGACCGGCTGTGGGGCGACTGCCCGACGGTGCCGGTGGACCTGGACGCGCCATGACAATCAGACGCCTGGTGATGTTGCGTCACGGCCAGACCGATTTCAACCTCGGCAGCCGGATGCAGGGCCAGCTTGACACCCAGCTCAGCGAACTGGGCCGCGCGCAGGCGGTCGCCGCGGCCGAGGTGCTGGGCAAGCTGCAACCGCTGCTGATCGTCTCGTCGGATCTGCGGCGCGCCTACGACACGGCGGTCAAGCTGGGGGAGCGGACCGGCCTGGAGATCCGGGCCGACGACCGGATCCGTGAGACGCACCTCGGCGACTGGCAGGGCCTGACGCACGCCCAGATCGACGCCGAGGCGCCCGGCGCCCGGTTGGCGTGGCGTGAGGACGCAACATGGGCGCCGCACGGCGGGGAGAGCCGCGTCGACGTGGCCGCCCGGAGCCTGCCGTTGATCGCCGAGCTGGTGTCCGGTGAGCCGGAATGGGGCCACCCCCACCACGCGGATCGGCCAGTGGTGCTGGTCGCCCACGGCGGGCTGATCGCCGCGCTGTCGGCCGCGTTGCTGGGACTTCCGGTGGCCAGCTGGCCGATCCTGGGCGGCATGGGCAACGCGAGCTGGGTGCAGTTGTCCGGCCACTCCGATGATCGCGCCGATCTCGACGGCATCCGCTGGCGCCTCGACGTGTGGAACGCCTCGGCGCAGGTTGCGAACGATGTCCTCTGAACCCCGGCCGACGCTGCTGATATTCGCCGATTCACTGTCCTACTACGGACCCGCCGGGGGGCTGCCCGCCGACGATCCGCGCATTTGGCCCAATCTCGTTGCGGAACAACTGGGGTGGGATGTGGAGCTGATCGGCCGCATCGGTTGGACCTGTCGCGACGTGTGGTGGGCGGCGACGCAGGACCCGCGCGCGTGGGCGGCGCTGCCGCGGGCGGGCGCGGTGATCTTCGCGACCAGCGGGATGGATTCGCTGCCGTCGGTGTTGCCGACCGCGGTGCGTGAGCTGATCCGCTATGTGCGCCCGCCCTGGCTGCGGCGCTGGGCCCGCGACGGCTACGGCTGGTTGCAGCCCAGGCTCTCGCCGGTGGCCCGGTCGGCGTTGCCGCCGCACCTCACCGCCGAGTATCTCGAAATGACGCGCGGCGCAATCGACTTCAACAGACCAGGCATCCCGATCGTGGCGTCGTTGCCGTCGGTGCACATCGCCGAGACGTACGGCAGGGCTCACCGCGGCCGGGCGGGGACCGTAACCGCGATCACCGACTGGGCGCTGCAACACGATATTCCGCTGGTGGATCTCAAAGCCGCTGTGGCCGAACAGGTGATGAGCGGGCGCGGCAACCCCGACGGCATCCACTGGAATTTCGAGGCCCACCGGGCGGTCGCGGAGCTGATGCTCAAGGCGCTGGCCGAAACCGGAATACCCCGCGGGTAGCGCTCGTGACTGTCATGGTGGTGACCGATGCGTCGTCGCGGCTGCCCGCCGAGCTGCTCGACAAGTGGGCTATCCGCGTCGTTCCGCTGCACATCCTGCTCGACGGCCACGACCTGCGCGACGGCGTGGACGACATTCCCGAGGACATCTACAAGCAAAACGCCACCACCGCGGCGGCCACCCCGGCCGAGTTGGCCAACGCCTATCAGCAGGCGCTAACCGACAGCGGCGGCGACGGCGTTGTGGCGGTGCATCTTTCGTCGGCGCTGTCGGGGACCTACGCCGCCGCCCAGCGCACGGCCGCCGACCTCGACGCGCACGTGCGGGTCATCGACTCCAGGTCGACCGCGATGGGCACGGGCTTCGTCGCGCTGGCCGCCGCGCGTGCGGCCGCCGCGAGCGGCGACCTGGACGCCGTCGCCGGCGCCGCGGGTTCGGCGGTGTCGCGGGGCCGGGCGTTCGTGGTGGTGCACCGGCTGGACAACCTGCGTCGCAGCGGGCGGATCGGCGGGGCCAAGGCGTGGCTGGGCACCGCGCTGGCCCTCAAACCGCTGCTACGCATCGACGACGGCAAACTCGTTCTGGCCCAACGGGTCCGCACGGTCACCCACGCGACCGCGGCGATGATCGAGCGGGTCTGCGAGGCCGTCGGCGAGGGCCCGGCCGCCCTGGCGGTGCACCACGTCGCCAACCCCGACGGCGCGAAGGAGGTGGCGGCGGCGCTGGCCGCGCGGCTGCCCGCGTGCGAGCCGGCGATCATCACCCCGCTGGGACCGGTGCTCGCGCTGCACGTCGGCGCGGGCGCCGTCGCGGTGTGCCTGGAACTGCCCGAGGCTGTGTCCGACAGCTAGCCCGAAACCTGAGCGGTCACCGCCCGCCGGGCGTTGTCACCGCGCGGATGCACGACCTGCGGCCACCAGAACCACCGCCCCAGCAGCGTCGCGATCGACGGCATCAGCAGCGTCCGCACGATCAACGTGTCGAGCAGCAGACCGATGCACACCGTCGACCCGAACTGGCCCAGCACACGCAGGTTGCTGCCCAGCATCGACGCCATGGTGAACGCGAACACCAGGCCGGCCGCCGTCACCACCCCACCGGTGCCGGCCATCGACCGGATGATCCCCGTCTTGAGCCCGGCGTGGATCTCTTCCCGGAACCGGGACACCAGCAGCAGGTTGTAGTCGGAGCCGACGGCCAGCAGGATGATGACCGACAGCGCCATCACGATCCAGTGGATCCTGATGCCGAACAGGTCCTGCCAGATCAGCACCGATAGCCCGAACGACGCGGCGATCGAACTTGCCGCGGTGCCGACGATCACCAGCGCGGCGACCACGCTTCGGGTCAGCAGCAGCATGATCATGAAGATCAGCGTCAGTGACGCGATCACCGCGATCATCAGGTCGTATTTCTCGCCGTCGGCCATGTCCCGGAAGGTGGGGGCGGTTCCACCGAGAAACACCCGGGCGTCCGACAGCGACGACTGCTTGAGCCCTTCTTGCGCGGCCGTGCGCTCCGCATCGACGCGCGAGATGCCTTCGGGCGTCATGGGATCGCTTTGATGGGTGATGAAGAACCGCGCGGACTTACCGTCGGGTGACAGGAACATGCGCAGTCCGGTCTGAAAGTCCGGGTTGTCGAAGGCCTCCGGCGGTAGGTAGAAGAAGTCGTCGTTCTTCGACGCGTCGAAGCTCTGCCCCATGACGACGGCCGTGTTGCTCATGGCGTCCATCTGGTTGAGCATCGCCGAGAACGTCTGGTACAGCGTCAGCGTGATGCCCCTGGTGGTCTTCAGCGTGGCGATCATCGTCGGGATGATCACCAGCATCTCGTGGGTGGCCTCGGCGGTGCGGTTGATGTCGGCCGAAAGTTCGTGGAATTTCCCGGCGAGATCGTCGAATCCGTCCAGCGAGTCCCACAGGGACCGGATCGACCAGCAGATGGGGATGTCGTAGCAGTGTTTTTCCCAATAGAAGTACGACTTGATCGGCCGCCACATGTCGTCGAAATCGGCGATGTGATCGCGCAATTGATCGGTGATCCGCGACGTTTCCTCCGTCGTCTTGGCGCTGTCGTCGGCGGCGCTCGAGAGGTCCTTGGTGATCGCATACAACCGCTCGGTGTAGTTGATCTGGACCTGCAGTTCGTCGGCCATCTTGAGGATGTCGGCCATGCGGTCCTTGAGGAAGGACATGTTCTGCATGGTCGTCTGGCTCTGCATGCTGTTCTGAAACGGTATCGAGCTGTGCTGAATCGGGATGCCCAGCGGTCGGGTGATGTCCTGGACCATGGCGATGCCCAGCGTGCGCATCTCGTTTTTGGCCACCCGGTCCAACACCAGCATGTCGGCCGGGTTTCGCATGTCGTGGTCGGACTCGATCATCAACATGTCGGGATTCATCCGGGCCTGCGAGAAATGCCGGTCAGCGGCCGTCTGCCCGAGATTGGACGGGGCCGAGGTCGGCAGGTAATAGCGGTCGTTGTAGCTCGTCTTGTAGCTCGGCAGCGCGACCATGCCGACCAGGACGACGGCGGCACTGACGGCCAAAACCGGTGCGGGCCAACGCACGACCGCGGTGCCCACCCGCCGCCAGAGCCCGCTTCTCTTCACCGCCCGTTTGGATTCGAAGAAGTGGAAGCGACTGCCGATGAAGACCACCGCGGGGCCCAGCGTGAGCCCGGCCAACACCACGACCAGCATGCCGATCGCCACCGGGGCGCCCATGGTGTTGAACCACGGCAGCCGGGTGAAACTCAGGCAATATGTCGCGCCGGCGATGGTCAGGCCGGACCCCAACACCACCGGCGCGACTCCCTTGAATGTGGTGTAGTAGGCGGTTTCTCGATCCTCACCGGCCCGCAGCGCCTCTTGATAGCGGCCGACGAGGAAGATCCCGTAGTCGGTCCCGGCCGCGATCGCCAGCATGGTGAGGATGTTGGCGGCGAACGTGGTGAGCCCGAATGCGTTGTGATACGCCAGAACCGCGACGACCCCCCGCGCGCACAACAGCGCGACGAACGTCATGAACAGCTGGACCAGCGTCGTGACGATCGACCGGTAGACCAGCAGCAACATGATGGCGATCGCGCCCAGGGTGAACAGCGTGATCTTGGCCAGGCTGGCGTTGCCGATGATGTGCATGTCATCGGACAGGGCCGCGGGACCGGTGACGTATGCCTTCACGCCGGGGGGTGCCTTGTTGTCGTCGATCACCTTGCGGACTGCGTCCACCGACTCGTTGGCCAGCGTGGTGCCCTGGTTACCGGCCAGGTTGATCATGACGTAGGCGCCCTTGGCGTCCGCGCTCTGCGCCCCCGCGGCGGTGAGCCGGTCTCCCCAGAAGTCCTGGATGTGCTGGATGTGCTGGGGGTCCTGGCGGAGTTGCCGAATCAGCTTGTCGTAGTACTGATGTGCGTCCTGGCCCAGGGGTTGCTGACCCTCCAGGACGATCATCACCGTGCTGTTGGAATCGAATTCGTGGAAGTTATGGCCCAGGCGCATCATCGCCTTCATGGACGGCGCGTCCAGCGGTGTCATCGGCGCGGAATGCGCCTCGCCGACCTTTTCCAGGCTGGGAACGATGACGTTCACCAGGGCCGTCACGAACACCCAGACCAGGATGATCGGCACCGCGAAGATGCGGATCGCATGGGGAAGGTAGGGCCGGTGGCCGCGCTCGGCCTTGGACAGGCCCTTGGACAGGCCCTTGGACAGGCCCTTGGACAGGCCCCGAGTGCCGATCGGGCCGGTATCGGCCGCGCTCAAGTCGCGTTCGGTCTTGTTGATGTCGGTCATGCGGACTTCACCAGGCAGAAGGTCTGAGCGTTATGGCCGTCGGAGTTCTGCTGGTCGCGGACCACGCCGTCGACGATGATCTTGCAGTTGATCCGGCTGCCGTCGCTTTGCGCCATGATGTTCGCGCTCACCGACGGCAGGGTGGTCGAGATCGCGAAAGACCACGGTAGCGGGACGTTGTTGACCTGATGCGTGTTCGCGTTCTCGTCCCAGTAGTTGATGTTGGCGGTGGCGCCCGGTGGGCCGGAGATTTCGTAGACGACGACCTTCGGGTTGAACTGCACGATCTCGATCCCCTTGCCGGCATTCGCGTTGAGGTCCTGGGAGCCGAAGATCTTGTGCAGCCGAGACACGACCAATGCCGAGACCGCCAGAACGACCACCAACACGAGCGGTATCCAAGCCCGCTTGACGGCACGGCCCACGGCGCCGGCATTCGGTTTAGCCACCTGACCGCCTTCCGCTCGCCGCTGCGCGGCCCGCCGTCGCAGTGCCGGCAGAACCTTTGCTCGGCTAAGCATCGTAAACCTTAGTGCACGACGCCGTTCCTCCGGGGGGCGAACCTCCTAGTCCGATGGTTGCGACCCGTCCCCCAGCTTCGCGGTGGGCCCACACCGCAGGTAGGGGAGCACCCCCAGCGCCCGGCAGCGCCGCGCTTGCGATCGCACCTAGCGCGCCACCCGCCCGGTCACCGGCGGCAGGTCGGCAAGCGTCAGGATGCCGGGCCGGGCCGCCACCACCGCCGGCACCGCGTTGGTCACCGGCATCGCGGTGTAGATCATTCCCAGTCCCATGAAGCCCGGCTCCGTCCACTCCTTCGGCGGCAGGCAGTGCAGGACGGTGCGCATGTTGGGCAGCCCGAACACCTGAATGACGTGGCCGTGTTCGAGCGGCTTGGGGGGGACCACATGATCGCCCATGGTCCAGTTGAATCCGACGCTGACGACGTTGCGGTCGCCTTCCCACCCGCGGTGGTAGCCATAGACGCTGCCGACCGTTCCCGCGGGGATCTTCATGAAGCCCAGGTCGGAATCGGCGGTGGCCGCCGTGAAGGTGACGTCGAAGGTCATCCTGTCCAGCTTGGCCCCGATCGCGTCGGCCATCATCGCCGCGGACTCCGCGAACACCTCGCTTTCGGTGCGCACGCTCTCGGCGAGCCCCGGGGTGTCGGGATCCTGCGAAAAGCCCATCGCCGTCTGGGTTTCCGCCGACTCGTAGGTCGAGCAGTCCACCGATTCGGTGATCCGGATTTCGTCGACGCGCTCGCAGGAGGCGGACAGGACCATGCCGACCATGTTCGTCATCCCGGGATGCGCGCCGCTGCCGAATATCGTCGACTCGCCGCGCCGGCAGGCGTCCTCGATGCGCTTGCGGTCCTGCGGAGTCTGCTTGCCGCCGGTGATCCAGGCGGCGCTGGTGCACACGTTGACGCCCGACTCCAGCAGCCGCACGAGTTCGTCGACGTTCGGCCACAACGGGTTGTAGCAACAAGCGTCCGGCCGCAGCGCCAGCAGCGCGTCGATGTCGTTGGTGGCCTTGATTCCCGTGGGCGACGGCCAGCCGGACAGCTCGGCGGCGTCCACGCCCACCTTGTCCTGACCGTGGGCGTAGACGCCGACGAGTTCCATATCCGGTCTGCCGATGATGGCGTGCAACGATCGCCGCCCGATGTTTCCGGTGGTCCACTGGATCACGCGAAGCGGACGGTCGGTGCTGGCTGTGCTCATCGGGTGCTCCTTTGCGCCGGTGCCGGATGCGGTTGTCAGGCGTCCAATCGGGTGAATTGGTCGTGGCGGTACTGCTCGACGCAGGCGGCGCGCTGGATCTTGCCGCTCGTCGTGGTCGGAATCGATCCCGGCGGCACCAGCACGAGGTCCCCGACGTTCAGCCCGTGCGCGTTGGATATCGCGGCGGTGACATCGCTTTTGACGCAGGTCAGCCAGTGCGTCGCGTCCTCGGCGGAACCGCCTCGCTTCTTGAGCTCGATGACGGTGACCAGCTTCTCGGTACTGTTCACCGGGACCGATATCGCCGCGACCCGGCCCCCGGTGATCCCTTGGACCGTCGCCTCGATGTCCTCGGGGTAGTGATTGCGCCCGCGGATGATCAGCAGGTCTTTGATGCGGCCGACGATGAACAGCGCTCCCTCGAAGACGAAGCCCAGGTCGCCGGTTCTCAGCCAGGGACCGTCGGGCGTGCCCGGCGACGGGTCGGTGAGCGTGGCATTGAAGCAGCGCTGCTCCTCCGGTGGCTTGCGCCAATAGCCGTCGGCGACGTTGGCGCCGTGTACCCAGATCTCGCCGACCAGGGCGGGCGGGCATTCGCGATGGGTGTCGGAATCGACGATGCGCACCGTGGGCGATTGCGGCACTTGGTATTTGACCAGCGCCGTGCCGGATCCCGCCGCACATTGCCGAGCACGGCCCGCCGACAGCTCCGCGACATCGAATTCCACCGCGCCCGACGATTCACACCAGGTGCCCGCCGCCACGAAGACCGTCGTCTCCGCCAAGCCATAGGAAGGCCGCAGCATGTGATCGCGAAAGTTGAAGTGGGCGAACCGATCAGCGAAGCGTCGCAAGGTGGCGGGCTCGACGCGTTCGGCGCCGCTGATGATGCCCAGCACCCCGCCGAGGTCGAGCCCGGCCAGGTCGTCGTCGGTCGTTTTGCGGGCGGCCAGATCGAACGCGAAGTTGGGCGCCGCCGACCACGTACGAGGATGCGCGGCCAGCGCTTGCATCCAACGGGCCGGCTTCTCCAAGAACGAAATCGGGCTGGTCAGCTCGCCACGCCAGCCGTTCAGGATGGGCGCGCAGATCCCCAGCACCAGGCCCATGTCGTGGTAAAAGGGCAACCACGACACGACCGTGAGATCGGGCGGGGCCTTGAGGTTGGAGTCCGCGAAATAGCCGCGCATCAGCTGTTCGAAATTCGACTGAAGGTTGTGGTGGGAGATCATGGCGCCGGTCGGCAGCCGGGTCGAACCCGAGCTGTACTGCAAATACGCGATGCTCGGGAAATCGGTTGTCCGAGCGCTCGTTTCGCCGCCGGCGTCCAGGCTCATCGCATCGATGTCGAGGATCTTGGGGACCGTGTCCAGGCGGGCTTGATCGACGTATTCGGCGATGTCTTGGGCGACCGCGGACGTGGTGAGCACCACCGAGGGCGACGTATCCGCCAGCACCGCACTCACCCGCTCGTGACTCGAGCCGCGGTGCGGCAACGGCAGCGGCACCGCGATGAGCCCGGCCTGCAGGGAACCCAGGAACGCCGTGAGGTATTCGAGGCTCTGCGGAGCCAAAATGACCGCCCGGTCTCCGGCCGACCCGCAGCGGGTGAGCTCGCGCGCCAAATTCAGTGTTCGGCGGGACAACTGCGACCACGTGAGGCTCTCGGGAACGCCCGCCGGATCGTCGGTGTAGTCGGTGAACGTGAACGCGACGTCGTCGGGTCGCAGGCTGGCACGTCCGTGCAGCATCGAGAGAAGAGCTGACTGAGGCATAGGCGTCGTATCCGTTGGCGGTTCAGTCAGTGGCCGGCTTCGCCCGCGTTGTGCGACAACACGGACATCGCACCGGCGAGGATCTGCGAGAACGGGTCGGCGCCGCCCCCGAAAGTCGCCTGGTTGGCCGGGGCGGTGACGGCGGCCGGGTCGAAGCCGCGCACCGGGTCCACCTGAACCGGAGCGGTCGACGGGTCGTCGTTCCGCGAGTAGCCGGCGTTCACCCGAGGGATCAGGATGGCGTCGAGCTTGTTCAGCGTGTCTTCCGGGATCCCGATGTAGGCCAGCGGCATGACGAGCGGAAGGTGCTTCTCCGGGACCATGATCGTGGTGTCTTTCGCGCCCCGGGAGTTGATCGTGGTCCTGATGTTCTGCGGCGGCACCATGCTGGGGTTGGTGAAGGCCACCGCGGTGTGGCCGGTGGCCAGGCCCATGACCGTGTTGGCGAGGGCGAACATGTTGTCCGGGCGGTCGGGGAAGTCCGCGATCGAGTCGTAGGCGGCCACGAACCTGTTGGTGTCGTATTGGCTCTCGTAGGGCGGCGGCATGGTGTAGTCCAGCGCCGGCACGACGCTGCCGACCGGGAACATGGCGGTCAGGAAGCTCTGACCGAAGGCGTGGCGCCCGATCGGGTCGCCGAAGGTGGCGAAGTTCAGCGTCCCCGGCGGGGGAGCGGCCGGGTCATTCGCCAGCCGGGCCTGCTCGCCGTCGACCACGAACGCGCCCTCGGACAAACCGATCGCCGTGCCGGGGCGACCGGTTTTGATCGCCGCGTCGAGATTGTCCACTCCCACGTCGACGGACTCGCCGACGCTGGGGCCGTCCAGCCCCAGGCCGGGGAACACCTGGTCGCCGATCTTGCCGATGCCGGGGAAGAGCCGCTCCAGCACGTGCCCCTGTACCTGGCCCGCCGGGTAGCGGACGATTTCCCGCTGCTGGCCGGGGAACCATTGGGCGCCCTCCTGGCGGATGTACTCGTCGTAGGGGATGCCCAGAACGTGAGCGCCGCCGAGGGCGAACGCCGTCTGGTCGCCCGGCGCCCCCGGGGTCGGCGGACCACCGATGGGCGTGTCGTCGGCCGTCGCGGTGTTGACGCCGAAACACCCTGTGGCGCCGACAGTTACCAGCGTCGTAACTCCCGCAAGGAGTTTCTTCATCACTACCCCTGACCGCTCAAGCTTGTCTAGTTTCACATACATCATTCGGCGCGCGCTAACCCGGTTGCGGCCGGTCCGGCCGCCGCCCGCCGCGCGCCGCCTCGCGACGGCCACCAGTTCGCCCGACCGAACAGCGCGGCGAGGGCGGGAACCGTGATGGTCCGTACCAAAAAGGTGTCCAGCAGGATTCCCACACCGATCACGAAGCCACCCTGGACCACGGTGCCGATGCTGGAGAACAAGAGGCCGCACATCGAGGCGGCGAAGATCAGGCCCGCCGCGGTGATCACACCGCCCGTCGAACCCAGGGTGCGAATGATGCCGTACCGCACGCTGTTCGGCGACTCGTCACGCATTCGCGAGACGAGCAGCATGTTGTAGTCGGCGCCCACCGCGACCAGCACCACGAACGCCAGTGGCGGCACGCTCCAATGTAGGTGCTGACCGAGTATGAACTGGAACACCACCACAGCGATGCCCACCGCCGACAGATACGAAATAACCACCGACGCAACCAGATACAGCGGAGCGACGATGGCCCGCAGCAGCGCTACCAGGGTCAGCAGCACGACCAGCAGGGTGACCGCGATGATGAACCGGATGTCGTGTCGGTAGTAGTCGCGCGTGTCCTTCAGGCCGACGGTGTAGCCCGCCATCGACACCGTGGCGTCGGCCAACGCGGTGTTGGCCTGGGCTCCCCGGGCGGCCGCGGTGATCGCGTTGACCTGATCCATGGCCTCGGTGCTGAAGGGGTCGAGTTTGGTTTGGACCAGGTAGCGCACCGAGTGGCCGTCGGGTGAGATGAACACCTTGGCGGCCTTCTGGAACTCCTCCAAATGCAGCAGCTGGGCCGGAATGTTGAACCCGGCCATCGCCGGTTGCGCGGCGTCACGTTTGAGCGCCAACAAAAACGCCGCCGACTCGCTGAGCCCGGCGCCCAGCTGTTTGACCTGGTCGACGAGTTGGGCCACCGCGTCGGCCACCTGCCGGCTGCCGCCGGCGAACCGGTTGGCGCCGTCCTGCAGCTTGTCCAGGTTGGCCTGCAGGCCGCCGGGCTGGTCCATGCCCAGGGAACGCAGCACGCCGGTGAGTTTCATCAGGGCCGCACGCAGGCGTTCGGTCGACGCCTTGAGGGCCCGCTTGTCCGGATAGTCCTGCAGTTGGTGGGCAAGGTCGTCGATCGCGTCGAGGTCCGCCTGGTCCCGGCCACCGGTCAGCCGCTCGAATGTCCCCCGGGTTGCGCTGCACGACGCATCGGCGTCGCAGATCGGGTTGCCCTGCAGCGCGGCCAGCACCGGGCCGATCCAGGCGAACATGTTCTTGCCGGCCGAGAAGTTCCAGCCCATGGCGTTGCTCAGCGAGTTCACGTGGTCGACGAGCTGGGCCGCGAGGTCGACCTGCTTGACCAGCGCGTCGCCGCTGTACTGGGTTTTCGCCGACGAGAAGGCGTTCTCCAGCTCCTGCACGCCGGCGGCGAGCTGGGTGATCTGGCCACGCACGTCGCCGAGGTTCTCGGCCAGCGTGCCCGCGCCGGCGGCCAGCCGGTTCAGGTCGCCGGTGTGGTCGTTGATCATGGTGGACCCGCTGGCCAGCAGGGAGCCGATCGCGCCCGCCTGATAGGTGGCCCGGAATTGTTCGGGCACCTTTCCGGTGGGGCGGGTGATGCCGCTGACCGCGGCGATGTTCGGCAGCTGGCTGACGCGGTCGGCCATTTGCTCCAGATCCGCCAGCGCGTGCGGGGTGCGCAGGTCGTGCGGTGACTGCACGAGGATGTACTCCGGGATGGACTGATTCACCGGGAAATGCCGATCCAGCGCGGCATACCCGATGGAGCTCGGAGCCGACGACGGCAGCGCCTTGCGATCGTCGTAGTTGTAGCGCACCAGGCCCGAGCAGCAGGCCAGCAGGATCAACACCAGCACGCTGGCCACCAGGTGAACCCTCGGGCGGCGCGCGATGCGGATGCCCGACCGCCGCCAGAACCGGGCGGTCAGCTCGCGCCGCGGCTTGACCCAGCCGCGCGGGCCGGCGATCACCAGGATCGCCGGCAGCAACGTCACCGCGGCCAGGAAGGCCACGCCGATCCCGATCGCCGACGACGCCCCGACCGTTTTGAACACTCCCATCCGGGCGAAGCTGATGAGCAGAAACGTGATTCCGACGGTCGCCGCGGACGCGGCGATGACCTTCCCGATCGAGATCATCGCCCGCCTGACCGCCTGGTCGTAATCCGCACCCGAGCGCAGGTAGTCGTGATAGCGGCTGATGAGAAACACCGCGTAATCCGTTCCGGCACCGGCCATTATCGCGCTCAGGAACACGATCGACTGGTTCGAGACGCCCGAGCCGGTGAGCTGCGAGTAGCCCGCCACCACCGCCTGAGCGATCACCAGGGACAACCCGATGGTCACCAACGGCAGCAACATGGTGACCGCGCTGCGGTACACCACCAGCAAGACGATGAGCACCAGCACGGCGATCGCCAACTCGATCGGCAGCCGATCCCGGTCGCCTGCGACGGTCAGGTCGGCCACGGTTGCCGCGGGTCCGGTGAGATTCGCGGTGAGGTGCGATCCGGGCGGGGCTTGTTCCAACGTGTGTTTGACGACGTCGGCGATCTGGTTGAACGCGGCGTACGACTTCGGCGTGCCCATCTCGCCGGCCACGCCGACCGGCAGCACCCAGGCCTTGTTGTCCTTGCTGGTCACGACCGAGCGCAGGGCCGGTGTGCTGACGAAGTCCTGCACCATCACGACGTTTCGGGTGTCGCGGCGCAAAGCGTCCACCAGCTTGCGGTAGGCGGCTTCGTCGGCGGGGCCGAGCCCCTTGTCGTTCGTCAGCACCACCAGCAGGAGGTCTTCGGAACCCGATTCGTGAAACGCCTCGGTCATTTTCCGTGCGGTGACGCTCGACGGCGCATCGCTGGGCAGGATGGCCAGCGGGTGTTTCTGGGCCATCTCGCCGAGGGAGGGGAGCGCCAGGGGCAGCGCGGCCGCGATCGCGATCCACAGCCCGATCACCGCCCAGGGCCACCGCACCACAAGATCCGCTAGCCGTCGCATATCGCCCTCACCCCCGCGCCGGCGCCTTCTGTCAAAGCCATCGAACTACTCCAAGCTACGCAACGCGTCCCCAATGGCCGCTGTCGGCGACGCGCGCGCACACGGACTTCATCGCCTCCATATAGCGGACAACCGACTTCTGGGCGACCGGATTGTCGGGATACATGATCGCCATTGCCGTCCCTTCCCCGTAGCGGAATACATAGATGGTCAGTTGGTAGGAGTAGCGACCGTCGGAGTAGATCCCGATGTTGTTCGCCAAGCCGAGGTCGGCGGCGGCAAGGACGGCGTTGAGCGGGGCGGCGCCGCCGTGCAAGAAGTTCGAGACCGGGAAGTTCGGCTGCGGCCAGCTCAACCACGGCGCCAACTCCAAGACGCGGTAATACGGCACCTTTGCCAAGTCCAGACCCGAATCGAACGACGCCTGCGCCGCCCACGCGGCGTCGCCGAACGAGGCCGCGGCTATCGGCACGACGATCGGGACCAGGCCGGTGAACCAACCCTGCGTCATGAAATTGTCCGTGGTCCGGCGCGTGTCCCGGGGGGTCAGGCCGTAATACGTGAGCGCCCCGGTGAACTCGTGCTCCACCAGCGCCAGGCAGGCGAACAGGCCACCGATGAAGCGCGCGCCGACCGCCGTGCACGCCGCTTCGAAGCGCTCGGTCTGGGCCGCGTCCATGAGGAGTTCTGAGACCATGTCGCTGTCGCTGGGCTCCAGCGGGTTACCCAGCGGGAGCGGAAACTCCGGAAAGCCGCCGTTGTTGTTCTCCGCAAACTCGATCCACGCGCGCACCTGAGGCGAATCCAGCGTCAACGTCGCCGCGTACTGGCGCTCGCGGGCGCAGAATTCCTCGAAGCTGCCGGCGTCGGGAAGCGCCAGGGGCTCCCCGCCCCCGCACAATGCCGCATACATTCCGTTGGCCTCGAGCATCGTGGTGCCGATCAACGTCGCGTCCCCGTGGACGTGGTCCATGGCGGCAAAGAAAGTGAAGTGGCCCTCGTTTTGGACGATCCCGAAGGTGAAGCACCCCCACTCCAGGGGATTCGGTATGGCCACGACGTGCGCGCGGATCTCGTCGACGGTCATTTCGCCGTGATTGACCGGTTCGAACTCGATGTCGGCGGGATCGCTGAGGGTGCGCCTGGCGAACTCGCCGTCGCCGGTGTGCTCGAACCAACTGCGGAACGTGTCATGCCGGCGCAGGTAGGCGTTGAGCGCGTGGTCCATGGCTGAGAGGTCGCACTCGCCGGGCACTTCACAGGTGGCGATGATCTGCCGGGAAAAGTCCAGGCCCGCGGCCGTCCGCTCGTGGTAGTTGCGCAGGTGCTGGCCCTGCATGTAGCTAACCGGCACCGAACTGGTCGGTGCCTGAGCGACCTTTTCGGCGGCCGCGGCCGTCGGGTGCCAGGAGATGACCGACCCCGGGGACGGGTCCCAGTCACCGAGCGAGCCGATCCTGATCTTCCCGATGTGCAATCTTTTCTCCTCGGTCTGGACTGCCCTGGATTGCTCTGGTGTGGTGCCGCTGGTGGCGACACCAAGATAACCTTCTCCGCGATCACCGGCGGCGACGTGCGCGGATACGGCCACGACCGCGCATCCGCGGGTTCGCCGAGCGGCACCGGAACGGCCCGGCGCCGGCCCGCACGCCCGACGATACTTCCGCCATGCGCCATCGCGAGCCACCCATCCTTGGCATACTTGCCTCGGAGGTGATTCGGCTGCGGCAAGGCGATCAGGCATGTGTACATTCGCCACGACGGTCGCTGCGGGCAGTACGCCGGGGGGAGTACCGCCAGGCCTGGTCCTGGGTGGGTGTGATGAGCGGCGTGCGAGGTGGTTCGGGCCACCACGCCGTCGGCGCCGCGAGAGCCCGCAGGCACCGAATCTTCCGATCGAAACGGGGAGGATAACCGCATGACATCCGTCGAAGACCCGAAGCGGGGGGCTTCGAGTCCTGCGAGTTCCGAGGGTCCTGCGGGGTTCGCGATCGTCGGCTACGCGGCGCGTTTTCCGGGCGCCGCGGACGCGGACGAGTTCTGGCAGGTGCTGGCCGAGGGGCGGGACGCGATCTCGGAGGTGCCCTCCGACCGATGGGATGCCGACGAATTCTTCGACCCCGACCCCGATGCTCCCGGGAAGGTCGTGACCCGTCGGGCGGGATTCGTCGACGACGTAACCGGGTTCGACGCACCGTTTTTCGGCATGTCGGCGCGTGAGGTCAGGTTGATGGACCCCCAGCATCGGCTCCTGCTGGAGACGGCGTGGCGGGCGGTCGAGCATTCGGGTACCGCGCCAACGGCTTTGGCGAACACCAACACCGGCGTGTTCGTCGGTTTGGCCACGCACGACTACCTGGGAATGGCGTCCGACGAGCTGACCTACCCCGAGATCGAGGCCTATATGGCCATCGGGACGTCGAACGCCGCGGCCGCCGGCCGGATCAGCTATCGGTTGGGGCTGCAGGGCCCGTCGGTCGCGGTCGACACGGCGTGCAGCTCGTCGTTGGTGGCGATCCACCAGGCGTGCCAGGCGCTGCGCCTCGGGGAGTGCGACCTCGCGCTGGCCGGCGGCGCGAACGTGCTGCTCACCCCGGCCACCATGATCACCTTTTCGCACGCGCACATGCTCGCGCCCGACGGCCGGTGCAAGACATTCGATGCGGCCGCGGACGGCTACGTGCGCGGCGAGGGGTGCGGCATCATCGTCGTGAAGCGGCTCGAGGACGCGATCCGCGACGGCGACCGGATCCGGGCCGTCATCCGGGGTAGCGCGATCAATCAGGACGGTGCCTCGGGTGGTTTGACGGTGCCCAACGGCATTGCCCAGCAACGAGTTATCGCCGAGGCGCTCAAGCGGGCCGGGATCGCGCCCGCCGAGGTCGGGTACCTGGAGGCGCACGGCACCGGGACGTCGCTGGGCGACCCCATCGAGGCCCAGGCCGCGGGTGCGGTCCTCGGCGCCGGGCGCGAGTCGCACCGGCCCCTGCTGATGGGCTCGGTGAAGACCAATATCGGGCACCTGGAAGCCGCCGCCGGCATCGCGGGCGTCATCAAGGTCATCCTGTCGCTCGAGCACGGGGTATTGCCCCAGCACCTGCACTTCCGCAATCCGTCGCCGCACATCCCCTGGGACCGGCTGGCGGTGCAGGTCGTGCAGGAGCCCACCGGCTGGGAACGCAACAGCCGGCCCCGCATCGCGGGCGTCAGCTCGTTCGGGTTCGCCGGCACCAATGCGCACGTCATCATCGAAGAGGCCCCACTACCGGTCGAAGGGGCCGCCGGGGCCGCGGTGTCGCCTGCGCCGGTCGCGACGCCCGGGGACCGGCGGTTCAGCGTCCTTCCCCTGTCCGCGCGCACGCCCGCCGCACTGGTGCAGCTCGCCGATCACTACCGCAGCTGGCTGCGCGCGCACCCGGAGGCCACCCTGGCGGACCTGTGCTTCACCGCCGGCGCGGGGCGAGCACACTTCGAGCACCGGGCCGCACTGGTGGTCAATTCGCTGGAATCCGCGCGCGAATTGCTCGGCGCGCTCGCCGACGACCGCCCCGCACCCGGGCTGGTCCGCGGAACATCCGACGACACGCCGAAGACGGCGTGGCTGTTCACCGGCCAGGGCAGCCAGTACGCGGGCATGACGAAGGAGCTGTTCGACACCGAGCCGATGTTCGCCGAGACGCTGGCCCGCTGCGCGGCGGCGGTCGCCGAGGTTCTCGAAAAGCCTTTGTTGGACGTGATTTTCGAGCTGGACGGTGCGGCCGGCCACGACGTTCAAGAGACGTTGCGCCAGACCTCATACGCCCAGCCCGCGTTGTTCGCGGTGGAGATGGGACTGGCCCGCCTCTGGCAGTCGTGGGGCTTCGAACCGGACGTGGTGCTGGGCCACAGCGTCGGCCAGTATTCGGCGGCCTGCGTCGCGGGCGTGCTCAGCCTCGAGGACGGGGCGCTGTTGATGGCGGAGCGCGGTCGTTTGTTCGGCAGTTTGCCGGCGGGCGGCCGGATGGTCGCGGTGTTCACCGCCGCCGAGCGGGTCGAGGGCCTCACCGACGAGTTCCCCAGCCTGTCGGTCGCCGCTTACAACGGCGCCAACACCGTATTGTCGGGGCCCGCGGCGGACCTGGAGCGGGCGGTGGCCGGCCTGGCCGGCGACGGTGTGCGCTGCGACTGGCTGGACACCAGCCACGCGTTCCATTCGGCGCTGCTGGATCCAATCCTCGACGAGTTCGAGTCGTATGCGAACCGGTTCGATTTCAGCCCGCCGCAACGGATCCTGGTGTGTAACCGCACCGGCGCCGCGCTGGGCCGAAGCGTGAAGCTCGACGGCTCCTATTGGCGTCGCCACGCGCGCCAACCGGTCGAATTCGCCAAGAGCGTGCGCACCCTGGCCGACCTGAGTTGCAAGGTGTTGCTCGAGATCGGCCCGCAACCGGTGCTGACCGCGGCCGCCCTGCGGGCGTGGCCCGACCCGGCCCCCGCGCCGCGGGCGATCGCGTCACTGCGTCGAAACACCGCCGACCACCGCCAGATCAGCGAAGCCCTCGCCGACGCGTACGTGCTGGGCCACCTGCCCGACTTCGGCGCCGTCTCCGGACCGGCGCGAAAGCTCGACCTGCCCACCTACCCGTTCCAGCATCGCCAGTACTGGTACCGCGAGAAGCGGGTCCTGCCCACCCAACGGACCTCGACCGCGGGCAGCCAAGCCGTCCGGCTCCTCGAGGACGGCCGGCTCGAGGAGCTCGCCGCGCTCCTCGACGGCGCCGGCGGCAAAAAGCAGACCGTCGATGTGCTGACAAAGCTTGCCGCACAACACAACCAACAACGCAACTCGCAGTCCATCGCCGACGACCGCTACGAGATGCGTTGGCACAAATCCGCCGCCGGGTTCTCGGATGCGGACGAGGGATCGGCCTGGCTGGTCATCGGTGACGCCGATGCCGCCGGCGTCGTGCGGCCGTTGCTCGACGCGCTGGACGGGCGCGGGCACCGGCACCGGATGCTGGGGTTGCCGGCCTCCGACGCGGACACCGAAGCGCTCGAAGCCGAGTTGCGCGCCGCGGTCGCCGACGAACCGGCGCTGCGCATCCTGCACGTCGCGGCGCTCGACACCGACACCGCGCCGTCGATGCGCTCGCTGTTGCGGATGCAACACCACGTTTTGGGCGGGACGCGCCGGCTCTTTCGCGCGGCCGCCGCGGCCGAACTGCGCACACCCATCTGGGTGGTCACGCGCGGCGCGCAACGGATCGTCGACGCGGACACCGTGGCACCGGACCAGAGCTGCCTGTGGGGATTCGGTCGCGCCGCCGCGCTGGAACACCCACAGGTGTGGGGCGGGCTGGCGGACCTGCCCGGCGGGCCCGCGCTGCCGTCGACGTCGCAATGGTCGCTGCTGATCGACGAGATCACGGCGCCGCGTGAGGCGGCGTCCCGGGAAGACCAGGTCGCGCTGCGCGACGACGCGGTCTACGTTCCCCGGCTGGTGCGGCGGGTCGGGCAGCCGATCGCAACGCCACCGGCCCTGCGCGACGACGCCACGTACCTGGTGACCGGGGGGCTGGGTTCGGTCGGGCTGGAAATCGCCGCATACCTTGCGGCGCACGGTGCCCGGCACCTGGTGTTGACCGGCCGGCGCGCCCCCAGCGATGCCGCCCAAGCGCGCATCGATGCGTTGCGCGCGCAGCACGGCTGCGAATTCCGGGTTGTCGCGGCCGATGTCGCCGACGCGCACGACGTCGCGCGCCTGTTGGCCGCGGTGCGGGCCGAACTGCCGCCGCTGGCCGGTATCGTCCACGCCGCAGGCGAGATCGGCACCACCCCGCTGCGCACACTGGACGACAGCGAAGTCGATCGGGTGTTTGCCGGGAAGGTTTGGGGCGCTTGGTATTTGAGCGAAGCAGCCCTGGACCTGCAGTTGGACTTCTTCCTGAGCACCTCGTCGATCGCGTCGGTGTGGGGCGGGTTCGGTCAGACCGCCTACGGCGCGGCCAACGCCTTCCTCGACGGGTTGGCCTGGCGGCTGTGCGCGCAGGGTGTGCGGGGGATCAGCGTGAACTTCGGTCCCTGGTCTGCCGGCATGGCCGACGAGGAGGCGCGGGCGCGACTGGCTCAGCGCGGGGTCCGCACCTTGTCGCCCGCCGACGCGCTGGCGGGCATGGCCGAGCTCATGGCTTCGCCCCAGGGGGAGGCGCCCGCACCCGTACAGGCAACGGTGGCCCGCATCGACTGGGCCCGCTTCCTGCCGCTCTACCAGCAGGCGGGGCGGCGCGCCTTTTTGGCGGAGCTGGAGCGCGAGGTGCCGGAGGCGGCGGCGGCGCCGTCCGTGTCCGGGCCGTCCGGCAAGACCCAGCTGGTCGAGCAGCTCACGCACACGCCGGTGCAGCGCCGCAAGAAACTTCTCACGGATCACCTGCGCGAGGCCGTGGCGGAGGTGACGCGCGTCGACGCCGCCGAGATCCGCGAGGACGCCGGCTTCTTCGACCTGGGCATGGATTCGCTGATGGCCGTCGAATTGCGCCGCCGCATCGAGCAGGCGGTGGGCAGGGAGGTGCCCGCGACCCTGGCGATGGACTACCCGCGCCTGTCCGACGTCGCGGATTACCTGCTCGGCGACGTGCTCGGGCTCAGCGAGCAGACTGGCACTTCGGCCCGGCCGGCCACGGTGGTGACGGCGCGCACGGACGAGCCGATCGCGATCGTCGCGGTGGCGTGCCGCTTTCCCGGCGCCCCCGACCCCGAAGCCTTCTGGGAGGTGTTGTCCGGCGGTGTCGACGCGATCCGGGAGGTCCCGGAGGACCGCTTCGACATCGACGAGTTCTACGACCCCGATCCGGACACCCCGGGCAAGATCTACAGCCGGTTCGGGGGGTTCCTCGACGAAATCGACGGATTCGATCCGGAGTTCTTCGGCATCTCCCCGCGCGAGGCGGTGTGGATCGATCCGCAGCAGCGGCTGATGCTGGAAACCGCGTGGGAAGGCCTCGAACGTGCCGGGTATTCGCCGGGGGCGCTGCGCGGCAGCCGAAGCGGCATCTTCGTGGGGGTCGGCGCCAACGAGTACTCGCATCTGCTGTCGGCGGACTCGGTCGACAAGCTCGAGCCGCACTTCATCACCGGCAATGCGCTCAACGCCATTTCGGGTCGGGTGGCGTTTGCGCTCGGGCTGGAAGGACCGGCGGTGGCCGTCGACACCGCGTGCAGCTCGTCGTTGGTGGCCGTCCACCAGGCCTGCCAGGCATTGCATTCCGGGGACTGCGATTTGGCGTTGGCCGGTGGGGTCAACGTCCTGCTGAGTCCGGTGTCCATCATCGCCGCGTCGCGCGCGAGGATGCTGTCTCCGGTGGGTCGGTGCAAGACCTTCGACGCCTCCGCCGACGGCTATGTCCGCAGCGAAGGCTGCGGGATCCTGGTGCTCAAGCGGATGAGCGACGCGGTGCGCGACGGCGATCGGGTGTGCGCGGTCATCCCCGGCAGCGCGGTGAACCAAGACGGCGCCTCCAGCGGTTTGACGGTGCCCAATGGCGGTGCGCAGCAACGGCTTATCACCGCGGCACTGGCTCGGGCGGGTCTGGCCGGCGGGGATGTCGACTATCTCGAGGCGCACGGGACGGGCACCGCGCTGGGCGATCCGATCGAGGTGCAGGCGGCCGGGGCCGTCTTTGGCGCCACTCGTGACGCGGACCGGCCGCTGCTGATGGGCTCGGTGAAGACCAACATCGGGCACCTCGAGTCGGCATCCGGGGTCGCCGGCCTGATCAAGGTCGTGTTGTCGCTGCAGCACGAAATGCTTCCCCAGAGCCTGCATTTCGAGACACCGTCGCCGCATATCCCGTGGGACTCGCTGCCGGTGCGGGTCGTGGACCAGGCGGTTCCGTGGCAGGCCAACGGCAGACCGCGGCGCGCCGGCATCAGTTCCTTCGGGTTCACCGGCACGAACGCCCACGTGCTGATCGAGGAGGCGCCGTCGCAATCGGCGACCGCCGACGAGTACTCGACGGGCGCCGCACCGGCCGACGCCGCGGCAATGGCGTCGGAAGCTCAGGGCGAACCGGTCGACGTGCTCCCGCTGTCCGCGCGCTCCCCGCAGGCGCTGGTGGCACTGGCGCAGCGGTACGGGGATTGGCTGAATGCCCACCCCAAGGTCGACATTGCCGAGGTGTGCTTCACGGCCGGGGCCGGGCGTTCGCATTTCGAACACCGCGCCGCGCTGGTAGTGGATTCGGTGCAAAGCGCCCGCGAGGGGCTGGCCGAGTTGGCCGAGAACCGGATGCGGCCGGGCGTGCTGCGCGGCGAGTGTGCGGATCCGCCGACGACGGCGTGGCTGTTCACCGGTCAGGGCAGCCAATACCCGGGGATGGCACGCGAATTGTTCGACGCCGAGCCGGTTTTCGCCGACACTCTGACGCGGTGCGCCGACGCGGTCAGTTCGATGCTGCCGCGCCCGCTGCTGGAGGTGATGTTCGCCACCGACAGAGCCACCGGCGGTGAGGCCGGAGAAACGCTGCGGCACACGTCTTTTGCCCAGCCGGCGCTGTTCGCCGTCGAGATGGGCCTGGCGCGGCTGTGGCAGTCGTGGGGCGTCGAGCCCGACGTGGTGTTGGGGCACAGCGTGGGCCAGTACGCGGCGGCGTGTGTGGCCGGCGTGTTCAGCCTCGAGGACGGTGCCCGGCTGATGGCCGAGCGCGGCCGGCTGTTCGGCAGCCTGCCCGCGGGCGGGCGGATGGTGGCGGTGTTCGCCGACGCCAAGTACGTCGAGGAGGTCGCCGGTGAGTTCCCCCGCGTCTCGGTCGCCGCCTACAACGGCCCCAACACGGTCCTGTCGGGCCCGGGCGAGGACCTGGAACAGATCGTCGCCGGCTGCGGCAATGACGGGGTCCGGTGCAGCTGGCTGGAAACCAGCCACGCCTTCCACTCGGAGTTGCTGGAGCCGGTGCTCGACGAGTTCGAGTCCTACGCGGCGCGGATGCAGTTCGCCGTGCCGACGTTGCCGCTGGTCTGCAACCGCACCGGCGCGGTACTCACGGCGGAAAACCCGCTGGACGCCCAGTATTGGCGGCGGCATTCCCGCCAGCCGGTGCAGTTCGCCGAAAGCGTGCGCACGGTGGCGGCGCTGGGCTGCTCGGTGCTGATGGAAATCGGTCCGCAACCGGTGCTGACCGGGGCCGCGGTGCAGATCTGGCCGGAACACCTGGCCGTACCGCGTGCGATCGTTCCCCTGCGCAAGGGCGTCGGCGACCGTCGCCAGATCGCCGAAGCGCTGGGCGCCGCCTACGTCAGCGGTCACCGGCCCAAGTTCGCCGCGCTGCAACGCCAGCCCCGCCGCAAGCTCGAACTGCCCACCTATCCGTTCCAGCGCCGTCGCTTCTGGCCGAGGACTGCGGGCGCCAGCGGCATCGCGGTGGACGGCACCGGTGTGTCCGGAATCCTCGGTGGTGCAAAGGATCTCGCGTCCGGCGACTCCGTCTACACCAGCCGGCTGTCGGTCAAGTCGCAGCCGTGGCTTGCCGATCACGTCATCTACGGCACCGTGGTCGTCCCGGGGGCGACGTATGCGGCGATGGCCCTGGCCGCCGTGGGGCCGCCGGCGCGGGTGCAAGACGTCTTCTTCTACGAGCCGATCATCTTGCCCGAGAAGAGCTCTCGTGAGGTGCAGCTGACGTTGCATCCACTGGAAGACGGTGGCTTTAGCTTCCGGGTGCACAGTCGCCCGTACGGCGTCCGCGACGCCGAATGGTCGTTGAACGCCGACGGGACCGTCATGACCGGGGCTGCCGGCGTCGCCGACGGCCGGGACGGGCCGGAAGCCGAACCGGAGGATTCCTTCGACGCGAAAATCGAGCGGATGGAGCGCTTGCGCCCGCAGCAGCTGTTCGAAACCTTCGCCGACATGGAGCTGGCCTGGGGGCCCGCCTGGTCCAATTCCCTCAAATCGCTGTGGGTCGGCGAGGGCGAGGCGATCGGCGACGTCACCGTCGGTGAGGAACTCACCGAACATCTCGGGACCGAGCCGATCCACCCGGTGTTGCTCGACCTGTGCACCGGTGTCGCGTTCCCGGCCTTCCCCGCCCTGCTCGCCGCCGAGCAGGGGGTGAGCGACCTGTTCCTGCCGTTGCGGTACGGCGCGGTGGAGCTGCGGGAGAAGATGCCCCGGCGGTTCTACTGCCGCGCGAGGTGGCACACCAGCGGCCTCGACAGCGAAACCCAGGTCTTCGATCTCGATTTCGTCGACCGAAGTGGCCGCCCGCTGGGCGGGATTCGCGAGTTCACCGTCAAACGCGCGCCCCGCGAGGCGCTGTTGCGCGGGCTCGGCGGCGATGCCACCCGGTTGCTGTACAGCCTCGGGTGGCACGAGGTGCCGCTGCCCGCGCCGGGCGGTGAGGATGGCAACGCGATCGGCACCTGGCTGGTGGCCGGGTTCGACGAGCTGGCCGCCGAGCTGCCGGGCTGCATCCCGTTCGACCGGGCCTCGGATTTGGGGCAGCTGCTGGCGGACGCGCACGAGCGCGGCATGCCGTTCTCCGGAATCGTCTGGCGCAGCGCCGGGCCGGGCGCGCACGAGTCGAGCGCCGAATCCGCCGCGCGGCTCGAGACCGAGATCGCCCAGCTGCTCAGCGCCGTGCACACGCTGCAAGCCGACGGTGCGGTCAAACTTCCCGGCGGCCTGTGGATCGTCACCGAACGGGCCGTGGCGACCGAAGCCGGCGAGCCCGTCGACCCGGTGCAGGCGGCGCTGTGGGGGCTGGGACGCACCATCGTCAACGAGGAACCGGCGCTGCGCTGCAGGATCGTCGACTGCGACGGCTCGGCCGAGGCCGTGCGCCTGCTGGCCGGTCTTCTCGGCGAACCGATCGAGGAGCCCGAACTCGCACTGCGGCAAGGCAAGTTCCTGGCGTCCCGGTTGCTGCAGTGGTCGCGCAGCGGCCAGCTCGCGGTGCCGCGGGGGACCGATTACGCCCTGGCGCCCACCGAGCGCGGCGCGATCGACAACCTGCGCCTCACCGAGGCGGAGGTGCCGCCACCGGGCGAGGGCTACGTGCAGGTCCGGGTGGAGGCCGCCGGCCTGAACTTCCGCGACGTGCTCAACGTGCTGGGCCTGTATCCCGGCGATCCGGGTCCGATCGGCGGCGACTTCGCCGGCACCGTCACGCAGTTGGGTGACGGCGTCTCCGGGCTCGAAACCGGCCAGCGCGTCTACGGTTTCATGCAGGGCGCGTTCGCCAGCCGGTTCAACGTGCCGGCGCAGCTGCTGGCGCCGATTCCCTCGCGCGTGAGCGCGGTGGATGCGGCGACCATTCCCGCCGCGGCGCTCACCGCCCGGCTCGCGTTCGATTGGGCGCAGCTCGAGCCCGGTGACCGAGTGCTCATCCACGCCGCCAGCGGCGGCGTCGGATTGGCTGCCATCCAGATGGCCCACCAGCACGGCGCGACCGTCTTCGCCACCGCCAGCACCTACAAGCGCGCGACGCTGCGCAAACTCGGCGTGCAATACGTCTACGACTCGCGCACAACGGATTTCGCCGACCAGATCCTCGCCGACACCGACGGCGCGGGCGTCGACGTGGTGCTCAACAGCCTGACCAATGAGGGGTTCGTCGAGGCGACCGTGCGGGCCACCGCCCGCAACGGCCGGTTCGCCGAGATCGCCAAGCGCGACATTTGGACCCCGGAGCAGATGGCGGCGGCGCGTCCCGACATCGCCTACGAGATCGTCGCGCTGGACACGGTCACCTTCTGTGAGCCCGAGCGCATTCGTGCCCTGCTGGGCGAGGTTTCGGACGGGCTGGCCAAGGGGGAGTGGACGCCGCTGCCCGCCGAGATCTACCCGCTGACGGAGGCGAAGACGGCGTTCCGTCGCATGCAGCAGGCGCGGCACATCGGCAAGATCGTGCTGCAGATGCCGAATCCGCTGCAGCCGCGCGGCGATCGGAGCTACCTGATCACCGGCGGCCTCGGGGCCATCGGCCTGCACACGGCGTCGTATCTGGCCCAACTCGGTGCCGGTGACATCGTGCTGACCAGCCGGCGCGCGCCCGACGCGGACGCGCAGCGGGCGATCGAGGACATCACCGAGCGCTACCGCTGCCGCGTCCACACCTTCTCGGCTGACGTCGGCGACGAGTCCGAGGTCACCAAGCTGCTGGAGTGGATCCGCGCGGAGTTGCCGCCGCTCGCGGGGGTGGTGCATCTGGCGGGCGTGCTCGACGACGCGCTGCTGTCCCAGCAGAACGTGGAGCGTTTCCGGACGACGTTGGCGCCCAAGGCGTTCGGCGCCTGCTACCTGGACCGGTTGACGCGGGACGACGACCTTGACTTCTTCATCGTGTCGTCCTCGGTGTCGAGCCTGCTGGGTTCACCGGGCCAGGCCAACTACTCGACGGCCAACGCTCTGCTCGACGGGCTGGTCGCGCAACGGCGGGCGCAGGGCCTCCCGGCGACCGGGCTGAACCTCGGTCCCTGGGCCAAGGGCGGCATGGCTTCTTCGGAGGCTGCGCGCGCCAACGTCGCTGCGCAGGGCCTGATTCCGCTGGAACCGTCGGCCGCGCTCGCCGCGCTCGCCGAGGTCGTCGCCAACGGCGCCGGGCAGGCCACCGTGATCAAGGCCAACTGGCAACGCGCCGCCAAGGTGCTGGGCGCTTCTCGCCCGCCGATCCTGGACCTCGTGTTGCCGAGCGCGGTGACCGAGGCGGCCGGCGACAGCGAGTTGCTCCGGCAGCTGCAGGAGATACCGGTGGGGCAGCGCGCCAGCTTCATCACCGAGTTCCTGCAGCGCGAGGTGCAGGGCTTCCTGCGGCTCGCGCAGCCGCCCGCCGCGACCAGCCGGTTCCTGGACCTGGGCACCGATTCGCTGATGGCGGTCGAACTGCGCAACCGGCTGCACAGCCAGTTCGGTGGTGCGTTCACGATCAACGCCACCGCGGTGTTCGACTATCCGACGATCGGGGGGCTCGGCGAGTACCTCGCGGGCCAGCTGCCCGAGCCGGAGTCGGAGGCGGCCCAGACGGAACCGGTCGCGGAATCGGTTGGGGCGCCGGCGCAGGGCTGAGGTACGGGCGGGTCAGTCGGCGATATCGAAGGCCACGTTGACCTTCGTCGGACGCACGCGCACCACCAGTTCGCCGGGAACGGCGTTGCGGCGGCCGAACTCGTCGGCGCGCTCGGCGCCCATGTAGCGGGCGCCGATGCGGGTAGCGATGTCGAGCAGGTCCTCGGCGCTGTCCTGCACGGACGCTCGCCCCTGCACCTGCACGAAGGAGTACGGCGGGTGCGGATCGTCGACGCAGATCACCACGCGCGGATCACGTTGCAGGGCGCGGCCTTTCGCCGTGTCACGCCCGGTGTTGAACACCAGCTCGCCCTGTTCGACGACGAACCACACCGGAGCGACCAGCGGCCGGCCGTCGGCGGCAACGTAACCCAGCATGCCGGTGCGCGTGCCGGCCGACAGGAATGCGACAACCCTTTCGGACAGCTCTGCCAGCTCGGCCATGGCGTTAGAGGCGGGCCAGCTCGTAGTCGCCGAGGTGGTCGATCAGGTTGTGCAGATGGTCGCCCGAGGTGCCCAGGGTGTGCTCGATCGCGGTGAGCCGGGCGGCGTAGTGGCTGACCGGGTATTCGGCGGTCACCCCGATGCCGCCGTGCATCTGGATCGCTTCCTGCGCGATGTGCCGGCCGGACCGGCCGATCTGCACCTTGGCGCGCGACGCGATCACCGGGTCCAGGGTGCCGTCGGCGATGGACATCGCGGCGTACAGGCTCATGCTGCGCGCCAACTCCAGCGACACGTACATGTCGGCGGCCCGCTGGGTGAGCGCCTGAAACTTGTTGAGCGTGACGCCGAACTGCTTGCGGGTCTTGAGGTAGTCGGTGGTCAGGCGCAGCGCCTCCTCCATCGCCCCCAGGGCTTCGGCGCACAGCGCCGACTGGATGCGGATGACGGCGTCGCGGATGGCCGGCGACGCATCCGAGCCCTCCCCGAGGGCTTCCGCGGGCGCGGAGTCCAGTTCGACCTGCGCGCCGCGCTGCCCGTCGAAGGTGCGGTACGCGTGCCGGGTCGTGGCACCGGCGTCGACCAGGAAAAGCCCGGTGCCGCCGTCGGGCAGCGCGGCGCTGACCACCAGCGCGTCGGCGCAGTCACCGGCCAGCACCGGGTTCTTGCGCCCGCTCACCGTCCACGAATCGCCTTGCCGCACGGCCTGAGTCGTGACCGCGGGGGTCGGCGTGCGCTGACCCGGCTCCATGTGTGCGAAGGCCAGCAGGCGCTGGCCGGCCGCGACGTCGTCGAGCTGTTGTTTCTGGGCGTCGCTGCCCAGCTCGGCGATCAGCGCCCCGGGTGCCAGCGCGGCGTGCAGGATCGGTTCGGGCGCCAACCGGCGCCCGACCTCGGTGAGCACCACCGCGATCTCGATCTGTCCCGCCTCGTCCGGCTCGAACCCGAGGCCGAGAATCCCGGTGTCGGCGAGCTGGCTCCACACCTCGCGGCTCCAGCCGAGGTCGGTGCCGATGACCTTGTTGCGGCTCTCCGGATCGTAGGTGCGCGACAGCAGGTCGCGGGTGGTGTCGCGGAGCAGTGCCTGCTCGCCGCTCAGCTGAAAGTCCATGGCTGCCTCACAATCCCAGAATGGTGGACGCGATGATGTTGCGCTGCACTTCGCTGCTGCCGCCGTAGATCGACGTCTTGCGGTAGTTCAGATAGTGCGGGGCGCTGGCCTGTGCCCAGCCGGGGGACGCGACGTCTTCACCGTTGGCGGGCAGCGCGTCCGGGCCGGCCACCTCGACGAGCAGCTCGGTGGCGATCTGCTGCAGTTGGCTGCCGCGCAGCTTGAGCACCGACGACGCGGGATTGGGCTGCCCGTCGGCGGAGTCCGAGACCACCCGGGACTGCGTGAGTTCCAGTGCCAGCAGCTCGTTTTCGGCCTCGGCCAACCGGGCCGCGAACAGCGGATCGCCGAGCAGGCCGGTGGCCGCGGCGTGCTTTTTCACCTCGGCCAGGCGGACCTTGGTCCGGCCCACCCCGGCGATTCCGGTGCGCTCGTTGCCGAGCAGGAACTTCGCGTACGTCCAGCCCTGATTCTCTTCTCCCACAAGCTGATTGGCGGGAACCCGGACGTCTTCGAAAAAGACCTCGTTGATCTCCTGGCCGCCGTCGATCGTCTTGATCGGCCGCAGCGTGATGCCCGGCGTCTTCATGTCGAAGAGCAGGAACGAGATCCCGGCCTGGCGCTTGGGCGCCTGTGGGTCGGTGCGCACCAGGCAGAAGATCCAGTCCGCGTACTGGCCCAGCGTCGTCCAGGTCTTCTGGCCGTTGACGACGTAGTGGTCGCCGTCGCGGACCGCGGTGGTGCGCAGCGAGGCCAGGTCGGAGCCGGCCTCGGGCTCGGAGAAACCCTGGCACCACCAGATGTCGAGGCCGGCCGTGGGCGGCAGGAAGCGTTGTTTGATCTCCTCGGAACCGAATTCGGCGATCACCGGGCCGACCATCTTGGTGTTGAAGTTCAGCGGCTCGGGCACGCACGCCAGTTGCATTTCGTCGGCCCAGATCTGGTGCTGGGTGGGCGTCCAATCCTTGCCGCCCCATTCGACCGGCCAGTTCGGCACCGCCAGGCCGTGCTCGTGCAAAATCTTGTGGCTGGTGACGATGTCGTCTTTGCGCACCGAAGCCGATCCCCGGCGCACCCGCTCGCGCAGCTCCTCGGGGATCTGGGTGGTGTAGAAGGTGCGCAGCTCGTCGCGGAACGCGGCTTCCTCGGGTGTGAGCGCCAATTGCATGGCAGCCTCCTTCGTCTGGGGATGAGAGCGGCGACCCGCCGCGGTTGAGGTTGTCCGGTCCCGGTCGATCGCTCCGTCATCCATCTTGGCCCATCCGGTCCGGCGGTTGTGCACAGCCTCGGGTTAGTCCACACCGGGCCTCGGTGACCCCGCCGCGGGAGGACGTCGCGGCGGTCGGCGCGCCTACGGTCGGCGCATGCGAACAGAATTGCCCGCCGAGCGGCTGCAGCGCCGGCTCGGCGCCGACCCGGAGACCGATTCGCGCGCCGACCCCGACCCCGACCCCGACGACGCGGACGGTGCGGCGGACGAGGACCAGAATTCGCTGCTGCCGCGGTGGTTGCCGGACGCCGCCGAGGGCCGCGGCTGGATGGCGAGACTGCGCGCCGACCCGGGCCGCGCCGGCGCGATCGCGTTGGCGATCGTCGCCGCCCTCGCCGTCCTGGTCACGGTGTTCACCCTGATGCGTGATCGGCCCGCGCCGGTGATGTCCGCCAAGCTCCCGCCGGTGGAGAAGGCGCACACCGCCACCCCCCGATCGTCGGCGAACCCGGACGCCGTCCGGGATGGGCCGGTGGTGGTCAGCGTGGTCGGCCTGGTGCGCACCCCCGGGCTGGTCACCCTGGCGCCCGGCGCGCGCATCGCCGACGCGCTGCAGGCCGCCGGCGGCCCGGTGAACGGCGCCGACACCATCGGACTGAACATGGCCCGGCCGGTCGGCGACGGCGAGCAGATCGTGGTGGGCCTCGCCCCCGCGCCGGGGCAGCCGACGGCGCTCGGTAGCTCGGTCGCCGCCGGTGCGTCGCCCTCGGCCGGGACGTCGGCGCCGGTTTCGGGGCCGGCCAAGCCGAAGGCCGGCGAGGTAATCGACCTCAACACGGCTTCCGTGGCGCAGCTGGACGCCCTGCCCGGGGTCGGGCCGGTCACCGCCGCCGCGATCGTGGCGTGGCGGCAGGCCCACGGCAAGTTCACCAGCGTCGATCAGCTCGCTGACGTCGACGGCATCGGTCCGGCGCGGCTGGAGAAGCTGCGCGCGCTGGTCCGTGTCTGACCCGGGTGCGCCGCCCGGGCCACACCGAATCGGCCGCGCGCGACGTGGCGCACGTCGACGTGCGCCTGGTACCGGCCGCGCTGACCGGCTGGGTGGTGACCGCCGCAGGGATCTGGTGGCCGGTGGGGCCGGTCGTGGCGTCCTGCTGCGTGGTGCTGGCCGCCGCCGGTGGCGCGCTGGCCTGGCACGCCGGGCGCGGAACCCGGCGACTGCCGGCGGTCGGCGCCGGACTGCTCGCGATCGGCGTGGTGGGCGCGGGCTTCGGGTTGGCGATCACGTTGCGCGCCGAGGCGATAGGTCGCCACCCGGTCACCGCGGCGTTCGGCACGGCCGTCCCGGTGACCGTCACCCCGACCGAAAGCCCGCTGCCGGTAGGCAGCGGCCGCCTGCTGTTCCGGGCCACCCTGCAGCGCCTCCGCGACGACGAGGTGTCGGGCCGGGTGGTCGTGTTCGCCCGGGCGCCGGATTTCGGCGACCTGATGGTGGGCCGACCGGTGCGGTTCACCGCGCGCATCAGCCGCCCGGCCCGCCGTGACCTGACGGTCGCGGTGCTCAATGCGTCCGGCCGCCCGGTCCTGGGCACCGCCGGCGCGGCGCAACGGGCCGCCCACGCGGTGCGCGGCCGCTTCGCCCTCGCCGTCCGCGACGCCCTGCCCGCCGACGAGGCCGCCATGCTGCCCGCCCTTGTCCTCGGCGACACCTCGGCGGTCACCGGCGAGACCGCCCGCGATTTTCGGGCCGCGGGCATGACGCACCTGATGGCGGTCTCGGGCGCCAACGTCACGATCGTGTGCGCGGCGGTGCTGTTTTCGGCGCGGTTGATCGGCCCGCGCGCCGCGGTTGTGCTCGCCGCCGCGGCGTTAGTCGGGTTCGTCATCGTGGTGCAGCCGACTCCCAGCGTGCTGCGGGCCGCCGTGATGGGCGCCATCGCGCTGACCGGCATGCTGTCCTCCCGCCGGCGCCAAGCGATTCCGGCGCTGTCGGCCACGGTGCTGTTGTTGCTGGGGCTGGCCCCGCACCTGGCCGTCGACGTGGGTTTCGCGCTGTCGGTGCTGGCGACGGCCGCGCTGGTCGTCGTCGCGCCGGGCTGGTCGCGGGGCCTGGTCGGCAGGGGGTGCCCCAAACCGCTGGCGGACGCGGTGGCCGTCGCCTGCGCCGCGCATGCCGTGACCGCCCCGTTGGTGGCCGGGATCTCGGGCCGGCTCAGCCTGGTGGCCGCGGCGGCCAACCTCGCAGCGGCGCCCGTGATCGCACCGATCACCGTGCTGGGCAGCGCGGCGGCCGCGCTGTGCATGCTGTGGCCGGCCGGGGCGCAGCTGTTGATCCGGTTCACCGGCCCGGAACTGTGGTGGGTCTTGCACGTGGCCACGTGGTCCGCGGGCGTACCGGCGGCGACGGTGCCCGTCCCCGCCGGTACGGCCGGGGTGGTGGCGGTCGGGGCCGGCGCCCTGGCCGCGGTTCTGTTGTGGCGGTGGGGCTGGTTTCGGCGGTCGGCGGGCCTGGCCGCCGTGGCCGTCGTGGTGTGCCAGGTGGCGTGGTCTGTGTCCGGTCTCGTCGCACCCACGTGACACCATCGTGGGGTGAGCGACGTGGCGCAGCTGCACCTGGTGCTGGGAGACGAGGAGCTGCTGGTCGAGCGGGCCGTGGCCGACGTGCTGCGCGCGGCGCGCAAGCGGGCCGGGGGCGCGGAGAACCCGGACGTCCCGATCAACCGGATGCGCGCCGGCGACGTCGACGCCTACGAGCTCGCCGAACTGCTGAGCCCGTCGCTGTTCGCCGAGGAGCGCATCGTCGTGCTGGAGGCGGCCGCCGAAGCGGGCAAGGACGCGGTCGCGGTGATCGCCGCGGCCGCCGCCGACCTCCCGGCGGGCACGGTCCTGGTGGTGGTCCACTCCGGCGGCGGGCGCGCCAAGGCGCTGCCCACCGAGCTGCAGTCGCTCGGCGCCGAGGTGCATCCGTGCGCGCGGATCGGCAAGCTCAGCGAGCGCATCGACTTCATCCGCAAGGAGTTCCGCGCGCTGCGGATCAAGGTCGACGAGGAAACCGTGACCGCCCTGCTGGACGCCGTCGGCTCCGACGTGCGCGAGCTGGCCGCCGCGTGTTCACAGCTGGTCGCCGACACCGCCGGCGAGGTCGACGCCGCCGCGGTGCGGCGCTATCACAGCGGCAAGGCCGAGGTGAAGGGCTTCGACATCGCCGACAAGGCGGTCACCGGCGACATCGCCGGGGCCACCGAGGCGCTGCGCTGGGCGATGATCCGGGGCGAGCCCCTGGTGGTGCTGGCCGACGCGCTGGCGGAGGCCGTGCACGCCATCGGCCGGGTGGGCCCGCTGTCCGGGGACCCGTATCGCCTGGCCGCGCAGCTGGGGATGCCGCCGTGGCGTGTGCAGAAGGCCCAGAAACAGGCGCGGCGCTGGTCGCGTGACACGGTCGCGACGGCGATGAAGGTCGTGGCCGCCCTCAACGCCAACGTGAAGGGGGCCGTCGCCGACGCGGACTACGCGCTGGAATCCGCGGTCCGGCGGGTGGCCGAGCTGGCCGCCGATCGCGGCCGGTGAAGCGGGCGCTCAGATCTTGTTGAGGGCCCGCGCCAGGGCCGACTTCTTGTTGGCCGCCTGGTTCTTGTGGATCACGCCCTTGCTGGCCGCCTTGTCCAGCTTGCGATTGGTCGCCACCAGCAGCTCGGTGGCCTTCTCCTTGTCGCCGGCGTGGGTGGCCTCGCGGAACGCGCGCACGGCGGTACGCAGCGACGACTTCACCGCCTTGTTGCGCAGTCGGGCGCGCTCGTTGGTGCGGTTGCGCTTCTGCTGCGACTTGATGTTGGCCACGCGTCAGTTCCTTCTTCGAATCCGTGCTGCGGGGTTTTCGGGGGGCGTCCCACACCCGATGGCGACTGCCCAGGTTATCAGCCGGCCGCGTGTTCTCCCAAAAAAGGTGCGTGTGGCCTGCCGGAACGCGGGCATATCGTTTCACCCATGAAGGACGCGCGGCCCTTGGCGTGGCTGGCCGCGCTCTGCGTGGGCGTGCTGTTCGGGGGGATCGCCGCCGGGGTCGCGCTGGGCGGCGTGCCGCCGTTGCCGTACGGGCCGGCCACCGCGGTCACGGCGTATGTCCGCGCGCACCCGGTCGCTGTGCAGGTCATCGCCACCGCGACGTTCGCGTCGGCGGTGCCCCTGGCCGTCTACGCCGCGACCGCAAGCACCCGGCTGCGGCGGCTCGGCGTCGTTGCGCCCGGGCCCGCGGTCGCGCTGACCGCGGGCACGCTGGCCGCCGGCTCGCTGGGACTGACCGGGCTGCTGGGCTGGACGCTGTCGCGACCGGACGTCGGCGCCGACGCGACCGCCGTGCGGGCGCTGTACTTTCTGGTCTTTCTGGTCGGCGGCGCCGGGCACCTCGTCGCCCTGGGCCTCCTGATCGCGGGCATCGCGGTGCCCGCCCTGGCCGCGGGATTGCTGCCGCGGCCGCTGGCCTGGTCGGGACTGGCGACCGCCGTCCTCGCGGAGTTGACGATGCTGGTCCTGGTCTGGCCCGGGCTCGGGATGATCCTGCCGATCGCGCGGGTCTGTGGCCTGGGCTGGCTGGTGGCGGCCGGGGCGCTACTGCCGCGCGTGCACCTCGACCCGGTGTAGGTCGTCGCCGAGTTCGATGCGCCCGCCGAACTCCGAGGCGGCCAGCGCGCGCCACTGTTCCTCCTGCCCGGGCACCAGCGCCGGCACGTAGTGCGTCATCACCAGCGTGCCCACGCCCGCGCGGGCCGCGGTCGCGGCCGCCTGCTCCACTGACGAGTGGTAGTCGCAGATGTCCTGCAGCCGCTGCTGCGGGATGTTGAGCACGATGTCCTTGCGAATCACGGTGTGCACCAACGCATCCGCGCCGCTTGCCAGTTCGTCCAGGCCGGCGCAGGGCACCGTGTCGCCGGCCAGCACCACCGACGTCGTCGGAGATTCGACGCGGAACCCGATGGTCGGCGTCACCGGCCGGTGATCGGTCGGCGCCACGCGGATCGACACGCCGTCGCGGTCCCACACCGGGCCGTCGGTGTGCTCGTGCACCTCGACCGCCGGCGGCGCGGTCAGGTCGGCGTGATGGGCGATGCGGTAGCCGATGTCGTGGCGGAACGCCTTGAGCGTCGCCTCCACTACCTCCGCGGTCCCGGGCGGCCCGATGATCGGCAGCGGCGCGGGATCGGGCTCGAAGGTGGTGATCCAGCGCGTGATCAGCAGGTCGCCGAGGTCGCCGATGTGGTCGCTGTGCAGGTGGGTGAGCAGCAGCGCCGACAACCCGGCGGCGCCCACCCCGACCGCCGCGGCGCGCTGCAGCACGCCGCGCCCGCAATCCACCAGGAACACTTGGCCGCCGGCGCGCACCAGGGTCGACGGCCCGGCACGGTTGGGGTCGGGGATCGGGCTTCCGGTGCCCAGCAACGTGATTTCGATCATGGCCCCATCTTTGCAAGCCGCGCCTGGGGGCCGCGGTGATTCGCGGCCGCGTGTTTCGCCCGCGAGGCAGAGGGTATGGGAGGCCACGGTTGCCGGTTTTCGCGTTGGCTTTCCCGCCGCGCGAGTTAGCCGTAGCCTGGTGTGAAGCGGATCACAACCGGCTGGAGGCCTTTGATGCGGATAGCGGACGTCTTGCGGAACAAGGGTGCGGCGGTGGTGACGATCAACCCCGATGCAACCGTCAAGGAGCTGCTCGCCGGGCTCGCCGAGCAAAACATCGGCGCGATGGTGGTGGTGGGCGACGAGGGCGTCGTCGGGATCGTCTCCGAGCGCGACGTCGTGCGCCAGCTGCACACCCACGGCGGCAGCGTGCTGTCCCGGCCGGTCTCCAAGATCATGACCGCCACGCTCGCCACCTGCACGAAATCCGACACCGTCGACTCGCTGAGCGTGCTGATGACCAAGAACCGGGTGCGCCACGTGCCGGTGCTCGACGGCAAGAAGCTGATCGGCATCGTCAGCATCGGCGACGTGGTGAAGACGCGGATGGAAGAACTCGAGGCCGAGCAGCAGCAGCTGCACTCCTACATCACGCAGGGCTAACCCCACTTCGCCGAACGTGTGACTACGGCGGAAATGCCGGCCGAAAGTCGCCGTGGCGGCACGCTCGGCGAAAGGCGAAAAGCGGCTAGCTCCAGGCGTATTCGGTGCGCAGCCGCGCGGCCACCACGTCGAAGAGCTCGCGGTCCAGGATCGCGCCCTCGCGGCGGATACCCTCCTCGGGCACGTCGAGCACCCGGTCGAGCCGGACCCAGCTTTCCCGGCCCTCGTAATCCCAAGCGCCGGCACCGATTCCGACCCAGTCCCGGTCGTCGGCGTGGCGCTCCTGGCTGGACAGCATCAGCCCCAGCAACACGCGGCGGTCACGCCCCACCACCAGGACCGGGCGATCCTTACCGCGCGTCGGGTCGTCCTCGTAGACCACCCATGTCCACACGATCTCCCCGGGATCGGCGCGGCCGTCGAGGTCGGGCGCGTAGACGAGTTTGCGGGCGCGCTGGGCGGTGGGGAAGCTGGCGCTGGTCACCGGGCGGCCCGCAGTGATCGCCGACGGTTGTTGCGGTGCGGCGGCGGCGATCACGTTCGCGGTGATCTTCACCGCGTGCTGCAGCTCGCGCAGGACGGTCTGCGAGTTCTGCACCTGCCGCACCAACCGCGGAGCCCGATCGAAAACCAGGTTCTCCGCGAACCGCTGAAACGACTTCCACTGTGACTTTCCGGGCGACTTCCTGTCCGGGGCCATATTCGCAGCATAGACGCGCCAATTGTGTCCGGGCCGTTACGCGCGGATACCCTTGACACACACCGGACCCCAGCCGACCAGGAGATTCCCATCAGCAGTTTCGCCGACAAGACCTTCACCGCGCCGGCGCAGATTCGGAATTTCTGCATCATCGCTCACATCGACCACGGCAAGTCGACGCTGGCCGACCGGATGCTTCAGCTCACCGGCGTCGTCGACGAGCGGTCGATGCGCGCCCAGTACCTCGACCGGATGGACATCGAGCGGGAGCGCGGGATCACCATCAAGGCGCAGAACGTGCGGCTGCCGTGGCAGGTAGAAGACCGCGACTACGTCCTGCACCTGATCGACACGCCGGGCCACGTCGACTTCACCTACGAGGTGTCGCGCGCGCTGGAGGCCTGTGAGGGCGCGATCCTGCTGGTCGACGCGGCCCAGGGCATCGAGGCCCAGACCCTGGCCAACCTGTACCTGGCGCTGGACCGGGACCTGCACATCATCCCGGTGCTCAACAAGATCGACCTGCCGGCGGCCGACCCGGACCGTTACGCCGGCGAGATCGCCCACATCATCGGCTGCGAACCCGGCGACGTGCTGCGGGTGTCAGGCAAGACCGGCGAGGGCGTCGCCGACCTGCTCGATCACGTGGTGCGGGAGGTGCCGCCCCCGCAGGGCGACGCCGACGCGCCCACCCGCGCGATGATCTTCGACTCGGTCTACGACATCTACCGCGGCGTGGTGACCTACGTGCGCGTGGTGGACGGCAAGATCACCCCGCGCGAGCGCATCGCGATGATGTCCACCGGCGCCACCCATGAACTGCTCGAGGTCGGCATCGTCTCGCCCGAACCTAAGCCCAGCGACGGCCTGGGGGTGGGTGAGGTGGGCTATCTGATCACCGGGGTGAAGGACGTCCGCCAGTCCAAGGTCGGCGACACCGTAACGACGGCACGTCACGGCGCCGCGGAAGCGCTGACGGGCTACCGCGAGCCCAAGCCGATGGTGTACTCGGGGCTCTACCCCGTCGACGGCAGCGACTACCCGGACCTGCGCGACGCCCTGGACAAGCTGCAGCTCAACGACGCCGCCCTGACCTACGAGCCCGAGACGTCGGTGGCGCTGGGCTTCGGGTTCCGCTGCGGCTTCCTGGGCCTGCTGCACATGGAGATCACCCGGGAGCGCCTCGAGCGCGAGTTCGACCTGGACCTGATCTCGACGTCGCCGAACGTCGTCTACCGGGTCGAGAAAGAGGACGGCACCGAGACCACGGTGACCAACCCGTCGGACTGGCCGGACGGCAAAATCGGCACTGTCTACGAGCCCGTGGTGAAGACGACCATCATCGCGCCGAGTGAGTTCATCGGCACCATCATGGAGCTGTGCCAGTCCCGGCGCGGCGAGCTCGGCGGCATGGACTACCTGTCGCCGGAGCGGGTGGAGTTGCGCTACACCATGCCGCTCGGGGAGATCATCTTCGACTTCTTCGATTCGCTGAAGTCGCGCACCCGCGGCTACGCCAGCCTCGATTACGAGGAGGCCGGCGAGCAGGAGGCCGACCTGGTCAAGGTCGACATCCTGCTGCAGGGCGAGGCCGTCGACGCGTTCAGCGCGATCGTGCACAAGGACTCGGCGTACGCCTACGGCAACAAGATGACCACCAAGCTCAAGGAGCTGATCCCGCGCCAGCAGTTCGAGGTGCCCGTGCAGGCGGCAATTGGATCCAAGATCATTGCGCGCGAGAACATCCGGGCGATCCGCAAGGATGTGCTGTCCAAGTGTTACGGCGGTGACATCACCCGCAAACGCAAACTTCTGGAAAAGCAGAAGGAAGGCAAGAAGCGGATGAAGACCATCGGCCGGGTCGAGGTGCCCAACGAGGCGTTCGTCGCCGCGTTGTCCACCGACTCCGGCGGGGACAAGGGTAAGAAGTAGCCGTGCGGAGACGTGGTCTGGCGGCGGCGTTGGCGATGGTAACGGCCGCGTTGGCGGCGGGTTGCGGCACGGTCGTGGACGGCACCGCGAAGCCGGCGCCCAACCTCAAGCCGCGGCCGCTCGCCGGGGTGACCGTCAAACAGGTGCTGCTCGACGGCCCCGCGCTGTCGGGGATGCTCGGCCAGCCGTTCGTGTCCCGCAAGCCGCCCGAGTTCGGCGGCCCCGAGAAGCTCTACACGGCACTGCCCCCGGACGGTTGCCTGGGCGTGACGGCGATGCTGCAGCAGAGCGTCTACCAGCCCGCCGACGTCAAGGACGTCGCCTCGGCGGCGTGGTGGAACAACGGCGAGCCCGCGCAGGTGATCAGCGTCATCGAGGGTGTGGTCACGCTGCCCACGGCCGCGCAGGCCGAGGCGCTGTTCGCGAAGTTCTCCGAGCAATGGCAGCGCTGCGCGGGCACCACGAGCACGGAACGCAACGGCCCGATCACGACGACCAACGCCATCAGCGACGTCCGCGTCGCCAATCTCGTTGTCGCGGCGACCAATACCGCAACCTCGGTGCTGCCCAACATGCCGGCCCTGCGGCCCACCCCGCAGGCGCGCGCCCTCGGGGTCCGGCTGAACTGCCTCGTCGAGGTGCAGGTGGTCTTCTTCGGTGAGCGCCGCTCCTCCGACCCGGGGACGGCCACCGTGGACGCCAGCGCCATCGACGTCGCGCACGCGATGATGGACAAGGTCAGCGCGCTGAGCTGACCCGGCGCCCAAGAGTCGGCCACCGGGGATCGACGCGCGCGCCGGGGAAAATTAAACTCACGGTGAACAAAAAGTTACGGCCAAGGAATGGATGAGCATGGGGTGCCGATCGTCGCGCCGGGGCAGCCGCGGGTTTCCCGTGGTTGCGCTCGCGGCGATGCTGACCGCCGGCTGCGCCGGGGCCGTCGGCGGCGCGGCGCAACCGGCGCCGACCCCCAAACCGCGCTCGCTCACCCGACAGACCGTCAACCACGTGCTGCTGGACGACGCCGCGTTGATCCGAATCGTCAAGCAGCCCTTGGAGATTGACCCCCGGTTCCCGCCGCGGTTCGGCGGCCCCGAGGAATTGCAGGACGCCGGGACGGCGCTGCCGGACGGCTGCCTCGGCGTCGCGGCGATGCTGCAGCAAAGCGCGTACCCGTCCACCGATGTCCAGCAGATCGCGGTGGAAACCTGGCGGCACACCGCCACGCCCGCGGCCGTGACGAGCGTGCGGGAGGCGGCGGTCACCCTGCCCACGGCCGCCGACGCCAACGCGCTGTTCGCGGCGTTTTCCCAGCAATGGCAGAAATGCGACGGCGCGACGACCTCCCTGCCGGCCGGCGTGTTCCGGCTCAAGGGTGCTATCTCCCACGTGCAGGTGTCCCCGTCCGTGCTGGCGGCGACGGTGTCGATCGGCTGGACGACTTCCAAGTCGGACCCCGCTCCGGATCCCGACGCCATCCGGACGCTGCGCGCCGTCGGGGTGCGGAATAACTGCTTGGTCGAGGTGGAGGTCGACGTGTTCAGCCCGTCGAAAGTGCGGGGCCAGTCCCACGCGATCGACAACAGCGCCACCGACGTCGCCGGCGCCATGTTGGAGAAGGCCGATGCGCTGATCTGACGCGCCGCTGAACCCGCGCCTACATCGGGGCGTTGGCGGGCTGGAAACCTCCGGTGCTGTCGGCCTCCTCCTCGGCGCGGATCACGTGGACCACCGCGTTGATCAACGCCAGGTGGGTGAACGCCTGCGGGAAATTGCCCAGGTGCCGGCCCGTGCGCGGCTCGATCTCCTCAGCGTAGAGATGCAGCGGGCTGGCGTACGACAGCAACCGCTCGCACAGCCGCTTGGCCCGCGCCACCTCGCCGATCTCCACCAGCGCGGACACCAGCCAGAACGAGCAGATCGTGAACGTGCCCTCCTCGCCGGACAGCCCGTCGTCGGTCTCCTCGACCCGGTAGCGCAGCACCAGGCCTTCCTCGGTGAGCTCGTTGGCGATCGCCAGCACGGTGTTGCGCACGCGCGCGTCGTCGGGGGGCAAAAAGCGGGTCAGCACCACCAGCAGCAGCGAGGCGTCCAGCGCGTCGCTGCCGTAGCGCTGGGTGAACACGCCCCGGGAGTCCACGCCGTGCTTGAGGATGTCGTCCTTGATCTCCTCGGCGATGGCCCGCCACTGCTGGGCGTAGCTGCGCTCGCCCTGCCGCTCGGCGAGCTTGGATCCGCGGTCGAGTGCCACCCAGCACATCACCTTCGACGACGTGAAGTGCTGCGGCTCCCCGCGCACCTCCCAGATCCCGCGGTCGGGCTCGCGCCAGTGCTTGATCGCCTCTTCCACCTGTTTCTTCAGGACCGGCCACAGGGTTTCGGGGATCTGCTCGCGCGACTTGGCGTGCAGGTAGAACGAGTCCAGGATCGAGCCCCAGATGTCGTGCTGAACCTGGTCGTAGGCGCCGTTGCCGATGCGCACCGGCCGGGCGTGGTCGTAGCCGGACAGGTGGTGCAAGTCGTCTTCGACCAGGCTGCGCTCGCCGCCGACGCCATACATCACCTGCAGCGGATGCCGCTCGTTGCTGTTGGCCCCCGAGACATCGGCGATGAAGGCGAAGAAGTCGTCGGCCTCGCGGTCGAGCCCCAGCGTGTACAGGCCCCACAGCGCGAACGTCGAGTCGCGGACCCACGCATAGCGGTAGTCCCAATTGCGCTCGCCCTGCGGCGTTTCCGGCAGCGAGGTGGTGCTGGCCGCCAGCAGCGCGCCGGTGGGTGAATACGTGAGCCCCTTCAGCGTCAGCGCGCTGCGCTGCAGGTACGCCCGCCACGGGTGGTCGGGGAAGTTGCCGATGTTGATCCACTGCCGCCAGCACTCGGTGGTCTGCCACATCTTGTCGGCGGCCTCTTCGTAGGTCTGCGGCGCCGGGTGCTTGGTCCAGCTCAGGGCGACGAAGATGTCGTCGCCCTCCTTCATCCGGGTGCGGGCGCGCGCCTCGCGGCCCTCCAGGCCGATGCGCAGGTTGGTGGTCAGCCGCAGCGTCGGGTGGGCGTCGGGCTGCTTGCTGGCGCGCGCGATGGCCTCGCCGTAGGCGTTGGCCGAGTATTCCCAGGTGACCCCGGTGCGGTGGTAGTCGAAGGCCGGCTCGCAGCTCATCATCAGCTCGACGGTGCCGCTGACGCAGCGCACCGTGCGCAGCAGGATGTGCTCGGCGTCCCAGTCCATCGGGGTGCGACGGTGGGTCCGCGACCGGCGCTCGATGTCGTGCCACTTGCCCATCACCAGCGCGTCGCGCACGATCAGCCACCCGGTGTGGGTCTGCCACGTGGTTTCCATGATCAGGCTGCCCGGCAGATACCGACGGGCCGAGGGCACCGAGACGCCGTAGGGCCCCAGCCGGAAATGGCCCGCGCTGCGGTCGAGGATCGCGCCGAACACGCTCGGGGAGTCGGGCCGGGGCACACACAGCCATTCCACCGAACCCGCAGGGGAGATCAGGCACGTCGTCTCCCAGTCGGATAGGAACGCGTAGTCGGCGATCGGCGGGAAGGGGTTCCGCATCGTCCCGCTGGTCGTGAGCGGCTCGGGCGCGTTGAAATCGATCGGCGACGGCAGGGGCGTTCCGGCCGCTGGCCGAAACGCCTCCTCGGGGGCGCCGTCGGCGGGCTCGGCGTGCAGGACCATGCCGACATCATCGACTCTCGACGTGCTCCGCGTCCATTTTTTGCCCAGGATGTCGCGGCCGGATGCCGGCCTGCTTTTGCCTCACCGTGACTTCTACCGCCGGCGCGGATCCTGGCGCATTGGGCTTCGGCGGCCGCGACGAATACTGTGAGCCGGGTGAGCGGGTTCCTGAATTGGTGGGACGGCAACGAGCTGTGGCTTTCCGGCCTGCCGTTCGTGCTGCAGGCCCTGATCGTGATGCCTGTCGTCTTGGCGGTGGCCTCCGTCGCCGCGGCGGTGCTCGACGGACTGCTCGGCTGGAGCATCAGCGCGATGCGCCGCATCCGGCACGCCGATGGGGCGCCCCGGTAGCCGGTATGCCCCGCTCACAGGTGACGCTGATTCTGATCGCGCTCGTCGTGCTGGTGATCGTCGCGTGGTTGCTGACTCGCTGAGGCCTGGCAGTCCGGTGGCGGCCCGGCGAATAGCTGTTAGGCTTCGCCACATGCGCGCGGCATCAGGTGTTCTCGAATGCGTTGCCCTCGTGCACTGTTGTCGCTGACTCCCAACCCCGTGCGCGACCCGGTGTGGAGCAGTGAATTCTCCTGAAGTTGTAGGCGCCTTTCCCGCCTGGTTCGCGGCCACGGATTAACCAGTTCCCAAAGTCCTGAATCCGCACCGAAAGGCCACCAATGCCCGACGACATCGGCAGCGCATCGCGGTGGCGGCCCGCCCGGTGCGCCGCGGCGCTCGCCCTGACGGTCGGTGTGGTCGCCGCGTGCCAGGGCGGCCCCAGCGACATCGTCGGCGGGGGCGGGCCGGCCAACGCACACACCAGCATCACCCTGGTCGCCTACTCGGTCCCAGAACCGGGGTGGAGCAAGGTGATTCCCGCGTTCAACGCCTCCGAGGAGGGCAGGGGCGTGCAGGTGATCACCTCGTACGGCGCATCGGGCGATCAGTCCCGCGGTGTCGTCGACGGCAAACCGGCCGACGTGGTGAACTTTTCCGTCGAGCCGGACATCGCCCGATTGATCAAGGCCAACAAAGTCTCCAAGGACTGGAACACCGACGCCACCAAGGGAATCCCGTTCGGGTCGGTGGTGACGCTGGTGGTACGCAAGGGCAATCCGAAGAACATCAAAGACTGGGACGACCTGTTGCGCCCCGGCGTCGAGGTGGTCACGCCCAGCCCGCTGAGTTCGGGGTCGGCCAAGTGGAACCTGCTCGCCCCCTACGCCGTCAAGAGCCAGGGCGGCGGCAACGCTGCGGCCGGGGTCGACTTCATCGCCAAGTTGGTCACCCAACACGTCAAACTGCGTCCCGGGTCGGGGCGGGAGGCCACCGACGTCTTCGTCCAGGGCAGCGGCGACGTATTGATCAGCTACGAGAACGAGGCCATAGCCACCGAGCGGGCCGGCAAAGCCGTCGAGCACGTCAACCCGCCGCAGACCTTCAAGATCGAAAACCCGGTGGCGGTGGTGACCACGAGCGGCCACCTGGATGCCGCGGTCGCGTTCAAGAACTTTCAATACACCGCGGCGGCGCAGAAGGTGTGGGCGCAGGCCGGCTTCCGGCCGGTCGATCCGGCCGTCGCCGCCGACTTCCGCGATCTATACCCGGTGCCCGTCAAACTCTGGACGATCGCCGACCTCGGCGGTTGGGGGACAACGGATCCGCAGCTTTTCGACAAGAGCAACGGCAGCATCACCAAGATCTACACGCAGGCCACCGGATGACCGAGACGATTATCCCCGACCCGGAGGCGATCGGGCCCGAGCTCGACAGTGACGCGCACCAGGCCCTCGCCTGGCGGGCGCGCGGATCCGGCGGCACGCCGCTGCGGCTCGGCGTTGCGACGCTGTGGCTTTCGGTGATCGTGCTGCTCCCGCTGGCCGCCATCGCGTGGCAGGCTGCCGCCGGCGGCTGGCACGCGTTTTGGCTCGCCGTCACCTCGAACGCCGCGCTCGAGTCCTTCCGGGTCACGCTGACCATCGCCGCGGGCGTCACGGTCGTCAACCTGGTGTTCGGCCTGCTGATCGCGTGGGTGCTGGTGCGCGACGACTTCGTCGGCAAACGGCTCGTCGACGCGATCATCGACCTGCCGTTCGCGCTGCCGACCATCGTGGCCAGCCTGGTGATGCTGGCCCTGTACGGCAGCAACAGTCCGGTGGGTCTGCACCTGCAGCACACCCCGTGGGGTGTCGCGGTGGCGCTGGCCTTCGTCACGCTGCCGTTCGTGGTGCGCGCCGTTCAGCCGGTGCTGCTCGAAATCGACAGGGAGACCGAGGAGGCGGCGGCGTCGCTGGGCGCCAATGGCCCGAAGATCTTCACTTCGGTCGTGCTGCCGTCGCTGACGCCCGCGTTGTTATCCGGTGCGGGGCTGGCGTTCTCGCGGGCGATCGGGGAGTTCGGGTCGGTGGTGCTGATCGGCGGCGCGGTGCCCGGCAAGACCGAGGTGTCGTCGCAGTGGATACGGACGCTGATCGAGAATGACGACCGCACCGGCGCAGCCGCCATATCCATTGTGCTGCTCGCCATTTCGTTCCTCGTGTTGCTGATCTTGCGGGTCGTGGGTGGCCGTGCGGCCAAGCGCGGGGAGCTGGGCGCATGACGTCGTCGTCCCGCGTCCGCTATCTGCTCAGGTTCACCGCGCTCGCCTATGTCTTTGCGCTGCTGGTCATCCCGGTGGCGCTGATCCTCTGGCGCACCTTCCGGCCCGGGTTGGGCCAGTTCTTCGACTGGATCAGCACCCCGGCGGCGGTATCGGCGCTGAACCTGTCGCTGCTGGTGGTGGCCATCGTCGTGCCGCTCAACGTGGCTTTCGGTATCCCCACCGCGTTGGTGTTGGCGCGCAACCGGTTTCGCGGTAAAGGCGTGCTGCAGGCGATCATCGACCTGCCGTTCGCCGTGTCGCCGATCATCGTGGGCGTGGCCCTGATCCTGCTCTGGGGATCGGGCGGCGCCCTGGGTTTTGTCGAACGAGACCTCGGGCTCAAGGTCATCTTCGGGCTGCCCGGGATCGTGCTGGCCAGCATCTTCGTCACCCTGCCGTTTGTGGTGCGCGAGGTGGAGCCGGTGCTGCACGAGCTGGGCACCGACCAGGAGGAAGCGGCGGCGACGCTGGGTTCGGGCTGGTGGCAGACGTTTTGGCGGATCACGTTGCCGTCCATCCGGTGGGGGCTGACCTACGGCATCGTGCTGACCATCGCGCGTACCCTCGGCGAATACGGCGCGGTGCTCATCGTCTCGTCCAACCTTCCGGGACAGTCGCAAACGCTGACATTGCTTGTCTCGGACCGCTACAACCGCGGGGCGGAGTACGGCGCCTACGCGCTGTCGACGCTGCTGATGGGAGTGGCCGTGTTGGTCCTGATCTTCCAGGTGGTTCTCGACGCCCGCCGGGCACGAGCGACCAAATAGGCCCGGCAAGGAGATTTTTTATGAGAGATACCGAAGCCCCGCGCGGCGATCTCGCGATCATCGTGCGCGACGCGTACAAGCACTACGGCGACTTCGTCGCGCTGGACCACGTGGACTTCGTCGTACCGAAGGGGTCGCTGACGGCGCTGTTGGGCCCCAGCGGTTCGGGCAAGTCGACCCTGTTGCGGGCCATCGCCGGTCTCGACCATCCCGACAGCGGCACCGTCACGATCAACGGCCGCGATGTGACGGGGGTGCCGCCGCAGCGGCGCGGTATCGGGTTCGTGTTCCAGCACTATGCGGCGTTCAAGCACCTGACCGTGCGCGACAACGTCGCGTACGGGTTGAAGATTCGCAAGCGGTCCAAGGCGGAGATCAAGGAGAAGGTCGACAACCTGCTCGAGGTGGTGGGCCTGAGCGGCTTTCAAACCCGCTATCCCAACCAGCTTTCCGGCGGGCAGCGGCAGCGCATGGCGCTGGCCCGCGCGCTGGCCGTCGACCCGCAGGTGCTGCTGCTGGACGAGCCGTTCGGCGCGCTGGACGCCAAGGTCCGCGAGGACCTGCGCACGTGGTTGCGGCGCCTGCACGACGATGTGCACGTCACCACGGTGCTGGTGACCCACGATCAGGCGGAGGCGCTCGATGTCGCCGACCGGATCGCCGTGCTGAACAAGGGCCGCATCGAGCAGGTCGGCTCCCCGAGCGACGTGTACGACGCCCCCGCGAGCGCGTTCGTCATGTCGTTTCTGGGTGCGGTGTCCGAACTCAATGGCGCGTTGGTGCGTCCGCACGACATCCGGGTCGGCCGCAGACCCGACATGGCGATCGCCGGCGGGGACGGCACCGCCGAATCGATCGGCGTCGTGCGCGCCACCGTCGACCGGGTGGTGGCGCTGGGTTTCGAGGTGCGCGTCGAGTTGACCAGCGCCGCGACCGGAAGCTCGTTCATCGCCCAGATCACCCGCGGCGACGCCGAGGCGCTCGCGCTTGCCGACGGCGACACCGTCTACGTGCGGGCCACCCGGGTGCCGCCCCTGCCCGACGGCGTGGCCGGCGCGCGCGACGGCGAAGTCGGCGGCGCAACCACCGACACCAGCACGCTGACGTCGGCGTGAGCTAACGGCGGCTCAGGCCGCGATACGCCCGGCCAGCACCTGATCGAAGCGATCCAGCACCGTCTCGGCCACCAGCGGGTGCGAGCCCAGCGGTGCGGCCATCGCGATGCCGGCGTCGTCGGCGAAATGTTGCACCCGGTCGGGCAGCCGGCCCGGCGCCAAAAACCACGGCGCGATGACCACCCGCCGGGCGCCGCGGCGGCGCAGCAGGTCGGCGGCTTCGGCCAGCGACGGTTCCGGTCGCGTCACCAATGCCGTTGTCGCAGAATGCCATCGGGTCCCCGCCAACAGCCGCGGCGCGACGGCCGCGGTGCGCGCATTGGCCTGTGGGTCGGACGACCCGATCGCGGCCACCAGCACGCCGAGCCCGTCGTCGAGCCGCGAAGCGCCCAACATGGTGACCCGCCGGCGCAGCAGCGAGATCAGGCGGGCGTCCTCGCCCAGCACGGGCGCCTGGCGCACGCCCGCGAAACCCGCGATCTGACGCGGGATGTCGATGCGGGCGTGGTACGCGTCGGCCAACAACAGCGGGGTCACCACCGCGCCCGGTTCGAGCACGTCGGCCAGACTCGGGGTGTTCAGCTCGCAAAACGCCAGCCGCACGTCCAGGCCGGGGCGCATGCGAACGATCCGGTGCGCGACGGCCCGCGCGTTGGCGGCCGACCGGGGATCCTTGCTGCCGTGCGCGGTCAGCACGAGGGCAGTCACGACGCGTGCAACCCGCATTCCGTCTTGGACATGCCCTGCCAGCGGCCGCTGCGCGGGTCGGCGCCTTCGGCCGGCTTGGCCGTGCAGGGAGCGCAGCCGATCGACGGATAACCGTCGTAGACAAGGGGATTGACCAGCACGTCGTGCTCGTCGATGTAGTTTTGCATGTCGTCGTCGGTCCACGTCGCGAGCGGGTTGATTTTCACCAGCTTGTAGCCCTCGTCGAAGGTGACCAGCGGGGCGTTGGCCCGCGTCGGTGCGTCGCTTCTGCGCAGGCCCGTCACCCACGCCGAGTAGCCGCGCAGCGCCCTGCCCAGCGGTTCGACCTTGCGCAGCCGGCAGCACTCGCCGGGGTCGCGCGCGAACAGGTCCTTGCCCAGCAGCCGATCCTGCTCGGCCACGGTGTGCTCGGGCGTGACGTTCACCACCCGGATGTCGTAGACCGATTCGATCGCGTCGCGGGTGCCGATCGTCTCCACGAAGTGGTAGCCGGTGTCCAGGAACATCACCGGCACCCCGGGCCGCACCTTGGCGGCCAGGTCGATCAGCACGGCCTCTTGCATGCTGGACGCCACGACGTAGTTGCACGTCGCCCAGCCACGCGGGCCGTTGACGCCGCCGAAGTTGTCGTCGGCCCAACGCAGCATTTCGGTGGCGCTGGCGCCGTCGAGCTCCGCGGCGCCCTTGGCGGCCAACTCGCGCAGTTCGGCCTCGGTCGGCCTCGTCGCTTCTCCGCTCATCGCAAGTCGCCTTCCTCGGCGCGAACGACCCACTGCGCGAATCGCTCACCCTCGTTGCGGTGCTTGACGAAATTCCGTACCACCCGATCGATGTAGTCGCCCAGCTCGTCGCTGGTCACCTTGTGCTGGCGCAGCTTTCGGCCGAAACCGCTGTCGAGGCCCAGGCTGCCGCCCAGATGCACCTGGAAGCCCTCGACCGAGCCACCCGCGCCGTCGTCGACCATCTGGCCTTTGAACCCGATGTCGGCGACCTGAATTCGCGCACACGAGTTCGGGCAGCCGTTGATGTTCACCGTGACCGGCACGTCCAGCTGGGAGTTGATGTCCTCGAGCCGGCGCTCCAGCTCGGGCACCAAATCCTGTGCCCGGCCGCGGGTTTCGGCGAAGGACAACTTGCAGAACTCGATCCCGGTGCACGCCATGAGGTTTCGTCGCCAATGCGACGGGCGGGACTGCAGACCCAGCGCCTCCACACCGGCGGTCAGCTCGTCGAGCTTGTCGTCGGGGACGTCGAGGATGATCAGCTTTTGGTACGGGGTGAACCGGACCCGGTTCGAACCGGCCCGCTCGGCCAGATCGGCCACTGCCGACAGGATGGTCCCCGACACCCGCCCGGCGATCGGGGCGACCCCGAGGGCGTTCAGCCCGTTCTTCAGCCGCTGCACCCCGACGTGGTCGATCGGGTGCTTGACCGGCTCGGGGGCGGGCCCGTCGATCAGCGGGCGCTTCAGGTACTCGGTTTCGAGAACTTGCCTGAACTTCTCGATGCCCCAGTCCTTGATCAAAAACTTCAGCCGCGCCTTGGACCGCAACCGCCGGTAGCCGTAGTCGCGGAAGATCGACGTCACCGCCACCCATACCTCGGGCACCTCCTCCAGCGGCACCCAGGCGCCGACGCGCTGGGCCAGCATCGGGTTGGTCGACAGGCCGCCGCCCACCCACAGGTCCAGGCCCGGGCCGTGCTCGGGGTGATCGACGCCGATGAACGCGATGTCGTTGATCTCGTGCGCGACATCCTGCAGGCCGGAGATGGCGGTCTTGTACTTGCGGGGCAGGTCGGCGAAGTCCGGCTTGCCGATGTAGCGGCGCACGATCTCGTCGAGCGCCCAGGTGGGGTCGAGCACCTCGTCGAGCGACTCACCGGCCAGCGGCGAGCCCAGGACCACACGCGGGCAGTCGCCGCACGCCTCGGCGGTCTGCAGGCCGACCTCGTCCAGCCGCCGCCAGATTTCCGGGACGTTTTCCACCTCGACCCAGTGGATCTGCACGTTCTGCCGGTCGGTGATGTCGGCGGTGTCGCGGCCGAATTCGGCGGAAATCTGACCCACGGTGCGCAGCGCCGCCGTCGACAGCGCGCCGCCGTCGCAGCGCACCCGCATCATGAAGTACTTGGCCTCGAGCAACTCGGCGTTCTCGTCGCCGGTGAACGACCCGTCGTAGCCCTGCTCGCGCTGGGTGTACAGGCCCCACCAGCGGAAGCGCCCACGCAGATCGCTCTTGTCGATGCTGTCGAATCCGCCCTCGGCGTAGATGTTTTCGATGCGTCCCCGCACATCGAGCGGGGCGCCGGCCTGCTTCATCTCTTCGTTGGGGTTCAGCGCCTCGCGATGTCCCAGCGCCCACTGGCCCTCGTTGCGGGGTTTCTTTTCAGTGCCAGCGGGAGGGGCTGTTGTCATTCCGGACTTCTCCTTCGCGGATGTCAGCGGATTTCCGTGGCGTCAAACAGCGCAACTCACCGGTTTATTTCGGCGGCGCAGATCCGACAGCCGCTGAGGTACAGGGGGCGGGTCTACGAGATCAAGACAGACAGCAACAGCTGCAGACACGCTTGAGATCAATGTGCCGCCGCGCCACGAGGGCAATGCGCAGGCTGCGGTTGGCGGTCACGGCTGCCATTCTGCCATGGACTCGGAGGTGGGTTGCGAGCAGGTCATATTTTTTCTCACGGTGACCCGAACTCGGCGGCGGTTCGGGGACGGTTCCGTGGGTTTACCGGCGTGACCAGCCGTTATTCGCGCACACCGGCGCCGCCGTGGGAGTATTTGGCATGCCACTTCGCGAGGCCCCGGCCGTGCTGCCCGCCGTCGAGCCCAGCCCCGGGCGGCCGTTCGGGTTGTACGTGCACGTCCCGTTCTGCATCACCCGCTGCGGCTATTGCGACTTCAACACCTACACCCCGGCCGAGCTGGGCGGAGTCAACCCCGACGCCTGGCTGGCGGCCCTGGGTGCCGAGCTCGAGATGGCGGCCGCGCGATTGGGCGGGCCGACCGTGAGCACGGTGTTCGTCGGCGGGGGGACGCCGTCGCTGCTGGGCGGCGAGCGCATGGCCAGGCTGCTGGGCATGGTGCGCGACCACTTCGCCCTGGCGCCCGACGCCGAGGTCACCACCGAGGCCAACCCGGAGTCGGCCTGGCCGGATTTTTTCGCGGCCATCCGTGACGCGGGCTACACCCGAGTGTCGCTGGGCATGCAGTCCGTGGCGCCGCGGGTGCTGGGAGTCCTCGAACGCATCCACACACCGAACCGGTCGGCGGACGCGGCCCGCGAGGCGCTGGCGGCCGGCTTCGAGCACGTCAGCCTCGATCTGATCTACGGGACCCCGGGGGAGTCCGACGACGACCTGCTGCGCTCGGTCGACACGGCCGTCGAGACCGGCGTCGACCACGTGTCGGCCTACGCCCTCGTCGTCGAGGAGGGCACCGCGCTGGCCCGACGGGTGCGGCGCGGGGAGTTGGCCGCACCCGACGACGACGTCCTGGCGCACCGCTACGAGTTGGTCGATGCGCGGCTGTCGGCGGCCGGGTTGGCCTGGTACGAGGTGTCCAACTGGTGCCGGCCGGGCGGCGAGTGCCGCCACAACCTGGGTTACTGGGACGGCGGCGAGTGGTGGGGCGCGGGGCCGGGGGCCCACGGATACGTCGGGCGGACGCGGTGGTGGAACGTCAAGCACCCCAACGCCTATGCGGAGTCGCTGGCCGATGGCGCGCTGCCGGTATCGGGTTTCGAGCAGCTCGACGGCGACGCGTTGCACACCGAGGAGGTGCTGTTGAAAACCCGGCTGCGCCGCGGGCTTCCGCTGGATCGGCTGGGCGCGGCCGAATGCGGGCGCGCCGAGACCGCGGTGGCCGACGGGTTGCTGTCGTCCGACGGTGACCGGCTGGTGCTCACCCCGCGCGGCCGGCTGCTGGCCGACGCGGTGGTTCGCACGCTGCTGGGGTAGTCGCCGCCCGGTTGCGCGGGCTTAGATAGGTTAGGCTACATTTACTAACCGTGACCGAGGTCAGCGTCGAGACGAGTCCCGCAGGCTCCACGTCACCGCCGATCCCGTTGCCTTCCGGCATCCATCCGGCCGACCTGGCGGCCGAGCTGGCCGCGGCGCTGCCCGAGCGACTGGGCGAGGAGTACCTGCTCTACGAGCACGACGGGCAGTGGGTGCTGGCCAGCGGCGTGCAGGCGATGGTCGAGCTGGACAGCGACGAGCTTCGCATCATCCGCGACGGCGCGATTCAGCGGCAACAATGGTCCGGCCGGCCGGGACCGGTTCTGGGCGAGGCCATCGACCGGCTGCTTCTCGAGACCGACCAGCTTTTCGGCTGGGTCGCGTTCGAATTCGGTGTCTACCGCTACGGGCTGCAGGAACGGCTGGCGCCCCGAACGCCGTTGGCGCGGATGTTTTGGCCCGCCACCCGCATCGTGGTGACCTCGGAGGAGGTTCGCGTCGAGGGCGCCGACTCCGGCCACCGCGAGGCGGTGCGCGACTTGTTGGGCGACGGCATGCGCGGCGTGCCGGACGCGCGCGCGGTCGACGTGACCCCCGACCCGTCCGGCTACCGCGATAGGGTGGCGGCCGCCGTCCGGGAGATCGCGTCGGGCAAGTACCACAAGGTGATCCTGTCCCGTTGCGTCAAAGTCCCGTTCCCCGTGGACTTCCCGTCCACCTACCGGCTGGGCCGCCGGTACAACACCCCGGTGCGGTCGTTCTTGCTGCGCCTGGGCGGGATGCGCGCCGTGGGCTACAGCCCCGAACTGGTCGCCGCCGTTCACCGCGACGGCGCCGTGGTGACCGAGCCGCTGGCCGGTACGCGGGCGCTCGGCCGTGGCGCGGTGCGTGATCGCCAGGCCCGTGACGAGCTCGAGTCGAACTCCAAAGAGATTGTCGAGCATGCCATTTCGGTGCGCAGCTCGCTGCAGGAGATGACCGAGATCGCCGAACCGGGCACCGCGGTGGTCGCCGACTTCATGACGGTGCGGGAGCGGGGGAGCGTGCAGCACCTGGGTTCCACGGTCACCGGGCGGCTGGACCCCTCGAGCGACCGGATGGACGCGCTGGAAGCGCTGTTCCCGGCGGTCACGGCGTCGGGCATCCCGAAGGCGGCCGGGGTCGAGGCCATTCTGCGCCTCGACGAAGGCCCGCGCGGGCTGTATTCCGGTGCGGTCGTGATGGTTTCGGCGGACGGCGGCCTGGACGCGGCGCTGACGCTGCGCGCGGCTTACGAATGCGATGGGGAGACCTGGCTGCGGGCCGGCGCCGGAATCATCGAGGAGTCCGAATCCGAGCGCGAATTCGAGGAGACCTGCGAAAAGCTGTCGACCCTCGCGCCGTACCTGATCGAACGGCAATAGCTGCCGCCCAGGAGCCGTTGTTGCCGTGGGACTTTAGGCCCTAGTTGTGGTATTCCCAGCGTGCGATCTTGGTGTTACTGGATGACACACATAACTGGGAGGGTCCGTGTCCGACGGCTTGACCGACGTACAGCTCTTGCACGAACTTGAACCCGTGGTCGAGCAGCTGCTCAACCGCCATTTGTCGCTGTTCAAGGAGTGGAGCCCACACGACTACGTGCCGTGGTCGGACGGCGAAAACTTCTATGCGCTGGACGGTCGGGACTGGGAGCCCGGGCAGAGCCAACTCTCCGACGTGGCGCAAGTGGCGATGGTGCAAAACCTGTTGACGGAGGACAACCTGCCGTCATATCACCGCGAGATCGCGATGAACTTCACCATGGACGGCCCGTGGGGTCAGTGGGTGAATCGCTGGACCGCCGAGGAGAACAGGCACAGCACCGCGCTGCGGGATTACCTGGTGGTCACGCGCGCGGTTGACCCGGTCGAGCTGGAAAAGCTGCGGATGGAGCAAATGACTCGAGGCTTCAGCCCGGGCCAGAATCATCAGGGCGACATGTTCGCCGAGAGTCTGTTCGACTCGGTCATGTACGTGTCCTTTCAGGAATTGGCCACCCGCGTCGCGCACCGCAACACCGGCAAAGCCGCTGCCGACCCGATCGCAGAACAGTTGATGGCCAGGGTGTCGCACGACGAGAACCTGCACATGATCTTCTATCGGGACGTCAGCGCCGCCGGGCTGGACATCGCGCCCGACCAGGCAATGCGCTCGGTGCACCGAATCCTGCGCAATTTCAAGATGCCCGGGTTCACGGTGCCGGAATTTCGGCGCAAGGCCGTGATCATCGCGGTTGGCGGTGTCTACGACCCACGCATCCACCTCGACGAGGTCGTCATGCCGGTGCTGAGGAAGTGGCGCATCTTCGAACGCGAAGACTTCACCGGCGAGGCCGCGCGGATGCGCGACGACCTCGCCGTGCTGGTCAAGGAACTCGAGGCGGCCAGCGACAAATTCGACGAATCCAAGCAGCGCTACCTCGAGCGTGAGGCTCGCATGGCCGAGAAGATCACCGCGGACACGGTGCTGAAAACCCAAGGGACGCTGACGCTCAGCGGGCGATAGCCCCGCTTTCCGGGGACTGCTGCAGGTAGTCGGCGAGGATGCGGCTGACGAGTGACTCGATGTTCGATTCGATCGACGATGCGAGGGTGGCCGTGACCGTCGCCACGGCCTGCGTGCGGAACCGCACCAACATGGTGATCAGCTCGGCGATCTCGGCATCCGGCGGCAACGGCTCCCCGGGCTTGATGCGGTCGATGACGTGTTCGGCGCCGGCGCGCACCAGCATGTCGCTGATCTTGTCGATCTCGGGCACGATCTGCTCGTGCAGGTCGATGAGCTTGTCCAATTCGACACCGTAGCCGCCGATTTCGTTGAACGCCTCGATAAGCTTGGGCCGAGTGACGGTCGCGCTCGCCCCGTCGACCCGGATCACCTCGAGCGCGACCAACCGCTCGAACGCGCGCGGGTCGCCGACCAGGCGCTTGGCGTCGGCGAGCGCCATGGTCTCCGGCTTCTCGGTGGTCCAGGTGCCCACGATGGCCGTCTCCAGCCCCAGCACGTCGCCGAGGTTCTTGCCTTGCTCCCATGCGCTGAGCATTTCGCGCACGTGCGCAATGTTGTACCCGCGATCCAGCATCGAGGTGATCAGCCGCAGCCGGGTCAGGTGGGTGTCGTTGAACAACGCGATGCGGCCGACGCGCAGCGGCGGCGGCAGCAGCCCGCGGTCGCGGTAGACCCGGATGTTGCGGGTGGTGGTGCCGGCCAGCCGGGCCAGGTCGTCGATGCGGTACTCACCGGAGCCCCCGAGACCCTGCGGGTGGCGGACCGCCGCGTCGAAAAGCTGTGCCACCGCGGTCTCGATGAAATCGCGCGATTGGCGGCGCACCCGCTTCGGCGCGCGCCGCACGTTGTGCAGCACGCTGGCGATCGTGCCGGGTTCAGGCGGACGAGACGGCATGGGTCTGGGCATGGCGGGCCACCGCCACGTAGTCGTCGTAGCGGAAATCCCTCATCTGGCGAAGGTACTGCGTCGCGAAGCCGGGGTACATGGACCCGTTGTACCCGTCCTTCGTGAGGTACCAACTGCGGCAGCCGGACATCCACGTCGTCTTGGTGAGCCGGTGCTGGATGCTCTCGTTGTGGCGCCGCTGGACGTCCTCGCGCACGTCGAGGTAGCGCAGGTTGTTGTCGAGGATCGTGGTGATGCCGCGCACCGCGTAGTCGAGCTGGCCCTCGATGTAGACGAGCAGCGAGTTGTGGCCGGGCCCGGAGTTGGGTCCGGTCATGAAAAACAGGTTCGGGTAGCCGTGGGCGTTGATGCTCTTGTAGGCCTGGGCTCCGCCGGTCCATTCGGCGGCCAGTTCTCGCCCACCCAGTCCGGTCACGGGGAAGGGTGGGCCCGTCAAGTGCACGTCGTAGCCGGTGGCGAACACGATGCAGTCGAGGTGGTGCTCGATTCCGTCGCTGGTGCGGATGCCCGCCGGGCTCAGCGTCGCGATCGGCCAGTCGATGAGCTTGCAGTTGTCGCGCTGCAGCGCGGGGTAGTAGTCGCTGGAAACCAGCATGCGCTTGCAGCCGGGCCGGAAGTCGGGCGTCAGCTGCCGGCGCAGCCACGGGTCCTTGACCTGCGAGCGCAGGTGCGCCCGCCCCAGCCGGGCGACCAGCGACGTCAGCGGGGTGTCCCACACCAGCGCGGTGGCGCTGGCCTCGTGTCCCCAGAACAGCGCCTGGCGCGCAAGCTGTTGGGTGGCAGGGACTTTCGCGAAAAGGGCCTGCACCGCGGGCGGGGTGGCGGTGTCCACGCGGGGCAGCACCCAGCACGGCGTGCGCTGGAACACCTTGACGAACCCGGCCCGCTTGACCAGTTCCGGGATGATCTGGATGGCGCTGGCGCCGGTGCCGATGACGGCGACGCGCTTCCCGGTGAGGTCGTAGTCGTGATCCCAGCGGGCGCTGTGGATCTTGTGCCCCGCATAGCTGTCCAGCCCGCGGATGTCGGGGAAGCTGACGTCGGACAGCGGGCCGGAGGCCAGCACGACGGTGCGGGCGCGAAACCTCTTGCGGTTCTTGGTCGTCGCGGTCCACACACCGGCGTCCTCGTCGAACGTCAGGTCCTTGACCTCATGCCCGAACCGGATGTGGCGGCGGACGTCGAACCTGGTCGCCATCTCCTCGAGGTGCCGGCAGATCTCCGGGGCCGGCGAGTACGTGCGCGACCACGTCGGGTTCTTGACGAAGGAGTACGAATACAGCAGCGAGGGGACGTCGCAGCTGGCGCCGGGATACGTGGTGTCGCGCCAGGTTCCGCCGACCCGATCGGCGCGCTCGAGCACCACGATGTCGTCAACGCCGGCCTCCCGCAACCGAATTGCCGCCCCGAGGCCGGTGAAGCCGGCGCCGATGATCAGCGCCGCATGGGCAACGTTGTTGTTCGCCATGCTCACGCCGCCGGTTCGTGGGTGAGTTCTTGAACCCAGGTCGGTACCGACGGAAGCAGGGGCCGCGGGTATCGGTCGGAAAGCCACACCATCGAATTCGCCAGCAGGTGATACGGGTGGCGTGGATTTGTGACCACTCCGGCGTAGCGCCTCAGGAAACGATAAGTCGGTACCCGCCTGGTGCGTTCGCCGCGATCGCCAAGCTCCTTGAATCGCTTCACCGCCCGGTAAAGCCGCTCCGGCTCCATACCCATGGCGGTGATCTCGTTGCGGATCCTGTTGATCAGCGGTGCGCCCGTGATCGCACCGATGATGAGACCCGGCGTGGCATTGTGACCGACGAAGTCGATCAGCAACCGTCGGATCTTCGCGTTGCCGATCATGTCGAGAACTTCGAAATCGACGACCAGATGGCGTGATTCGTCATTGTTGATCTTCTCGAAGACCTGGTGGCAAATGGGGTCGTGCACCTCGTCGAGCAGGAATTTCAACAGGGCGCCGTCCAGTGCGACTTCGAGCATCGGAATGACGGTGCCGAGCAGAGACAGCGGCATGTCGTCGGCCCAGCGGTCCAACCAGTCGATCGCCAGCCGGATGTTCACGTTCGGCTCGGGGATCTCACCGTCGGTGAGCATCCCCCAGCGCTTCATCAGCGCCAGTTCAGCGTTGGCGTGGCGCTGCTCCTCGGCGTGGAAGTAGCGGTAGATCTCGGCGATGGTCGGTGTGGGTGCCTTCTTCGCCAGCGCCGCGAAGCCCCTGGCGCCGATGTTCTCGATCCAGCACAGGTCGGCCATGAACGCCTTGAGCTGTGGCCGCTGTTCATCACTGATCATTTCGGCGCCGGGCGCATCCCAGTCGATGTCGGCGAGCGCCCATTGTCGGTCCTTGATCTTGGCGAGCATGACTTCCATGTCGATGGCCACCGCAGGCCCCCTTTCCGTTGGTTGATCAGGGCAGGTTGATCAGGGCAGGTTGACCCGGGATGCCAGGCCCACCGTGCGCGTATACGCCTGCGGGGCCAGGCGTTTGATGTTCCAGCCGATCTTGGCGTCGAGCTGCGGCATGCAGTACAGCTCGCCGCGGTCGAGGGCGTCGAGGCAGACGCGGGCCACCTTGTCCGGCGAGAACCCGGCCCAGCGCATCAGTTTGTTGGCCAGCTCGCTGGATTTGGCGGTGATGCGGCCGGATTCGACTCCGGCGTCGACGATGTTGGTCCTGACGAACGTCGGGCACAGCACGGTGACGTTGATGCCGGTGCCGGACAATTCGGCCGCGAGCGTCTCCGACAGCGAGACCACGCCGGCCTTGCCGACGTTGTAGGCGGCCATGCCGGGTGCCGCGCCGAACGCCGCCGCGGAGGCGACGTTGATGATGCCCCTCGGCGCGGGTCCGGCCTCGCGCAGGATCGGGGTGAACACGTGGCAGCCGTGGATGGGCCCCCACAGGTTGACGCCCAGTGTCGAAACCCAGTCGTCGAGCGGCACGTCGCCGATGGCCGCGCCGCCGGCGCCGACGCCGGCATTGTTGATCACCAGCGTGGGCGGCGCTTGAAACCACTCCTGTGCCTGCGCGGCCAGAGCGCTGACGTCATCGAATCGTGAGACGTCGCAACGGATCGCGGTGGCCTTCGCACCCGTCGCGGTGATCGCGTCGGCGGTGCGTTGTGCGGCGACTTCGTCGATGTCGCTGCACACCACCGCGCCGCCGCGGCGGGCGAGTTCCTCGGCGAACGCCGCCCCGATGCCGCTGCCGGCGCCGGTCACCACCGCCGACGCGCCGTGGCTCGGCGCGTTCCTCTTCAGCAGCCTGTCCAACGGGCCCAACATGGTCATCCTTCCGCTAGGGCGCGCGCGTCCTGCAGCGCGTGGGCGATGAACCGCGCGACATAAGCCATCGCCTTAGCCGCATCGGGCGTCATCCGCGGCAACGCCTGGAACACGTGCACCTGGTGCGGCCAGATCTGCAAATCGCAACGGCCGCCGGCGGTTTGGATGTCGGCGGCCAGGTGACGCGCATCCTCCTGCAGCATCTCGGCCCCGCCGGCCTGGATGAGCGTCGGCGGAAGCGGCGGGCCGCCGGCGACGTTGAGCTTGAGCCGCTGGTGGGTGGGGTCGACGCCGGTGTGGTACAGGCTGACCAGGCGGATGGCGTCGGCGGCGCGGATCGCGGGGTCGCGTTGGATCCGTTCCTGCGCCTGGCACAGCGCGAAGGAGAGGTCGTACAGCGGGGAGAACAGCACCACGGCGGCGGGCTGCGCGGTGACGTCGGGCTGCAGCAGCATGTCGAGGATCAGATGCCCCCCGGCCGAATCCCCGCCGACCACAATCTGTTTCGGCGACACGCCGCAGGTCTCCACCAGCCAGTCCCAGCCCGCGCGCACGTCGTCGGCCGCGGTGGGGAAGCGGTGGCGCGGCGCCAGCCGGTAGTCGATGGAAAACACCGGCAGGCCGGTCAGCGACGACAGCCAGGAGGTCAGCCGGCGGTGGGTTTTCGCCGAGCACACGGCGTAGCCGCTGCCGTGCACGTAGTAAACCGCACCGGCTTTCGCGGAAGAGTGTGCGGCCTCGCTGGTGGGCGTGCGCGGGCCGTACACCCATTCACCCTTGACGCGGCGCCCGTCGGGCAACCTGGTGTCGACCTGCTCGACGCGCGTGCCCGCCAGCGACGGGCCGAACGTGGCCATGATCCGCGCGACGATCTGGCGCGACAGCCAGATTCCCCACGCCCGCTCGGGCGGTATCACCCCGCTGATCGGCCGCAATGTGTACGTGCTCACCGCTGCCGCGCCGCGCGAACGCAGTGAACCCCGGGCCGGAACGACGTCCGTCATGCCATGGAGTCAACAACAAATGGTGACATTCGTCAATGGCAGTTTTGGGCGTTGTTGCGACATAGAAAGACAGCCCAACGAGACCCGCAATATTGCCTTCGACCTGTATGTCGATGCCGAGTCCGAGGACCGTGGCATCGATGTCATGCCCGGCCGGGAGCGGATGAACCCGGGCAACCTCGACGAAGACGCCCACGACAAGGTCGCCGAAGACGCCGACGAACAACGTTCCGACCGGGCCGACCTGAGGGCGCACAGCATCGAGGTCAAAAAGGCGTTCGCCCGCACCGCGCGAACCCGCGGTAACGACAACATCGAGACCCTGCAGTCGAGGTACTACCTCGCCTGGTGGTTATGGCGAGGCCACGAATTCGACCCCGCCGGACAACGCGCCCGAAACCTCGTCGACGATTGCGTGCGCCTGCTCGGCGATGACCATCCGCTCACCGGTGCGGCGCGAACCCTCGAAGACCACATCACCAATCGGGACTGGGCCGGGCTGAGCCCATTTTGGGACGGCAGCGCTGAGCCGCTCTTTTTCGCCGCGAGTCGAACCGCACTGCGATAAATCGCAGAAAATTTCGCCGTGTGGTTAGGCTCGCGTCGGCACAAGATCCGCGACAGGGCCTGGAGCAGTTCGGCTTCCGGGTCGGCTGGAAGCTCCTCCGCGGGTCAGCCGACGAAATCGTCCGGGACGCGTCCTTGACGCAACGCTACTCGAAGGCGATGACGCCGCGGATGTTCTTGCCGGCGCGAAGGTCCCTCATGGCCTCGTTGATGTCGTCGAGCTTGTATTTCTGCGTGACCAGTTCGTCGAGCTTGATCAGGCCGGCCTCGTACATCGACAGCAGTTTCGGCATCGCTTCGCGCGGGTTCATCTCGCCGTAGAGCACACCTTTGAACGTCTTGCACGAGCTGACCATGTCGGTGAGGACCATCGGCACCATCAGGTCGGTGATCTTGGGCATCCCGGTCAGCACGCACGTTCCGCCCTTGCGCAGCAACATCATCGCCGTCATGATCATGTCCGCGGGCACGACCCCGGGTGTGAGCACGACCCGGTCGGCCATCACGCCCCAGGTGATCTCCCTGACCAGCTCCAGCGCGGCGCCGGTGTCGACGGCGGTGTGGGTGGCGCCGAACGTCGGTGCGACCTCACGCTTGAACTCGTTGGGGTCGACGGCGACGATGTGCTTGGCGCCGGCGACCTTCGCGCCCTGCACGGCGTTCATCCCGATTCCACCGACGCCGACCACGACGACGGTGTCGCCCGCCTCGGTACCTGCCGCGACCGAGCCCGAGCCGAATCCCGTTGTCACACCGCACGACACCAGCGAGGCGGCCTCCAGCGGGATCCAGTCGTGCACCTTCACCAGCGAGCGCTCGGAGGCCACCACGTACTCGGAGAAGGTGCCGACCTGCATCATCGCCATGAGGTCTTCGCCGCCGAGGTGGCGACGACGGGTGCCGTCGGTGGTCATCGCCTTGTCGTAGATGTCGGCGCCCACGTCGCACAGGTAGGTGTAGCCGGTGGCGCACCATCGACAGCTACCGCAGGCGGGAAAGAACGAGATTGCCACGTGATCACCGGGTTTCAGCGCCTTCACCTCGGGACCGACCGCCTCGACGACCCCGGAACCCTCGTGTCCGCCGAGCATCGGGAACCATTCGGGCACCGGTACGCCGGCCACCCGCATCATCTCTTCCATCTCCGCGGTCGGCACACTGTCGCCGGTATAGAAGTGCTCGTCGGAGTGACAGATCCCGGCGTAGGCCATCTTGACCAGCACTTCGCCCGCGTGCGGCGGGTCGAGATCTACTTCGGTGACTTCCCAGTCCACACCGACACCGCGCAACACCGCTGCTTTCGACTTCATCTGGGTCCCTTTCGTTGGGTCACCATTGCCGGAGTTCCTTCACCGCATCGGAGGCGCGCGGGGCCAGGGTTAGGGACGGGATGAAACTGCTGTTGCCGCACCGAATCACGGCGTTCACGACCTCGGTCAGATGCTCGACGTCAACCAGCCCGCCCAGCATGTACTTGTTCTCCATCCAGTACTTGATCGCGGTTTCCAGAGCGTCGGGGTCCCAGTTCTTGTTGAACTCGGTCTGGGCGTCGCCGCTGCCGCCGAGGCTGTCGCCCACCGCGAGGCGGGTGAAGCCGATCTCCGGATGTTCGATGCGCCAGGCCTCGACGAGCTTGTCCAACGCGCCCTTGGTCACCGCGTACGACCCGAGCAGCGGCCACGGCGTCGTGTAGGACGCACTCAGCGACGACAGGTATACGGCCGAGCCCGCCGCCGCGGCCAGGTGTGGCGCGGCGGCCGCGGTGACCAGCGAGGCGCCGGTGACGTTGGTGGCGAACAACTGCGCCCACTGTTCCGCGGTCACATCGCGCAGTGGCGCCAGCACGCCCATGCCGGTCGTGTACACCAGGGCGTCGAGACCCCCGAGCGCGCCGACCACCTCGGACATCGCCTGCTGACAACTGTCGGTCACCGTGACGTCGCAGGCGACGGCGACCGCGCCGTTGCCCGCGTCCTTTGCGGCGTCGACCAGCCTGTCGTATCGGCGTGCCAGCAGCGCGACATGTGCACCCCGATGGGCGAGCCCGGTGCCGATGCACCGGCCCAGGCCGGCGGAGGCGCCGACGACCGCGACCCGCAGCGGTGGCTGTTTGTCGTCAGGCATCGTCAGCCCTTGTCAGACATCGAGTTTGGCGCACAATTCTGGTCGACCTCACCAGGATCATGTCGTCTGGCTTCATCAGTCTCCTTCTAAGTTGAGAGCGAGGTTATCAGCTGGTAGAAGGAACCATTTCGATTACTGGAAACATTCATTTCCACAGGAACCGCTCCGCCTGCACGAATTATCGTAGCAACATGCAGGTCGTATGTTGAGTGCCAATGACCGACGCCGGTGCGTGACACCGCGCTGTTGCCATCAACCGGGCGGGCGAGTGTGGGGGATATGGATGTGATCGTTCGGATTTGCGTCCATAACACCCATGTTCGGTGCGCCGGGCTGTGCTTTCGCGATTCGGCCGGATCCTGGTCGCACCAACATACATCATGTAGGTTTGCACCCAGGTTCGACGACCGTAGGGAGGTGGCACGTGGCCGAGCCGACCGTCACAGGTGATATCGACCAGCGCATCCGCGAGGCGCAGGAGAAGTTCAACGCCGGCATGGGCGCCGACGGCGACGCAACCCCCTATCCGCTGCTGCGCGAACTGCGCGCGAAGGCCGCCGTCCACCCGGGCTGGCCGGAGATGGGCGTACCCGGGGACGGCGCCGACGGCAAGAAGACGTTCACCGCGTACTCGTTCGACGCCGTCAAAGGTGTTTTCACCGACAACATCACGTTCAGCACCCGCATCTATGAGGACGTGGTCCGGCCGCTGCAGGGGCCGACGATTCTGGAGATGCAGGAGCCCGAGCACGCGACCTATCGCCGATTGCACGAGTTCGCGTTCGCCAGGTCCTCGATGAAACGCTGGGACACCGAACTCGTCGGGCCCCTCGTGGATCGCACGATCGCGAAGTTTCGAGACAAGAAGCGGGTCGACCTGGTCGAGGCGGTGTTCATGCCGATCCCGGTGCGCATCATCGCGGCTCTGCTCGGTTTGCCTCAGTCCGATATCGGTGAGTTCCACCGGCTCGCCATCGACCTGCTGGGTTTTCGCGGCGACATGGACACCGCGCTGAAAGCGTCGGCGGAGATGAAGGAGTACTTCGTCGGCGTGCTCGCCGACCGCCGCAAGTCGCCGAAAGACGACATGGTGAGCATCCTGTCGCGGGCCGAGATCGACGGCGTCAAGATGTCGGACGAGCAAATCTACGGGTTCATGCGCAATCTGCTGCCCGCGGGGGCGGAGACCACATCGCGGTCGACGGCGAGCCTCGCGTTCGGTCTGTTGACCCACACCGACCAACTCGACGCGGTGCGCGCCGACCGCAGCCTGCTGCCGCAGGCGATCGAGGAAGGCATTCGCTGGGAGACACCGCTGCTGAACTTCATGCGGGAAGTCACCACCGACATCGATTTCTTCGGCGTCCAGATCCCGCAGGGCTCGACGATGATGATGAACCTGGGCAGCGCCAACCATGACGAGACGCGATGGCAGGACGCCGAGTCCTTCGACATCTTCCGGGAACGCAAGCCGCACATCGGGTTCGGCCACGGCGCGCATGTGTGTTTGGGGATGCACCTGGCGCGCCTGGAGAGCACCAAGATCTTCGATGCGCTGCTCGATCAATTGCCGGGGCTGCGCCTCGACCCCGACGCCCCGCCGCCCTACGTGACCGGCACGATGTTCCGTTCGCCGCCGCGCCTCGACGTCGTGTGGGATTAAGGAGATCCGTCGCCGAAACCGGTATAGCTGCGGATCAGCGGCAGATCCGCCATGGTGGCGAAACCCGCTGGGGCGGAACATATCGCGGGTATGGCGTTGACGACCTGCAGCGCGACGGCGACGAGGCCGGCCCGCACATGCTCCTCGATCGAGGCCGGCCGCGAAAAGCTGGCCAGGCAGAAGAAGTGCACGCGCATCGACGGGTCCCCTTCGAGCGTGAGGGTCCAGCCGTCGTCTGGTTTGGGCCAGTGCGCCGGGTACTCGCCGCCCACCGTCCACAGCGTCTCGAACTCGATCAGCGGCTCGCCGTTGCGGTGCCCGACGAAGTTCCAGCGCTGCCCGGCGGTGGTGCCAGCGCGCACCTGATGGTCGAAGATCTCAAAGTCCTTAGTGGCCGGCACCGCGTCGACCGTGACGGTGACATCGTCGATCGCGGCGTTCAAAGAATCGGCGACGAACCAAGTCTGCTGGGTGAACAGGCCGGTGTTGAATGCCAAGAACTCGTTGGCCGTCGGGCCGATGTCCTCGGTCGGCCGCCCGAACCACATTCCGTCGAAGGTGATGTCGGTGCTCTCCCACAACGACCAGTCGGCGCGCTCCTGCAGGGTGAACTTTTCGATCGAGCGACTCATCCCGGACAGCGCCAGGGGCAGCACACCGGAGAGGTTGCCCGGGTTGAGCCCGCTGGCGTGGATCGTGGCGTCGCCCTTCTGGCAGGCTGCCAGCAGCCGCCGGCGGTCGGCGTCGGGAATGCGCCTGGGGTGGAACAGAAACGACACGGTCGCGACGTTCTTCCCGCTTTCCAGCAGCGCACACACGTCGTCGAGGCTGGTGAACGACGGCGCGTAGAGCACGAGATCGGCGTCCAGCGCGAGGATTTCGGCGACGTCGGTGGTGGCGGTGACGCCGATCGGGCTGCGGCCGACGAGCGTGCCGATGTCGACACCGTTCTTGGAGTCGGAATACACGCGCGCCCCGACCAGTTCGAGGTCGGGTCGGTGGTCGAGGATCGTGGTGGCCATTTCGGTACCCACCGCACCGGTCGCCCACTGGACGACTCGAAGCCGTCGGGATTTTGCGGTCACCTGCTTGACTCCCTTCGCATGTCGGACGAAGTCCGACCCGCCGTCGCCGTTGACAGTATGCGTGAAAGCTACCGGCTCTTGATGATTCGTGGGGCCAGGTGCACGATCTCGCTGATCACGGTCGGGTTCGCTCGCGAAACCGCGATCAGGGAAAGCATCGCGTTGGCCACGTCGTCGACTGCGGACATCTCGAGCGGGATCTGACCCTCCCGCGCCCACGTCCGGTACAGATCGGCCAACAGGTCGCGATCGGCGCCGCGCAGTATCTCGGTGTCGCAGGTGGGGCCGACGCTCACCCGGATGACGGAGAGGTCGGGATGCTCCGCCCGCCACGAGCGCAGGATTTCGTCGAGCGCGGCCTTGCTCGCGTGGTAGGCGGCCACGCCCGCGCGGGGACGGCCGACGTCGTGGCTGGACGCGACGACGATCGTCGCATTGTCGGCCAGGTGCGGCAGGACCGTCCGCAGCACATGCGAGGCGCCGACGGCGTTGACGGCGTACGCGTGCAGCCAGGTCTCCACGTCGGTGTCTTCGATCAGCGCGAACGGCACGACGGCACTGGTGAATACCACCGCGTCGAGCTTGCCGAACTTCGCCGCGACCTCCCCGATGACGGACTCAACCGCGTGCGGGTCGGACACGTCGAGTTCGTAAGCCGAACCGTCGAGCCGATCGGCGAGTTCAGTGAGTAGACCCACTCGTCGTGCGGCGAGGGCCACGTCGGCGCCCCTCGCGCGGGCGGCGATCGCCAGCGCCTGCCCGATGCCGGAGGACGCCCCGATGATCAGCATGCGCGTCCCCGCGATGTTGGAGTGCCGGTCGCTCATATCCCGCTTCCCTTGCGCAAAGTTGATCCGATTCTCGCATATGAGAATTAATATTCTCTGCGAGGGCGCAGGGTAAGTAAGACCGCGCTCTGCGTGGGAAGCGAACTTGGCAGAAAGCGTGACATGACGAATACCGTTGCCGACCCCGATTCGGAGCCCGTCGAGGCGGGCGGTTCGCCGTCGGCGGTCAGCGTGGGGTGGGGCGTGTTCGTCCTTGCGTACCTGGCCTTCGCGGTCGCGACCGTCGCGACCATCCAATCGGGTACGCACGGCGATCCGCGGATCACCAACCCGTTGCCGGGGCCGCCGCCGTATCCGCCGTTCCTCGGCGTCGAAAATTGGCCGCTGGCGGTGTCTATTAGCTCCATCCCCATGGCGATCGGCCTGATCGGAACGCTGGTGTGGCTCTCGGTGCGACAGCGCAAGGTGCACTGGGCGGTGGTGATCGCGTTCGCGGGCCTCATCACCGGTGCGCTGGATCCGCTGGCCAACTGGGCGACGTTCGCGATCTTCGACCCGCGCATGTTGCACTTCCCGCTGTCCTGGCCGTATGTGAACATCTCTCCGGACCTCGAGCCCGCGCTGTCGTTCCTCGGGGGTTATGCGGCCTACTACCTGCTCACCGGGCTGGGGATGCTGCAACTGCACGACCGACTGCTGGATCCGTGGGCTCGGCGCACCCGATTAGCGCGCCACCGGCTCGTCGCGGTCTTCCTCGGAACGGTCGTCATCGCGATACCGCTCAACGGCCTTATCCAGTTCACCTGGATGAAATTCGGCATCTTCTACTACACCGAGGCGGTCGGGCCGACCCTGCGGATCGGCCACATCCACTTCCCGCTCATCATGGCGGTGTATGACTCGTTCATCTTCGCGATGGTCGCCGTCATGTGCGTCCGCGACGACGGCGGCGAGTTGATGCTGATCACCCGGATCGCCCGCGGACTCCCGGCGCGACCGGGCCGCAGCAAGGTGACGGTGACACGCCAGCTGCTCGTTTCGGTTGCGGTGGGCCTGGTGTCGTTCGCGGTACCGCTGGCGGTGCTGGCCGGGCTGCGGACCGCGGGACTGTCCGAATCCGCCTACGAGCAGAACCCATATCCAAATGTCAAGGTGTACGACCCGTACGGCCATCTCGAGGAATCGGGTAAGCCGGGGCCTTTCTACAAGTGATCCAATTCGTTCGAGCCGTACGGGCTCGGTGATATTTGAACGGAAGGAGCGACGATGAGTGATGACGCCATCGATCGGTACCGTGTCGTCCATATCGGGACGGGTCTTACCGGCCGGGAGGCGCTTCGAGCCACGATCTTCGACCCGGCACTGGAGCTTGTCGGTGTAAAAGTTTCGACGCCGAGCAAGGTCGGAACCGATGTGGGCCGGCTCTGCGGTGTGGCGGACGTTGGCGTGACGGCAACGGCTGACATGGCAGAAATCATTGCGCTGAAACCCGACTGTGTGTCCTACTGCGCGACGGCGGTCCGCCGCGAGGATGAGGCAATCGCGGACATTGCCGCACTCCTGGAATCGGGCATCAACGTCGTCACGATCTCGACCATTCCGATGGTGTACCCGGCGGCAGCGCCGCAACGCTGGCGCGCCGTGCTCGATCCGGCTGCCAAGAAGGGCAATTCAACGTTTTACGCGACCGGTAGTGAGCCCGGCTTCATCAGCCTCAATCTTCCGACTGCCCTTCTCTCCGGCGCGGGTAGGGTGACCTCGTACCGGATGGATGAATACGCGGTCGACTTGGACAAGGCCTATCCCATTTGGGATGTGCTGCATGAATCGATGGGTTTCGGCAAACCGGACGGCCACGTCCCGGTCCGCATAGCCTCGGGCAAGGTAAATCATGACTGGGAGACGGTCGTGCGCTATGTAGCGGACCTGCTCGGCATTGAACTCGACGGCGTAGAACTCGACTGGGAGACATTGCTGGCCCCGTCCGATCTACCAACGGCCCTCGGCGTGGTACTTGTGGACACCGCTGGCAGCTGGCCGGAGTCGTCGACGACCGAAAAGTGGTGGCCGTGCAATACTTCGCGACCGTGAGTTCCACCCCGTGGCCCGAACATTGGCCCAAGCCTTCGCGCGACGGACAGGGTGGCATGGTTTTTCGTGTCGAAGGCGACCCCAGTATGAGCCTGGAACTGTATTTGGAACAGTCGAGCGAAAGCCGGATCAATCCGGGGATCACGGCCACCGCGATGGCCGCGGTGAACGCCATTCCGTGCGTGGTGGACGCGCCGCCGGGCGTCATCGGATCACCGCTGGCCGGAACTGGAATCGTTAGTCGACTCTCCCGCACCCGACGGTGACCCTTTTCGCGCTGCTGCACGAACGAGAGCCGTTCATCGGTGGGTACAGGCGGCAGCGTAGCGGGCGGGGGGACGCCAGCCCCGGGTGGCTGGATGCGCTCTGGTCACGCCAATTTGACTGATCCGCGAGCGCTGGAGGCCCGTTGGCTGGCCTGCGTGAGAGCGGTTAGTGCATCGATGTCGCGGGTCAGCTGGTGGTAGAGGACGGCCGGTCCAAGCCATCTGCCCACGAGACTGCGGAGTGCCACCGGGTTGAGCGGCCGCTCGGGAGGATCGAGCAGAATCGACTGCAGCGTGCGTACAGCGAGTTCGATGAGGTCGTCCATCGCAGCGTGGTCGAAGCCATGGGCGGCCCAGTCGACGTCATAGCGTCGGAACATTTCTCGTCCGAGGCCAAATGCCGCACCGGCGGTGAACGAGGCCGACGTGCCACCCGGTAACCGTGCGTCTAGGACGCGCGCCATCAGCGGGTCGTCGGCGAACTCCTCGGCCGCGAATGCGACGCCCTCGACGACGGCAGCCGCCGGATTTGTCCACCCACGCAGGTGATCGGCTAAACGATCGAGAAAGCCGTTAGCCGAACGCATCTGGCTGCCGACCACAAGCGCCTCGGCCCCGGGAAAGTAACGGTAGATGGTCTGGCGGCTCACTCCCAGAACGCGGGCCAAGTCGCTGACGCGGATGGCCGATCCGCCTTCGGCAACCAAGGAGTCAACCGCGTCGAGAATCCTGTTGACGGCTTCCTCATCGGAGGCCGGCGTGCGGCCCGACCATCCATGGCTACGCAAGGGGAAGGCCCATCATCGTGCTCCAGTTCGGTATGACGTGACAACCTGTAGCTAGTAGTATTGCGAACCGGGGCCGAGGTCAACGATATCTTGTCGCTTCACACGTGCCAGTTCGTATGAACTCTCAAGAACACATGCGCGACTGGCGCGCAGGAATTCCTCTTCACCACACCACGCGAATCCGCAACAGTCAACGACGACGCAACATTTTGCTGTGACTTGTCTTGTCAGTTGGCGCTAGGTCTGCTGTGATACATGAAAGGAATCGCGGCAGGTTCCACTGCACCCGGAGGCGGACCATGACCGTAACTGAGGTCAACGACATTCGGTACGACCCCTACGATATGGAACTTTTGGCCGATCCCTATCCAGTGTTCCGGCGGCTGCGCGAGGAGTCGCCGCTGTACTACAACGAGCAATACGATTTCTATGCGCTCAGTCGTTTCCAGGACGTGAGCCGCGCGCTCGTCGACACCGGCACCTTCAGTTCAGCCCGCGGAATGATCCTCGAAGTGATCAAGGCCAACATCGAGATACCGCCCGGCTGTATCGTTTTCGAAGACCCACCGGTTCATGACATCCATCGCAAATTGCTCGCGCGGATGTTCACCCCCCGCAAGATTGCCGAACTCGAGGACAAGATCCGTGCGTTTTGCGCACAATGTCTCGACCCTCTCGTCGGCACTGGACGTTTCGATTTCATCGCCGACCTCGGCGCTCAGATGCCGATGAGAGTCATCGGAATGCTGGTCGGCATTCCCGAGCACGACCAAGAACAGGTCCGGGAACGCTCGAATGCCGCGCTGCTCACCGAGGCCGGCCAGCCCATGACCCTGGCCTCAGAAGGCGTCCACTACGACGAGGTGTTCGCCACTTATCTCGACTGGCGCGCCGAACACCCCTCCGACGACATCACCACCGAACTCCTCAACGTCGAGTTCGACGACGAGACAGGGGTCCGCCGAAAGCTGACCCGCGACGAAATCCTGCTGTACATCGGCCTCGTCGCCTCCGCAGGCAACGAGACCACCACCCGACTCCTCGGCTGGGCAGGAAAGGTTCTCGCCGATCATCCCGACCAGCGGCGCCAAATCGCGGCCAATCATCGGTTGATTGCACAGACAATCGAGGAACTGCTGCGCTACGAACCCCCCGTACCGCACCTCGCCCGCTACGTCACCCGTGATGCCGAGTGGTACGGCCACACAGTGCCCGAAGGCAGCGTCATGATGCCGCTGATCGCATCAGCTTGCCGTGACCATCGCCAATTCCCGCCTGACGGAGACACGTTCGACATCCATCGCCAGCCGCGTCAGCACCTGGCATTCAGCGTGGGAGCGCACTTTTGCCTAGGAGCGGCACTCGCCAGGCTGGAGGCACGAATCGCGCTCGAGGAAATCCTCAAGCGCTTCCCCGAATGGGACATCGACACCCAGAACGCACACTTATCATCAGCGTCGGCTGTCCGAGGCTGGGAATCGATGCCCGCGTTCATCTAGCTCAGACGCATCGGCGGTGTTCGTCGGTGGTCTCCTGCCCGTCCCCGGCCAGTCGTTCGTCGAACACCCGTACGCCAACCCGATGCGATCACGTCTCCTCAGCCACAAGAGCATGGTGACGCCGTTCGGGCTCAGCTGGGGGTCGTGCGGAAGGCTTCTACCACGACTGCCCGGAAGCGTTGGCGCGTTATGCATTCGACGAACTGAGGTACCAATCGTTCACCGTGTTCACCGAGCGGTGCCCGATCAACCGCTGGCCCGATGCGGCATCGCGCCCCACGTGCTGATGCGGGACGACCGCACGGTGGGGGAGTCGTGGGCCCGGCGCAGTGCGGTCGCCAGGATCAGGGCACAGGTCGTCGAATTGGACGGCGGCCACTCACCCTCCTTTTCCCGCCCGGCCGAACTGAGCGCCATCCTGCTACGCCTGAGCGACTCCGACATCCACGGAGATCGCGGCCGCGGTGACGAATTTCGACTCATCCGAGGCCAGCCACGAGACGGCGTTTGCCACATCCTCGGGCATCGTCACCGCGTTGGGTAGCAGCTGCTTGCTGAATCCATATTGAGGATGGGAATAGGAATCCGCCGCCTGCTGCATCGCTTCGATCATCCGGCCGCTCCCCATCGGCGTCGCGACCGACCCGGGGTGAAGGCTGTTCACCCGGATGTCGTAGCGGCCGAGCTCCACCGCGAATGATCGCGCGAGTCCCGTGACGCCGTGCTTGCTTGCCGTATAGGCGACCATGAAGGGTTCCATCTTCACTCCCGCCACCGATCCAATGAGAATGATCGACCCGCCGCGTCCCCCGGCAATGAGGTGTTTCGCGCCAGCCATCACCGTGTTCCACGTACCGACCAAGTTGATGTTGATCGTGTCCTGAAAGTCGCTGGGGGAAACCTTATCCCAAGGAGCCGGACAGCATATGCCGGCGTTGGCGACGATCACGTCGAGCCGGCCCAGTTCGGCTACCCCCTTGTCGACGGCCGCGCACAGGCCGTCGTGATCGCGGGTGTCGACGATCGCGGTGACAGCGCGCCTGCCATTGGCCGCGACGAGGTCGGCGGTCTCCGCCAAGTCATCGGGGCTTGCGGAATCGTATGGGACGCTTGGCGGCAGGGGGCCGGCGAGGTCGACAAGGATTGCGTCGGCGCCGTCGGCGCTCAACCGGACAGCGTGAGCGCGGCCCTGGCCGCGGGCGGCCCCAGTGATGAATACGACCTTGCCCGTCATGTCTGGCACACCGGTACGCTACACCAACGCGCCAGCTGGTGAGAATGGTCTTTACCTTGCTGTGAGAATGAGTATTCTACCGGTGGTACACAACCGAGAGGGAATGGTCCATGGGCGTGCTCAACGGACAGACCGCGTTCATCCTGGGAGCATCGGCGGGAATCGCCCAGGCCAGCGCCAGGCTCCTGGCCGCGGACGGCGCCACGCTGTATCTGCTCGGCAGATCGAGCAAGCGCCTCGACGCAACTCGCGAAGGGATCCTTGCGGTGGCTCCGGAAGCCGAAATCGTGCTGCAGAAGGGAGATCCGGAGGACGAACCCACCGTCGCAGCAGCCGCGCAGGCGGCCTATGACGTCAAGGGGCGACTGGACATCGTCGTCGGCACTGTGGCATCCGGGGGCACCGGCCCGCTTATCGAACAAGATCTCGACACCTTCACCAACTTTGTGATGGGAAATCTCCGATCGAACTTCCTGGCGTTGCGGTACTCCGCACCGCTCATGACGAACGGTGGGTCGATCGTGTTCATCTCGTCGACCTCTTCGAAGATTCCGATGGAGGGCCTGGGACACTACTCGGCGGGCAAGGCCGCGCTCGAGATGATGATTCGGGTCGCAGCATCTGAGCTGGGCCCGAAGGGAATCCGCGTCAACGCCGTCCGTCCGGGCTTGACCGAGGCGGCCACGACTCAGGGCTACATACACCTGGAGGAGTTGACCAGCAGCTTTCTCGAGCGCGTTCCGTTGGGGCGGCTCGGGGCGTCGGACGATATCGCTCCCGGCGTCCGGTACCTGGCGGGCCCCGAGTCGAGCTGGATCACCGGGCAGAGCTTCGCGATCGACGGCGGCAACGAGGTCAGGGGCGCACCGCGCGGCCCAATGTTCACCGTCTAGTCGAAATCCAACGCGTTGCGGGGCGCGGTGATCGGCAGGTCCAGTGACGTCGCGATGCCCGGGGCTGCGTCGACGACGTACGGGATGGCGTTGACAACGCGCATGGCCGTCGCCTCCATGGCGTTGTCATTCGCCGAAGCCGCGGTGTCCTCGGTGCCGAAGCGAAGATCGCAGTGGATGTGTGGTTCGCCCTCGATGACGATGCGGTAGGTGCCATTCGGCGCCGACGCCCATTCCGGGGCCAGGTCTTGCGCCATCCTGTTGATGTGTTCGATGGTGATCATCGGGTGGCCGTCGACGACCCCGGTGGTCTCGGCCCGCACCGCCCCACAGGTGCCCGCGGGAATCAGCCCGCATGCCACGTGCAAGTCCCTGGGCGTGGCTACGCGTTCGTAGCTTTCGGTGATTTCGTCGAGCTCGACACCGAGGGCGCGCGCCACCAGACCGATCGGTGGGCCCCAGGCGAATTGCTGTGCCCCCTCGAGCTCCAGCAGCGGCGTGAAGTCCAGCGGCCGGCCAAAGCCCATCGCGTCGAACATCAAGTATTCGTTCGGGTAGGCCGAGTAGTCGAAGATCTCCTGCGCGCGGACCGAGCGGATGGTGTTGGACAGGGTCGACAGCAGGACGGCGAACTGGTCGCCGGCGAATCCCGGTTCGATGCCAGAGGTGTATATCGTGACACCGCCGGCGAGCGCCGCGGCACGAACCTGGTCGGCCAATGCGGGAATCCACCTGTCGGGGAACATCATTCCCGGCGTGTTGGTGGTAACCACGTTGACGCCGCCCTTCAGCAAGCGGGTGTAGTCGCGAACCGCAGCCGCGTCCATGTCGGCGCTGGTCGCCGTGTAGACCACGCAGTCGGGCTTGAGCTTGATGATGTCGTCGAGATCGGCGGTGGTCGTCACGCCGATGGGGCCGAGCCCGACGATCTCACCGACATCGCGGCCGGTCTTCTCGGGACTGTGCACCCACACACCGACCAGGTCGAGGTGCCGGCGGCGGCTGATCGCGCGCAATGCGATGCTGCCGACCCCTCCCGTCGCAATGACCGCCACGCGTAAGACTCTGTCGCCCATCATGTTTACTCCTTGCCTTGATCTCGACACGGGTGTTTGCCACCCTTCAGCGGCCCGCCAACAGTCCGCTGAGCTGCTGCGCCAGCTCCGACTTCTTGAGCTTTCCGGTCGCGGTGAACGGAAGGCCCTGCTTGTCGGTGACCCAGATGAACTTCGGCACCTTGTACGCCGCCAGCCGCCCACGCAATTGCGTCCGCAGGGCTTCGCCGTCGAGTGTC
>NZ_JCALCP010000005.1:0-402156 GCF_059812405.1 Mycobacterium sp. NGS57 | reverse complement strand
GCCGTCGTCGCTGTCGGCGCCGACGACATACGCCTCGAGGACGCCGTCGCAATCGGCCAGCGCCAGTTCGACTTCCCCGGGTGTGACGTTGGTCCCGCCACCCGTCTTGATCAGATCGCCCAGCCGGCCGGTGAACCGGATCCAGCCGTCGTCGTATCGGACACCACAGTCGCCCGTCCGGTAGTAGCCGTCAGGAGTGAACACCTCTTCGCGCTCACGCTTGTGCAGGCGCTGCATCAACGAGTAACCGCGAACCCAGATCTCGCCGGGTGTGCCCGCAGGCACCGGCAGTCCCGTCTGGGGGTCGACGAGCACATGATGCAGCCCTTCGATAGGCAGACCGCCGGTTTCGCACCGATCGGGGGGCTGCGGCAGATACGGGTCGACCCCGAGGTGATTGCCACACAACTCCGTCATGCCCAGGCCGCTAGAGCCCTTCGGCTGACGCTCTGGTGGCACCATCGCGGGCATGCTGGTGCGTTGCACCGAGCTCAGGTCGCGTGCGGGAAATTCGGGATGCTCGGCCAGCGTCTTGCCCTGCTGCGGCCAGCCCAGCGTGATCGTCGCGCGGTGGCGCTCCATCAATTCCAGCGCTTCTGCTGCGTCGAACGCGGGTTGGGTGACCAGTGTCGCGCCGTGGTGGATCACCGCGAGTAGTCCTGTGATCAATCCGCCCACCCAGAAGAAGGGCATGGCGGTGAACATCACGTCGTCGTGGGTGACGCCGTACATGAGCGTGAGATTGTAAGTGTGCCGTACGAGTGTGCCCTGGCTGTGCACGGGCCCCTTCGGGTCACCGGTACTGCCCGAGGTGTAGATGATCATCACGTCATCAGCCGGTGTCACACACGATTCGACGTCGACGAGGAAGTCGACGGCGCCGGCGGAAGCTCCGGCGTCGGCCTGGATCGTTGTCGTCCAGGCCCGATCGGATCGTCCCCACACCGCGACAGTCCGCAGGAACGGGGCTTTACGGACCGCAATGCGGCCTGGGTCGCGCTGATCGGCCAATCCCGGCAACGCCTCCTCGAGGACCGCCAGAAAATCTTGATTGCGGAATCGTGGCCAGGCCAGAATCGCCCGGAGGTCGGCATGGCGTGCGGTCCAAGCCAGTTCGGACGCCTTGTAGAAAGTGTTGAGCGGAACGGCGACCGCGCCGATGCGTGTGGTGGCAAACCAGGCCAGTGCCCAGTCGAGGCTGTTGGGCATCAGGATCCCGATGTGATCGCCCTTGCCGACACCCTCGGCCAGCAGGGCAGTCGCCAGCGCGGCCGAGCGCCGGTCGAGATCCGCGTAGGTCAATTCCTGTCCGCTGGCGATCAGGAAGGGCTTGTCCGAAAAGTGTGCCGCGCCAAACCTCACCAGTGCGGGAATCGTGGGCGAGATGTGCGGGAAGGGCATGAGGGCAGGATAGTAGGCTTTCCGGAATGCGAGAACTCTAGTTCTCATTCCTCGACTCCCGCCTAGAATTCCGCCATGGCCACAGAATTGGCGGGCCCGCCCGCCGGCGACCGGTTGGACCGGGTGGAGTCGAGCCTCGCGATCAGCCAGCTGCCCAGCAGGTACGCGATGGCCCTCGACGCGCGTGATCTCGACGCGCTGGTGGCGTTGTTCGTCGACGATGTCGATGCGGGCGCGGAGGGCCGCGGACGGGATGCGTTGCGACGTTGGTACGACCGCGTGCTGCGGAGGTTCTACCGCAGCATCCACCTCATCTGCGGTCACCAATTCGACTTCGTCAACGCCGACCACGCGATCGGATCGACCTACTGCCGGGCCGAACACGAGGACGGCGACGGGTGGTACGTGATCACCATGCGCTACGACGACGTCTACGAGCGCCGCGCGGGCCAGTGGTGCTTCGTCCAGCGGCGGGAGCATCCCTGGTACTCGGTCGACGTGACGGAACGCCCGGGACCCGAGTTCATGCGCTGGCCGACCGACATCAAGTTGCGCGCGGCCATGCCCCAGCGGATGCCGACGTGGCGGGCCTTCTGGGCCGACGGCGATCCGGCCCTGCCCGAACGGCTGTCGGCAAGCCCATAACGTGCGCGGGTCACCGGCGGGCGCGGTTTACAAATCCGCGCAGAACTGACATTCTCGATTAGTGCAAATAGGCGTTATCGCCGTTGCTGCCCTGTCGGTGCGCTCGCACCTACCACCACTGGAGGCCGTGATTTCCGTCGACAAAGTGCTCACCGGCGTGCGCGTGCTCGAGGTCGCCGCGTGGACCTTCGTTCCGTCGGCCGGCGCCGTGCTGGCCGAATGGGGCGCCGAGGTCATCAAGGTCGAGCCCCGTGAGGGCGGCGACCCGCAGCGCGGCCTCGTCACGATGGGCATCGTCGACGAGGGCGGCGGCACGGTCAACTACATGATCGAGATTCCCAATCGCGGGAAGAAGTCGATCGGCGTCGACCTGACCACCCCGGGCGGCCAGGAGGTCATCCGTAAGCTCGCCGCCACGTGCGACGTCTTCCTCACCAGCTACCTGCCGAGCCGCCGCAAGAAGTTCGGCATCGACGTCGACGACATCAGGGCCGCGAACCCGGGCATCGTCTACGTGCGTGGATCGGGCCACGGCCCGAAAGGCCCCGATTACGACAAGCCCGGCTACGACGGCGTCTCGTACTGGGCGCGCGGCGGCATCGCCACCGTGCTCACCGAGGACGGCGACGAGTTGGTGCGCTCGCGGCCCGCCTTCGGAGACCTGCTGGGGGGCATGACGATCGCCGGCGGGATTGCGGCCGCGTTGTACAAAAAGGCGACCACCGGGCAGGGGTCGGTTGTCGACGTGTCCCTGCTCGGGCTGGCGGCCTGGAACCTCAGCCCCGACGTCGCGGTGAGCCAGATCCACGGGGGCAGCTCCCTGCCGAACTACGGCCACGCCGACTCGCCCAACCCGTTGGTCGGAAGCTACCGCACCAAGGACGGCCGCTACGTCCAGCTGATGATGCTGCAGCTCGACAAGTTCTATCCCGAAGCGATGCGCGCCATCGGCCTCCCCGAGCTGATCGACGACGAGCGATTCGCCGATCCCGCATCGCGATTCGCCAACCGCACGGAACTCATCGCGCTCATGGACGAAGTGTTCGCCCAATGCACGCTCGCCGACTGGCGCGAACGGTTGGCGGGGATTTCCGGGGCGTGGGGCGTGGTGCAGACGCCGGGCGAGCTGTGCGACGATCCAGCGGTGACCGCCAACGGCTATGTCGCCAGCACCACGACGATGAACGGCGCGCCGTACTCGTTGCCCACCAACCCGGTCCAGTTCGACGAACACGCCGTCGTACCCGCGGGGGCACCCGAGCACGGACAGCACACCGAAGAAGTGTTGATGGAGGCAGGCATGGACTGGGACACCGTCGCGCGCTATAAGGAGACCGGAGCGATCCTATGAATGCGACGGCGCCGCAGACCGTTTCCGGTGATCCTGCCGAATTCGACCCGTTTTCTCCGGACTTCTTCAACGGCGCGTTCGACACCTACCGGCGCCTGCGCGACGAGGCCCCGGTGTACTACAGCGCCAAGTGGGACTTCTGGGCCCTGACCCGCTACGAGGACGTCGCGCCCGCCACCAAGGACCACGAGACCTTTTCGTCGGCCAAGGGTGCGACGCTGGACATGGTGCAGGCGCACGACGACGCGATACCGGTGCCCAAAGTGATCATCTCGATGGACCCGCCCGAACATCAGAAGATGCGCCGGCTGGTGAGCAACGTGTTCACCCCGCGCGCCATCGGCGCGCTGGAAGATATGGTGCGGGAAAAGGTCTACGAACGCGTCCACGCGCTGGATCCGTCGGCTTTCGACGTGGTGGCCGATTTCTCGGCGTTGTTTCCGAACGAGGTCATCACCACCATGCTGGGTGTGCCCGAGCAGGACCGCGACCAGATTCGGGTCTGGCTCGACCTGCTGCTCGAGCGCCGTCCCGGTGAGATCGCCACCACCCGAGAGGGCTTCGAGGCGTCGACGAAAACCGGGATCTACTACTACAACCTGGTGCAGCAGCGCCGCGCCGAGCCCCGCGACGACATGATCAGCCGGCTCATCGAGACCGAGCTCGAGCGGGACGGTCAGGTGGAGAAGCTCACCGACATCGACATCACCGGTTTCGCGACGATGCTCGGGGGAGCGGGCGCCGAGACCGTGACCAAGCTCGTCGGCAACGCCATGGTCGCGTTCGCCGACTTTCCCGACCAGTGGCAGAAGCTCCAGCGGGACCGCAGCAAGATTCCCGCGGCGGTCGAAGAGCTGTTGCGCTACGAGGCGCCGTCGCAGTACCAGGTCCGCACGGCTACCCGCGACGTGATGTTGCACGGCACGGTAATCCCCGAAGGCAGCGCCGTGCTACTGGTCACGGGCTCGGCCACGCGCGACGAGCGGATGTTCCCCGATCCCGATCAGCTGGACATCGACAGGGAGCGCCGGATGGGCTTCAATCTCGCGTTCGGGTACGGGATACACAGCTGCCTGGGAGCAGCGCTGGCGAGGATGGAGAGCCGCATCGCGCTGGGGGCGCTGCTCGACCTTCTCCCCGAATACGAAGTCGACAGAACGGGATTGCGGCGGGTGGCGATGTCCAACGTCTGCGGGTGGTCCAATGTGCCCGTGCGCAGGGTTAGCGCCTCCTGAGCCGGCCGTCCAGAAAGCCCCGCACGGCAAAGCCGCGGACGAAATCGGCGACCGCGTCGTCGTCGCCCATGTCGAGGTGCGGCGACGGAGTTGTGAACAGCGAGAACAATATTCGCGCGAACCACTCGGTCGCGGCCCGGACGTCGAGGTCGCTGCGCACCTCGCCGGTCAGACGCGCTGCCGACACATACGGCGCGAGGAACTCGCCGCATTCCCGCAGTAGAGTCGACGCGTTCTTGGTCAACATCAGGTTGACCTCCTCCCGGTCGAAGTAGGTCTCGGGCTCCACCACCCGGCGGGCCTGGGTGACGAAGACACCGGCCCGGACAAGCTTTTCCTCCAGCGTGCTGCCGCCGTGGCGGTCGATCGCCGTGGCCAGCTTGCGGTAGAAGCTCTGCGAGCCCACCTCCGCGCAGGCCTCGACGATCGTCTCCTTGTCCCGGAAGTACTCGTAGAAGGTGCTTCTGGACACGTCCGCGGCGCGGGCGATGTCGACGATCGTCGTCTTCCGCAATCCGTGCGTGCGGAAGCAGGCGAAGGCTGCCGAGATGAGCACCGCGCGGGTGTCGACCGCCGTCGCGTGCGTCATCTGAACCATTCCCTGCTCAGTGGTCGGGTGCGAGGATCAAGCCGCTCGTTGGGACGCCCGTGCCCGACGTGACAAGCACGTGTTCGACGTCGTCCACCTGATTGTGCGACGTGCCCCGCACCTGACGGACGCCTTCCGTGATGCCGTTCATGCCGTGGATGTAGGCCTCGCCGAGCAGTCCGCCGTTGGTGTTGATCGGCATGCGGCCGCCCAGCGACAACTCGTCGACCGAGACGAAGTCCTTGGCCTCCCCGCGACCGCAGAACCCGAGCTCCTCGAGCTGGGTGAAGACGAAGGGCGTGAAGTGGTCGTAGAGGAACGCGGTCGAAATGTCTTGCGGTTTCAGCCCCGAATTGCGCCACAGCTTGCCGCCGACCACCCCCATCTCCGGTAGGCCGGTGATCTCGTCGCGGTAGTAGCTGGTCATCACCTCGCCGTCGTAGGCGGCGCCCTGAGCCGCGGCGGTGATGACGGCGGGTGGCTTGGCCAGGTCTCGCGCCCTCTCGATGCTCGTCACCACCATGGCGACGCCGCCGTCGCTTTCCTGACAGCAGTCGAGCAGCCTCAGCACCGGCTCGATGATCCACCGCGATTGCTGATGCTGCTCAAGGGTTATCGGCTTGCCGTAGAACCAGGCGTCGGGATTGTTCGCGGCGTGCTTGCGGTCGATCACGGCGATCTTGCCGAAATCGGCGTTGGTGACGCCGTACGTCGTCATGTAGCGCTGAGCGTGCAACGCGACCCAGGCCGCGGGCGTCATGAACCCGAACGGCGCATAGGGTGCCATCCACAGCGGCGTCACGCCCGGCTGGCGGCCGGCGCCGCCGAAGCGAAAGCCCGAGCGCTCGTTGAACGCGCGGTAACACACCACCGCCTCCGCCGCGCCCGTCGCGACCGCCATCGCCGCCTGCATCACGGTTCCGGCGGCCGCCCCGCCGCCGTGCGGGACCCTGGTGAAGAACGTCAGGTCCCGGATCCCGACGTTGCGGGCGACCTCGATCTCCTCGTTGTCGTCGACGCTGAAGGTGACCATGCCGTCGATGTCGGCGGGCCGCAGCCCGGCGTCGCCGATCGCGGCTTTGACCGCCTCACAGGCGAGTTGCATCTCGCTGCGGCCCGACTCTTTGGAGAATTCCGTTTGGCCGATCCCGACGAGGGCGGCCCTGCCGCCGATTCCGTCGCTCACGCATCCACACCTTCGAGCAGGCTGAGCACGGCGGTGCCCGTGACGTGGTCGCCGAGGCCGTTGGTGCCCTTGAAGGTGACCTCGATGAGCCCTTCGCCGTCGCCCGACGATTTGTCCGTGACGGATCCCGTGAAACGCAACGGGTCGTTCGGGTAGGCGGGGACACCGAGACGGATGGACAGCCTTTTGACCATCGCCTCGGGGCCCGCCCAGTCGTGCAGGAACTTCACGCACAGCCCGTTGGTCGTCAGGATGTTGAGGAAGATGTCCTTGGAGCCTTGGGAATTGGCGAAATCGCGGTCGTGGTGCACCGGCATGTAGTCGCGGGACGCGATGGCGCCGGCGACGATCAGGGTGGTGGTCACCGGGACGTCCAACGGGGTGACTTCGTCGCCCACGTTGATCGAATTCCACGCCAGCGTGGTGGTGCGGTTGACGGTGGAGGTCATTTGCGTCCTTCCGGGTATGCGGCGCCGAGCCGGGCGAGTTGTTGGGGGGCCGATCCCAGCGACAGCTCGATCTGCTTGGCCCACAAGAAATACCGATGCAGCGGGTAGGTGATGTCGATGCCGATGCCGCCGTGGACCTGTTGGGCCGACGCGGCGACGCGCGCTCCGGCTTCCGCCGCCCAGAACTTGGCAATGGCCGCCTCGCGGGTCGCGGGCCGGCCCTCGGCTATCAGCCACGCCGCGTGCCAGGTGGTCCAGCGGATCGCTTCGACGTCGATGAACGCGTCGGCCAGCCGCTGCTGCACGGCCTGAAACGAGCCGATCGGTCTGCCGAACTGCTCGCGTTCGCTGGTGTAGGACGCGGCGATCTTCAGCGCGCGTTCGGCCACCCCGGCCTGCATCGCGCACAGCCCGACGAGCGCCCGGGTGTACAGCGAGGCGACCGCGTCCGCACCGCCGAGCCGCCGTCCGGGGGCGCCGGCGAGTTCGATGTCGGCGCAGGGTTCGCCGTCGGTGGTGGTCGCCGGCGTGACGACGACGCCGTCGGACGACGTATCGACGACGAATAGTGCCGGACCGTCGCCGTCGTGCGCCGAGACCACGATGGCGTCGGCCAGCTGCGCCGCGGGTACCAGCTCCTTGCCGCCGGTCAGACTCCACGCGTCGCCATCGGCCCGGGCGGCGGTGCGTGGCGCGGTCGGGTCGGAATTTCCCGGTTCGGCGAGTGCACCGGTCAGGATCGTGCTTCCGTCCACCACCTTCGGCAGGTATCGCTGCTGGATGTCCGAGTTGCCGTGCCGCGCAAGCGTATCGGCGCCGAGCAGGAGCGTCGCATAGACCGGGACCGGCGCGACGCTCCGGCCGACCTCGGCGAGCAGCACGCCGAGTTCGAGGAAGCCCCCACCACTGCCCCCGACGGTTTCGGGCAGCGCGATGCCCAGCAAGTCCGACGACGCCAGCTCGGCCCAGAGCGCGGGATCGTGGCGGAGCCCGCCGGATTCCAGGTCGCTGAGATGCTCGGCGGTGGCGCGGTGCTCGAAGAGCTGGCGGGCCACTTTGCCGACGGTTTCTTGTTCTTCGGTGAAGGAAAAGTCCATGCTCGCTTGCTGCCTCGCCTGTCAGCGCGCGGGCCGGAACTGGTGCAGCACCAGTTCGTCGCCGCTCGGGATTGCTTCGAACTTCTCGTAGAAGACCTCGACGGGCAGCCCGACGTCGATCGCCGCGGGCTCGATATCGCACAGGTTCGACACGATGCGCACGCCCTCGTCGAGCTCGATCAGCGCCACCACGTACGGATACTGCAGGAAGGGCAGCGGTGGGTACTGCGGCATCACGAAGCTGTAGACCGTGCCGCGCCCGGTCGATTCGATGGAATCCCACTTGAGCGACTGGCAATTCCCGCACATCGGGCGGGGCGGCACCCGCAACGTCGTGCAGTCTGCACACCGCTGGATCAGCAGCTTGTGCTCCTTGAGGCCCGTCCAGAAGAATTCGGTGTCCGGGCTGATCGATGGGGCAAGTCTGTTGGCCATCAGTCCCCAGCCGTTCCGGCGGGGGCCCCACCCGTCTTGAATCGCAGCGTGCGGAACCACTGGCGGCCGATGACTTCGCCGTCCTGATCGCGGTAGGTGGTCACCCAGGTGACGAAGAATCCGTTGCCCATCGCGGTCGTCTTCTCGTCCGAGATCGAGTCGAAAACCGTCTCACCGGTGATCTCGTCACCGACGCGGGGATAGCGTTCGATCTCGAACTCCGAGTTCGTCGCGATGATGCCCGTGTAGCCGGCGTCGGAGAGGAATTGCAGCGGGTTGGTCTTGATTTCGATCGGCACGCCGCCGCGTTCGTGGATGCCGGCGAGCTTGGGCGGAGGCATCGTCCAACTCTGCAGCATCACCGGCGGGGAAACCAGGGCACCGTAGCGGGAGTTCTCCGCGAACTCGGCATCGAGGTAGGCGGGGTTCATGTCGTCCAGCGCGTACGCCCAGTGCCGGATCATCGCGGCGTTCACCGGATCTGGGGCGCGCGACGGCCTGCCGACCCCGTCGGTGGGCGTCCCGATCAGCGCGTCGAGGCGCTCGCGCAGTCCGTCTTTGTTCAGCTCTGTCACGTGGATTTCCCCTTTCCGTCGGCGCGCACGTCTCGGGGTGCGCGCGGCATCCCGAGACCGGCCATGGCAATGATGTCGCGTTGGAGCTCGTTGGCCCCGCCGCCGAATGTGTTGATGACCGCCAGACGGTACGCGCTTTCCAGTTCGCCCTTGAGCGGGCCCGCCGAGCCCTTGCGCACCCCGGTCTGCCCCACGACTTCGAGCAATTCGCGGGCCACCTGTTGGGTGAGCTCGGTGCCGAATACCTTTGCCGCGGAGGCCTCGCCCATCCCGAGCGCACCCGAGCTCATCGTCGCGTTCACCCGCAGGTTCAGCAGCCGGTAGGCGGCGACCTGCGCTTCCACCCGCGCCAGCGCCTGTTGCGCCCAGGGCTGGTCGATGACCATGCCGTCGTCCAGCGGTGTGGTGGACGCCCAGGTGAGCGTCTTGTGAAACAGCGGCTCGAGCGCGCCGAGGTTCCCGAGGGCGGCGCGCTCCAGGTTGAGCTGGTTGGTCACCAGCGTCCAGCCCTGGTTCTCGCCCAGCACGATCGCGCTCTCGGGCACCCGCACGTCGTCGTAGAACGTGTAGTAGGTGGACACGCCCGGCATCGTGGGCAGCGGTTTCCAGGAGAACCCCGGCGAGTCGGTCGGCACGATGAACAGGGTGATTCCCTTGTGCTTCTTGGCATTCGGGTCGGTGCGCGCCGCCAGCCAGACGTAGTCGGCGAACTCCGCACCGCTGGTGAACATCTTCGAGCCGTTGATGACGAACTCGTCGCCGTCGCGCACCGCGCTGGTACGCAGCGACGCGAGGTCGCTGCCGGCGCCGGGCTCGGAGTAGCCGATCGCGAAATCGACGGTGCCCTTGAGGATTGCGGGCAGGAACTTGGTCTTCTGCTCGTCGGTACCGTACTGGATGAGCGTGGGGCCCACGGTATTCAAGGTGACAAAGGGCAACGGCGCGTTGACCCTGCGCGCCTCCTCGGAGAAGATGTACTGCTCCAGCGCGGTCAGGCCGCCACCGCCGTATTCCACCGGCCACGCGACACCGAGCAGTCCGGCGTCGCCGAGCGCCCGCCTGCACTCGCTCATGGCGGCGCCGCCCTCCATCAGCCCGGCGACGGCGGCGCGGCGCTCCGGGGTCATCACCGCCTCGAGGCGGGCCCGGTAGTCCTGTCGAAGCTTTTCCTGTTCGGGCGTGTAGTCGAAGTCCATCAGTTGCCGGCTCCCAGCCGGATCGGCATGCGCTTCACACCGGGTACCATGGTGGCGCGAAGTCGGGTCACGTCACCGGTGAGCTCGATCGTCGGATACGCGCCGAGCAGCACCTCGAACATCACCCTGGCCTCCAGGCGCGCGAGTTGGGCGCCGAGGCAGGCGTGCTCACCGGCCCCGAAGGCGATGTGTGGGTTGGGGTTACGGGTGATGTCGAACTCTTCGCAGGTGGGGCCGAAGATCTCCTCGTCGCGGTTGGCGGCGCCGTAGAGCATGACCACGGTGTCGCCGGCCTTGATCTGCTGGCCGCGGATCTCGACGTCCTCGGTGGCGCGCCGGGCCATGTGGGTGACCGGGCTGGTGAACCGCAGCATTTCCTCGACCGCGCTGGGCAGCAGCGACGGGTTGGAGCGCAGCAGCGCGAACTGGTCGGGGTGATCGATCAGCGCCAGCGTGCCCAACGCGATGAGGTTGCGGGTGGTTTCGTTGCCGGCGACCAGCAACAGGAAGGAGAAGTTGAGCAGATCGGCGTCGGTGAGCCGTTCGCCGTCGACCTCGGCGGCGGCCAGGATGCTCAGTAGGTCGTCCTGCCCACTGACCTCGCCGGAGCGCCGAGCGGCGATGAGCTTGGTGAAGTATTCGTAGAGCTCGCCGAGCGCGACCATCGAGTCCAGTTCGATGTCGGGGTCGGCGGTGCCGACCGCCGCGTCCGACCAGGCGCGGAACTGCTCCCAGTCTTCGGGTGGGGCGCCGAGCATCTCGGCGATCATCCGGGTGGGAAGCGGTGCGGCGATCTCCTCGGCGAATTCGTAGTCCCGCGACGGGTCGACGCCGTCCACGATGTCCTTGACGATCTGGCGCACCTTGGGCTCCAACAATTGCACCTGGCGGCGCGTGAACCCGGAGTTGATGAGCTTGCGGAGCTGCCGGTGGCGCGGCGGATCGGTGAAGATCAGGTTGCCCTCCTGAACCGGTTCGGGCTGGGCGGGATCCGGGATGGTGATGCCCTTGGTCGACGAGAAGGTCAGCGGGTGTCCCGACACGTAGCGGACGTCCTCGTACTTCAGCAGCGCCCAAAAGTTCGTGACGTCGTTCCACACGACGGGCGTGGTGTTGCGAAGTTCCCGGTAGGCCGGGTACGGGTCGCCGGAGTAGAAGTCCGGTGAGTGCAGGGGGACAGTAGTTGTTGGCACCGCACGCCTTCCTCGACACTGAGAGACTGGCCGGACAGATCATATAAGAATGTCCGTTTCCATGCTGTCTACCGTAGCGTCGACATGCGTGTCAATCGCGGCCTATCTGGCTAAAAATTGCGTGGATCGCCCGTTGACGGCGATGTTGTCGCGGTGTACACACAGTTTGAGTATGTAAGCTCTCTCGGTGGTGTCGCCTGCGCCGCGCCACGATCATGCAGTCAGGAAGGCGGGCAGTGATGGCTGGGTCGGGTTCTCTCCTCGACGCTTACGGGCACTACATCGACGGCCAGTGGACCGAGCCGGACAGCGGGCGCTACGACGTCGTCAATCCCGCCACCGAGACGGTGATCCAAACGGCGCCCGATGCGAGCGTGGCCCAGGTCCAGCGGGCGGTCGCGGCGGCGCGGTCGGCTTTCGACACGGGTCCGTGGCCCCGGAGCGAGCCCGCCGAACGGGCCCGCTGCCTGCAACAGCTCAGCGACGCGCTGATGGCCAGGGGCGAGGAGATCTACGCCCTAGCGCAGGCCGAATGGGGCTGTGCGGCAAACGAACGGCTGATTCACGTCGACGGTCCGGCGTTCATGGTGGGTCATGCCGCCGAGCTCGCCACCGAGCCCGCCGAGGTGCCGATGGATGCGTGGGGAGCGGCGGGCACCACGTTGTTGCGGTACGAGCCCCTCGGCGTAGTGGCGGCCATGACGCCGTGGAACTTCCCGCACACCCTCAACGTCATGAAGCTCGGGGCGGCGCTGGCGGCGGGAAACACGCTGGTGCTCAAGCCCTCGCCGCTGACGCCACTGGCGGGCCTGGCGTTGGCGCGAATCATCGACGAGGACACCGACATCCCCGCCGGCGTCGTCAATGTCGTCACGCCGACCGGCGTCGAGGCCAGCAAGAGCCTGACGCTGGATCCCCGGGTCGACATGGTCAGCTTCACCGGCAGCTCGGCCGTCGGGCGCGACGTGATGGCCGGCGCTGCGACCACGATGAAGCGCGTTTTGCTCGAGTGCGGAGGCAAGTCCGCAACCGTGCTGCTGCCCGACGTCGACGTCACCGACGAACTGTTGGAACGGTTGCTGTTCGAGGGATGCACGATGCACGCCGGTCAGGCCTGCATCCTCAACAGCCGGTTGCTGGTCCCCGGTGCGATGCACGACGACGTGGTGGACCGCCTCGCCGCGCTGTCCCGGGAGGTGGTGATCGGCGATCCCGTCGACCCGGCGGTCACCATGGGACCGTTGATCAGCCGCGAGCACCTCGACCGCGTCGAGGGATTCGTCAAACGCGCCGAGGCAGACGGTGCCACCGTCGTGGCCGGAGGGGCCCGGCCGAAGGACCCCGGCGGCGGATTTTACTTCGAGCCAACGATACTCACCGATGCGTCGGCCGACTCCTACATCGCGCAGGAGGAGGTGTTCGGTCCCGTGCTGACCGTGCTGCGGTATCGCGACGACGACGACGCGGTGGCTATCGCCAACAACTCGGCCTACGGACTCGGGGGAGCGGTGTGGGGGAGCGACGTCGATCGCGCCGTGGGCCTCGCCCGCCGGATCCGGACCGGACAGGTGTCGATCAACGGCACGATCCCCGGCGACGCGCCGTTCGGGGGCTTCAAGCAGAGCGGAATCGGCCGCGAGGGCGGGGTGATGGGGCTGCGGGCCTACATGGAGCCCAAGGCGATCGGGGTGCCTGCGTGACTGGATCGTTGGCGGGGTTGCGCGTCGTCGAGTTGGCCTCCGAGATCGCCGGGCCCTACTGCGCGAAGCTGCTCGTCGATCTCGGCGCCGACGTGTGCAAGGTCGAGCCTCCAGCGGGCGACCCGCTGCGCGAGTGGCGTACCGGCAGCGGGCTGTTCGAGTATCTGAACGCCGGGAAGCGCGGCGCCACAGTCGATCTCGGGCACGCGGAGAACGTCGCGGCTCTGCACGAAATGATCGCCGAAGCGGACGTGTTGGTCGAAGACCTGCCCGCGGGCGCGCCCGAGCGCGGGGAGTGGGGCTTGGACGCGGGCACGCTGGAACGGGTCAACGCGAATCTCGTGGTGGTCAGAATCTCGAGCTTCGGCCAGGACGGTCCGCTGCGCGACCGGGTGACGACCCCACTGACCCTGCAGGCCGCGGCGGGGTGGGTCAACCTGCGCGAGCCCGGCCGCGCACCGGTGCAGGCCGGCGCCCGGATCCCGGAATACATCGCGGGCGGGTACGCGGCCCTCGGCGCGCTGACGGCGCTGCGCGTCGCCGCGGCCGGAAGCGACCGGCCGGTCGAGGTGGACGTCTCGATGTTCGAATCGCTGTTGTCGACGCTGCCCTATCCCATGCTGATGGCCGCGCGCCTGAAAAGCCTTGGCCTGCCGACCAATTCCAAAGCCGCGCCGATGCTGGGTATCGTGCACGCCGCAGATGGATGGATCGGGATCAACTGCCTGACCGGCCAGCACTGGCTGGACGTCTGCGCCATGGTCGGGTTGCCCGAGTTCGGCGAGCATCAGCTCGCGATCATGCTGGGGGGTCCCGAGCGCGACGAGTTTTTCGCCAAGGCCCAGCCCTTCCTCGATTCGATGCCCGTCGCCGACCTGGTCGACCTGAGTCAGGCCATGCGCATACCCGCGGCGCCGGTCAGCGACGGCGACACCATCCTGCGGTGTCCGCAATACGCGGAGCGGGGATTCTTTGTCGAGGCGGCCGCCGGCGCGGGGCGATTCACCAGACCGGGCCCGCCATTCCGGCTGTCCAAGACGCCGGTCCCGGCGCCGGCACCCGCCCCCGGCCTGCGGACCGACGCGGTGCCCGCATGGAGCGAACGCGGCGCACACCGCCGGGGGCACGACATACCCAACCCATCGCTGCCGTTCGCCGCGTTGAAGGTGTTCGACCTGACCACCTTCTGGGCGGGCGCGTACCTGACGTGTTACCTGGGCGCGTTCGGCGCGGACGTGATCAAGGTCGAATCCATCCAGAGACCCGACGGGCACCGCTACTCGGGTTCGCTGCTGCGTGAGGGCGACGACTGGTACGAGCGCGGGCCACTATGGCAGGGAACAAATCTCAACAAGCGCGACATCACGCTTGATCTCACCTCCGTTGCCGGTCGCGAGCTGGCGCTGCGGCTGGCCGCCGAAGCCGACGTGGTGGTGGAGAACTTCTCGCCGCGCGTGGTCGAGCACTTCGGGCTGGACTACGACTCCATCGTGAAGGTTAATCCCGGCGTGATCATGGTGCGGATGCCGGGATTCGGACTGGAGGGGCCGTGGCGCGACTACGTCGGCTGGGCGCTGAACATCGAACAGGTGTCCGGTATGTCGGCCGCGACCGGTTATGCGGACGGGCCGCCGTGCAACCTGCAGGGGCCCGCCGACCCGATCGCCGGCGTGCACGCCTGTGTCGCGCTGCTGGCCGCGCTCGAACACCGGCGGGCTACCGGTGAGGGTCAGCTCATCGAGGTCGCGCAGATCGAGGTCGGGGCGGCCGTCAACGCCGAGCCCGTCATCGAGTACTCGCTGTCGGGATCGGTGCTGCCGCGCGAGGGAAACCGCCACCGCGAATACGCTCAGGGCGTCTATCCGACCAGCATCGCCGACCAGTGGGTCGCCCTCTCGGTGCGCGACGACGCCGACTGGCGCGCCGTATTGGACGTTGTCGATCGTGCTGACCTACGCGACGACCCGAGGTTCGCGACCGCGGAATCCCGTCGGGCCAACCATGACGAATTCGACGAGACACTGGCGGATTGGACATGCACGCAATCCCCCGACGAGCTCGTGGCAACGCTGGCCCGGCGCGGCGTCCCCGCGGAACGGCTACTTGCCGCCGACCGGATGTACGACGTCGAGCAGCTCGACGCGCGCGGCTTCTATCAGAACCTGGACCATTCGATCACCGGCCGGCATCGGTTCCCGGGCTGGCCCTTTCGCATCTCGCCGGGTCCCGCGCACCATCACCGGACGGCCGCGCCGACGCTCGGGCAGCACAACGCCGAGGTGCTGGGAGCGCTCGGGCTCTCCGAGGCGGAGATTGCCGCGCTGCGCGAACAACACGTCATCGGCGAACGCGTGCTGAATGCTTAGGCGTCGACCATCGCGGCGATGGTGTCGACGACACACGCTGGCCGGTCGGACCCATCCACCTCGACGGTGACGCGCACCGTGGCCCGGCCGCCGGTCTCGTTGCGCTCCACCTTCAGCAGCTCGGCGCCCGCCCTGATGCGGGATTCGACCGGGACCGGGGCCGGGAACCGGAGCCGGTCGACGCCGTAGTTGACCTGCATCGACAAGCCCGTCACGCGGTAAATCTGTTGCACCAGAATCGGAACCAGCGACAGCGTCAGGTAGCCGTGCGCGATGGTCTTGCCGTAGGGGCCAGCGGCCGCCTTCTCCGCGTCGACATGGATCCACTGCCGGTCCCCGGTCGCCTCGGCGAACAGGTCGATTTCCTTCTGGGTGACCCGATGCCAGTCGCTGTACCCGAGGTGCTCGCCGACGTGGGCCTCGAAGCCGGCGACCCCGTCATACTCCGTCGGAGTTTGGGTCATGCCGGAACCTTGAGCCCCAACTGCTCAATGGCGTTGCCGCCCATGATCTTCGCCGTGGCAGATTCCGAAACGCCGGCGAGCCGGTCGACGAAACTCAGCGGGTCACCGATGCCCTCGGGGTGCGGGAAGTCGGAGCCGAACATCACATGGTCCTCGCCCATGATCTCGATGATTCCCTTGAGGTCGTCTTCCAGGAACGGATGGATGTAGATGTTTCGCTTGAACACCTCGACGGGATGTTCGTCGAACTCCTTCGGCATGATCTTGTACGCGGTGTTGAGCTGCTCGAGCAGGTTGCGCACCCACCCGCTGCCGTTCTCGACGCACAGGATCTTCAGGTCGGGGAAGCGCGACAGCGCGCCGTGGCAGACCATCGCGGCCAGGGTGTCCTCGATGGCCCGGTGGCCCATCACGACCTCGCGCAGCGCACTCGGCTTGAAGGACAGGTACTCGTCGCCGCCCTCCCACTCCATGAGGTGCTTTTGGTAGCCGCTGTCGGAGGCGTGCATGGTGACCGGCATGCCGGCGTTGACGACCTCTGCCCAGAACGGGTCGAACTCCGGCAAGCCCATGGAGCGCGAGCCGCCGAAGCGGCTGGGCACCGGTGCGGGGCGGACCAAGAACGTCTTCATGCCGCGCTCCAGGCCCCAGTGGAATTCCTTGATGGCCTCGTCCACCAGTGGCAGGCAGACGACGGGGGTCGCGAAGATCCGGTCGTGGTAGTTGAACGTCCAGTGCTCGTGCATCCACTCGTTGAGCGCATGGATGATCGCGTGGGTGAGGATGACGTCGTCGGTGGTGCGTTCCTCGATGAGGCTGGCGAGGGTCGGGTACATCACGCACTGGTCGATGCCGAGCTCGTCCATCAGTTCCAGCCGGGGCGCGGGCGCTTGGTACGCGGGGATGACATCCATTGCCTCACCGACGAATTCGCGGAAGTTCAGGCCTTCGGGGTTGTTGCCCAGAAAGTAATCCTCCGCGCTGCCCGGCCTGGCCACCCGCGCGAACGTCGGGTTCGGGATCATGTGGCTGATGTGGTCCTTGACGACCAGTTTCGGCCGGCCGTTGACCTCGACATAGCCGACCTTGCCGCGGTGCTGCTTCGGCAGGTACTTCGTGAGGGCGTCCGTCGTCTCGTACATGTGGTTGTCGATGTCGAAAACCGGATACGGCAAAGACCGGGGAGACATGGGGCTTTCCTCCTGCGCAGCGAATATGAGCATTTACGCTAAGTGAGAACGACGTTATCACCATAGTCCCGCCACATCCAGATCGGGTCAGGGGGTGCGCAGCTCGTTCCATGCCTCGACGACGGCATCGGTGGTCGTCACGGTAGCGAGCAGGGACAGCGTGTTGTCGATGATGGACTCGGCGTACTCCCGCGGATACCCGCTCACCGCGTCGCGCGGCAACACGAACTGATAGCTGCGATTCACCGCGTCCATCACGAAGTTCTGAATGGCGATGTTGACCGAAACACCCACTCCCACAATGGTCCTGATGTTCAGGTTCCGCAGCACGGAGTCAAGGTCGGTGCCGGTCATCGGCCCGACCCCGTGCGTTCGGGTGAGCACGAGGTCGCTGGGTAGCGGACCGAGCTCGGGCAGGACCGATGCACCCGGGCTGCCGGGGGTCAGGTCGGAAGCGAACGACTTCCCGGCCATGAACAGCCTGGCGTTGGTGTTCGAGCCACGGTTGTCGGCCCGCTTCTCGATCAGGCAATGCACGACCGCGACGCCCGTGGCCCGGGCGGCGCCGAGCAGCTTGGCGATGTTGGGAATCGCTTCGCGGCGGGCTTCCTCGGCCAGCAGCGGCAGGCCGGCTTGCGGACCGATCACCCCGCCCTGGCACTCCTGGGTCACGAGTGCGGTGGTGGCGGGATCGAGCAGCTCCCGGAGGCTTGGTTGCGGCATGAGAATACACGTTATCGTGTGCCAGAACGCGAATTCCACGAGGAGGCTCGATGCGGGTTTGGGAACTCGAGGTGCGGGAGTCGGTGCGCCAGACGTTGGCCGATTACACCGCGGCCACCGATCGGTTCGACCTCGCGGCGCTGGCGGCGTGCTTCGCCGACGACGGCGTCTTGGAATTCCCCGGCGGTGCCGAACCGCTGACGGGACCTGCGAACATCGAGGCGGGCCTCGGCGCCGCGGTGACCCGGCCGGGCGGGCCGGCGCGCCGGGCACCGACGCACGTGCGCCACCACGTCTCCAGCGTCCGGTTCGCCTCGGTGACCCGCGAGAGGGTCGAGGTCGGTAGTTATTTCGCCGTCCACACCGACATCGGACTCGATCATTGGGGCCGCTACCGCGACGTACTCGTCCCCGTGCACGATCGGTGGCTGTTCACCCAGCGCCGGATCAGTGTGGACGCCTTCGCGGCGAATAGCCTGATGGCCTGAGGGCGCGTCAGGCCGCGACGAACTCCTGAGCGAACGCGCGCGAACGCTCGACGAGTTCGGCCCGGTCGGCGCCGGGCGGCGCGATGGTGAGCCACGTGACCCCGGCCGCCTCCAGCCGCGCGATGGTCGCGTGACGTTCATCGGCCGATCTGCTGTCGTCCAACAGATTTCCCGCGGAAAAGCAGATGTCCAGCGGCGCGGTGCGGCCGATCTCGGCCGCGTACCGCTTGGCCCAGTCGATGGCGAGTTCCAACTCGTCGATTGTCGAGATCTCCGCGGTACGCGACGCAGCCGCGTAGCCAAAGGTGTTGAACGGCGCCCATCCCTGGGCGCGCGAGACCGCGCGGCGAACGGCTGGCTTGCTGTTGCCCCCGACCCATACGGGTGGGGGAGCCGCCGGCAGCGGGCGCAGCCGAACTCCGCGAGCGGCGAACGAGGTCCCCTCGTAGGCGATGTCGTCGCCGGTGAGGACCTTGTCCAGCACGTCGAGCGCCTCATCGAGCAGGGCGCCGCGGTTGTCGAAATCGATTCCGAGGGCCTTGAATTCGGGCTTGAGGTAGCCCGCGGCGGTCCCGAGGATGAGCCGCCCGTTCGACAGCGCCGCCAGGCTCTGAATCGACTTGGCGCCGAGGAACGGGTTGCGGTAAGCGGCGATGTAGACATTGGTCAGCAGCTTGACGTCGGTCGTCGCGGCGGCGGCGAACGCCAGCGCGACGAACGGATCGAGGGCGTGGTGGCCGCCGTGGTCGAGCCACTTCGCGTCGGGCGCGGGATGATCGGTCACGTGCACCGCCGCGAATCCGCTGGCCTCGGCCACGCGCGCGATCTCGGCGATGGCTTCGACGGTGACGAACTGATCGACGGCCTCGACACGCTGGGTGGGCAGTTCGAGGGAGAACGAGACGGTCACGAGGGTCCTTTCGCTTCGGAGACGAGCGTGGCCAGGCGTTGGGCGTGGTAGTCGGGGTCGCCGAAGATCAACTGGGTGGCCTTGGCGCGCCGGACGTACAGGTGGGCATCGTGTTCCCAGGTGAAGCCGATGCCGCCGTGGATACGCATGTTGTCGAGCGCCACCTGCAGGAAGGCTTCCGAGCACACCATCTTGGCGACCGCCGCGGCGGTCGGCAGGTCATCGGTGCCGGCCACCTCGGCAGCGTGGGAGGCGGCCGAACGCGCGCCCTCCACCTGAACCAACATGTCCGCGCACCGGTGCTTGATCGCCTGGAAGCTCCCGATCGGCCGGCCGAACTGAATACGATCCTTGGCGTAGTCGACGGCCATATCGAGGCAGCGTTGCGCCGCGCCGACCTGTTCGGCCGCCAGTGCAACGATGGCGAGGTCCGATGCGCGCGCCAGGAAGCCCGCCGCACCACCGTCCTGCCCGACCAGTTCCGCCGGCGCGCCGTCGAACTCCACTCGGGCCAGCTTGCGGGTGCGGTCGAGCCCCGCCAGCGGGGTGCCCCGAAGCCCCTCCGAGCCCGCGGTGACCGCGAGCAACGAGATGCCCGCCGGCGTGTTGGCCGCCGCCAGGAGGACGTCGGCGGTGTGGCCGTCGATCACGAGCGGCGCCGCGCCGTGGAGCCGATAACCGGTGCCGTCGCGGACGGCCTGCAGCGTGACCTTCGCGGGATCCCACGCGCCGAGCCGGTCATTGAGGATCAGCGTCGCGGTGGCGGAGCCGTCGGCGAACCGGGGGACGAACCGTTCCGCGGCCGCATTGTCGCCGCTGACGAGAATCGCCTGCGTCGCCAGCGCCACCGTGGCGAAGAATGGGGAGCACAACAGCGCGCGACCCATTTCCTCGAAGACGACGGCCAGTTCGGTGGCACCGGCGCCCGCCCCGCCCCACCGCTCGGGCACAGCGATGCCGTGCAGGCCCAACTCGCCGGCCATCTGACGCCACGACCCCTCGTCGTATCCGGTGTCCGTCGCCATCAGTGTGCGTACGGTCTCACTGGGCGACATCGCGGTCAGGTAGTCCCGCACGACGCCGCGGAGGTCGTCGACCTCACTGGTGGGCACGCGCGGCCTCCCGGTTCAGTCGCATCGCGTTGTCGGTCACTGGCTTTGATGTGGTCATGTCTCCCTCAGGGCATCCCGGCCCGTGCCGCCCGGGATAGCCATTGCCGCACCAGGATAGTATGTTTTCTGGAATCGGAGAATATGCATTCTCGCTGAAGGAGCAACGCGGTGACGACGAAACTCGACTACGGCATCTTTGACTGCGATACCCACTGCTACGAGACGCGGGACGCGTTCACACGCTATCTGCCGGAGAAGTTTCGGGATCGGGCGATCACCACCGTACGCGGGGCCGACGGCGTCGAGGTGATCCTGGCCGGGCACCGCGTCGCCACCTTCAACAGCGAAGGCGGACTGGGTCTTGATGTCGCCTACCGCCCCGGCTCGCTCAAGGAGATGCTCAAGCAGATGGGATCGGGAAATCCCGAGGAATCCTACGAGCCACAACCCATGCAGCCGGAATTCATCGAGCGCGCCGCCCGCCTGTCCGTCATGGCGAACCAGAACATCGACCGCATGGTCATCTATCCCAGTGGTATGGCCCTGGCCGCCGAACACTACGTCGACGACACCGCGGCGCTGTATGCCAATCTGCGCTCGTTCAACCGATGGTTCGACGAAGAGTGGGGCTTCAACTACGACGACAAAATCTTCGCCACGGCCCTATTGTCGTTGCGCGACTTGGATTCCGCGATCGCGGAGACCGAGGCGATCATCGCGCAGGGCGCAAGGTTCGTGCTGCTGCCGACCGGGCCCGCCTACGGTCGATCACCCGGCGACCCGTACTTCGACCCCATTTACGCGCGCCTACAGGAGGCCGGGTGCATCCTGGTGTTCCACATCATGCCGTTCTGGTACTTCACCGCGATCTCGCCGGCGTGGGGACAGAACTCCGACCCCGCCTCGTGGCACATGTCGGCGTGGCAGTGGATGAACATCTACGGCCAGCGGCCGATCGAGGAGACGCTGTCCGCGCTCATCTTCGACAACCTCTTCGGCCGCTTTCCAGGTCTCAACGTCCTTGTCGCCGAGCACGGGGCGGAATGGGTGCCGTTCTTCGTAAGGCACATGGACAAGAGCCGCGGCATGGGCCGCAACGGCCCGTGGATCGGCGGGAAGCTGACCGAACGGCCGTCGGCGATCTTCCGCCGTCATGTCCGGGTCGTGCCCTATCCCGAGGACGACATCCCCGCGATCGTCGCGAGCATGGGATACGACGACTGCCTGGTGATGGGCTCGGATTACCCGCACGCCGAAGGCATGGCCGAGCCCGCCGACTTCGTCAAGCTGCTCGATCCGCTCGACGACGCCGCCAAGCGGCGGATCATGCGCGACAACGCCGAGCAGCTGCTCGTCCGAAGCTGACGGGGGTCGCCGGAGGTATGGCCGACGAGAACTCGGCGGACGTCGACCTCGACCTGCTGCGAGCGTCGGCGCGGGCGTTCCTGGCCGAACGCGGCGAGACGGGATCCGTCAAGGATCTCGCGGCGATGGACTGGACCGGGCTGCTGGTCGACGAGGCGCAAGGTGGCGCCGGCTGGCATCCGATCGAAACGTGCGTCGTGGCCGAGGAACTCGGGCGAGCACGGGACGGATCGGCGTGGTTGGGAACCACGATCGCCGCCGCGGCGCTGGCCCCGGCGCCCGATGCGCTCCGGGAACGGTGGCTGCCCGGCCTGCTGGGCGGCACCGCGACGGCGGGTCTCGCCCTCGATGAGGCCCCCGCACGGATCATCCGTGGCGATGAGGTCGACATCGTCGTTCGTCTGGGGCGCAACGGAATTCACCTGTTCAGTGACCCGGATCCCGCCCGGCTCCAGCCGGACGCCGATGTGCTGGACGTCACCAGGCCCGCGTGGCGCATCGATCTTGCGGCCGCGCCCTGCACCGCCATCGGATCGGCCCGGCGGGCCGACGAGCTGCTCGCCGTGGCGCGGCTGCTCGTCGCCGCCGACTCCGTCGGCGCGGTGTCGATGACCCTGGAACGGCTGACGGCATACCTCAAGGAGCGCAACGCGTTCGGGGTGCCGATCGCGAGCTTCCAGGCGATACAGCACCGGCTCGTCGAGCTCCTGGTCTTCGAGGTCAAGGCGCGCGCGGTGGTGATGCGGGCGGCGCGGGCCATCGCGTGCGGTGACGGCAGGGCGCCCGCGCTGGCGGCGGCGGCGCACGCATTCGTGGCGGCGAAAGCCACAGCCGCCGTGGACGAGTGCATGCAATTGTCGGGCGGCATCGGATTCACCTGGGAGTACCCGCTGCACTACGAACTGCGCCGGGTCTTCACCAACGCGCACCTGATCGGCACGGCGCGGTCGAGTCGTGAGCTGCTGGCGGAGGTGTCCGGCTGGTGAGCGGTCACGGAAGCCGGCCCGCGCGACCCTCGCAGGCGCAGCTGACCGAGTTCAGGCATCGGGTCAAGGCGCACATCGCCGAGCACGCGCCGGCGACCGAAGCGCGCGAGGGCCACCGGGCGCCCGAGACCGCCGCAAAGGAGGCCCGGCTGCGCGCGTGGTTCGCCGGGCTGTTCGAGGCGGGATTCGCCGGCGCGGACTGGCCGGTCGAATATGGCGGCCGCGCCGATCATCATCCGCTGCACGACCGCATCGTGAGCGAGGAGATCCTGCGTGCCCGCGCACCGCGCCCGGTGGATCAGGTGAACCTCGCCGCGCATGTGTTGCTGCACTTCGGATCCGACGAGCAGAAGCGAACGCTGCTGCCACCGATCCGGCGCAGCGAGCACGTGTGGTGTCAGCTGCTCAGCGAACCCGACGCGGGCAGCGACATCGCCGCCGTGCGCAGCCGCGGTGCGCGGCAAGCCGACGGCAGCTGGCTCATCGACGGGCAGAAGACCTGGATCACCGACGGCCATTGGGCCGACATGGGCCTCGCCCTCATTCGCACCGATGCGGCGTCGACGCGCCACCACGGGCTGTCGGTCTTCACCGTGCCGCTCTCGGCGGACGGCGTCGAGGTTCGCCCGATCCGCACGATCGGGGATGCGATCGAGGTGAACGAAATCTTCCTCACCGGCGTCCGGCTCGGTGCCGAGAGCCTGATCGGCGAGGAGGGTCAAGGCTGGTCGATCATCATGGCGGGTTTGGACTTTGAACGATTCGGCATCGGCGGCAACGTCATCCTGCTGGAACTGCTGATCGACGACCTGGTCGCCGTGGCCCGCCACGCGCAAATCGACGGTGCGCCCGCGCTGCAGTCCGCCGACGTCCGCCAGCAGGTCGCCGAGCTGGCTGTCGAGGTCGAAGTGGCCAAGGCGTTCATCGACGACCACGTCGAGCGGTTGACGTCGGGCGACGAACAACCGGGCGACGGCTCCATCGCGAAGTTGAGCTTCGCCGAGACCTACCACCGGGTCGCGGCCTATGGCGCCGAGCTGGCGGCGTCTGCCACAATCGTCGGGGTCCCAGACGACGAGGTGGCGCAGGCCAAACAGCGGTTGCGGGAATGCTGGCTGTGGTCGCGCGCCTACACGATATCGGGTGGCAGTTCGGAGATGATGCGCAATATTCTTGCCAAGCGCCGACTGCACTTGCCGAGCCGGTGACCCCTCCTGCCGGGCAGACCTATTGGTCGCTGATCGAGACCGCGGCCCGGGCGCGCCCCGACCGGGTGGTCCTCGCCGACGATTACGGGCGCAGCCTGTCCTGCGCGCAGCTGCGTGAGTCGGCGCTGACGTGCGCGGCGGCGTTGGCGCAGCTCGGGATCGGCGCGGGCACGGTGGTGTCGTGGCAACTGCCGACCACGCTGGAGACGATGGTCGTCATGGCGGCGCTGACACGGCTGGGTGCGGTCCAGAACCCGGTGCTGCCGATCTGGCGGGAGAGCGAACTGCGTTTCGTGACAACGCAACTCGCGACCGACGTCATCATCGTTCCGGGAACGTGGCACAACTTCGACCACACCGCCTTGGCGCACGGGCTCGCCCGCGAGCGGCCCATGTCTGTCGTGGTCGTCGACCACGGCGCGCCGATCACCGACGGCCTTCGGCTGCCGGCCGGCGACCCGGCGGCCTTGCCCCCGCCGCCGAGCGGTGGCGAGGACTCACGCTGGATCTACTATTCGTCGGGCACGACGGCGGCGCCGAAGGGCGCGCGGCACTGCGACCGCTCGGTCATCGCCGGCTCGGCGGGGGTCGTCGGCATCGTCGGCGCTTCCGGCCGCGACGTCAACCCGATCACGTTTCCGGTTTCGCACATCGGGGGAGCGGCCATGCTCGCCGCGGGCCTGCAGACCGGCATGCGGCTGGTGCTGTTCGACGCCTTCGACGCCGTCGAGACGCCCATCGCCATCGCGGCGCACCGCCCGACCCTGCTGGGCAGCGCGACCCCGTTCTTCGTCGCCTACCTCGCGGCGCAGGCGAAGCACGGTGACGAACCACTTTTTCCCGATCTGCGGGGCTGCGTCGGTGGTGGCGCCCCGATCACCCCCGAGCTGGGACGCCAGCTGCGGGAGACGTTTCCGGTCAACGGCGCGGCCAACTCCTGGGGCTTGACCGAATTTCCGGTGGCCACCTCGCAGACGCCGGAAGGCGCGCCCGATGTCCTCGACCGGACCGTGGGACGGCCCGTGCCGGGGGTATCGGTGCGGGTGGTCGACGCGGCCGAGCGCGACGTCGGTATCGGTGCGGAGGGGGAGCTTCGCCTCAAGGGGCCGCAGTGCTTCCTCGGCTATGTCGATGCATCCCTTGATGCCAACGCTTTTGACGCCGACGGTTGGTTCCGCACCGGCGATCTGGGTCTCGTCGACGACAACGGCGACGTCGTCGTCACCGGCCGGATCAAGGACGCGATCATCCGCAACGCGGAGAACATCTCGGCGCTGGAGATCGAGGGCGTGCTGGCCACCCACCCGGCGGTGGCCGACGTCGCGGTCATCGGCGTGCCCGACGAGCGGACGGGGGAGCGGGTCTGCGCCGTCGTCGTCGCACGCCCGGGCGCGGCGGTCACGCTCCCGTCGGTCTTCGAACACTGTCAGGCCCAGGGGCTGAGCAAGCACAAGACGCCCGAACGACTCGAAGTCATTGGCGCGCTGCCGCGCAACCTCACCGGCAAGGTACTCAAGACCGAACTGCGGGCCCGGTTCGGGAGCCGACTCGGCTAAACGCCGATGAGATCCTTGAGGTTGCCACCCATGAGGCGTGCCCGGGTGGCCGCGGGAAGGTCCTCGAGCTCCTTGACGAAATCCGCCGGCTCGGCCAGACCCTCGGGATGCGGAAAGTCCGAACCGAACATCACGCGATCCGTACCGAGGATCTCGATGAGGTGCGACATGTCCTCCTCGTGAAACGGGTTGACCCACACGTGCCTGCGGAAGACGTCACAGGGATGCTCGCTGAACTCGCGCGGCTTTTTGCGGTACACCCGGTCGAACACATCCATCAGACGATTCGCCCAGGACCCGCCGTTCTCGACGACACCGATGCGCAGGCCCGGAAACCGCTCGAACACCCCGTGCGCGATGAACGCCGCGAGCGTGTCGAAGATGTGGCGGCTCTCCTCGTAGATGAAGCCGCGGAACTTCGTCAGCTGGAAGCCCTGGAACTCGTCGCCGCCCTCCCAGTCGGAAAGGTAGCGGTCGTAGCCGGCGTCGGAATTGTGCATCTGGACCGAGATGCCCGACGATTCGACGAGCCGCCAGAAGTCGTCGAATTCCGGCAGCGCGGGTGAGCGCGAGGTGCCATCCTCGCGCGGCACCGGCGCAGGCCGGATCAGCACCGTCCTGGCGCCGTTGTCCAGGCACCACTGGAGCTCCTCGACACCCTTCGCGGGATCGTTGAGCGAGATCGCCGGGACCGCGAAGATGCGGTTCTGGTAGTTGAACGTCCAGTCGTCGAGCAGCCAGCGGTTGAAGGCGTGGGTGACCGCATGGGTGAGTTCGGTGTCGGACTTCGTCCGTTCCTCGAGCATGCCCGCCGTGGTGGGGAACATCACCGCGCCGTCGACGCCTTGGCGGTCCATCAACGCCAGGCGCAGGTCGGGACGGCGGAACTCGTCGGGGCAGCGGATCGGGTCGGCCAGTTCCCGCAGCGTCTTGCCCTCCGGGTTGATGCCGCGGTAGTAGTCGGCCCATGCGCCCGGGGTGGGAATCACCTCGTATGTCGGGTTCGGGATGCACTCGGTGACCACGCCGAGGATCTGCAGCTTCTTGCGGCCGTTGACATCGATGAACTTCAGCGCCTCGGAGTACTTTTCCGGCAGGTACCGCGTGTAGGCGTCGATGGTTTCGTACATGTGGTTGTCGGCATCCCAGACTTCCACTGCGTTGTCGTCGTTCACCTGCGCCTCCAACATGCGAGAGAATGTTGGTTCTCAAGATAGCAGAATGCCAATATCCGGCTCCTACAGGTTCATGAAGTGGCCACCGTCGACACCGAGGGTCTGCCCGGTGATGTAGCGGGCCGCGGGGCCGACCAGGAACGCCACGGCGGAGCCGATATCGCGCTCGGGATCACCGATCCGGCCCAGCGGCACCCGTCGCGACAGGCGTTCCTCCATCGCCGGCTCGGCCTCGATTGCGGCCGTCATCGCGGGCGAATAGGCCAGGGGCGACACCACATTGACGGTGATCCCGTGGGGTGCCCACTCGCGGGCCAGGCTCTTGGCGAAACCTCGCAGGGCGCCCTTCATCGTCGCGTAGAGCGGCAGGGTCGCGCTGCCCTCGATGCCCGCCGGCGACGTCATGACCAGGAAGGCGCCGCCGCGCTCCTTCAGCGCGTCGAATGCGGCGGCAGCGCAGTTTTCGGCGCCGCCGACGGACACCGAGTAGTGGTCGTCCCACAGCGACCGGCTCACCTCCTCGAGCCGATGGGGCCGGCTGGAGCTGTTGCTCGTGGCGTTGTGCACCACCGCGTCGAGGCGGCCGGTGACGGCGACGGCGACACCCACGGCGTCGGCCACCTGTCCGGGTGCGGTGACGTCGCAGCGCACCCAGGTGGCCCGCTGCCGTCGTGCGGAGATCGCACCGACGACATCGCATCCGGACTCGGAGCGGGTGGCGACCACGACGTGCGCGCCCTCGGCCGCAAGGGCCTTGGCGATGCCGCGGCCGACCCCCGCGCCGGCACCGGTCACCAGGACCGTGTGCCCGTCCAGCCTCACGGCAGCATCACCGAGCCGCCGTCCACCACGATCGTCGCTCCGGCCAGGTGATCGATGTCGCGCCGGAGCAGAAACTTCGCCGTTTCCACGACGGAGTGGATCAGCGTGCTGTCGTCGGAGACCGCGGCCGCGGTCAGATGCGCGTCGACACTGTCAAAGCCGGAGTCGAAGATCCGCAAGGGTGCCGCGACCATGTTGACCGCGATTCCACCGGCTGCCCATTGCCGCGCAGCGGATTTGGCCATCGCGCGGATGCCTTCGGTCGCCGTCGTATAGCCCACTAGTCCGGCCGCACCGGCGATGCCGATCGTCGGGACGATCAGGACAATTCGCCCGCCTTGTCCCGCCATCGACGAGTGTGCCGCCTGGAGCGCGACAAGCGCCTGCCACATCGTTTCGCCGGCATCCGCGATGACATCGACGACGGTCACGTCTCCGACCGCGTCGGCCAGCGTTCTCGTCAGGGCTTCGGCCGGACCCAGGACGATGGCGCTCACGTGTCAGCCAACGCCGCCAGCTCGCGCTTGATCACCTTGCCGACGTCGTTGCGGGGCAGCCGATCGACGAACACGATGCGCACGGGGACGCGGTACGGCGTCAGCCGCTCGCGGCACCATGACACGAGCCCGCCCTCGGAGACCGACTCGTCGCCTCTGACGACGAACGCCCAGGGCACCTCGCCCAGCCGCTCGTCGGGAACGCCGACCACCGCCGCCTCGCGCACCCCGTCGGCGGCCAGCAGGACGTCCTCCACCGTGCCCGGAAACACCTTCAGGCCACCGCGGTTGATCATGTCCGATACCCGGCCGTCGAGCCACAGGAACCCGTCGTCGTCGAACCAGCCGAGATCGCCCGTGTGGAACCAGCCCTCGTCGGTGAGCCGGTCGGAGAATGCGGGGTCGATCTTGCGGGCGGCGGTTGTCGGCGTGCGCACCAGCACCTCGTCGCCGCGGATCGCCACGTCGATGCCGGCCAGTGGACGCCCGACCGAGCCCAGCTTGGCCTCGCCCCACTCGCGGGCGTCGGCGGCCGACCAACCGACCACCTCTCCGCCGAGCTCGGTCTGGCCGTAAGAGTTCAGCACGATCACGTTGAACTTGTCGCGGAACCGGCGCGCCTGGACGGGTGACAGGGGAGCCGTGATCGATCGCACGATCTTCAGCGGCGACAGGTCGGTGACCGAGTCGTCGTGCAGGACCATGGTCAGCGCGGCCGGCGGCAACACGGTGGACCGCAGCTGGTGGCGCCTGACCAGCGCGGCGAAGTCCGGCGGGCAGAACCGGTCCATCAGCACGACGCCGGATCCCGCCCGGAAGGCGAACAGCACCTGGTAGATGCCGGCCCACAGCGACAACGACAGCGGCACCAGGTTCGGCATGGGGGACCGCTTCGATTTGCCCGTACCGCGTTTTGCGCCGCGAAGCTTGGCCAGCAGCCGGTCGATCAGGTCGAGCACCGTGCTGTGCCGCAGCGGCACGGGTTTGGGCGGGCCCGTGGTACCCGAGGTGAACTGCAGCAGCGCGACATCCTCGTCGTAGGACCGCGGCTGGTCCGGCTCGCGTGACGAGTCCGTTGCCGACCATCCCAGCTCCTTGCCGGTGATGACCGGAAGATCGCACTTCGAGAACCGTTGTGCGAGTTCCGGGGTGGTGACGACCGCGGTGGGACGCAACGTCTCCAGCTGGGTGGCGATCTCGGCATCGGCGGCCCTGGGATTCAGCGGTGTGTACACGCCGCCGGCGCGCCACACGCCGAACAGCGCGGCGATGGTCGTGGCATCGTTGGGCAGCATCGCGGCGACCACCTGTCCCGTCGCCAGGCCGTTCTCGGTGAGCAAGGTGCCCAGGCGTTGGGCGCTGGCGGCCAGCTCGTCGCGCGAAACCTGACCGTCGAGCGTGTGCACGGCGACCTCGGGCAGACCCTCCAGCAGCTTCGCCAGGCTCACGAATCAGCCTCGAGCGGAGCCCAATTCGGAGTTCGCTTGTCTGCGAAGGCCAGTGGGCCCTCGTTCTGATCCGGATGTCCCCACATCGAGGTCAGGTGCTTGGCACCTTCGCGGCACGCGTCGGTGAGGCCGTATTCGAGCGCGCCCCACAGCGCCCGCTTGGTGGCGCGCATCGCCGCGGGCGAGTTCCTGGCGATCTTCTCGGCGAGCTCCTGGGCGACATCGCGCAGCTTGTCGGGCGGGTGGACGACCTGGCTGATCATGCCGAGTTCGTAGGCGCGCCCGGCGCTGAGCCGTTCATGGCTGCCGACCAGTGCCATCCGGAACACGGCCTCGGCCGGCATCTTGCGCATCAGCGCGATGGTCTCCAGCGCGCTGACCTGACCGATGGACACGTGCGGGTCGACGAACGTGGCATCCGACGCCGCGATGACGATGTCGGCGTCGGCCACCCAGTGCAATCCGCCGCCGGCGCACACCCCGTTGACGGCGGTGATGACCGGCTTTTCGACGTTGCAGTGCCAGGCGCTCAGCTTGAGATTCAGGGTGCGCATGGTCTCCTGGAATTGCAGCACCGCCTCGCCGTCCAATGACTCCATGTCCGCGCCCACCTGAAAGGCCCGGCCGTTGCCGGTGTGCACGATCACCCGGACGTCGGGGTCGGCGTTCAATTCCGCCCAGGCCCTGGGGAATTCCTCCCGCATCACGGCGTCGTAGGCGTTGAGCCGGTCGGGCCGGTCGTTGATGAGCCAGCCGACCGGTCCGCGCCGTTCGACCACCAGCCGCTGATAGGTCATGACACCTCCGACAGCGGTTGCCACTGTGGGGCGCGCTTCTCGCGCCAGGCCCGCGCCCCCTCGGCGTGGTCGGGGTGGTTGCGCAGCCGCCAGATTTCGGCGGCGGCTTCGTTGCGGGCCCGGGTCAGGCCGACCTCCAGGGAGTGCCACAGCGCCCTCTTGGTCGCGCGCATCGCGGTCGGCGAATTGGTGGCGATCGCGGCCGCGAGTCGCTCCGCCGCCGCGCGGAGCCGGTCGGCCGGCACCACCTCGGACACGATGCCCAACTCGTGGGCGCGCTGGGCCGAGACGCGTTCGCCGTTGCCGCTCAGCGCCATCCGGGTGATCGCTTCCATCGGGGACTTGCGCAGCAGCGTGATGGCTTCGTAGGCCACGGCCTGACCCACCGAGACGTGCGGGTCGACGAACGATGCCTCCTCGGCCGCGATCACGATGTCGGCGTCGGCCACCAGGTGCAGGCCGCCGCCCGCGCAAACCCCGTTGACGGCCGCGATCACCGGCTTCCACACCCCGCAGTGCCACGACGAGATCTTCAGCTCGGCGTCCCTGGTCCGGCGGGAATGCCGGCGCATCGCCTCCTTGTCGCGCGCCACCTGGACCACGTCCATTCCGGTGCAGAACGCCTTGCCGTTGGCGGTGTTGACGATCACGCGCACGCCGGGATCGGCATCCAGGTCCGCCCACGCGGCCTCGAGTTCGTCGAGCATCAGCGAGTCGAAGGCGTTGCCGGCGTCCGGCCGGTTCAGGATGAGCCAGCCGATGCCGTCGGATTTCTCCGCCACCAGCCGCCGATAGGTGCTCACGAGCGCGGGATGTCCTTCCAGGGCTTGCCCTTCCACGGGTCGGGCTCCTTGGGCAGGCCCAACACCCGCTCGCCCAGGATGTTCTTGTTGATGTCGGTGGTGCCGCCCTCGGTGGCGTTGGCGAGGCTGCGCAGCATTCCCTTGACGTCACGCGGCAGCGCGTCCGGGTCGTCGGTGGCCGGCCAGGCGATGGCGTCCGTGCCCAGCAGGTCCACCATGAGGTCCTGGATCTGCTGATTCAGGGTGGCCTGGTGCACCTTGCCGATCGAGGACGCGGCCCCGGGGGATTGGCCGGCCGAAAGCGCGGCGCGCACACGGGCGTTGGTCCAGCCCCGGATCTGCTCCTGCGCCCACAATCGCATGACCTTGTTGCGCACGACCGGGTCGTCCCACCGGCCGGTCTCGCGTGCCAGGGCGATCAGACGCTCGGCGCCGGAGCCGCCGAGCCGGCCCATGCCTCCCGACCCCGAGCCCGAAACCATCTGCCGCTCACTGGATAACGTCGACGCGCTGACGCGCCAGCCGTCGTTGACCTCTCCCACGCGGTGCGCGTCCGGGATCCGCGCATTGTCGAGGAAGACCTCGTTGAATTCCGCCTCGCCGGTGATCTGGCGCAGTGGTCGCACGTCGACGCCCGGTTGGTGCATGTCGAGCAGGAAGTAGGTGATGCCCCGGTGTTTCGGGGCCTCGGGGTCGGTCCTGGCCAACAGGATCGCGAAGTCGGCCTCGCCGGCCCACGTGGTCCAGACCTTCTGGCCGGAGATCACCCACTCGTCGCCGTTTCGGACGGCTCGGGTGGCCAGCGAGGCCAGGTCGGAGCCGGCGCCGGGCTCGCTGAAGAGCTGGCACCACTTCTCCTCGTTGCGCACGATCGGCGGCAGGAAACGCCGCCGCTGCTCGTCGGTGCCGTGGCTGAACAGCGCCGCGGCGGCGTTGTTGAGCCCCAACGGATTCAGCCGGGCCAGCCGCAGCGGCCGCAGCACCTCGTCGATCGCGTGGGCGACCTCGTTGCCGATACCCAGCCCGCCGTGGTCGGGCGCCCACGTCGGCACGACCAGGCCGGACGCGGCGAAGGCCGGATACCACTGCTCGTAGTCCGCGGGGCTGCGCGCCGCGCGCAGCGCGGCGGGGCTCTGGGCGGCGGCTGAGCGCCAGGAGGCGGGCACCTCGGCGTCGACCCATCGCCGCACCGCCGCGACGGCGTCGGCGGCGCTGGTGTCCGCGTCGATCGGCAACACCATCAACGCCCCTGAAACTTCGCGTCGCGCTTGTCGCGGAAGGCGGCCAGGCCCTCCTTGAAATCCTCGCTGCGACTGGACAACTCGAGCGCCATCGCCTCGTTCTGCAGGTGCCGGTCGAGGTCCAGCCCGTTGCCGCTGTGCAGCAGCCACTTGGTGAGCCCCAGCGCCACCGTTGGCGCCTCGCTGAGCCTGGTAACGAGTTCGGTTGCGGCCGCGTCCAATCGGTCCTCGGCGACTGCAGCGTGGATGATGCGCCATTCGGCCGCGGTGGCCCCGGAGATCTCGTCGCCGAGCAGCAACAGCTCGCGGGTGCGCACCATGCCGATGAGCCGGGGCAGCAGCCAGGCCGCGCCACTGTCCGGGGTGAAGCCGCGCGCCATGAACGGTTCCCAGAACCGCGCGTCGTCGGCGGCCACGCAGAAGTCAGAGGCCATCGCGATGTGGAACCCGAGGCCGGCGGCCCAGCCGCGCACGACCGAGACGATCGGCACCTGCGTCTCGAGCAGCAGCGGGATGAGCCGGTTGGCCTTGTTCGGCAGCCTGCGCTGCGTACTGCCGACCCTCGGCTTGCGCTGCGAGCGAGTGTTGTTGGCGATCAGGTCGGATCCGGCGCAGAAGTCCGGTCCCTCGGCGTCGATCCGGATGACCCGCACCGACTCGTCGGTGCCCGCGGCGGCCAGATGCACGATCATCGCGTCGAGCATTGCGTCGTTGACCGCGTTGCGGCGATCGGCACGGTCGAACGTCAGGCACAGGACCGGGCCCCGTTGTTCGGCGCGAAGGCCGGCCACGTTGTCGTAACTCATGGCCTCAGTGCTCGGTGAACCGTGCCGACACGGCGGCGAGCAGGTCCGCGAGGTTGCTAGCCGCACCGGGCGGGTCGGGTAGCCGGACGGGTCCGCGTTGGCGGCTGGGCAGCAGGATCGTGGCGTGCCCGGGCGTGGTGATCTGACCCCGCTGGTTGGTGGCCGCCAGTTCGAGGTCGACGGCGGGCCGGTCGTCGTCGGCGAGGTACTTGCGCACCACCTTTCCGGTGATGGTGTGCAGGTCGCCGACGTAGTTGAAGAGCCGGAACTCGCAGTCGAGTTTCCACAGCCAGGCGTCGTCACCCATCCAGTCGGTGCACAAGTGGATGAGCCACGTTTCGCGCATGCGGCCGTAGTCGAAGGTGGTGGGGTTTCCGGCATTGCGGGCCGCGTCCGGTTCCCAGTGCACCCGCTGCTGCACATCGGGGACACCGTGGTCATTGGGCGTGTAGAAACGGGGAATGCGCTGCCGGTTGCGCCATGCCAGCCGCAGGGGCCGCACGCCGTACATCCCGGTCCCCATGCCGACGTGCCAGCAGACCATGTCGGTGACCGTCAGCGGACCCTTGGTCAACGGGCCGACGGCGTCGCCCTCGTCGACGTCCTCCCACCATCGCGGTTCGGCGCCGCGCGCCGACTCGCGCGCGTATCGCTCGTCGAGTTCGGCGATCTCGTCCGGCGTCCACGACTTCAGCTCGAGGGCCTCGTACTTTCTGCGGTCGCGCGCCTTGCCGCGCTCGGTGCGGATCATGTTGCGGTACTGGCCGCCCAGGATGACGCCCTCGTCGTCGCGGAACACCTGGGCCGACCATTCGTGGACGGCGCGCCCGGCGAATTCGCTGCTCTTGTCCAGCGCCGCGACCAGAGCGTTGCGCCGGAAGACCCGATGATTCGCGCGCAGCGGCGCCCACCATTCGCGCGACGACGCGGCGTAGAACGCATGGACGCCGCGCAAGGGATCACCCTTGGTCAGCGCGCGGTCTTCCTCGCAGAGCGTAATCACCTCGTCCTCGCCGATCAGGGTGTCGCCGCCGACGAGCGCGGGCGGCGCGATCGACTCGCCCCACACCGATTTGGCGGCGTACTCCGGATCGGCCCACAGCGGATTGGGATCGCCGTAGCTCTCCGCCACGTGGCGGAAACTGTCCTCGTTGGGCCGAAAGTAGTGCGGCGGCTGCGTGTGGGGAACGGCGATGCCGATGGTGGCGCGCAACCGGGTCAGTCCCTCGTCGGTAATCTGACCGGTTGCCGGCATGGAAATTAAGATACCCGAAAAGCGGAAACGCCGTTAACGCAGGCCGGAGACAGGTGACGAACATGAGCGAAGAAGCAGCGGGCATCGTGGTGGCCGTCGGCGACGACGGTGTGCAGCGCATCACCATCGACCGTCCGGATGTTGGAAACTCGTTGTCGCCCTTGGCGCGTGACGTGCTCACCGACGCGTTCACCCGGGCCAACGACGAGCCCGCCGTCCGCGCCGTGCTGTTGACCGCGACCGGTGGCCGGCACTTCTGCGCCGGCGCGGGCCTGGCGCCGAAGCCGGCCGGCGCCGACGCACAATCGAACCCCAGCCCCGACAAACGGCCCGGCGACATCGCCCGCATGCTTCAGCAGGGCTGGCAGCGACTGGTTGCGTCGATCTTGGACTGCGACAAACCCGTGGTCGGCGCGGTCAACGGCACCGCCGCCGGCGCCGGCGCCAGCCTGGTGCTGTCCTGCGACCTGGTCGTCATGTCAACGGGGGCAAAGCTTGTCGAGGCGTTCGTGCACCGCGGGATCCTGCCGGACTCGGGCGCCATCCACCTGCTGACCAGAATCGTGGGCTTGCGCAAGGCGACCGAACTGCTGATGCTCGGCGAGCCGGTCGACGCCCCCACCTGCGAACGGCTCGGGCTGGTCAATCGCGTGACCGCACCCGACGACACCGACGCGGTCGCCGAGGAACTCGCGGTGCGCTTGGCCGCCGGCCCCACGGTGATGCTGACGCTGACCAAGCGGCTGTTGGCGGTGTCGTCGGAGTCGGACCGACACCGGGCATTCGAGCAGGAGGCCTGGGCACAGGAGGTGGTGTCGCGCACCGCGGACCTGCGCGAGGGCCTTGCGGCGTTCGCGGAACGCCGGACACCCAGGTTCCTCGGTCGCTGACCCTGCGTGTCAGCCTTTTGGGGGACCGCCGCGGATGGTGAACGTGGCGCTGTCGTCGATCTCGTCGATCGAAGCCGCCACCGACTCCGCCGTCAACGACGTGTCCTCGATTCCCTTGGTGACGCCGATGAAAACCCGGGACACCTTCCCGGCGCCGACCGAGTAGATGTGCGCGGTGCGGTCGCAGGTCCGATGGCAGAGGTAGACCACGACGGGGGTGACAAGCTCGGGGTGCATGGCCTTGCCGGTGTCGCCCATGATGTCCTCGGTCATCCGGGTCCGCGCGATGGGGGCGATCGCATTGACGGTGATGCCGTTGCGGGCGCCCTCGATGGCCAGAACGTGCATCATCCCGATCAGGCCCATCTTCGCGGCGCCATAGTTGGCCTGACCGAAATTGCCGAAAAGGCCGGTGCCCGAGGTTGTCTGGACGATTCGGCCATAGTTCTGTTCCCGCATGACCGGCCACACCGCCCGGGTCACGTTGAACGCTCCGGAGAGGTGCACCGCGATGACGGCGTCGACCTGTTCGGCGGTCATGTTCTTGAAGGCGGCGTCGCGCAGAATCCCCGCGTTGTTCACCAGCACGTCGACCCGGCCGAAGGCGTCCATCGCGGCCGCCACGATCGCCGCCCCGCCCTCCTCGGTGGCCACCGAGTCGCCGTTGGCGATCGCGGTGCCCCCGGCCGCGGCGATCTCGTCGGTCACGGCCTGGGCCGCCGATGTCGATGCCCCGCTGCCGTCCACCGAGCTGCCCAGGTCGTTGACGACCACCCGGGCGCCCCGCCGGGCCAGCTCGAGGGCGTGGCAGCGGCCGAGCCCACCGCCGGCGCCGGTAACGATGGCCACCTGGTCGTCGAAAGTCATTGACCGCATGGGTGAGAGGTTACATTTACTTAATCGAGAGCAGTCATTTGCATCGGAGGACGCCGCATGACCCGCCCGGCTGAGTTGCTACGGCACGCGCACCGGCGAGCCGAACAGCTGCGGCCCCGCTACCGTGCGGCCGGTTTCTGGTCGGCCGAGCCGGTCGATGTGGTGCGATTCGCTGCGGCGCGATACGCCACCCGACTCGCCGTGGCGGATCGTGGCGCCGAACTGACCTACGGCGAGCTGGACCGGCGCGTCGATGCGGCCGCATCGGCGATGGCCGACTCCGGCGTGGTGCCGGGCAGCGCGATCGCGCTGGCAGTCGGCAACGACGTGGACTCGGTGGTCGCCGTGCACGCGGCGCTGCGGGTCGACGCCGTGGTGCTGCTGGTGCCGCGCAGCGCCGGGGCGAGGCAGCTCACCGACATTCTCGCGCGCACCGGGGCGCGCCTCGGCGCGACGCCGAGTGACTACGCGGGGGCGAGCGAGCCGGCGTACCCCATGCGCCCGGCCGACGAGCCCTCCTTCGTGCTCTACACCTCGGGCACGACGGCCCGGCCCAAGGGCGTGATCCACTCGCTGAGCACGCTGGCCAAGGCCGCGGCCAACTACATCGCCGCCGCGGGCCTCGGCTCGGACGACCGGATCTTCTTGATCAGCCCGCTGGCCTCGGTCACCGGGGTGTTGCAGGCGTTGTTCATCGCTCCGCAGTTGGCGATACCGGTGATCCTCGAAGACCGGTGGGATCCGTCGGCGTCGTGTGACCTGCTGATCGCCTCCGGCGCGACCTGGTACGGAGGTCCGGACCGGCTGCTGGACCGGATGCTGGACGAGGCCACGGTGCGCGATGCGGCCGTCCCGCTGCGCGCGGTGTATCTGGGCGGCACGATGCTGGACCGGCGGATCGTCGAACGCGTCGAGGACGATTTCGGCATCATCGTCATGCGCGCCTACGGATCGTCGGAGATCCCGGTCAGCACATCGGGATTGCGGACCGAATCGCGAGCCGTCCGCCACGCCGACGACGGGGTGGCGCTCGGCGACGTCGACGTGCGGGTCGGATCCCTCGCCGAACCCACCGAGTGCTGCATCAAGGGGCCGCACACTTTTCTCGGTTACACCGATGCCGAGGACGACGGGCAGGCGTTCGACGGCGAGTGGTTCCGCACCGGCGACGTGGCGGAGGTCGTCGACGGCCGGGTGCGAATCATCGGTCGCATCAAGGACATCGTGATTCGCAATGGCCTGAAGATCCCGGCCGCCGAGGTGGAGGAGGCCGTCGCGCGGATCGGGGGAGTCCGCGACTGTGCGGCCTACTCCGTCGCCGACGACACCACCGGCGAGCGACTGGCCATCGCGGTAGTGCTCGAACCGGAGATCGAGGTGTCACTGGCCGACGTCGCCCGCGCGCTCGTCGCACAGGGATTGCCGAAATACAAACTGCCGGAAGAGCTGGTGCTCTGGGACGAGCCGCTTCCCGTCAACGCCAACGGCAAGGTCGACCGCACCACACTCGACGCGCGGTCGGCCGGGCGGCGGCGGCTGCTCGCCGAACGCCTTGCCGCCGAAACCTAGTTGGTGGCCGGGTGGAAAACCGGGACGACGAAGCCGTCGCCGTCGTCGCGGAAGGCGACCACCAGTTCCATGCCGGCGCGCAGGTCGTCGGCGGGGCAGTTCTCCAGGACGGTCATCAGCCGCGGTCCCTCCTCGAGGTCCACCATCGCCACGACGTACGGCACGCGCGCGTCAAAGGGGGCGGCGTTTTGGTGAATGACGCTCCACGTGTAGAGCCGCGCGCGCCCGCTGGCCGAGGCCAATTCGACGTCATCGGACCAACAGTGCGGACAAAACGGCCGGGCGTACAACGACGCCTGACCGCAGGACCGGCAGGAGTTGACCATCAGGCTGCGGTCCTGCGTGGCCGACCACCACGCGTGGCCTTCGGCATCGATCGTGGGCCGATCGGGAGCCGTCACTATTGCCTCCCGAGGATCATCGTGGCGCTGTGCGTGAAAAAGCCGCCCATCGCGTGCACGCACGCCAGCCTGGCGTCGCCGACCTGGCGCTGCCCGCATTCCCCGCGCAGCTGTCGCACCGCCTCGACCATGAGGAACATGCCGCGCATTCCGGGGTGACACGAGGCCAGGCCCCCACCGTCGGTGTTGGTCGGGAGGGCCCCGCCCGGGCGAAGCGCGCCGGACTCGATGAAGGGCCCGCCCTCGCCCTTGGCGCAGAAGCCGAGGTCCTCCACGGTCAGCAACACGGTGGACGTGAAGGAGTCGTAGAGCTGGCACACGTCGATGTCGGCCGGGCTGACGCCGGCCCGGGCGAAGGCCCGCGGCCCCGAGCGGGCCGCCGCCGACGTCGTGAAATCGGGCCAATGGCTCATGCTGACGTGGGACGTCGCGTCGGCCGCGCCGAGAATCCAGACCGGTTCCTTCGCGCAATCGCGGGCGACCCGCTCGCTCGCCAGCACGACGGCCCCGCCACCGTCGGTGCGCAGGCACACATGCTTCGCGGTGAACGGGTCGGCCAGCATCGGTGCGGCGGCGACGTCGGCCACCGTGATGCGGTCACGCTCAAATGCGTTCTCGTTCATGGCCGCCCACTCGTGGGCGGCGACGGCGACTTCGGCCAGTTGGTCGACGGTGGTGCCGAATTCGATCATGTGTCGCCGGGCGGCCATGGCGTACTTGGCGATCAACGTCGCGCCGTAGGGCGCCTCGTACTGCAGCGCGCCGCCGGTGCCGATCGCGGCGGCGGACGCGCGTGCCCGGCGCTTGACGTCGGAACGCGCGGTGGATCCGTAAGTCAGCAGGGCGACCTCGATTTCGCCGGCCGCGATCGCGGCGGCGGCATGAGCGGCCATCACCTCCCACGAGGACCCCCCGACGTTGGTCGCATCGACCCAGGTGGGCCGCAGGCCGAGGTATTCGCTGACCTCCACCGGCGGCAGCAACGTCCCGTGCCCGCCGAAACCGTCGATGTCCTCCTTGGTGAGCCCCGCGTCGGCGACCGCCCGCCGCGACGACTGGGCCATCAGCGCCATCGCTGTCTGGTCGGGGACCCGGCCGCAGTCGGACAGGGCTGCGCCCACGATGGCGACGCGGTTCGACGGCATTGCTAATGGTTATCACACCGCCGACGCCGACGATAACGACCGTTCGCGAAATCATGGAAACCCAATTCTCGGTCCGCTACCGTGAGCCTATGACGACGACGCTGCGGGCCGCGTTGCGCGGAGACGGATTGGTGCTGTGTCTGGCGCTGCTCAATTCGCGCACCCCCGACGTTCCGGCGGTCACGGCGGCGTGTGGGTACGACGCGGTGTACGTCGATCTCGAGCACACGCCGACGTCGCTGGAGACGGCGCGGATGCTGTGCGTGAGCGCGCTAGGGGCCGGGATCGCCGGCCTGGTGCGCGTTCCGTCGCACGATCCCAGCACCATCGCCAGGGTATTGGACGGTGGGGCATCGGGAGTCATTGTGCCGCACGTCAACTCGAAGGACGAAGCCGAGGCTGTCGTGCACGCCGCGCGATTTCCACCGGTAGGCCATCGGTCGATTTCGGGTCCCAACGCGGTCAGTGGCTACCAGCCGATGGCCGCCCGGGAATTGGTTGAGGTACTCGAAGAGCGCACGGTGGTCGCCGTGATGATCGAGACGCCCGAGGCCGTCGCGGCGGCCGACTCGATCGCGTCGGTCGACGGCGTCGACATGATCCTCGTCGGACCGAGCGACCTGACCGCCGAAATGGGCATCCACGGGGACTATGAGAATTATCGTTTCCAACATGCCGTAGAATCCGTGGCGGCGGCTTGCCGTAGTCACGGCGTGGCGCTCGGCATGGCCGGAATACGGTCCGTCGAACTGCTGAATCGGTTCGTGGGACTGGGATTGCGATTCGTCTCGGCGGGTACCGACATCGGGATGATGACCGAGGCGGCCACCGCCCGTGCGCAAGCGCTGCGCGCACTGGAGAGTCACCACTAGCCGAAGCCGAGACATCAGGAGGACCGGATGCCGACAGCCATCCACACCGAACCCGTCAGCGACGCGATGGCATGGACCGGTGCCGACTTCGCCGGCAAGGAAGACTTCGCGTTCGACCTGTCGGCCCGCAATGTGGCTGCACTGGAATCGATCCTGGCCAAGACCGCGCGCAAGGACCGGGATGACATCACGCCCGAGGACGCCCGGCACCCGGACCTCGACGACGATCTGGCACGGCTCTACCGGGACCTGATGTTCGGCAAGGGCCTGGCGTGCGTGCGCGGCTTCCCCGTCGAACAACACCCGATCGAGGATCTCGAACGCATCTACTGGGCGTTCTGCACCCACCTCGGCTATCTGGTGTCCAACAACTCCTTCGGGCACCGGATGGTGCGCGTGCAGGAGGAAATCCTGCCCGGCGGCGTGCAACCCGCGCGCGGCACCAAATCCCGCGCAGAGCTGGCCATGCACAACGACGCCGCCGACATCTTGTCGCTGCTGTGCGTGTATCCGGCGGCTCAGGGCGGGGAGAGCCAGTTCGCCAGCGGGCCCGCCGCGCACAACCGGGTGCTGGCCGAACGTCCGGACCTGCTCGACGTGCTCTACCGGGGCTTTCCGCACCATCGTCGCAGTGAGCAGCCCGACGACCAGCCGGACGTGACGCCCTACGATGTGCCGGTCTTCTCCCAGATCGACGGGCGGATCTGCATCAACTTCACCTACAGCAGCATCCTGCCCGCCATGCACGCCCTCGGCCGCGAATTCACCCCGCAGGAAACCGAAGCGGTGGAGCTGCTGCGCAACATCCTCGTCGAGCAGCAGGTCGAGTTCCGGCTGGAATCCGGTGAGGCGGCGGTGGCCAACAACTTCGCGATGTGCCATTCGCGGTCGGACTTCGTCAGCAGCAACGACCCGAAGAAGGCGCGCTGCTTCCTGCGGGCCTGGATGGAGGTGCCGCGGGAAGATCGGCGGCTGCCGATCGGGCGCGAGTACTTCCACATGGAGAACAAGGATCTGCGGCTCGGCTACGACGTCGTCGAGGGCCGGGACGGGGCCATCGCCCGCAACGACTACAAGAACGTCGACGCCGAACTGGCCGACATGTTCAAGGCGGCGCAGGCCAAACCCAAACTGAAGAGCACGTGAGCGTTCGTCCGCGCCTGGTCTACGAACGGTGGACCGATCCGGTCGCCGGCCGGATCCTCGAAGGCGGCGCCGTCGATCTGGTCAGGCTGGACCTCGCCGCATCCGGTGAGAAGAGTTGGGCGGCCCTGGAATCCGCGCACGGCTACCAGGTGGCCACTCGGACCGACGTGGCCGGTCACGCCGACGGGGCACAGTGGCTGGCCGGGCCGGCGTTGGTCCGGCGATGCGAGCAGCTGCTCGCCGTGTGCTCGGCCGGGGCCGGGTATGACGTCATCGACGTGGATGCGTGCACGCGCGCCGGGATCGCGGTGTGCAACAACTCCGGCCCCGGCGCGGAGGCGGTCGCCGAGCACGCCCTGGGCTTCATGCTCGACCTGGCCAAGAAGATCACCGTCGCCGACCGCGTGCTGCGCGCCGGCCCACTCGGAGATCGGTTGGCGCTGAGGGGGAGTCAGCTACAGGGCAAGACGCTCGGCGTCATCGGGCTGGGGGCCATTGGAAGCCGCCTCGTCGAGCTGTGCGCGCCGTTCGGCATGGAGGTCCTGGCCTTCGACCCCTACCTCGACGAACCCGGCGCCCGAGCGCGCGGGGTGCGAGTCGTCACGCTCGCCGAACTCCTCGAGCGGTCGGACTTCGTCCAGGTGACATGCCCGCTGACCAGCGAGACCCGGGGACTCATCGGCAGGGCTCAGTTCGCAGCGATGAAGCCGACCGCCTTCTTCATCACGACCGCGCGCGGGCTTGTCCACGACGAAACGGCTCTGCTCGATGCGCTCGTCAGGGGCGGGATCGCGGGAGCGGGCCTCGATGTGTTCCACGAGGAGCCGCCGCGGCACGACAACCCGTTGCTGCGACTGGACAACGTGATCGCGACGCCGCACACCGCGGGGATCACCGTCGAGGCCGCGCACGACATCGCCGTCGCCACCGCCCTGCAGTGGGAGACGATCTTTGCCGGCGGTATGCCGCCACGGCTGCTCAATCCCGATGTCTGGCCCGGCTACTGCGACCGCTTCTGTGACATCTTGGGATTCCGTCCCAGTGCCACAACAGTTCTGCAGAATGGGGGTCGCGCCCGGTGACGCAATACGACACGATCGAGGTCGAGGTCAGGGGACACACGGCGTGTGTGACCCTCAACCGTCCCGAGGTGCTCAACGCGATCAATGACGAGATGATCGCCGAATTGTCCGTGGCGTACGCGGAAATCGAGCGCTCCGCGGACACCTGGACGGTGATTATCACCGGTGCCGGCCGCGCGCTGTGCGTCGGTGCGGACGTCAACAAGGCGGCCGACCACGACATGGAGAACGCGGCGGGCATCGACAACCAGGGCGAACCCATCCTCAGCTCGATGCGGCAATGGGACGCGCCCCAGGAGGCCACACCGCCGTGGCTGCAGATGACCAAGCCGATCATCTGTGCCGTCAACGGCATCGCCTGCGGCGCGGGAATGGACCTGGTGACCACCGCGGACATCACCATCGCCTCCGAGCGGGCGACATTGATGGACCCGCATGTCAGCATCGGCGTGACGTCCGGGCGCGAAGGGGTCAGGCTCGCCCGGATACTGCCGCTGCCCGTGGCGATGCGGCTGATCTTGATGGGCCGACACGAACAACTCGACGCGCAGCGCGCTTACGACCTGGGCGTCTTCACCGAGGTGGTCGCGCACGACTCCCTGATGACGCGGGCGTGGGAAGTCGCCGACATCGTGAATTCCAATGCGCCGCTGGCGGTCCGGGGATCACGGATGGCGGTGCGTAAGGGCCTCACGCTGCCCATCTACGAGGCCGAACTGCTTGCCGAGAACTATCGCATGAAGGTCGCCCTGACCAAGGACGCGGTCGAGGGGCCGCGTGCCTTCCTCGAGAAGCGCAAGCCGGACTGGAAGGCGCGCTAGGCACGTTCAGGCCCGTGGGCTAGGTCGTGCGTCATTAAGCCACTTGCAGTGAGTGCATCCGCCGACTGTGGGTGATATGGATGAAAAATTCTTGAAATCCCTACATAGCCCACAGAGTCGGTGTTGCATCAACGACTCAGGATACTGGAGTTCTAGATCATCCCGAAGAAGGTTTTCGCGTTGGTGGACAACACCTTCCGCTTGGTCTCCTCGTCCAGGCCTTCGGTCGCCTTGTTGGCGACCTCGAGGCTCCTCGGCCAGTTGGTGTCGTTGTGCGGGTAGTCGGTCTCGAACATGAGCTGGTCCGGCCCGACGAGATCGAGGATTCGGAAGGCGACCGGATCGCCGAAGGTGGAGAAGTAGACGCGCCCGGGCACCTGACTGCTGGGCGGGTCGGTCAGGAGGGGATGGATGCCGCCCCAGGCGCGACGGTCCTCCCATACCTCGTCAACGCGCTGCAGGTAGTAGGGAATCCAGCCGGCCTGCGCCTCGGCGAACGCGAGCTTGAGGTTGGGAAACTGAATGAGCTTGCCGGAGAACAGCCAGTCGACCATGGCGATGGTGCAGTTGACCGCCATCAGTGCGCTCGTGACGACATGCGGAGAGTCGGGAGACGACTTGGTCAGCGACGAACTCGAGCCGATGTGCAGCATGATGCCCACCTGGTTTCGCTCGCAGGCGGCGAAGAACGGGTCCCAGTAGTCGCTGTGAATCGACGGCAGGTCCAGACGAGAGGGCAACTCGGAGAAGCACACTGCGCGCATGCCCTTGGCCGCGACCCTGTCGACCTCCTTGGCGGCCAGTTCGACGTCCCAGAGCGGGATGATGCCGAGCGGGATCAGCCGGCCGTTCGAGCTGCCGCCCCACTCGTCGATCTGGAAGTCGTTGTACGCCTCCACGCACAGCCGGGCGAGCTCCTTGTCCTTGCCGTACAGGAAGCGCTGGCCGCAGAAGCGGACGAGAGTATTAGGAAAACACGCCGAGGCCTCGATGCCGGCAATGTCCATATCCGCGAGCCGATCCGCCGGGCGGAAGCAGCCGGGGCGCATCTCGTCGTAGGTGATCGGATCGGTCGTGAGCTCGTCGAGCTCGTAGCCGGCGGCCGCGCTGATGAGCGGGATCGGGATGACCGCGTCCTCGTAGTGCCAGATGTCGGCGTCACGACCCTCGTCGTCCTCGATGAACGCGACATCGGAGGTGACAGTCGGGTCCATGCGTCCCCGGGCGCGAACGATCCGCGGCCCAATGTCCCGATAGCGCTGGGGCAGCCGGCTCGTCCACAAATCGGCCGGCTCCACCAGATGATCGTCCGGCGAGACGATCAGAATGTCTGCACTCAACGCTGCACTCCTTCGGCGAGGGTCTGCGGCTTCGATTCGCGGCATGCTTATTCAAAAAAGAGAATCATCGTTTCCACGGTACCGCATCGACTCGCCGCGACGTACCCGGCACGGAATCCGCAGGGGGTCGTAGGTCGATTGCCCGCTTTTCACGGCGGGCGCGTATTCTGGTGGGCACTATGTCTGCGAAGAAGCGCCCCGGCCCCGAATCCGAAACCGGCTTGGAATTGGTTGATACCGACGTCGAGATGCCCAGCACGTGGCAGCAGCGCACGATCGAGCGGCGCCTGAGCACGGCGAGAGCGCGCGCTCTCGCCCGCAGTTCTCGGTTCCTCGCGACCGCGCTGGAATTAGTGGAGGAGTCGGGCAAGGCCGACTTCACCATCCAGACGCTCATCGACAGGTCGAATCTGAGCCTGCGGGCGTTCTACCAACACTTCGCGGGCAAAGAAGAACTCTTGTTGGCCCTCTACGAGAACGTGACGAGCCAGTTCACCGAGGGCATCCGGCAGGAGGTCGCCGCGGCCGACGGCCCGATGGAGCAACTGGAGGCCTTCTGCCGCGGCGTGCTGTCGCGCGCGGAGTCCTCGGAAGCGGTCGGCGGCCGGGTCATGACGATCTACAACCTCAGTCTGGAGATCGAGCGGCCGGACGACTTCGCCAAGGTGTGGGAGCCGCACCTGAAGCTGTTGACGAAGATCATCACGTCGTGCGCGCGGGCGGGACTGGTGCGCACGGACCTGACCCCGGCGCAACTGACCACCCTGCTGAACACCACGCTCACCGCACTGGCACAGATCGGGGTTTTCCATCTGGGCGGCAAGGGTTCCAGGCTGACCGAGGACCAGTTGTGGGCATGGTGCAAACAAGCCGTCACACCGCCCGCCGCCGTCGCCAAGGCCAGGCCCGCGCGCAAGGCGGCACCGCGTGCGACGTCGGCGCGCAAAGTCAAGAAGCTAACGGGGTAGGCCGAGCCCGCGCTGGGCGATGATGCTGCGGTGGACTTCGCTGGTGCCGGCGTAGATCGTTGTCCCCAACGAGAACCGCAGCGAGTGTTCGATTCGTCCCCGTTCGGGCGCGGTCGGCTCCAGATAGCTGCGCAAGCCGTCCGCGCCGACGAGTTCGACGACGTCCTGGCTGGCGCGTTCGAGCGCCTCGGTGCTGAACACCTTGGACATGGAGCCTTCGGCCACCGGTATGTCGCCCTCTTCGAGCATCCACACGCACCGCCGCTGCAGCAGCATCGACACCTCGGTCTCGATCGCGACGCGGGCCAGCCGGCGTCGGACGTCGGTGTTGGCGATGGGGAGTGAGCCATCTTCGGACACCGTGGTGGCCCAGTGCTCGGCATGGTGCAACAGCCGGATCAGGTGCGGGCCCCACCCCGATGCGTGCTCGTCGCGCAGGGACAGCCCGAGCACCTGCCACCCGCCGTCGACTTCGCCGACCCGGCATTCGTCGCCGACGCGCACGTCGCTGTAGAAGGTGACGTTGGTGCGCTCGCCGGAAAGCGTCCACACCGCCTGTGCCGCAAAGCCATCGGAGTCGCGGGGCACCAAGAACATCGTCAGGCCTTGGTGTTTCGGCTTGTCGGGACTCGTGCGCGCCAGCAGGAACACGAAGTCGGCGATGTGACCGTTGGTGGTGAACATCTTGGAGCCGTTGATCACCCATCCGTCGTCGTCGCGAACGGCCCTCGTTGCCGCCGCCGCGACGTCCGACCCGCATTCCGGTTCGGTGAAGCCGAGGGCGATGGTGATGTCGCCGTTGATCGCACCGGCCAGGATGCGCTCCTGCAAAGCCGGGGTGCCGATCTCGCGGATGATCGCTGCCACCATCCTGGTCGTCTCGGAGAGGTACACCGGCGCGTCGAAGCGCATGAGCTCCTCTTTGAGGACCTGATCGTCCCAGGCGTTGCGGTTCTGTCCGCCGAGTTCGACCGGCCAGGCCGGCGCGAAATAGCCTTTGTCGACGAGGCCTTTGGCGAATTCGTCGTCGTGCGCGACGCCGCTGCGGTAGAGGCGTTCCTCGAATTCGGGGGTCAACACGTCCTCGAGGTGGGCGCGCACCTCGTCGCGGTAGGTTGCAGTATCTTCATCGAGCCGAAAATGCATGTGTACATGCCAATCTGTGGTCGCGCACGCCCCTGGGCCGTAGGAACGGCAATGCTACTCTCAAATCTGAGAGTATCCATATTCACACATGAGTGGGACGGGAAGTCGGTGGACCTGAGCTTGTCGGCCGAACAGCGACAGCTGGTGGATTCGTTCGCGGCGCTGTTTGCGCGCGAATCGACCTCCGAGCGTGTCCGCGCAGCCGAGCCGTCGGGCTTCGACCCCGGGCTGTGGAATGCGCTGCTGGAGACCGGGACGCTTCAGATGGCGGTCGACGATGCGGCCGGGGGATGGGGCGCCTCGGAGCTGGACCTCGCGCTGATCGCCGAACAGTTCGGCCGTGCGGTCGCCTCCGCTCCGCTCATCGACGCGGTGGTCGCCGCGCGGCTGCTGGCCGGGTCCGGCGAGCCCGGCGCAGGGCTGTTGCGCGCGGCCCTCGCGGGCGATCGACTGGTCACGTTCGCGCCCCGCCCCGGACGCGGTGGGGGGCTGGGGCTGGTCCCCGCCGGGGCCGTCGCGGACTACGTAGTTGCCCTGGCGGAGGGACGGCTGCTGGCGGTGCCGATCGGAGACCACCGCACCGCGGTGGGAAACCTTGCGTCAATGCCGCTGGCGGACATCACGATTGACGAAGAGCCAATCGTGCTCGCCGACGGGGGCCGGGCGCGCGACCTGTTCTGCGGCGCGCTCGATCTGTGGCTGGCGCTGACGGCCGTCGCGTTGGCGGGTGCGGCCAAGAAGGCCGTGGAGATCGGCGTCGGCTACGCCAAACAGCGTCACGCCTTCGGCGCCGCGATCGGCACCTTCCAGGCGGTGTCGCACCCACTGGCCGACAGCGCCACCGCCGCCGACGGGGCGCGGCTGCTCGCGCTGAAAGCGGCGTGCGCATTCGCCGACGAGCCCGGTCGCGTTCGCGAATTGGCCGCCATGGCTTTCGCGTTCGCCTACGAGACGGCGCGCGATGCGACGCGACGCAGCCTGCACATCCATGGCGGATACGGGTTCGGTATGGAGGGCGACATCCAGTGGTATTACCGCCGGGTACGGGGCTGGGCGATGGTATTCGGCGATCCCGCGGCCGCATTGGATCGCGTCGCCGAAGCGTGCTACGGAGCCGCCGGCTGATCGGGACCCCGCGGTTCGAGGATCGCGAAGCTCAAGGTCGCTCGCGCTGCCAGCCGGTCTCGTCCGACGTCGACAACGTCGACCGCGACAACGATCAACCGTTTTCCCGCGCGCACCAGTGTGGCCTTCGCGCGGGCGGGACCCTCGACGATCGGGGCCAGGAAGTGGATGGACATGTCCGCGGTGCCGGCGCCGGCGCCGGCGCCGGCGTACTTGACCGCAAGCCGGCCACCCGCGACGTCGACGAGCGTGGCGACCAACCCGCCCTGCAGCGCACCCCGGTTGTTGACCAGATCTTCTCGGTTCTCCAGATCGACGACGACGGTGTCATCGCTGTCGACCACGTCGTGAAACGGCAACTGGCCGAACAGGTGGCCGGGGATGGTCACCTGCATGGGTTTGGAAGTACTTGTCACGCGTCGGCCCGCACCCTGTCCTTCAGTGACGTGACGATCGGGGGCGCGCTCCGCCAATCCGGAACCCCTTGCTCCGCACCGGCGGTCGCGCGCTTGTCGTCACGCACCCCGACCCAGTGCGCGTGGTTCAGCTGGTGCAACGTGAAGCAGGACTGCAGTGCGTTGTAGAAGCCCATGTTGTCGACGGACTGGTTGACCGATTCCTTGATGAGCAGAGCCGCCATGGTCGGTACGGTGGCGATGCGCCGGGCCATCTCGAGCGTGCGTTCGGCGAGTTCGTCGCGCTTGAAGATCTTGCTGACCATGCCGAGCCGGTAGGCCTCCTCGATCTCGATCGCGTCGCCGGTGAGCATGAGTTCCTTCGTGCGCCGCGGCCCGAACTCCCAGGGATGGCCGAAGTACTCCATCCCGCACATCCCGAGCCGGGTGCCGACCACGTCGGCGAAGCGCACCTCCTCGCTGCCGACGATCAGGTCGCACGCCCAGATCAGCATCAGGCCCGCCGAGAACACGTCGCCGTGCACCTGGGCGATGGTGATCTTGCGCAGGTTGCGCCAGCGCAGGTTGTTCTGGAAGAAGTAGTGCCATTCCTGCAACATGATCTTCTCGGCCCCCTCGCGGGTGCCGCCGTTGATCGCGGCCGTCGGGTGCTGGCCCGGCCCGGGTGTGAACTCGGCGCGCGCCTGCTTGGAGCCGATGTCGTGGCCGGAGGAGAACATCGGGCCCTCGCCGGCGAGGATGACGACGCGGACCGTGTCGTCGGCCTCGGCGCGGGCAAATGCCTCGTCGAGTTCGACGAGCATGCCGCGGTTCTGGGCGTTGCGCTGATCGGGGCGGTTCAGGGAGATCCGCACGATCTGGCCGTCGTCAAACGATTCCCATTTCAGGAACTCGTAATCGCTCATCGCTTCCTCCACGGTTCTCTCGTTGTGGCAATGGTGTTATCAATAATCGAGAAGGTATGTTCTCACAGTCAGGCCGGATGACCTGGGAAGGGACCACATGACAGTCTGCCAAGACAAGCCCCGTGTCATTCTCTGGGGCCCCGGTCAGGTCGGCGTCGGCGCGCTGCGGGCGCTGATCGCGCATCCGGGCCTGGACCTCGCGGGCGTCGTCGTGCACTCCGAGGCCAAGGACGGCAAGGACGCCGGCGACCTGTGCGGAATGCCCGCGACCGGCATCATCGCCACCCGGGACATCGACGCCGCGCTGTCGTCGGACGCCGACGTGGTGGCCTACTTCGCATCCGGTGACTACCGCTACCACGAGGCGGCGCAGGACATCGCGCGCTGCCTGCGCGCGGGCAAGGACGTGGTGTGCACCTCGCTGGTGCCGATGTGCTATCCGCCGGCGGCCGACCGGGAAACCGCCGAACTGCTCGAGGCGGCGTGCGCCGAGGGCGGCGCCAGCTTCTTCAACAGCGGCGTCGATCCCGGCTGGGCGAACGACGTGATCGCGCTGACGATGACGGGCTTCAGCAGCCGTGTCGACACCATCACGATGCTCGAGATACTCGACTACGGCCCGATCGATCAACCCGACATCATGTTCGACTTCATGGGCTTCGGTCATCGGCCCGATCATCGCGCGCCGCTGTTCGACCCCGACCGCCTGGCCGCGTTGTGGGCGCCCATCGTGCACCTGGTTGCCGACGGCGTCGGGCTTCCGCTCGACCGCGTCGACACGTCCATCGAAAAATGGCTGGCCACAGAGCGATACGAAGTGGCGTCGGGCTGGATCGAACCCGGCACGATGGGAGGTATGCGGTTCAGGCTCGCCGGCATCGTGGACGGCGACGAGCGCGTCGTGCTCGAACACGTCACGCGCATGGGAGAAGGTGCCGCGCCGGATTGGCCGCGGCATCCGTCCCCGCACGGCGGCTATCGGGTCGTCGTCGACGGCCTGCCCACCTACACCGTCGACATCGAGATGCACGGCCGCGGAAACAACATGCGCGGCCTGACGTATGCGACCGTCATGCGCGAACTCAACGCCATTCCCGCCGTGCTGGCCGCCCCACCCGGCCTGCTTTCGACCCTGGATCTACCCTTGGTCACCGGCCCCGCACGCGGCGGGACATGGCGGGGCGTGCTGCCCGGGTCGGCAAAGCCGTGACGGGCCAGGCGGTCCCGCGAACGTCGGCGGACCTGTGGGAGGTCATGCGCACCGCGTCGGCGGTGCGGCGCTATCGCGACGAGCCCGTCTCCGACGAGGCCGTCGACACGTGCCTGCGCGCGGCGAGTTGGGCCCCGTCCGGCGGCAATCAGCAACCGTGGAAGTTCGTCGTCCTGAGATCGAATGCCCTGCGCGACGTGGTCACCGCCGCGGCCCACAAGACATGGGATGTCATGAAGGAGTTCTATCGGCTCGCGACACCCGAGGACGGGGCCGACGACCCCAAATCGCGTGTGCTCCGAACGATGGCCGAGCACATGCGGGTCGGGGGTGCCGCGCCCGTGCTGGTGCTGTTCTGTGTCCAGCCGCAGCGGGGAACCACCGAACTACAGCAGGGGGGATCGATCTTCCCGGCCGTGCAGAATTTCCTGCTGGCCGCCCGCGCGCAAGGCCTTGGCGCGGCGATCACCCTGTGGCACGGGTCCTGCGAGCCCGAATTGCGTTCCCTGGTCGGCATTCCCGACGACTGGAAGATCGCGACCCTGCTGACGTTGGGCTGGCCCGCCGGCGGGCACCACGCGGTGCGGCGCAAACCGCTTGCTGACGTGGCGGCGGTCGATCGTTGGGAAAATTCCTGGGAAATTTCACCGGGGTGACAGTGCGTGCTTCGGCAACCTCGCGAATCGACCTCTGTAGCAATGAATATCAGCGGTCCAGATCGGCGGTTAGCACTGCCTCATGGCCGCGCTCAGCCGAGGCGGTAGCCGATTTCGGCGGCGGCGACGCGTGCGAGCGACCAGACCAACGGTTGTGTGAGGGGTCGCGAGAACGATGGCGCCGCAGGCATCGCGCCGGCGCCGGCGGTCCACACAACCACGTTGATGCGCCCGGTCATGGTGGAGGGCGCTTGCAGACCATCGAGTTCGGACCAGGTTGCGTAAATCGCGCGCGCCCAGCGCCGACAGGTGGATCGGGGGGCGGCGAGCAGCGCCGCCGAGGCTCCGTTGCGGAGCAGCCAGGTCCCGGACAAGTCCAGCAACTGTAGGGGCCGCGTGGGCTCCCAGGCGGTGAGCCTCGGAGCGCCGGCGCGGGTGTCGATGACTCGTGTCGATTGATAAACCTCGGCGAGGGCGGTGGCTACATCGGAGGAGGCGTAGAGGACGCCGTCGGGATGGTCGGCGGGTCGTGGACCTGGATGTGGGTCCCAGCGCATCGAGGGCAGTGGGCCGTAGGTGCGTAATTCGTTCCAGGGCCGCACATGTGCACCCGTGGTGCGGTGGATTCGCCACAGTGTGCCCGGGTAGCCGACGACGTCACGCGGTTCTTTGGTGAGCCGGTCGGGCGGTGTTCGCGGGGCTTTCGGCTTGAGCCGACTCACCAGCGGGTGAGGTCCGATACGAAGTCGGCGATCAGCGTGGCGTCGCCGCCGGCGGCGAGGTATTCGATCGGTGTGCGGTCGCCGAAATCTGGCTGCGGGGTTTTCATGAACCCTTCCACGGCGGCGGGAGTCGCGTCGCGCGGTATCGCGGGCACGATCACGTCGAGACCGGGAAGTAGCTTTCCGCCGATGAGCTGCCAGCGAGGGATGCGGCGGCTTCCATTGATATCAAACGCCCACAACGCTTTCCCGGTGAGGCGCCGAGACACACGGGACCGATCGATTTTCAGCAGCGCGGCGGCTTCCTTGATACTCATCGACCCGGAGAGGGCGTCACCGAGTTGCTCTACGGCCAAGCGCGCGCGTGCGTCGCGTTCCCGTTCGCCAGACCAGTTGTCGATAACCGCTGCGGTATCGGCGCCAGCGTGTGCGCGGAGGAACTTCACTTCATCGGTTGAGAGAGGTGCGGCCTCGGCGCCGGGGATCGTCGCGAACGCCGAGTCCAACTGGTCTAAGACGTCTTCGCTGGTCATATCCAGCTGGTGCTTTTCCAGCAGCGCATCCAACCCGCTGAGGCCCGACGTATCCATAGCGCATATACTAGCATGAAGATGCGGCTGCGTGCGCACAGTCACCGGCACGTGGCGTTACGCGCGCTCGAAGGAGGATTGCAGCTTCATCGCCTTCCAGGGCCGTCGTCCCCCGACGACGCGCAGACCCTGCAGGCCGGCGGTGACGGGGCCGATGCGCTTGAGCAGCAGCCTGACCATCGTCGATGCCGGCACCTGCACGACGGCGTCCGGACGGTCGCCCGGCCTGCGTGGCCGCGATTCCGCCATGCCGTTGTGAACGTGGATCACCCATGGCCGGGCGTCCGGGATCCGTAGGGCCACAGAGATATCGGTCCTCGGGGACACCGTCGCGCTGAGGTATGCGGGCGCGAGTTCCAGGCCCTCGCGAAGCAGCAGCAACATGTCGCGCTCCGAAATCTGCCAGGGCACGCCGACGCATCGCGCGATGTCCTCCCCGTGCAGGAGCAAGTCGAAGAGCCAGTTCACCTGCCCGACCACGTCGGAAACCATCGCACCACAGTGGAACTCGATCTCATAGTCGTCGGGTAGGCCGTCGAAGAACGCATCCATCACCGGTTCGAGCGCCGAAAGTTCGTCCAGCAGGTCGGGGATCGGTGCCATCGCCGCCAACATCTCTTCATGGTTGATCTGGTCGAGTTCGCGGGGGTGGCGGGCGCGGCGGAAGTCCCGCCCCTCGGCGACCGCCCGGTAGCGGCGCGCGACGCACAGGACGTGGGCGATGACCTGGTGGACGTTCCAATCCAGTCCTCGGCGCCTGGCGTTCGGGTCCGCGGAGCGGGCCAACCGGTAGAACCGCTGCCGCGCCTCGTCGATGCGTGTCCGAAGCTCGTCCCTGGTGGTGTCCACCAGGGCGACGCACCCGGTGTCGTTCATCCGCGGCCTCCATACTCCAATGTGGAGCTTAACTTACTCCACAATAGAGTATTGTCAAGGAATGACCTCCAAGCCGACCACCACGTCGTTCGCGCTTCTGGGTCTGCTGGGCATCAAGCCGTGGACCGCCTACGAAATCGTGGCGCAGATCAAGCGCGGCATGCACTTCTTCTGGCCGCGATCGGATGCGCATCTCTATGCGGAGCTCAAGCGACTGGTCGAGCGCGGCCACGCCACCGCCGAGGTCGTCGACGGCCGCCGAAAGCAGGCCACGCGCTACACCATCACCCCGGAAGGCCGTGCGGCACTGAAGGAGTGGTTCGGCAGCGAGCCGGCCGCACCGCTGCTCGAAGTCGAGGGGTTTCTCCGGTTGTTTCTGGGAGACCAGGCCAGCAAGGAGGATCTGCGCGCGTCACTGGAAGCGACCGCCCGTCAGGCCCGCGAGTTGTACGCCAAGGGAACGGCGCTCGTCGAAGAACTGCTCGACACCGGCGGCCCGTTCCCGCAGCGGCTGCACCTGATCGAACGTCAGTCGGTGTTCATCGGCGACTTCTACCGCAATCTCATCGATTGGTGCGACGAGTCGCTGACCGAGATCGAAAAATGGCCCGACACCCGCGACGTCGGCCTCACGCCGGCCGGGCGGGCGCAGTGGGAGCGGCTACTCGCCCAGCCCGACCCATAGGTTATTGCCGAGGTGTGTCCCGCGCGTGACCTCGCCGCGACGGTGACCAAGAACGCTCATCACCATGATCGTGCTCGCCGGACTCGCGGCGCTCGCGCTGGCGGCATGTGTCGGCTATTACTTCGGCCGGCGCGCCCGCGTGGCGCCGCCCAGCTGGAGGAAGCGCACCGGCCGGGTCGCGCTGGGCAAGCTGGCGATCAGCCTGGTGGTAGTGCTGGCCATGCGCCGGATCCGGCGCAGCTTCCCGCTCGAACGCATCGCGCCCCTTGAGTTGCTGCGGGCGACGGTGGGCCGGTAAGAAGGAACTTCTATGACGCCACTACAGGGCAAGGTCGCGCTGGTGACCGGCGCGTCGTCGGGTCTGGGCGCCGAGACTGCCCGGCTGCTTTCCCGGCAGGGCGCAACGGTTTTCGGCATCGCACGCGACACCGGGCGCCTGGCCGAAACATTCGGCGGCGTGGAACGGGGTTCGTACGCATCGGTGGACATCGGGTCGGCGCAGGCCTGCATGGATGCGGTCGAGCGCTGCGTCAGCGAATTCGGCGGCCTGGACATCCTGGTCAACATCGCCGGGCACCACCAGATGCGCCGCACGGAGTCGATGACCGACGACGACTGGGCGCAAGACCTGGCGGTCAACCTCAACGGGCCGTTCTACCTGTGCCGGGCCGCGCTGCCCCATCTGCTCGCGCGCGGCGGCAACATCGTCAACGTCAGCTCCATCGCCGGGGTCGAGGGTCAGGCCTACTCGGCCGGCTACTGCGCGGCCAAGCACGGCCTGATCGGGCTGACCCGCGCGCTGGCGGTGGAGTACACCGCGGATCGCTTGCGCGTCAACGCCGTATGCCCGGGCGGCATGCTGACACCGCAGATCGAACAGTTCAGCCCGCCGGAGAACCCGAACTACGACCTGATCCTTCGTACGGCCTCACCGCGCGGCATGATGCAATCCCTCGACGTCGCCAACGTGATCGCCTTCCTGGCCGGCGACGCGGCCAGCGCCGTGCACGGCGCCGTCTATCGCGTCGACAACGGCAAGGGCGCCGGCTAGGTCGCCGCGGCCCGCACCGGGCGGGACCGCACCACAGTCGGCCACCAGAACCACGGTCCCAGGATCCGCAGGATGCACGGCACGACGAACGAGCGCACGATCAGCGTGTCGAGCAAAAGGCCGATGCACACCGTCGAACCCACCTGCCCGATGGACCTGAGATCGCTTGTCAGCATCGCCAGCATCGTGAACGCGAACACCAGGCCCGCCGACGTCACGACACCACCGGTGCTGCCCAGCGCGCGGATGAGACCGGTGTTCAGCCCGGCGTGCAACTCCTCTTTGACGCGCACGATCAACAGCAGGTTGTAGTCCGAGCCCACCGCCACCAGGATGATGAACGTCAGCGGCAACACCAGCCAGTGCAACGGCAGGCCGATGAGGTGCTGCCAGACCAGGATGGAGAGCCCGAACGCCCCGGCGTAGGAGAAGGCCACGGTGCCCGGAATCACCAAGGCCGCCATCAGACTTCGGGTGAGGAACAGCATGATCAGGAAGATCAGCACGAAGGCGGCGATCGCCACGATCAGCAGATCCGAGGCGGCGTACTGCTTGATGTCCTTGTCGTTGGATCCCGAGCCGCCGATATAGATCCGCGCCCCGGCCAGCGAGGTCTCCTTGAGCGCGATGGTGAGGGCGGTGGGGAACTGCTCGACGTGCTGCACGCCCTCGGGGCCCATGGCGTCGCCCTCGTGGGTGACGATGAACCGGGCCGCCTTGCCGTCCGGCGACATCAAAAGCTGCATGCCGGTCTTGACGTCGTCGTTGTCGAAGCCTTCGTGGGGGATGTAGAAGAAGTCGTCGCTGCGGGCCCGGTCGAAGTCGAGGCCCACGTTGATCAGGTCGTCGAAGGTCTGGTCGGTCTGGGTGGACTGCAGCGACGACTGGCCGTACGTGCTGACCAGCAGCGCGGCCAACGCCTCGGAGTCGTCGGCGGTGAGTTTCAGCTGGGTGATGACCTGCGGCAAGATCCGGTCGACGGCCTCCAGCGAGGTCTTGGCGTCCTTGATGTCGGCGGCCAGGTGATCGATGTTGTCGAGCCCGTCGAACAGCGACCGGAACGCCCAGCAGATGGGGATGTCGAAACAGTGCTTCTCCCAATAGAAATAGCTCTTGACCGGCCGGAAGAAGTCGTCGACGTTGGACAGTTCCTGGTTCATCTCGTCGGTGATCCGTTGCAGGTCCTCGACGGTGAGGACCGTCTGGTGCAGCTCGTCGGACATGTTCTGGAAGTACACGATTTCCTGGCGCAGGACCGCGACGCTGTGCGTGGTGATTTCCGCCTGCTTGTCGGTATTGGCGTTCTGCTGCTTGCTGAACGGTAACTGCTGACCGTTGCCGCTGCCCTGCGTGGTGAACAGGTAGGGGAGGGTGGCGTGTTCCAAGGGGCGGCCCAACGGCCTGGTGATGCTCTGCACCATGGCGACGCCGGGAAGGCGGATGAGGCTCTTGGCCGCCCGGTCCAGCGAGATGAAGTCGGCCGAGTTTCGCATGTCGTGATCGGTCTCGATCATCAGCATCTCGGAGAACAGCTTGCTTTTGGGGAAATGCCGATCCGCCGCCGCGAAGCCCCGATTGGCCGGGGCGCCGGCGGGCTGGTAGGAGCGGTCGTCGTAGTTCTGCCGGTACGTCGGCACGAAGATCGCACCGATCATGACGACGGCGGCGCTGGCCGCGAGGATCGGCACCGGCCAGCGCACCACGCTCGCCCCGATGCGACGGTACAGCTGCGCCTTGGCTTTTCGTCTCGGGTCGAAGAGCCCGAACAGGCTGCCCACGGTCAACAGCGCTGGGCCGAGCGTCAGCGCCGCCGCGATGGTGAACAGCATGGCGATCGCCACGGCCGGCCCCATCGTGTGGAAGTAGTTGAGCCGCGCGAACGTCAGGCAGTAACAGGCCCCGGCGATGGTCAGCCCGGAGCCGATGATGATCGGGGTGACGCCCTTGTACGCGGTGTAGAACGCCTGCTCCCTGCCCTCACCGGCCTGCCGCGCCTCGTGATAGCGGCCCATCAGGAAGATGCCGTAATCCGTTCCGGCGCCGAGGGTCAGCGCGACGACGATGTTCACTGCGAACGACGACAGTTCGATGTATCCCAGGTGCCCGAGCGTCGCGACGACGCCTTTGGCGACCAGCATCTCGATCAGGACGCCGAGCAACGGGACCAGCAGCGTGCTGATGGAGCGGTATACCAGTAGCAGCATCACGACGATGAGGATGATCGTGACGATCGTGATGTTGTTCAGGCTCGCGTTGGCGATCGCCACGGTGTCGGAGGCGAGCGGCGCCGCGCCGCTGACGTAGACCCGGAGACCGGGTGGCGGCGGGTCCTTGGCGACGATCTGGCGAACGGCGTCGACGGACTGATTCGCTTCCATCTGACCGATGTCGCCCGCCAGACGCAGCAGCACATAGGCGGCCCTGCCGTCGACGCTCTGCGCTCCCGCCGCGGTGATCGGCTTGCCCCAGAGGTCCATCACGTACTGCACGTGCCCGGGGTCGCGCTTGAGGCGGTGCACCAAGTCGTCGTAGTAGCGATGGTCCGCATCGCCCAACGGGCGGTTGGCTTCCAGCACGACCATGGTCAGGTTGGTCGAATCGGACTCGTGGAACTTCTCGCCGATGCGCAGCAGCGCGCGCTGCGACGGCGCGTAGTGCGGAACCATCGGACCCGCGAGTTCCTCGGCGACGCGCTCCACCTGAGGCATGAAGGTGTTCGTCGACACGGCCAGCAGCGCCCAGAAGGCGATGATCGGTATGGCCAGCACGCGAACCATCCGGGGGATGAGCGGGCGTTTGATCCGATGCTCGCTCATGCGGATTTCACCCGGCACATGACGTGGGCATCCCCGTGGGCATCGGACTGCTGGTCGCGGACAACGCCGTTGACCAGCATCCGGCAGCCGACGTGGCCGCCGTGAACCTGCGCCGAGATGCTGCCCGACACGACCGTGAGCGTCGTCGTCTCGGTGTGCGACCACGGCAGGGTGGTGACGTCGATCTGATGGGGATGCCCGTCGATGTCGACGTAGACGAGCATTCCCCCGTCGCCGGCGGAGCCGAACACCTCGTAGGTGAGCTGTTTGGGCGCGGTTTGCTCGGGCGCCGCCGGGCCGTTGACGGTGACGACGGGTTCCGGGGCGGAAAACTGATGGACCTTCCACATGCCCACCGCGCCCGCCCCGAGCGCGACGACGGCGACCAACGGCATCCAGACGCGCGCCAAGACAGTCCTGCCGACTGAACGAGGGCTCACCCGATCACCTTTCGCACCACACCCGTCATATATCAACCAGGTTGACATATAACCGCGAATAGATTACCACCCGCCGCTGTTGTCCACAACGCGGGCCGCGCACACCAAATCCTTTGTCCTGCTTCAGGACATTTTCTGCAGGCGGCCTTTCAGCCGCGCGCTGCGCAGGAGCTGAACGGTCAGATTCGTGGCGGCCAGCATGGGAAAGACGCCGAGAAACGTGCGCTCGGAGGGCGTCGCCCCGTGCAGATGGTAAAGGCTGCCGAACACATAAAAGCAACCGATCATGAACAGGGTGCCGGGAATGCAGAACGCCATCGGGGATCTCCGGACGGCGACGATTTGCCTGGCATAGTCCAATTCGTCGGGCGACATGGGTTCGCGTTTGCGCGCCTTGCGCATCACCGATTTGGCGCCACCGATTTCTTCGCTGATCGAAGGGGGCACCCGGCCCTCCAGCCGTTTGACGAAGACCGTGGCAAAGGACGCGAACACCAACGCCAGCGCGAGGGCGAGAACGGTCAGACAACCCCAAAGGCCCGATTCCAACGTTCCGCTCACGGAGAATCCTCACGGTCGTCCGGCGAAGACTGCTGCAAACACTACCGGGCCGGTAACGGTTCGGGCACGTTTGAGTTGTCCCCGCGACACGTCGCGCCGCGCGGCGGTTCGGTTGGTTGACAATGCGGGGCATGACCCAGTCGCGGGAGCCCGGCGTTGGCGCGTGAAATATCGCGGCAGGCGTTTCTGCGCGGCGCCGCCGGAGCGCTGGCCGCCGGCGCGATGCTCGGGTCGGGACGGGTCGGCTCGGTGCCGGCCGCCGCGGCTCCCAGCGCGTCGGGGTGGGACGGTCTGTCCACCGCGCTCGGCGGGAAGGTGCTGCTGCCCGACAGCCCCCAATTCGCCGGGGCCAAGCAGGTTTTCAATACCAACTACAACGGCCTGACCCCCGCGGCGATCGTGACGCCGACCTCGGCGGCGGACGTGCAAAAGGCCATGGCGTTCGCCGCCGCACACAACCTCAAGGTGGCTCCGCGCAGTGGCGGGCACTCCTACATCGGCGCGTCCACGGCCAACGGGACCATGGTGCTCGACCTGCGCCAGCTGCCCGGGGATGCCCACTACGACGCCTCGACCGGGCAGATCACCGTGACGCCGGCGACGAGTCTGTACACGATGCACCGGACGCTGGCCGCGGTCGGCCGCGGCGTCCAGACCGGGACGTGTCCGTCGGTCGGGGCCGCGGGGCACGCCCTGGGCGGCGGGATGGGCGCCCAATCGCGCCACGCGGGCCTGCTGTGCGACCAGCTGACGTCGGCGTCGGTGGTCCTGCCCAACGGCCAGGCGGTCGCCGCGTCGCCCGCCAGCAACCCCGACCTGTTCTGGGCGCTGCGCGGCGGCGGTGGCGGCAACTTCGGGGTCACTACGGCGCTGACCTTCGCGACATTCCCCACCAAGGACGTCGACGCCGTGAACCTCAATTTCCCGGCACAGTCGTTCGCGCAGGTCCTCGTCGGCTGGCAGAACTGGTTGCGCACCGCCGACCAGAACAGTTGGGCACTGGCCGATGCCACCGTCGACCCGATGGGCACCCATTGCCGGATTCTGGCGACCTGCCCGGCCGGATCGGGAAACAGCGTGGCCGCCGCGATCACCAAGGCGGTGGGTCTGCAACCGACCGGCACCGAGAATCACACGTTCAACTACCTGGACCTGGTGAACTATCTCGCCGTCGGGAACCTCAACCCGTCGCCGCTCGGATATGTCGGCGGCTCCGACGTTTTCACGACGATCACCCCGGCGGCCGCCCAGGGGATCGCCGCGGCGGTCGACGCCTTTCCCCGCGGCGCGGGCCGCATGCTGGCGATCATGCACGCCCTCGACGGCGCGCTGGCCACCGTGGCGCCGGGAGCCACCGCGTACCCCTGGCGGCGCCAGTCCGCGCTGGTGCAGTGGTACGTCGAGACCGGCGACCCGGCGGCGGCGACCGGCTGGCTGCAGACCGCGCACCAAGCGGTGCAAGCGTATTCGGTCGGCGGCTACGTCAACTACGTCGAGGCGAACCAGCCCGCGTCGCGTTACTTCGGCCCGAACCTGGCCCGGCTCAGCGCCGTACGGCAGAAGTACGACCCGGGCCGAATCATGTTCTCCGGGCTCAATTACTAGCGGGCGAGCTGGCGCGCGATCGCCTTCTTGTCGACCTTGCCGATCGGCGTGGTGGGCAGCGCCGCCATCGCGATTAGCATGTCGGGGCGGGCATGGGCGGCCACCCCGCGCTGATCCAGATACGCGTTCAACGCGGCGAGGGTGATCGGCTCACCGGTGAAAACCAGCGCGGCACAAATCTTTTCGCCCAGGTATTCGTCGGGCAGCGCGACCGCCGCCGCCGCGCGGATCGCGGGATGGCTCAGCAGGTGGTCCTCGAGCTCGGGCGCGGCGATGGTTTCGCCGCCGCGGGAGATGACGTCCTTGACCCGGCCGGTGACCACCAGATAGCCGTCGCTCCTGCGACGCACGAGGTCGCCGCTGCGGTAGAACCCGTCGGGATCGAAGCTGCGCTCGTTGTCGCGCTCGGCCCGGAAGTAGCCGTTGATCGTGTACGGGCCGCGCACCAACAGCTCGCCCTCGTCGCCGGGCGCCACCGGCTCGCCCGCGCCGTCGACGATGCGCACTTCGTCGTCGGCGCACAGCGGCCGGCCCTGGGTGTGCTCGACGACGTCCGGCGGATCGTTCGGGCGGGTGAAGCACAGCAGGCCCTCGGCCATGCCGAACACCTGCTGCAGTCCCGGCGTCAGCGCGGTGCGCACCAGGCGGGCGTCCGCCGGCTCCAGCCGGGCGCCGCCAACCTGCAGGAGCCGCAACGACTTTGGCGTCACCGGCTCCCACTCGCAGGCCTGCGCCCATAACTTGGCCAGTGCCGGCACCAGGGCGGTGACCGTGACGCCGTGTTTTTCGATGGCGGCAAAGGCGGCCTCCGGGCTGGGGTCGGCGCCGAAGACCGTTGTGGCGCCCGCCGCCATCGCGCCCAGCAGGCCGGGACAGGCCAGCGGAAAGTTGTGGCCGGCGGGCAGCACCGCCAGGTAGGCGTCGTCGGGACGGAGCCCGCAGACCTCGGCGCTGGCGGTCGCGTTGAACAGGTAGTCGACGTGGGTGCGGGGGATCAGCTTGGGCATGCCCGTGGTCCCGCCGGAAACCAGTAGCAGGGCCGGCGTTTCGGGGTCGGCCGGCGGCAGCGGCGGATCGGTTGGGATGTCTTCGCACAGCTGCGCCCACGGGGTGAACGCGCCGGCGTCGCCGTCGACGATGACGTGCCGCAGCGCCGGGTGGTGGTCGACGAGGTCGCGCGCCATCGCCCGATAGTCGAAGCCGCCTGCGGCGTCGGGGATCAGGAGCGCGGTGGCGTCGCTGAGCGCGGCGAAGTGGCCCAGTTCGGCGGCGCGGTGGCCGGGCAGGCACATCACGGGTGTCGCCCCCGCCCGCAGCAGCCCGAACAGCGTCACCGCGAACCGGCAGCTGTTGGGCAGCTGCAGCAGTACCCGGTCGCCGGGCGCGATGCCGAGGCGCCGCAGCCCGGCCGCCACGCGGTCGGCCCGATCGTCGAGCTGGGCGTAGCTCAATCCGGCATCCGCGGTCGCGTCGACGACGGCGGTGTGGCCGGGCCGGCGCCGCGCCGCGTCGGACAGGACCGTGTCCAGGGTTCGCCCGGCCCAGTAGCCAGCCACCCGATAGGACGCGGCCCGGCCGGCCGGGAACGGCACGAATCCCGGGGGCTGCGCGCTGTTCGGGGGCATTTGTCTCCTTGGGTGTCTTCCTTGAACGGGGGTTCGCCGGGTTGGCGGGGGGCCGGTAGCGGCGGCGTAGGGATCGAGGATAGGGTAACCAAGCAAGTTAGGGCAGCCTTTGCTAATTCAGGAGGATCCGTGGTGCGTGCCCCGGCGTGCTCGGAGGACATCCGTGCGGAGGTGGCCGAGCTGCTCGGCGTCCGCGCCGACGCCATCCACCCAGGTCACAACCTGATCGGCCAGGGCCTGGACTCCATCCGGATGATGACGCTGGCCGGGCGCTGGCGCCGCCACGGCATCGATGTCGATTTCGCCACGCTGTCCGCGTCGCCGACGGTCGAGGCCTGGTCCGAGCTGGTGGCCACCGCCCCGGAGCCCACCGTCGTCGAGTTGACCGCCCCGCTTGAAGCCGGGGACGCCGGGGACGCCTGGGCGCCCTTTCCGCTGGCCCCGATGCAGCACGCGATGTGGGTCGGCCGCCAGGACAACCAGCAGTTCGGCGGCGTGGCCGGGCACCTCTACGTCGAGTTCGACGGCGGCCCGATCGACCCCGGCCGCCTGCGCGCGGCGGCCACCCGGCTGGCCGAGCGCCACCCAATGCTGCGGGTGCGGTTCCTGCCCGACGGCACCCAGCGGATCGCGGCGCCCGGCGAATGCGGGGACTTTCCGGTCGCGGTGGCAGACCTGCGCGACGAGGAAGGCGTTGACGCGCGACTGGCGGCCCTGCGCGACGCCAAATCGCACCAGCAGCTCGACGGCGCGGTGTTCGAGCTGGCGCTGACGCTGTTGCCCGGCGGGCGTTCGCGGCTGCACGTCGACCTGGACATGCAGGCCGCCGACGCGATGAGCTACCGCACCCTGATGGCCGACCTGGCCGCCCTCTACCTCGGCCGCGAGCTTCCCGAACTGGGCTACACCTACCGCGAATACCGCCAGGCCGTGCTCGCGGCGGAGGGCCGGCCGCAACCGGAGCGCGACGCCGACCGGGAGTGGTGGGCGCGACGCATCCCGCAGCTGCCGGACCCGCCGGCACCGCCGATGGTCGGCGGCCGCGACTCGCGCACCAGCACCCGGCGCTGGCACTGGCTGGACCCGGCCACCCGCGACGCGCTGTTCGCGCGCGCCCGGGCGCGCGGGATCACGCCGGCGATGGCGCTGGCCGCCGCGTTCTCCAACGCCCTGGCGAACTGGTCCACCTCGCGGTTCCTGCTGAACGTCCCGCTGTTCGGGCGCCAGGCCCTGCATCCCGACGTCGACTCGTTGGTCGGCGACTTCACCTCCTCGCTGCTGCTGGATGTCGACCTCACCGGTGCGGCCACGTCGGCGGCGCGGGCGCACGCCATGCAGGACGCCATGCGCATCGCCGCCGCCCACGCCGCCTACCCCGGGCTGTCGGTGCTGCGCGACCTCAGCCGTCATCGCGGCACCCAGGTCCTGGCGCCGGTCGTCTTCACCAGCGCGCTGGGCCTCGGGGAGCTGTTCAATGCCGACGTCACAACGCAATTCGGAACGCCCGCGTGGATCATTTCGCAGGGCCCGCAGGTGTTGCTCGACGCGCAGGTCACCGAGTTCGACGGCGGCGTGCTGGTGAACTGGGACGTGCGCGACGGCGTCTTCGCGCCCGGCGTCATCGACGCGATGTTCGCCCACCACATCGACGAGCTGGCGCGGCTGGCCGCCGCCGACGACGCCTGGGACGCCCCCGGCCCGCCGGCGCTGCCGGACGCGCAGCGCGCGGTGCGCGACGCGGCCAACGGTCGCAGCGCCGCGCCCAGCGGGGAAGCCTTGCACGACGGGTTCTTTCGCCGCGCCGAGCGGCAGCCCGACGCGCCCGCGGTGTTCGCCGGCTCCGGCGACCTCACCTACCGGCAGCTGGGCGATCAGGCCTTGGCGGTCGCGAAGGCGTTGCGCGCGGCCGGAATCGGCGCCGGCAACACGGTCGCGGTGATGGGCCCGAAGACGGCCGAACAATTGCCGGCGCTGCTGGGCATCCTGGCCGCCGGCGGCGTCTACCTGCCGATCGGCGTCGACCAACCACGCGACCGCGCCGAGCGCATCCTGTCCACCGGTGGGGTGAGCCTGGCGCTGGTGTGCGGCGGGCGGCCGTTGCCGCTGGCGGTGCCGAGCCTGGTGCTCGCCGAAGTACTCCGCGACACGCCGTCCGTGCCCGAGATCACCGCCACGAGAACGGATCCCGCCGAGCTCGCCTATGTGTTGTTCACCTCCGGGTCGACGGGCGAGCCCAAGGGCGTCGAGATGACGCACGACGGCGCGATGAACACCGTAGAGTTCCTCAGCGGCCACTTCGACCTCGGTGCCGCCGATCGGTGCCTGCTCCTGGCGACCCTGGAATGCGACCTGTCGGTGCTGGACGTCTTCGCCACCCTGCGCGCCGGCGGGGCGATCGTGGTCGTCGAGGAGGCGCAGCGCCGCGACCCAGACGCGTGGGCCCGGCTGATCGACACCCACCAGGTCAGCGTGCTGAACTTTCTGCCCGGCTGGCTGGAAATGCTGGTCGAGGTCGACGAGGCCTCGCCCGAGCGGCGCCTGTCGTCGGTGCGCGCGGTGCCCACCGGGGGCGACTGGGTGCGCCCCGGCCTGGCCCGCCGGCTTCAGGCGCAGGCGCCCGGTGTGCGCTTCGCCGGGCTCGGGGGTGCCACCGAAACCGCCGTCCACGCAACCATTTTCGAGGTGGACGAGGATATGCCGGCCGACTGGACCGCGGTGCCCTACGGCAAACCGTTTCCCAACATCGCGTGCCGGGTCGTCAGCGATACCGGCGTCGATTGCCCCGACTGGGTGCCCGGCGAGCTGTGGGTGTCCGGACGCGGTATCGCCCGCGGCTACCGCGGGCGTCCTGAGCTGACCGCCGAGCGCTTCGTCGCCCACGACGGCCGGATCTGGTATCGCACCGGCGATCTGGCCCGCTACCGGCCCGACGGCACCCTCGAGTTCGTCGGCCGCGCCGATCACCGCATCAAGGTCAGCGGATACCGCGTCGAACTCGGCGAGATCGAGGCGGCCCTGCGGCGGGTGCCCGGCGTGCGCGCGGCGGTGGCCGCCGCGGTGCCCGGGCCGGGCGCCGCCGAGGTGCTGGCCGCGGCCGTCCGGCTGGACGACCCCACGCTGACCGCCACACTGATCCGCGAGTTCCTCGCCGATCTCGTTCCCGCACACATGATCCCGACGCATATCTCGGTGGTCGAGCGCATCCCGTTCACCGACGGCGGCAAGATCGACCGGCGCGCCGTCGCCCGCCAGCTGACGGCCGAGGCCGAGCAGCCCGGGGATGTGGCCGCGCTGCTCGAAGCGCCGCGCACCAAGCTGGAGCGGGCGCTCTGCCGCATCGTCGCGGGCCTGCTTCACCGCGACGCCGGCGCCGTCGGCGTCCACGACGACTTCTTCTCCCTCGGTGGCGATTCGGTGCTCGCCACCCAGGCCGTCGCCGCGATCCGGCAGTGGCTCGATTCGCCGAGCCTGATGGTCGCCGACGTCTTTGCCGCCCGGAGCGTCGCCGCCCTGGCCGAATTGCTCGTTGGGCGGGAGGACCCCCGTAACCAAGCTGGCCGGCTCGAGCTGGTGGCCGACGTCTACCTGGAAATCGCGGAGATGTCGAGTTCCGACGTGCTTTCCGCGCTCGAAGCGACGGCCGAGCCGGTGCGGCGGGAGTTCCAGCCCTGGGTCAAGCGGTTCACCGGTGCTGCGGGGCGCGGCTCGGTGGTGGCGTTCCCGCACGCCGGCGGGGCCGCCGCGGCCTACCGCTCGCTGGCGAAGGCGTTGTCGTCCAACGGTGTCGACACCTACGTGGTGCAGTACCCGCAGCGGGCCGACCGGCGCAATCACGCCGCGGCGGACACCGTCGAGGCCCTGGCGCTGGAGCTCTTCGAGGCCGGCGACTGGGCTTCGGCGGCCCCGCTGAGTCTGTTCGGCCACTGCATGGGCGCGGTGGTCGCTTTCGAGTTCGCCCGCCTCGCCGAAGCCAACGGGGTTCCCGTGCAGGTGCTGTGGGCGTCGGCCGGGCAGGCGCCCTCGACGGTCGCCGGGTACGGGCGGCTGCCCACGAGTGCCGGCGGTGTGCTGGCGGACATGGTCGACCTGGGTGGCACCGACCCCGCCCTGCTGGAGGACGAGGAATTCGTCGAGTTGCTGGTGCGGGCGGTGCAGGCCGACTACCGCGCGCTGAACACGTATTCGTGCGCACCCGACGTACGCATCCGCGCCGACATCCATGCGCTCGGCGGCAGCCGTGACCACCGGATCGACCGAAAGATCCTGAACAGCTGGGAATCCCACACGTCCGGCCGGTTCACGGTGACGGAATTCGACGGGGGCCACTTCTACCTCGACGATCACCTCGACGCGGTGGCGCGGATGGTGAGCGCCGATGTCCGATAACGACCCCGTCGACCCGATCGTCATCGTCGGGATGGCGCTGGAAGCGCCGGGCGGCGTCGAGACCCCCGACGACTTCTGGGCATTGCTGGCCGAACAGCGGGAGGCGCTCGGCCCGTTCCCCACCGATCGGGGCTGGGAGCTTCGCGAGTTGTTCGACGGGTCGCGGCGCGACGGATTCAAGCCGATTCACAACCTCGGTGGATTCCTTTCCAGCGCAACCGTATTCGATCCCGAGTTCTTCGGCATCTCGCGGCGGGAAGCGGCGGCCATGGACCCCCAGCAGCGCGTCGCACTGCGGCTGGCCTGGCGCAGCATCGAGAACAGCGGCATCAACCCCGACGACCTCGCCGGCCACGACGTCGGCTGCTATGTCGGCGCCTCCACGCTCGAATACGGTCCCGGCCTCGCCGAGTTCTCGGAACACAGCGGGCATTTGATGACCGGGACGTCGCTGGGGGTCATCTCCGGGCGCATCGCCTACACGCTGGACCTGGCGGGCCCGGCGCTGACGGTCGACACCGCATGCTCGTCGGCGCTGGCGGCGTTTCACACCGCGGTCCAGGCGATCCGGGCCGGCGACTGCGACCTCGCGATCGCCGGCGGCGTCTGCGTGATGGGCACCCCTGGCTATTTCGTCGAGTTCTCCAAGAAGCACGCCCTGTCCGACGACGGCCACTGCCGGCCCTACAGCGCGCACGCCAGCGGAACCGTCTGGGCGGAGGGCGCGGGCATGTTCGTGCTGCAGCGGCGGTCTAGGGCGGTGGCCGACGGGCGCCGCATCCTCGCCGAGGTGCGCGCCAGCTGCCTGAACTCCGACGGTCGCAGCAGCGGGCTGATGGCGCCCAGCGGCGACGCGCAGCTGCGCCTGTTTGACCGCGCGATCGCGCAGGCCGGGATCGAACCCACTGAGGTCGGGATGGTCGAGGGACACGCCACCGGGACCCGGCTCGGGGACCGGACCGAATTGCTGTCCCTGGCGGCCAGTTACGGCAGGGCGCCGGCCGGGCGCGGGCCACTGCTGGGATCGGTCAAATCCAACATCGGGCACGCGCAGGCCGCGGCGGGCGCGCTGGGTCTGGCCAAGGCCATCCTGTCCGCGCAACACGCCGCCGTACCTCCGACCCTGCACGTCGACGAGCCCAGCCGCGAAATCGATTGGGAAAGCCAGGGTTTGCGGCTGGCGAAGAAGCTGACGCCGTGGCCGGCCCGCCACGGATGGCGGACCGCGGCGGTATCAGCGTTCGGGATGAGCGGCACCAACACGCACGTCATCGTTTCGATGCCCGATACCGGGGTCGCGTGATGACTCCCAGACGACTGCCCGACGGGCGGATCCCCGTGGTGCTCAGCGCGCACGCCGACGAACTCGTCTCCGCGGACGCGCAGGCGATCGCCGACTACCTCGACCGCCATCCGGAAACGACCGTGGCCCAGGTGGCGCGGCAGCTGCGGAGTACCCGTCGGCTCCGCCGGCACCGCGCGGTGGTCCGCGCCTCGGACCGGAGCGAGCTCGTCGACGGGTTGCGGGCGCTGGCCGCCGGCAGCGAGCATCCGCTGGTCGCCGCGTCGGCGCTGAGTTCGGCCCCGCGGCAGGCGTTCGTGTTTCCCGGCCAGGGTCGCCACTGGCCGGGCATGGGCGCCGTCGCCTACCGGACCCTTCCGGGCTACCGGACCGCGGCCGATCGCTGCGCGGCGGCATTCGAAGCCGCCGGTGTGGAGTCGCCGCTGCCCTACCTGACCGCCGGTGACGACTCACCCAACTTCTCCGAAATCGCCGTCCAAGGCGCGCAATTCGTCCACGCCGTGGCGCTGGCGGAGGTGTGGCGCTCCTGCGGTGTCCTGCCCGACCTCACTATCGGGCAGAGCCTCGGGGAGGTCGCCGCGGCCGTCGTCGCCGGCGGCATCGCGCTGCCGGACGCCGTCGCCGTGGTCGCGGCCCGCGCCCGGGCGGTCGACCGCCTGCCCGGCCGCTACGCGATGGCGACGCTGGGGACCGGCGCCGCGACGGCCGCCTCGCTGATCGACGCCACCGACGGCTGGGCGGAGCTGTCCGTGGTCTACTCCGCCTCGACCGTCGCGGTGTCGGGTGATCGCGACGCGGTGCTGACCATCGTCGACGCGGTCCGCTCCCGCGGCCAGTTCGCCCGCGAAATCACCGCGGGCTTTCCGGGGCACACCAGCCTGCTCGAGCCGCTACGCGACGAACTGCGCGCGCAGCTGCCCGCCGCGGAATTCGCGGAGACCCCGGTCCAGTTCATCGGCGGCGCCACCGGCGACGTGGTGGCCCCGGGCACGCCCTTCGCCGACTACTGGTACGCAAACCTGCGCAACACGGTCCGCATGGATCGCGCGGTCGCGTCGGCGATCCGTTGTGGCGCACGATCGTTCATCGAAGTGTCGGCGCATCCGGCGCTGCTGTTCTCGATCGGCCAGATCTTCGAGGCCGACGTCCCCGACGACCCGGCGGTGCTGGTCGGATCGGCCCGCAACGACCAGCCGTTGATCGACGCGCTGTCGGCCAACATCGTCACCGCCGCGGTGGCCGACCCCGGCTACGCGTGGGACGGCTACCTGGACGGGCCGGCGGATTTGCCCGGCTTTCCCAACGCGCCGATGCGCGCGATCCCGATGTGGGCACACCCCGAGCCGCTGCCGGCGGCTTCCCAGCCCGGATTGACCATCGCCCTCGAACATTGGGAGCCGATATCGTCGCCGGCCGCGGCATCGCCGGTGGCTTGCTCGGTGCTCGACCTCGGCGGTGACGGCGCTCTGGCCCAACTGCTGTGCTCCGCAATCGAATCGCACCCCGCGGCCGCACTCAGTGCAGCGCGAGACGCGGAAGTCTTGGTGGCGATCGCGCCCGCACTCGAAAGCGCCGACGCCGAGTCCCTCACCGGGCTGATCGAAGCGGGCCTGCTCGACTACGCACAAGGGCCCGGCCCGAGCTGCCACACGGTGTGTCTGGTCACCGTGGGCGCCGACCGCGTCACCCGCCAGGACGCGCCGCCGTCACCCGGCCACGCGGCGCTGGCCGCGATGCACCGCAGCATCGGATTCGATTATCCTGAGCGGGTTTTTACCCGGGTAGACCTGCCATCGGGAGAGCTGGGGCCGGTCGCCGGCCGGGCCGCCGTCGACGGATTGCTGTCCGGTTCCGGTGAGGTGGCGGTGCGGGATTCGCCGGACGGCTACGCGTTGTTCGAGCGCTCGTTTCGCGACGCGCCGGCCGCGCCGCGTTGGCCGCTGGACCCCGGTGTGCACGACGAGGTCGTGATCACCGGCGGTGCGGGCGTCGTCGGCCTGCACTATGCCCGCTATTTCGCCGAGCACGGCGCGCGGCGCGTCGTCCTGCTCAGCCGCCGCCCGGCCGACCCCGCCACGCTGCAGGCCCTGGCCGCGAAATGCGGCACCGAGGTGGTATCGCCGCCCTGCGATATCACCGATGCGGCCCAATTGTCACGCGTTGCCGCGGAATACGGCGGCGCCGGCGCCTCGCTGATCGTGCACGCGGCGGGCAGCGCCACCTTCGGCGCTGCCGGGCTTACCCCGGCCGCCGTCGCCGACACCTTCGCCGCCAAGGTCACCGGCCTCGCTCACCTGATCGAGCTCTGGCCGGTGCGACCGGACACGCGAATGCTGTTGTGCTCCTCGGTATCCGGGGTGTGGGGCGGTCGCGGGCACGCGCCGTACTCGGCGGCCAACCGCCTGCTGGACGTGACGGCGGCACGGCTGCGCGACCGGGGCAGGCACTGCGTCGCGGTGAAGTGGGGCCTGTGGCAAAGCCCCTCCGACGGGGAAGCGGGCCGCGGCATCGCCGAGTCGGCCGGCATCGCGGACATCGAGCGCGCCGGCCTGCGCCCGATGGGACCGCGGGCGGCGATCGAGGCGAGCCTGCGCGACTGGGCCGAGGATCCGCTGGTGTTCGCCGCCGACGCGGCCCGGTTGCGGGTCTTCCTGGGCGGCGGGCGCCGTCGGCCGGCGGAAGTCGCCGGCGCGCCGGTGCGCGCGATCGACGCGGTGCGCGGCGAGTTGGCGGCCGTGCTCGGTATCGAGCCCGCCGAGCTGAACCTGCAGGACTCGCTTTTCGACCTTGGCATCGACTCGATGCTGGCGCTGGATCTGCGAAAACGTCTCAAGCGCACGATCGGCCGGACAGTGTCCCTCGCGACGCTGATGGACGAGATCACCGGCGACGAACTTGTCGAGAAGCTCGACGGCGCAGACCAGCGCTCAGCCGAATCTCTTGAAGCCTCACAGAAAGTGGACATTTCGCGTGACTGACATCGTCGACACCGGCGCCCGACTGGAGCTGCTGCGGCGCAAGCTCGCCGAACGCGGCCTCTCCGGTGACGCTGCGGAGCCGCGTCCTCTCGACGACGACCGGCTCACCGACGGCCAGGCCCGGATGTGGTTCGTGCAGATGGCCGACCCCAGCGGCGCTTTGCTCAACGTCTGTGTGTCCTATCGGATCAGCGGCGACGTCGATCTGGGCCGGCTACACGACGCCGTCGACGCCGTCGCGCGCCGCCACCGGGTGCTGCGCACCACCTATGCCGTCAGCGACGAGGGCGACCCGCGGCCCACGGTGCACGACGACCTGCGCCCGGGGTGGGCGCAACACGACCTGACCGACCTGTCCGAGCACGCGCGCCGGCTTCGGCTCGAGGTGCTGGCCCAACGCGAATTCAACGCGCCCTTCGACCTTTCCACCGACGCACCGCTGCGCATCACCGCCGTGCGCACGGCACCCGACGAACACGTGCTGCTGCTGGTCGCCCACCACATCGCCTGGGACGACGGTTCGTGGCGGGTGTTCTTCGCCGACCTCACCCGCGCCTATGGGGGCGCCGAACTCGGGCCCGAACGTCACCCGTCCGGCCCGTCCGGGCCGGACACCACCGAGGCCGATCTCGACTACTGGCGCGCCGTCATGGCCGACCCGCCGGAACCGCTCGAGCTGCCCGGCCCGGCCGGCACGGCGATGCCCACCAACTGGCGCGCCGCCCGCAGCACCCGGCGACTGCCCGGCGAGACCACCCAACGCGTGGCGGCGCTGGCGCGCGACACCGGCTGCACCCCCTACATGGTGCTGCTGGCGGCCTTCGGGGCCCTGCTGCACCGCTATACGCACAGCGACGACGTGCTCGTGGCCACGCCGGTGCTCAACCGCGGCGCCGGAACCGACGACACCATCGGCTATTTCGGCAACACCGTCGCGGTTCGGCTGCGACCGCGGCCCGCGATGAGCTTCCGCGAGTTGCTGAAATCCACGCGCGACATGGCGACCGGCGCCTTCGCCCACCAACGGGTCAGCCTCGACCGCGCGGTGCGCGAGTTGAACCCCGATCGCCGGCACGGCGCCGAACGAATGACCCGGGTCAGCTTCGGATTTCGCGAGGCCGACGGCGGCGGCTTCTGCCCACCCGGCGTCGCGTGCGAGCGCTACGACCTGCGCGGCAACCTCACCCAGCTGCCGCTGGGGTTCATGGTCGAATTCGACAGCACCGGCGCGCTGGTCGAGGCCGAACACCTGCTGGAGATCCTCGAGCCCGCCCTGGCGCGACAGATGCTGGATCACTTCGCCGTCCTCGTCGACGACGCCCTGGCCCGACCGGACACGCCGCTGTCCGGGCTGGCGCTGATGGGCGAAGCCGACACCGAGTGGCTGCGCGCGGCGTCGCGCGGCGAGGCGTTCGACACCGCCGCCGCGACGCTCGCCGGCCTGGTGTCCGAGCAGGCCGCGCGGACCCCCGACGCGGTCGCCGTCGTGTACGAGGGCCGCCGGTTCACCTACCGCGAGATCAACGAGACGGCAAACCGCTTGGCGCACTGGCTGATCGGGCGGGGAATCGGCGGCGAGGACCGGGTCGCCGTGCTGCTCGACAAGTCGCCGGACCTGGTCGTCACCGCGCTGGGCATCGCCAAGGCCGGCGCGGTGTACGTGCCCGTGGACCCGACCTACCCGCAGGATCGGCTGGACTTCATTCTCGGTGACTGCGACCCGAAGCTGGTGCTGCGCGAACCGGTGGCCGACCTGGCCGCGCAGCGCGCCGACGACCCGACCGACGCCGACCGGGTCCGCCCGCTGCGACGGGACAACACCGCCTACCTGATCTACACCTCGGGTACCACCGGATTGCCCAAGGGCGTCGCGGTGCCGAACCGCCCCGTCGCCGAGTACTTCGTGTGGTTCAAGGGCGAATACGGGGTCGACCACACCGACCGGCTGCTGCAGGTCGCCTCGCCGAGCTTCGACGTGTCGATCGCCGAGATCTTCGGCACCCTGGCCTGCGGGGCGCGGATGGTGATCCCGCGGCCCGGCGGGCTCAACGACATCGGCTATCTCACCGCCCTGTTGCGCGACGAGGGCATCACGGCAATGCATTTCGTGCCGTCCCTGCTTGGCCTGTTCCTGTCGCTGCCGGGGGTGAACCAGTGGCGCACGCTGCGGCGGGTGCCCATCGGCGGCGAGCCGCTGCCCGGCGAGGTGGCCGACAAGTTCCACGCCACCTTCGACGCGCTGCTGCACAACTTCTACGGCCCGACCGAAACGGTGATCAATGCCAGCCGGTACATGGTGGAGGGCCCGCAAGGCACCCGCATCGTGCCCATCGGCCGACCCAAGATCAATACCACGATGTACCTGCTCGACGACGCGCTGCAGCCCGTGCCGGTCGGCGTCATCGGCGAGATCTACCTCGGCGGAACGCATCTGGCGCACGGATACCACCGCCGCGCGCGGCTGACCGCCGAGCGGTTCGTCGCCGACCCGTTTCGCCCCGGCGCCCGGATGTATCGCACGGGCGACCTGGCTCGCCGCAACGCCGACGGCGACGTCGAGTTCGTGGGCCGCGCCGACGAACAGGTCAAGATCCGCGGTTTCCGCATCGAGCTGGGGGACGTCGCCGCGGCCATCTCCGTCGATCCCACGGTCGGGCGGGCCGTCGTGGTCGTCAGCGACCTGCCCCGGCTGGGCAAGAGCCTGGTGGGTTACGTCACGCCCGCGGCCGGCGGCGACGACGAACGCGCCGAGGTTGACGTCGACCGCATCCGCGCCCGGGTGGCGGCGGCACTGCCCGAATACATGGTGCCGGCGGCATACGTTGTGCTCGACGAGATTCCGATCACCGCCCACGGCAAGATCGACCGCGCCGCGCTGCCTGAACCCGAGGTCGCGTCCGGCGCGGAGTTCCGCGAACCGGATACGGATACCGAACGCGGCGTTGCCGAGCTGTTCGCCGAGTTGCTCGGCCGCGGCCGGGTCGGCGCCGACGACTCGTTCTTCGACCTCGGCGGTCACTCCCTGCTCGCCACTAAATTCGTTGCGGCATTGCGCAATACGTTCGGTGTCGACGTCGGCGTGCGGGAGATCTTCGAGCTGGCGACGGTCGCCAGGATCGCCGAGCACATTGACATTGTGGCCACCATCGCGATGCCGGGTCCGGCCCGGCCGCGTCTGGCCCCAGCGAGCCACGACGGGCCGGTGCGGCTGTCGTCGTCACAGCTGCGCAGCTGGTTCACCTACCGCTTCGACGGCCCCAACGCCGTCCACAACATTCCCTTCGCCGCCGCGCTGCGCGGCCCCTGCGACACCGAGGCACTGGTGGCGGCCATCACCGACGTCGTGGCGCGCCACGAGATCTTGCGCACCACCTACCGCGAAATCGACGGCGTGCCCCACCAGATCGTCCACCCGGCCGCCGAACTGCCGGTGCGCCGCGCCGACGGCCCCGACGAGGGCTGGCTGCAAACCGAACTGGACAACGAACGGCGCCACGTCTTCGACCTGGAGACCGACTGGCCGATCCGGGCCGCCCTGCTGCACGTACCGGGGCAGCACGTCCTGTCGCTGGTGGTCCACCACATCGCCGGCGACCACTGGTCCGCCGGCGTGCTGTTCACCGACCTGCTGACCGCCTACCGCGCCCGCAGCGGCGGACAGCCGCCGTCCTGGGAGCCGCTGCCGGTGCAGTACGCGGATTACGCCGCGTGGCAGGCGACGCTGCTCGACGACGACGCCGGCGTCACCGGCCCGCAGCGCGACTACTGGGTCGGCCAACTCGCCGGGCTGGCGACCGAAAGTGGTCTGCGTCCGGACTTTTCGCGCCCCGCCGCGCTCACCGGCATCGGCAACGTCGTCGAGTTCGGCTTCGGGGCGTCGACCCGCGCCCGGCTGTCAGCGCTGTGCCGCGAGCTCGGCATCACCGAGTTCATGCTGCTGCAAACCGCCGTCGCGGTGGTGCTGCACAAGGCCGGCGGCAGCGCGGACATCCCGATCGGCACCCCGGTGGCCGGCCGCAACGAATCCGAACTGGACCGGCTGATCGGGTTCTTCATCAACATGCTGGTGCTGCGCAACGACCTACGCGGCAACCCGACCCTGCGCGAAGTACTGAGGCGGACCAGGGAGATGGCGCTGGCCGGCTACGCGCACCAGGACCTGCCGTTCGATCAAGTGGTGGACGCGGTCAGGCCGGCCCGCTCGTTGTCGCGCAACCCACTGTTCGACGTCGTGGTGCACGTTCGCGAAGACCTGCCGCAGGACAACGTCGTCGACAGCGGTCCGGCCGGCGCCACCACGTTCACCGCCCTGGAGCCGACGTTCGACGTCGCGCACGCCGACATGTCGGTCAACTTCTTCGCATCGGCCGACGGCTACAAGGGCCACGTCATCTACCGCCCCGAACTGTATCGGCGGAGCACCGCGCAACGGTTCGCCGAATGGCTGGTTCGCGTCATCGAGGCCTTCGCCCACGATCCCGACCGGACGCTGCGCGAGGTCGAGCTCGCGAGCACCCAAGAGCGACAACGCATTCTGGACCGGTCCAACGCGGCGCGCGTGCACCTGCTGGACGCCGCGCTGAAGCCCGTCCCGGAAGGGGTCGTCGGCGACGTCTACTACGGCGGGGGCCCGGCCGTCCGCGGCCGCCTGGCGACAGCCTCGGCGACCGCCACCCGCTTTGTCGCCGACTCGTTTGCCGCGCAACCGGGCTCGCGGCTCTACCGCAACGGCGAGCGCGGAATGTGGACGCGCGACGGCCAACTGGAGTTGCTGGCCGGCACGCAACCGCCGGAGACACCCGCGCCACCCGCGCCGGCAGACACCGCAACCGCCGCAGCGCCAGAAACCGCCACCGAACGGGCCCTGGCGGCCATCCTCGCCGGCGTGCTCGACGCCGGGGAAATCGGCCGCGACGACGAATTCTTCAGCCTCGGCGGTGACAGCATCCTCGCGGTGCGGGTGGCCGCGCAGGCCCGCGATGCCGGACTGCCGCTGACCCCGCGGATGGTGTTCGAACATCCCGTGCTGCAAGATCTCGCCGCCGCGCTGGACGCCAAGGCGCAAGGGTGCGCAACCGAACCCGACCACGACGCGCAGCACGCGCCGATGAGCACCTCCGGGCTGTCCGCCGACGAACTGGCGGACCTCACCGCATCCTGGGGCCGGCAACCGTGACCCGGGCCGACGCGCGTCCGGCCATCGAAGACGTGATGGCGCTTAGCCCCTTGCAGCTGGGGCTGTTCTCGATGGCGGCGCTATCGGATGAGACCGACCCCTACGTCATCGCGATGGCCGCCGACATCACGGGCCCACTCGACGTCGGCCTGCTGCGGGAGTGCGCCGCGACGATGCTGACCCGGCACCCGAACCTGCGGGCCAGCTTCGTCCACGGCAATCTGAGCCGACCCGTGCAGGTGATCCCGAGCAGCGTCGAGCTCCCGTGGCGATGCGTGCGCGCGGCGCCCGAGGACGTCGACGCGCTGGAGGCCGAGGAGCGCCGCTGCCGCTTCGATTTGGACCGCGGGCCGCTGATCCGGTTCTTGCTCATCGAACTTTCGAGCCAGCGTTGGCGTTTGGCTGTGGTCGCGCACCACATCGTCATCGACGGCTGGTCGTTGCCGCTGTTCGTCTCCGAGCTGCTTGCCCTGTACCGCGCCGGCGGGGACGCCGGCGCCCTGCCGCCGCCGCCGCGGCCCTACCGCGACTACATCGGCTGGCTGGCCGGCCGCGACCAGACCGGCAGCCGGGCGCTGTGGGCCGAGCACCTCGAGGGCCTCGACGGCCCGACCCTGTTGTCGCCCGCCCTGACCGCCACCCCGCCGCCGGCGGGCATCCCGCGCCGCACCACGCTGCGCCTCGACCGCGAGGCCACCACCGCGCTCGGCGAGGCCGCCCGCGCACGCGGGATCACGCTCAACACCATCGTCCAGATGGCTTGGGCGGCAATCCTTTCGGCGTTCACCGGACGCACGGATGTGACGTTCGGGGTGACCGTGTCCGGCCGGCCGGGCGAACTGTCGGGCGTGGAGGCCATGGTCGGCATGTTCATCAACACCGTGCCGTTACGGGTTCGGCTGGAGCCCCGCAGCACGGTCGGGGCGCAATGCCTTGCCCTGCAACGGGAATCCGCCGCGCTGCGGGACCACAGCTACCTGGGACTCGCCGAACTGCGCTCACTCGCGGGCATCGGCGAGATGTTCGACACCCTGCTGGTGTACGAGAACTTCCCGCCCGGCGAGGTAGTGGGGGCCACCGAGTTCGCCGCCAACGGCGCGACGTTCCGCCCGGTGGCGCTGGAGAGCGTGTCCCATTTCCCGGTGACCGTCGCCGCACACCTGAGCGCGGGGGAGCTCACGGTGCTGGTGGAGGCGCTCGACGGCGCGCTGGGCACGGCGGCGCCCGAGGCCCTCGGCGGGCGGCTGCTGGCGGTGGCGCAGCGCCTGGTGGCCGCGTGGGACCGGCCCCTGCGTGAGCTCGACGTCGTGCTCGACGACGAGCGGGACTCGACCGAGCCCGCCGCGCCAGACGTCGACGCGCCGGAGACGGCGGTGCATCTGCGATTCGCCGAAACCGCGGCGGCGCAACCGGATTCGGTCGCACTCAGCTGGGCCGACGGCCGGCTGGACTACCGCGACCTCGACGCGCTCGCCGACCGGGCGGCCGCCGCGCTGACCCACTCTGGGATCGACCACGAAACCCCGGTCGCGGTACTGCTGCCCCGCGGCCCGCACTACGTGGTCGCGATGCTGGCCATCCTCAAGGCCGGCGGCATGATCGTGCCCCTGGATCCGGCGATGCCCGACGAGCGCGTCGCCGAGATCCTCCGGCAAACCTCGGCCCCCCTCGTCATCGACGAGAAATGGTTCGCTGCCAACGGCTCAGCCACCCCCGACGGCTACCGCGCGGTCGCCGTGCCGCCCGAGCACGGGGCGTACGCGGTCTTCACCTCCGGCACCACCGGCGCACCCAAGGGCGTCGTCGGCACCCACCGGGCGCTTACGGCATACGTCGACGACCACATCGAGCGCGTCCTTCGCCCGGCCGCCGCGCGCCTCGGGCGACCGCTGCGCGTCGCCCATGCGTGGTCGTTCACCTTCGACGCGGCATGGCAGCCGCTGGCGGCGCTGCTCGACGGCCACTCGGTGCACATCGTCGACGACGACCGCCAGCGCGACGCCGAGGCGCTGGTCGAGACCATCGACCGGTTCGGCCTGGACATGATCGACACGACACCGTCGATGTTCGCCCAGCTGCACAACGCGGGACTGCTGCGCCGCGTGCCGCTGGCGGTGCTCGCACTCGGCGGCGAAGCCCTGGGCAGCACCGCATGGCAAGCGATCCAACGGGAATGCGCCCGCACCGGCATGACCGCGTTCAACTGCTACGGACCCACCGAGACCACCGTCGAGGCCGTCGTCGCCGCCATCGACGAACACCCCCGACCGACGATCGGGCGCCCGACGCGGACCACCCGCGCCTACGTCCTGGACGCCTGGCTGCGACCGGTGCCCGACGGCGTCGCCGGCGAGCTGTACGTCGCCGGCGCTCAGCTGACCCGCGGCTACCTCGGGAGGGCGCCCGAGACCGCCGCGCGGTTCGTCGCCGACCCGAACGCCCACGGCGGCCGCATGTACCGCACCGGAGATGTGGTGCGCCGCATGCCCGACGGCGGCCTGGAGTTCCTCGGCCGCAGCGACGACCAGCTGAAGATCCGCGGCTTTCGCGTCGAACCGGGCGAGATCGCCGCGGTGCTCAACAGCCACGACGCGGTCCGCGGCGCCCACGTGACCACCCGCCGCCACGCCAATGGCCCCCGGCTCACCGCGTACGTGGCCGGCGGGGCGAACCCGCCGGCGGCCAACGAGCTGCGGGCGATGCTCATCGAGCGGCTGCCCCGCTACCTGGTCCCGCATCACATCGTCGTGCTCGACGAGTTGCCGCTGACCCCGCACGGCAAGGTCGACGAAAACGCCCTGGCGGCAATCGGTCTCGACGACGGCCGGACCACACCGCCCGAGACGCCGACCGAGATTGCGCTGGCCGGGGCGTTCACCGACGTCCTGGAAGCCGCGGAAATCGACGTCACGGCCGGCTTCCTGGAAATGGGCCTGGACAGCATCGTGGCCCTGTCGGTGGTGCAGGCCGCCCGCCGCCGCGGCATCGCGCTGCGGGCCCGATTGATGGTGGAGTGCGAAACCATCCGCGAACTCGCCGCCGCGATCGATTCCGACACCCTGCGGCACGCGTCCCCCGGCGGGGCGGCCGAGGAAGACGGCCCAATCCCGTTGTTGCCCAACGCGCGCTGGCTCTACGAGTACGGTGACCCCCGCCGGCTGGCGCAGACCGAAGCCATCCGGCTGCCCGATACCGTCACCCGCGAGCAGCTGCGCGCCGCGCTGGCGAGCATCGTCGACGGGCACGAGGTGCTCCGCGCCCGGCTGGACCGCACGACCATGACCCTGGTCGCCGGCCACGCCGCCGACATCCTCACCGAGGCCGACATCGACGATCTGGACACGGCGGTCACCGCGCACGCCGCCCGGGCCGTCGAGCGCCTCGACCCCGAGCGCGGAACGCTGCTCGCCGCGGTGTGGCTGCGTCCGCCGACCGGGGCGAGCGTGCTGCTGCTGAGTGGCCATGTGCTGGCGATGGACCCGGCGTCGTGGCGGGTGGTGCTCGGCGAGCTGGACGCCGCCCTGCGGGCTTCGGCGGCCGGCCGTCCGCCCGCGCCGGTACGCGAGCACACCAGCTATCGGCGCTGGGCCGCCGCGCTCACCCAGCGCGCGCAAAGGCTCGACACCCTCGGCTTCTGGCGCGCCCAACTCGAGGGCGACGATCCCGACATCGGGTCCCGTCGCCTACGTCCGGGCCAGGATCTGGCCCGCGACCTGATCGTCAGCACGGCCTTCGTCGACGCCGACGTCAGCGGCCGGCTGCTGAATTCCGGTGTGCCGCTGCCGGAGCTGCTCGTCGCCGCGACCGCGGCGATGGTGACGCGCTGGCGGCAGGCGCGCCGCCAGGCCACGCCACCGCCGCTGCTCGCGCTCGAAACCCACGGCCGCGCAGACGGATTGGTCGGGGACCGCGACATCGACACCGGCGACACGGTGGGGCTGCTCAGCTCGATCTACCCGCTGCGGGTGGACCCGACGCGCGACGCCGGGCAGCAGCTTGCCGCGATCCCGGGCGACGGTCTGGACTACGGGCTGCTGCGCTACCTGCGCGCCGACACCGCCGGGCAACTCGCAAAATATCCGGGCCCGCAGCTGTTACTGAATTACCTCGGCGCCGCCCACGGCACAGGCACCGGCCTACAGCTCGACCGGGACCTGTTGGCCGGCCTGTCGCCGGTCCCCGAGCCCGGACTGGCCGTGCGCCACGAGCTGACCATCCTCGCAGTCGTGCTCACGGTGGGGGAGCGGCGAATCCTCGGGGCGCAGTGGCGCACCCTGCCCGACATCCTCAGCGACGCTGACCTTACTGTGCTGCAACGACTTTGGACAGACTGCCTGAGGGAGATGACGACATGAGCACACTGGCGGTCCTGGGCGCAGGCGCCAAGGCGGTGGCCGTCGCGGCCAAGGCATCCGTGCTGCGCGACATGGGCGTCGACGGCCTGGACGTCCCGGACGTCGTCGCCGTCGAGCGCATCGGGGTCGGCGCCAACTGGCAGGCCAGCGGCGGCTGGACCGACGGGGCGCACCGGCTGGGCACCAGCCCGGAAAAGGACGTCGGATTTCCCTACCGCTCCGCGCTGGTGCCGCGTCACAACGCCGAACTCGACAAGCGGATGACCCGCTACAGCTGGCAGTCCTACCTCATCGCCACGGCGTCGTTCGCCGAATGGATCGACCGCGGCAGGCCGGCGCCGACCCACCGCCGATGGAGTCAGTATCTGGGCTGGGTGGCCGACCAGGTCGGCCTCAAGGTCGTGCACGGCGAGGTGGAACGGCTCACCGTCAGCGGCGACCGCTGGACCCTGCACACCCACGAAACCGCCGTGCCCGCAGACGCTTTGCTGATCACCGGGCCCGGCCAGGCCGAGAAGTCGTTGCTGCCGGGCAATCCGCGCATGCTGTCGATCGCGCAGTTCTGGGACCGCGCCGCGGGCGACGACCGGATCAGCGCCGAACGGGTCGCGGTGATCGGGGGCGGCGAGACCGCCGCGTCGATGCTCAACGAGCTCTTCCGGCATCGGGTTTCGACGATCACCGTCATCTCGCCGCAGGTGACGCTGTTCACCCGGGGCGAGGGCTTCTTCGAGAATTCCCTGTTCTCCGACCCCACCGACTGGACCGCCCTGACGCTGGCCGAACGCCGCGACGCGCTGGCCCGCACCGACCGCGGCGTGTTCTCGGCCAACGTGCAGGAGGCGCTGCTGGCCGATGACCGCATTCGCCACCTGCGCGGCCGGGTCGCCCACGCCGTCGGGCGGGACGGCCAGATCCGGTTGACCCTGTCGACGAACCGGGGCAGCGAAAACCTGGAAACGGTGCACGGTTTCGATCTGGTCATCGACGGCTCCGGCGCCGACCCGCTCTGGTTCACCTCCCTGTTCAGCCAGGACGTGCGCGACCTGCTCGAGCTCGGGCTGGGCAATCCGCTGACCGCCGACAGCCTGCAGGAGGCGATCGGCTATGACCTGGCCGTCACCGACGTCGTCCCGAAGCTGTTCCTGCCCAACCTGTCCGGGCTGACCCAGGGCCCCGGCTTTCCCAACCTGAGCTGCCTGGGATTGCTGTCCGACCGCGTGCTGGGGTCGGCGGTCGCCGTCAAGCACCGAGCGATGAGGAGAAGCGATGAGCACCAATCCCTTCGATGACGACGGTGGCGCGTTCTACGTGCTGATTAACGACGAGGAGCAGCACAGCCTGTGGCCGGTGTTCGCCGAAATCCCGTCCGGCTGGACCGTCGCGCACGGCGAGGCCAGTCGGACGGCGTGCCTGGACTACATCGAACAGAACTGGGCCGACACCCGGCCCAAAAGCCTGCGTGAGGCCATGGCGAATCACTGAGCGACCGGCTGAGCCGCTGGGCTGCCACACAGCGCACGCACAGATTGCTCAACGCCTGCGCACATAGCGTGCTCGTAACGTGATGGGCCCGAGACACAGAACACTCGTCGCAGAGCGCACACTCGGAGGGATTCAGAAGGGGAGGGCCCGACCGTGCGAGCCAAATCGATCAATTACTTCGTTGCCGGCGTGGCGGCTGTGGGAGCCGTGAGCGCGGCGGCCGTCGGCGCCGCGTCGGTTACGCCTGCCCAGGTGCAGTTGGCCGCCGTCGGCGCGCCATTGCCGCAGAGCCCGCCACCGGCCCCGGCCCCGGACGCAAGCCTGCCGACCCCCGGCCAGTTGACCGGCTTGCTGAACAGCCTCGCGGACCCGAATGTTCCGTTTGCCAACAAGAGCAACCTGGTCGAGGGCGGCATCAGCGGGACGACGGCGCACATGGCCGATCACCAGCTGAAGAAGGCGGCCAAGAACGGGGACCTGCCGCTGGCGTTCAACGTCAGCAACATCCAGCAGGGCGCGCCGGGTTCGGCCACGGCCGACGTCGCGGTTTCGGGCCCGAAGATCCCCAGCCCGGTCACGCAGAGCGTCACGTTCGTCAACCAGGGCAGCTGGATGCTGTCCCGCGCCTCGGCTATGCAGTTGTTGCAGGCCGCAGGACACTGACTCACACAGGTCACATCCACAAGTAAGGGGAAACCGTGAACTTCGTAGCTAGCAGCGTGGCCGCGTTCGCCGTCATCGGCGGCGTCGCCGGGTTTGGTTCCGTCCCAGGGTTCGTCTCCACGCCGAGCCCCCAGGTGCAACTGGCCGCGGTCGGCGCGCCGTTGCCGCAGGACCCGCCGCCGGCGCCGGGGCAGAACAACCTACCCACGCCCGACCAGTTGACGAATCTCTGCAACCAGGTGACCGATCCCGGCGTGTCGTACACGACCAAGACCAATCTGGTCGAGAACGGGATCGCCCCCGACGAGGGCCACGTGGCCGATCACGACCTGCGTAAGGCCTACCGCAACGGCAATTTCCCCGAGCAGTTCGCCGTGACCAACATCCACGCCGCCGGGCCGAATCTGGCCACCGCCGACGTGGCCATCTCCGGCCCGAGGTTCGCCGGGCCCGTCACCAAGAACCTCGCGTTTGTCAATCAGGGTGGCACCTGGGTGATGCAGCACGACGCCGCGATCGCCCTCATTCAGGCCGCGACGGCGACGAACTAGCCACACCGCCGCTGCGCCGAGCGTGCGGACAGTGCGAAAATTTCGCGATTTTTCCACCGCAGTTTCACGTTCGGCGACGTACTAGCCGCCGGCTAGGCGCCGGGGGCCCGGCGCCGCGGGCCCGGTCAGGCATTGACTGTGAATCCACGGTTTTCGGAGTGAAGGCAGGGCGGGATCTCGGCTCGGATCCCGCCCTCGCTTCACAATCAAATCCCACGCTTCACAATCGATGACGGGGCTCAGCACCGGCTTGGCAATTTGTCGCTCGTAGATGGGCAAACGAGAGAGCCCACCCGCGCAGAGACGCATGTGACGGCTGAGGTATCAGAACACCGCGGGCCCAACGGACGCTAGGCCATGTCCATGTCGAACACCCGCGCGTGCAGCACGGTGCGATTCCGCAGCGCCGCGCGCACCGCACGGTGCAGTCCGTCCTCGAGATAGGTGATGCCCCGCCACCGCACGGCGTGCGGGAACAGGTCGCCATAGAAGGTGGAGTCCTCGGACAGCAGGCGATCCAGGGCGAGCACCGTCGTCGTCGTGACCAACTCGTCGAGCCGGATCTGCTGCGGCGGGATCTGGGACCAGTCCCGGTAGGACAGCCCGTGCTCGGGATACGGCTTGCCGTCGCGCACGCCCTTGAAGATCATCGGCCGGCCTTTCGTGACGCGTCGCTTGGACACGTTAGTCGGGAACCCGGCGCGGGTCTTCGCCCGACGCCCGCTAATGGCGAGCGGCGTCCCCGCGACCCCGTAAAATGGTCGCGATCAAGGAGGTGGACGCCGATGCGAAGCGCCGATGACCGTCGCTTTGAGGTGCTGCGCGCCATCGTCGCCGACTTCGTCGCCACCAAGGAGCCGATCGGTTCGAAGTCCTTGGTGGAACGGCACAACCTGGGCGTGTCGTCGGCCACGGTCCGCAACGACATGGCCGTGCTGGAGGCCGAGGGCTACATCACCCAGCCCCACACCAGCTCCGGGCGGGTGCCCACCGAAAAGGGCTACCGCGAATTCGTCGACCGGCTCGACGACGTCAAACCGCTCTCGTCGGCCGAGCGCAGCGCCATCCAAAGCTTCCTCGAGTCCGGCGTCGACCTCGACGACGTGCTGCGGCGAGCGGTGCGGCTGTTGTCCCAACTGACGCGTCAGGTGGCCGTCGTGCAGTACCCGACGCTGTCCGCGTCGACCGTTCGCCACCTGGAAGTGATCGGGCTGACGCCGGCGCGGCTGCTGATGGTGGTCATCACCGACTCCGGCCGGGTGGACCAGCGCATCGTCGAACTCGGCGACGTGATCGACGACCATCAGCTCGCCCAGCTGCGGGAGATGCTCGGCCAGGCGCTGGTGGGCAAGAGGCTCGCCGCGGCGTCCACCGCCGTCGCCGACCTGGCGGGGGAGCTGCACGGCCGCAGCGGGCTGGCCAACAACCTCAGCGACGCCGTCGGCCGCTCCGCGACGGTGCTGCTGGAGTCGCTAGTGGAACACACCGAGGAGCGCCTGCTGATGGGCGGCACCGCCAACCTGACCCGCAACGCCGCGGACTTCGGCGGCTCGCTGCGGTCCATCCTCGAGGCCCTAGAGGAGCAGGTGGTGGTGCTGCGGTTGCTCGCGGCCCAGCAGCAGGCCGGCAAGGTGACCGTGCGCATCGGCCACGAGACGGCCGCCGAGCAGATGGCCGGCACCTCGATGGTGACCACCGCCTACGGCAGCTCCGATACGGTGTACGGAGGCATGGGCGTGCTGGGCCCCACCCGGATGGACTATCCGGGAACTATCGCCAGCGTGGCCGCGGTTGCTCTTTACATCGGCGAAGTTCTGGGTGCCCGATGACCGTGCACCCGTCAGCACCCTTTGCATGGACGGCCGCGTAACCGCGGCTTGAGACCTTTCAGGAGAGTCAGGCGTGGCACGCGACTACTACGGGCTGCTCGGCGTGAGCAGAAACGCCAGCGATGCGGAGATCAAGCGCGCCTACCGCAAGTTGGCGCGCGAGCTGCATCCCGACGTCAACCCCGACGAGGCCGCGCAGGCGAAGTTCAAGGAGATCAGCGCCGCCTACGAGGTGCTCAGCGATCCCGAGAAACGCCGGATCGTCGACCTGGGCGGCGACCCGCTGGAAAGCGCCGCGTCGGCCGGCGGCGGGTTCGGCGGCTTCGGCAACCTGGGCGACGTATTCGAGGCCTTCTTCGGCGGGGGCTTCAGCGCCGGGGCGGGCTCGCGCGGACCCGCCGGGCGGGTGCGGCCGGGCTCGGACTCGCTGCTGCGCATGCGGCTGGACCTCGAAGAGTGCGCGACCGGCGTGACCAAGCAGGTCACCGTCGACACCGCGGTCCTGTGCGACCGGTGCCAGGGCAAGGGCACCAACGGCGATTCCGTGCCGGTGCCCTGCGACACCTGCGGTGGCCGCGGGGAGGTGCAGACGGTGCAGCGGTCGCTACTGGGCCAGATGGTGACCTCGCGGCCGTGCCCGACCTGCCGTGGCGTGGGGACGGTCATCCCCGACCCGTGCCACCAGTGCATGGGCGACGGCCGGGTGCGCGCCCGCCGGGAGATCAGCGTCAAGATCCCGGCCGGCGTCGGCGACGGCATGCGGGTGCGGCTGGCCGCCCAGGGCGAGGTCGGGCCCGGGGGCGGACCGGCCGGCGACCTGTACGTCGAGGTCCACGAGCAGTCCCACGACATCTTCGTCCGCGAGGGCGACGACCTGCACTGCACGGTCTCGGTGCCGATGGTCGACGCGGCGCTGGGCACCACCGTTACCCTCGACGCGATCCTGGACGGCAAGAGCGAAATCACCATTCCGCCCGGCACCCAGCCCGCCTCGATCATCACGCTGCGCGGCCACGGCATGCCGCACCTGCGCTCGGGAGCGCGGGGCAACCTGCACGTCCACGTCGACGTGGTGGTGCCCACCCGGCTCGATCACCAGGACGCGGAGCTGCTGCGTGAGCTGAAGAACCGCCGCGGCCGCGACGTGGCCGAGGTCCGGTCGACCCACGGCGGCGGCGGGCTGTTCAGCCGCCTGCGCGAAACCTTCACCGGGCGCTAGCCGGGCGATTCCGGGGGCCCCACACATGGTGGCGACGCTGTTCTACGTTGACGCACTGCCCGACACCGGAGCGCTGGCCGTCGTCGACGGCGACGAGGGCTTCCACGCCGCCACGGTGCGCCGGATCCGGCCCGGCGAGCAGCTGGTACTCGGCGACGGCGCCGGCGGGCTGGCCCGGTGCGAGGTCGAGCACGCCGGGCGCGACGGCCTGCGCGCGCGGGTGCTCGGGCGCTGGAGCGTCGAGCCCGGCCGCCCGGCGGTGACGGTGGTGCAGGCGCTGCCCAAGTCGGATCGCTCGGAGCTGGCCGTCGAGCTGGCCACCGAGGCCGGGGCCGACGCGTTCGTGGCCTGGCGGGCGGCCCGCTGCGTGGCCAGCTGGGAGGGCCCGCGGGTCGACAAGGGCCTGCGCCGGTGGCGCGCGGTGGCCCGCGCGGCGGCCCGGCAGTCGCGCCGCGCGCACATCCCCCCGGTCGAGGGCGTGCTGTCCACGACGGCCCTTGTCCAGCGCGTTCGCGACGAGGTGACGGCCGGGTCGGCGGTGCTGGCCCTGCACGAATCGGCGGCCGACCGCCTCGCGAATACCCATGTGGCGCAAGCGGATTCGGTGCTGTTGGTGATTGGACCCGAGGGCGGCATCGCCCCCGATGAGCTGGCGTCGCTGACCGGGGCGGGCGCGGTGGCGGTCCGGCTGGGCCCGCAGGTGCTGCGGACGTCCACCGCGGCGGCGGTGGCGCTGGGCGCGCTGGGCGTGCTGACGCCACGCTGGGACGATTCGTCGAGCCTGTGACGGCTTACCCTGTACGGCTGCGGCTTCGCGGAGTTATCTTGCGCTGATGGCAGAGACTGCCCACGATCTGAGCGCCATCTTCGACGAGCACGTCGGCCACGAGTTCGTCACCAAGGACGTCGCCGCCACCATGGCGACGATGACCGCGAACGCCTTCGTGAACCACGTGCCCACCATGATGGGCGGAGTCGGCGCCGGCGCGGTCGCGGAGTTCTACGCCAAGTGCTTCATCGGGCACTGGCCGGCCGACACCGCGATCATCCCGGTCTGCCGCACCGTCGGCGCCGACCGCGTCGTCGACGAGATGATCATGTCGTTCACGCACGACGTCGCGATGCCCACCTTCCTGCCGGGCGTCGCGCCCACCGGCCGCGCGGTCCTGCTGCCGGTGGTGGTCGTGATGGGGTTCGACGGCTCGGAGCCGCCCAAGGTGGCCTACGAGCGGATCTACTGGGACCAGGCGTCGCTGCTGGTGCAGGTGGGACTGCTCGACCCGGCGCTGCTGCCGGTCACCGGCGCCGACCAAGCCCGCAAGGTTCTCGGCGTGTAGCCGGACAGCTTTTGGGCACCCCTCGCCGATGGGCCTTGCAACACGAATGGTCTCCACCCCGGCGTGGAAGCTCTTCGCGAAGTACTACTACCCCTTCATCACCCGCCACGGCGCCGATGACGTGGCGTTTCTGAACCTGGGCTACGAAGAGGACCCGCCGATGGCCGTGCCGCTGTCGGAGTCCGACGAGCCGGATCGGTATTGCATCCAGCTCTATCACCGCACCGCGACCCAGGCCGACCTCGCCGGCAAACGGGTGCTCGAGGTCAGCTGCGGCCACGGCGGCGGGGCGTCCTACCTGTCGCGCACGCTGCGCCCGGCCTCCTACACCGGCCTGGACCTCAACCCCGCCGGCATCGAGGTCTGCCGAAAAATGCACCACCAGCCGGGCTTGGGCTTCGTCCAGGGCGACGCCGTGAACCTTCCGTTCGGCGACCAGGCCTTCGACGCGGTGATCAACATCGAAGCCTCGCACTGCTATCCGTCGCTCCCGGGTTTCCTCACCGAGGTCGCGCGGGTGCTGCGGCCGGGCGGGCATCTCCTGTACGCCGACGTTCGGCGCTGCGACCGCATCGCGGCCTGGGAGGCCGAATTGGCGGACGGCCCGCTGCAGATGCGTGCGAAAGAGATCATCAACGAGCAGGTCGTCCGCGGACTGCAATTGAGCTTGCCGCGCTCGCAGCACATGTTCACCCGCCGGACCCCGGCCGTGTTGCGCGGCCCGGTGCGCGGCGCGGTGGCCGCGTCGGTGTCCAAGGTCTGCGACGGGCTGCGAAGCGGGGAGAGTTCCTACCGGATCTATTGCTTCGAGAATGTTTGAGACACCCGACCCCTTCTGGGGCACCCGCAACCCCGTCGGCCGCGCGCGGGACGCGATGCGGTCCCGGCGCCGCACAGGCGACCCGCCGCGGCCACCGGGGCCGCGGGGGCATCCCTTCGTGGGCGTGCTCCCCGAGCTCAAGGCCGATCCGTTCGGATACCTGCAGCATCTCGGGAAGGTTTACGGCGACATCTACCGGCTGCCGCTGCCGCTGTATGACGTCGTGGTCATGAACCACCCCGACCACGTCCGGCACATCGTCAGCCATCGCGACGGCGAGTACAGCCTCATCGGCCCCGCCGCCGGGGCGGCCAGGAAACTGCTGGGCGCCTCCATGCAGATGATGGAGGGCCCCGAGTTCCGCCGCCGGCGCAAGCCGCTCACCCCGATGATGGGTCGCCACCAGCTCACGCGTGTCGCCGCCGTCGTCGCCGACGAGTTCGCCGCGCGGTTGGCGAAGTGGGAGCGGTTCGCCGCCACCGGCGAACCGATCGACCTGCAGCACGAGATCAACGGCGTGGTGATCCCGGGCTTCATGCGCGCGATGTTCAGCCTGAAGCTTTCCGACGCCGAGCTGCACCGCCTCGACATCGACGTCCGCACCCTGATGCAGAGCGCGTCGTCGCCCCTGCTGCTCGGCCGTTCACCGAGGCTGCTGCCGGGCGACGGCAACCCCGTGCAGGCGTGGCTGCGGATGCGGCGCTGGGTGACACGGCGGGTCGAGGAACGACGGGCGGACCCGCGGCCGCACGACGACCTGCTGCAGGTGCTCCTCGACGCCCGGTACGAGGACGGCACCCCCATCAGCAGGCGTGACGTCATCACCGAGGCCATCATGCTGATCGGCGGCGGCTACGAAACCGTCGTCGCCGCGCTGGCCTGGACGCTGGCTTTCCTCCCGCAGAATCCGCGCGCCCAGCAGCGGCTCTACGACGAGATCGGCGGCCTCGACGGGGCGCCGCCCACCTACGCCGACCTGGACAGGCTGCAGTGGGCCAAGGCGTGCTTCGACGAGGGCCAGCGCCTGCAGGGCCTGCTGCTGCAGCCGCGGTTCGCCATGATCGACGACGTCGTCGGGGGCTACCGCATCCGGCGCGGAACGCTGGTGGGGCTGCCGATCTACGCGCTACAGCGCGATCCGCGCTGGTGGGGTCCCGACGCCGACCGCTACGAGCCCGCCCGGTTCTACGACAAGGACGTCGCCGCGGGGCGGCCGAACCTGGCCTTCATGCCCTTCGGCGCCGGCCCACACCGCTGTTTCGGTGCGGCGATGGGCTACCTGGAGGCGCAGTTTCTGCTCGCGCAGATCCATCAACGGTTCCGGATACAGACTCCCGCCGGCTGGGGCCCCCAACATGACCCCGCCCTGCCGTGGCCGGTAAAAGGCGGCGTGCCCGCCGTTCTCACGACCGCGTCCGCCGCCTGACGGCGTTCGCAGCACACCGGGACCATTGCGCCTCCTGGGCGGTAGACTTGGCTACCGTCTGTCGGCGCTCGAGAACACAGAAAGCAGGCACCCGAAGGTCTTGGTAACCACGTGACGCCCCGCGAAACCAAGGCTGCTACCTCGTCATCGGCCTCATCTCAGGTTCGCAGCAGCATTGATGTTCCGCCCGACCTAGTCGTGGGTTTACTGGGTTCCGCCGACGAGAATCTGCGCGCCCTCGAACGGATGTTGGCCGCCAACCTGCACGTGCGCGGCAACACCGTCACGCTCTCGGGTGAACCGGCCGACGTCGCGCTCGGCGAGCGGGTGATCTCCGAACTGGTCGCGATCGTGGCCAGCGGGCAGCCGATGACCCCGGAGGTGGTGCGCCACAGCGTCGCCATGTTGGTCGGCACCGGCAACGAGTCGCCGGCGGAAGTGCTCACCCTCGACATCTTGTCGCGGCGAGGCAAGACGATCCGCCCCAAGACGCTCAACCAGAAGCGCTACGTCGACGCCATCGACGCCAACACCATCGTCTTCGGGATCGGGCCGGCGGGCACCGGCAAGACGTACCTGGCGATGGCCAAGGCGGTCAACGCGCTGCAGACCAAGCAGGTCACGCGCATCATCTTGACCCGGCCGGCGGTGGAAGCCGGTGAGCGCCTGGGCTTTTTGCCGGGCACGCTCAGCGAGAAGATCGACCCGTATCTGCGCCCGCTGTATGACGCGCTGTACGACATGATGGATGCCGAGCTGATCCCAAAGCTGATGTCCGCCGGCGTCATTGAGGTCGCGCCGCTGGCATATATGCGAGGCCGCTCGTTGAATTCCGCGTTCATCGTTCTGGACGAGGCGCAGAACACCACCGCCGAACAGATGAAAATGTTCCTCACCCGACTGGGTTTCGGGTCGAAGATCGTTGTCACGGGGGACATCACCCAGGTCGACCTCCCGGGTGGCGCCAGGTCCGGCCTGCGGTCGGCGATGGAGATCCTGGACAGCGTGGACGACATCCACGTCGCCGAGCTGACCAGCGTGGACGTGGTGCGCCACCGGCTGGTCTCCGAAATCGTCGACGCCTACGCGAAATTCGAAGAACCCGGCCTGGGCATGAATCGGGCGGCTCGCCGGGCCGGCGGTGCCCGCAATCGGCGGTGATCTTATGAGCATCGAGGTATCCAACGAGTCGGGCGTCGACGTCTCCGAGGCCGAACTGGTCAGCGTCGCGCGGTTCGTCATCGCCCGGATGGACGTCAACCCCAGCGCCGAGCTGTCGATGGTGCTGCTGGACACCGCCGCCATGGCCGACCTGCACATGCGCTGGATGGACCTGCCCGGCCCCACCGACGTGATGAGCTTTCCGATGGACGAGCTCGAGCCCGGCGGCCGCCCCGACGCGCCCGAGCCGGGGCCCGCGATGCTCGGCGACATCGTGCTGTGCCCGGAGTTCGCCGCCGAGCAGGCCACCGCCGCGGGCCACAGCCTCGGACATGAGTTGGCGCTGTTGACGATTCACGGTGTGCTGCACCTGCTCGGCTACGACCACGGCGAGCCGGACGAGGAACGGGAGATGTTCGCCCTGCAGGACCGGTTGCTCGAGGAGTGGGTCGCCGAGCAGGTCGAGGCCTACCGGCTGGATCGCCAGGAGGAACGCGACCGCCGGTTGCTGGACAAGTCAAGGTATTTCGAGAATTGACCGCGCTTCCCCAGCTGCTCGGCGCGATCGCCCTGATCGCTTTGGGCGGCCTTTTCGCGGCAATCGATGCGGCCATCAGCACGGTGTCGCTGGCGCGGGTGCAGGAACTGCTGCGCGGCGAGCGCCCCGGCGCGATGTCGCTGTTCAAGGTGATGAACGAGCGGCCGCGCTACATCAACCTGGTGGTGCTGCTGCGCATCATCTGCGAGATCACCGCGACCGTGCTGCTGGTGGTGTTCCTCTACGACAACTTCGGCATGCGGTGGGCGTTGTTCGGTGCGGCGACCATCATGGTGGTGACCAGCTTCGTCGTCATCGGGGTGGGACCGCGCACCCTCGGCCGCCAGCACGCCTACTCCATCTCGCTGACGACGGCCCTGCCGCTGCGGGTGATTTCGTGGCTGCTGATGCCGCTCAGCCGGCTGCTGGTGGTGCTGGGTAACGCGCTCACTCCGGGCCGCGGCCTGCGCAACGGGCCGTTCGCCTCCGAGATCGAGCTACGCGAGGTCGTCGATCTGGCCCAGCAGCGCGGCGTGGTCGCCGCCGACGAGCGGCGCATGATCGAGTCGGTCTTCGAGCTCGGCGACACCCCCGCCCGCGAGGTGATGGTGCCGCGCACCGAGATGATCTGGATCGAAAGCGACAAGTACGCCAGCCAGGCCACCAACCTGGCCGTGCGCAGCGGGCATTCCCGCCTCCCGGTGATCGGGGAGAACGTCGACGACGTCGTCGGGGTGGTGTACCTCAAAGACCTTGTCCAGCAGACGTTCCTGTCGCCCGACGGCGGCCGCGACACCAAGGTGTCGCAGGTGATGCGCCCCGCGGTGTTCGTGCCGGACTCCAAGCCGCTGGACGCGCTGCTGCGCGAGATGCAGCGCGACCGCATCCACATGGCCCTGCTCGTCGACGAGTACGGCGCCATCGCGGGCCTGGTCAGCATCGAGGACGTGCTGGAAGAGATCGTCGGCGAGATCGCCGACGAGTACGACGAGGCGGAGACGGCGCCCATCGAAGAGTTGGGGGACAGACGCTTTCGGGTTTCCGCGCGGCTGCCGATCGAAGACGTCGGCGAGCTGTACGACGTGGAGTTCGACGACGACCTCGACGTCGACACGGTGGGCGGGCTGGTGGCCCTGGAGCTGGGGCGGGTGCCGCTGCCGGGCGCCGAGGTGGTCTCGCACGGGCTGCGGCTGCGCGCCGAGGGCGGCCCCGATCACCGCGGCCGGGTGCGGATCAACACCGTCCTGCTCAGCCCCGCCGAGACGGACGGGAACATCCCATGACGCGTTCACGCTCGGCGATCGGGGCGTCATGACCGAATTCCGTTCCGGCTTCGTGTGTTTGGTGGGCCGGCCCAACACCGGCAAGTCGACGCTGACCAACGCGCTCGTCGGCGCCAAGGTGGCGATCACCTCGACGCGCCCGCAGACCACCCGCCACACCATCCGCGGGATCGTGCACCGCGACCAATTCCAGATCATCCTGGTCGACACCCCGGGCCTGCACCGGCCGCGGACGCTGCTGGGCAAGCGGCTCAACGACCTGGTCCGCGACACCTACGCCGAGGTCGACGTCATCGGATTGTGCATCCCCGCCGACGAGGCGATCGGCCCGGGCGACCGGTGGATCGTCGAGCAGATCCGCGCGGTGGCCCCCAAGACCACGCTGCTGGCCGTCGTCACCAAGATCGACAAGGTCCCCAGGGACCGGGTGGCCGCGCAGTTGGTGGCCGTCAGCGAGCTGGTCGGCGCGGCGGCCGAAATCGTCCCGGTGTCGGCGGCCACCGGCGCGCAGGTCGACGTGCTGATCGACGTGCTGGCCGCGGCGCTGCCCGTCGGCCCGGCCTATTACCCGGACGGCGAGCTGACCGACGAACCCGAGGAGGTCCTGATGGCCGAGCTCATCCGCGAGGCCGCGCTGGAGGGGGTCCGCGACGAGCTGCCGCATTCGTTGGCGGTGGTGATCGACGAGGTCGAGCCCCGCGAAGGCCGCGACGATCTGATCGACGTCCACGCCATCCTCTACGTCGAGCGCGACAGCCAGAAGGGCATCGTCATCGGCAAGCGCGGCGCGCGGCTGCGGGAAGTGGGCACCGCCGCGCGCGCCCAGATCGAGAAGCTGCTGGGCACCAAGATCTACCTCGATCTGCGGGTCAAGGTGGCCAAAAACTGGCAGAGCGACCCCAAACAGCTTGGTCGGCTGGGCTTCTAGCGGCAAGGCGGCAAGGCTGCCCGACTCGGTCAAAGCCGCCGGTCACGCCACCACGCGAATGGTCTGCAGCGACGGGTCCGCGGCGTCCGGCACGTTCATCCCGGCGCGCACGCCCGTGCACAGGTAGTTCAGCACGGCGTCGTTGAGGCGCTCGCCGGGCACGACGGCAGGAATCCCCGGGGGATACGGCGTGCACTGCTCGGCGGAGATCCGGCCCGCGGCCTGGTCGGTGGGCACTTCCTCGACCCGCCCGAAGAACGCATCGCGTGGCGGGCAGACGGTTTCCAGCTCCAGTTCCTCGGGCGACGGCAGGTCGATCTGCGGAGGCGGATCGAAGTCGCTTGCGTCCCTGCGCCATTCGGCCAGCGCCTCGGTGAGGCGGGCGCCGCTGGTCTTGTCGTCGGCGAAGGACAGCGTCGCCAGAATGCGGCGGTGATCGCTCATCCCGACGTCGATGTGCGCATGCTCGCGCAGCCAGTCGGCGGCCTGATAACCGGAGGTGCCGGTGGCCGACACGTCCATCATCACCTGCATCCGGTCCAGGTCGTGTGACGCCTCCACGCCGAGCAGCTCGTCGTCGAGCACCTCCACCTCCGGAACCAGTTCGATGTCCTCCCGCAGCTGAGCCGCCAAATCCAGTGCGGCACCGAGCAAGTCGTGGCCGCGCTCGACCATTTGCCGCCGCCAACCGTCGATCGCGGCGTACAGCAGCACGCTGGGGCTGGTGGTCATCAGCAGGTCCGCACAGGCCGACAGGCGGTCACGGTCGATCCGATCACCCTGCAGGTGGAACACCGAGCCCTGTTCGAAACCCGCCCCCATCTTGTGCACGCTGACCACGCAGATGTCCGCGCCCGCGTCCATCGCCCACGTCGGCAGGTCCCGGTGGAACGGCAGGTGCGCCCCCCACGCCTCGTCGATGATCAGCGGCTTGCCGCGCGCATGGCAGACCTCGGCGATCCCGGCGATGTCTGCGCAGGTGCCGTAGGGGCTCGGGCTGACGATGAGCGCCCCGGCGGCGTCGGGGTGTTTGGCCCAGGTCTCCTCGACCTGCCGCGGTGATGGCGGGTGGGAAAAGTGATGCGCGGCGTCCCAGCGGGGCGTGATCCAGCGCGGCTGCACGCCGGAGAAAATGAGGCCCGCCACGATGGATTTGTGGCTGTCCCGGCTGACCAGCAGGCTGCCGCCGGAGTCTCCGGAGCCGGCCACGGCCATCATCGCCGCCCGTACCGACAGCGAACTGCCGCAGGTGGAAAACCACGCCATGTCGGCGCCCACGGCGTCGGCCATCAGGTCCTCGGCCCGCTTCAGGTAGCCGTTGCTGCTCTTGCGGTCGTCCAGCCCGCCGTTGGCCAGCATGTCATCGAGGAACGGTTCGCGGCCCAGCACCGCCAGCACCCGCTCGTCGACGCCGCGGCCCTGGCGGTGCCCGGGCGGGGTGAACCCGTAGCGGTTCTTGTCGCGGTAGTCGGCCACCGCATCCAGCAGGGGGGCTTCGGATTGGTCCATCCCGGGGATGTACCCCCGTTCGGGCGGGGCGTCACATTGCGGCGACCCGCAGCGCCCGGTCCCCCAGCTCCGCGGGGGCACCCCCATCGCCGCGCTTGCGATCGCCGCGTCACCTCATCGACGCGGCGGCGCGCCGGCCGACGGCGTGTCCGTGCCGGCGTGCCACCACACCGTCGGCTGCCTGGCCGCCCAGCCGCACACGGCCTCCAGCTCGGCGGCCAGCGAGATCAGCAGGCCCTCGCTGTTTGCCGGACCCATCAGCTGCACTCCGATCGGCAAACCCTCCGAGGTGAATCCCGCCGGCACGTTGATCGACGGCCAGCCCAGCACGTTCCACGGCCAGGTCAACGGGCACGCGGCGATCATGGTGCGGTCGGTGGCCAGCCCGCTCAACCGGTCGAAGGCGCGCGCCAACGGCGGCGGCTGGGCCGTCGTCGGTGCCAGCACGACGTCGACGATGTCGAATATCGAGCCCACCCGGTGCTGGTCGGCCGCCTCGTGGCGGCGGGCGCTGCGCAGGATGGCCTGGCCCAACACCTGGCCCATGCGCAGGTTGGCCAGGGTGCGCGGATCCAGGATCACCCCGTCGCCGAGCCGTTCTTCCCAATCCAGCAGGCCCGCGGTGGAGCGCGCCAGAAAATTCCACGACAGCCGCAGGCCGTAGTCCGGGTTGCCGGGCACCACGGTGTGCCCGAGCAGCTCGAGTTGCTTGGCCACTGCGCGCGTCGCGGCCAGGATCTCCGGATGCAGCTTGGCCCGAAAGCCGGTGTAGGGGAACCGGGTTGACAGGGCGATGTTCAGCGGGCCCGGCGCCTTGCCGACGTAGTCGGATGCCGTGATCGGCGGTGGTTTGTGCCGGTCGCCCTCGACATTGCCGGACGCGGCGTCGAGCACCAGCGCCGCGTCGGCCACCGTGCGGGCCAGCACGCCGTTGACGGTGATGCCGTTGAACGCCTCCGGCAGCGGCCAGGTCGAGATGCGGCCGCGCTGCGGCTTGATACCGACCAGGTGGGTCCACGCCGCGGGGATGCGCACGCTGCCCGCGCCGTCGGAGCCGATGGCGGCGGTGACCAGGCCGGAGGCCACCGCGGCGGCGCTGCCCCCCGACGACCCGCCCGGGGTGTGCCGGCGCGACCAGGGGTTGCGGGTGTGTCCGAAGCCGGGCCCGCTGGTGAACGGCCATTGGCCCAGTTCGCAGGTGTTGGTCTTACCGACGATCACCGCGCCGGCGGCCTTGAGCCGGCGCACCACCTCGGCGTCGTGGGCCGCGGGCGCGACATGCCCCTCGGTGCCGAAGGCCGTCGGAATGCCGGCGACGTCGACGTCGTCCTTGACCGCGATCGGGATGCCCAGCAGCGGGGCGGTGTCCCCGGCCGCCCTGCGCCGGTCGGCCTCGGCCGCGTCGGCCAGCGCCGACTCGGTGAGCACCACCCGAAAGGCGTTCAGCGTCGACTGGCTGGTGTGGATGGCGTGCAGGGAGCGGCTGACCAGTGTGGTGGACGTCACGGCGCGGCTGGCCAACTGATAGAGCAGGTCAGTCAGGGTGGGCAGGCGCTGGCCGCCGGATCCGGAGATGGACCCGACTCCCGACCCGGAAGCGCCAATCACGGGGTACGAGACTAGACGGCGCGGATACCCGGATTGTCGCGGCGGGGTGCAAAACTATGGTGATGCGGCTATATCGAGACCGGGCTGTTGTGCTGCGCCAGCACAAGCTCGGCGAAGCCGACCGGATCGTCACCCTGCTGACCCGCGACCACGGGCTGGTTCGCGCGGTGGCCAAGGGCGTCCGGCGCACCCGCAGCAAATTCGGTGCCCGGCTGGAGCCGTTTGCTCATATCGACGCGCAGCTGCATCCCGGCCGCAATCTCGACATCGTCACCCAGGTCGTGTCCATCGACGCGTTCGCGACCGACATCGTCAGCGACTACGGCCGGTACACGTGCGGGTGCGCGATGCTGGAGACCGCCGAACGCCTCGCCGGCGAGGAGCGCGCCCCGGCGCCGGCCCTGCACCGACTCACCGTGGGCGCGCTGCGTGCGGTGGCCGACGGACGCCGGCCGCGGGACCTGTTGCTGGACGCCTATCTGCTGCGTGCCATGGGCATCGCCGGATGGGCGCCGGCGCTCACCGAGTGCGCACGGTGCGCCACCCCGGGTCCGCACCGGGCATTTCACGTCGGGGCCGGGGGCAGCGTCTGCCCGCATTGCCGCCCGGCGGGTTCGACCACCCCACCGCCGGGTGTGCTGGATCTGATGGCGGCGCTGCACGACGGCGACTGGGAGGCCGCCGAGGCGTCGCCGCAATCGCACCGCAACCACGTCAGCGGATTGGTGGCCGCCCACCTGCAGTGGCACCTGGAACGGCAGCTCAAAACGCTGCCGCTGGTAGAGCGGACGTATCACGTCGACCGCACCATCGCCGACCGGCGCGCAGCGCTGATCGGGCAGGATATGGCCTGTGGCTAAAGCCGAGCGCAAGCTGAAGTCAACCGACTTCCCGCAGCTGCCCCCCGCGCCCGACGATTACCCGGTCTTTCCCGACACGTCGACGTGGCCGGTTGCCTTTCCGGAGCTGCCGCCGGCCGACGGTGGCGGCCCGCGCCGCCCACCGCAGCACACCTCGAAGGCGGCCGCGCCGCGAATTCCCGCCGACCGCTTGCCCTTTCACGTCGCCATCGTGATGGACGGCAACGGCCGCTGGGCCACCCAGCGCGGGCTCAGCCGCACCGACGGCCACCAGGCCGGCGAGGCGGTGGTGATCGACATCGTCTGTGGCGCCATCGAACTCGGCATCAAATGGCTCAGCCTCTACGCGTTCTCCACCGAGAACTGGAAGCGTTCCCCCGAGGAGGTCCGCTTCCTGATGGGGTTCAACCGCGACGTGGTGCGCATGCGCCGGGTGAACCTCAACGCGATCGGGGTGAAGATCCGCTGGGTGGGGTCGCGGCCGCGGCTGTGGCGCAGCGTCATCAACGAACTGGCCATCGCCGAGGCGATGACGGCCGGCAACGACGTGATCACGGTGAACTACTGCGTGAACTACGGCGGCCGCGCTGAAATCGCCGAGGCCGCAAAGGATATCGCCCGCCTGGTCGAGGCCGGCCGGCTCAATCCGGAGCGCATCAACGAGGCGACGATCTCGCGTCACCTGCAGCGACCCGACATCCCCGACGTCGACCTTTTCCTGCGGACGTCGGGGGAGCAGCGGTCCAGCAATTTCATGCTGTGGCAGGCGGCGTACGCCGAGTACATCTTCTCCGACAAGCTGTGGCCCGACTACGACCGTCGCGACCTGTGGGCGGCGTGCGAGGAATACGCGTTTCGCAATCGACGGTTCGGGAGCGCCTGATGCCCTCGCTGCAGGAGCGTTTGGCGTCGATATTGCGCGACACCCTCGCCGTCGACGAGGAGCCCGATGGCGCGCTGACCCTGCGCCACAACGGAACCCTGGCGTCGCTGCGGGTGGTCAACATCGCCGAGGGCCTCGACCTGGTATCGCTGACCCAGATCTTGGCCTGGGATCTGCCGCTGACCAAGAAGGTGCGCGACCAGATCGCCAAGCAGGCGCACGACAGCAACTTCGGCAGCGTCACCCTGGTCGAGAAGGCCAACGAGCAAGCGGGGCAACGCAACTCCGGCAAGGGCGCGTCCAAAATCGGTGACGTGATGCTGCGCTACAACTTTCCCGGGGGCGGGCTGACCGACGACGCGCTGCGCACCCTGGTCCTGCTGGTGCTCGACACCGGCGTCGAGATCCGCCGCTCGCTCACGGCTTAGAGCTTCTGATTCGGCTCAGGAGCCGCACTGGGCACAGGTGCCGAAGATCTCGATGGTGTGGCTGACGTCGGAGAAGCCGTGCTTGGCGGCCACCTGCGCGGCCCACTGTTCGACCTCGTGGTCGCCGACCTCGATAGTGGAACCGCACCCGCGGCACACCAGGTGGTGGTGATGGTGCTCCGAGCAGCGGCGGTAGACCGACTCGCCGGTGTCGGTGCGCAGCGTGTCGAGCATTCCCGTCGCGGCCATCGACTGCAGGGTGCGGTACACGGTCGTCAGGCCGATGTTCTCGCCGCGGCGGCGCAGCTCGTCGTGCAGCTCCTGGGCCGAGCGGAATTCGTCGAGCGTTTCCAGCAGGGTGAAGATCGCCGCCCGCTGCCGGGTGGACCGCACACTCGTGCCAGTCACGGGGTGTCCTCGCTGGCGTGGGCCACGGCGTCGACGACGATGTGCGCCAGGTGGTGGTCGGCGAGCCGGTAGAGCACTTCGCGCCCGGACCGCTCCCCGGCGACCACGCCCGCCGCCTTGAGGATCTTCAGGTGCTGGCTGACCAAGGGCTGCGGCACGCCCAGCGCATCGACCAGTTCGTGCACGCAACGGTGGGACTCGCGCAGCTGCAGCACGATGGCGATCCGCACCGGTGCGGCCAGCGCGCGCAGCAGCTCGCCGGCGGCGTCGAGAATCTCCCGCGGCGGCGGCACGGGATAGTCGGGGAACGCCGCGTGCCCGGCCGTGCCGTGCTCGTGGGACACCTCGCTCACGTCGGACCCCGTGTCGCCACCGGCGGCGGTTGACGTGGAGGACGACATCGCCATGGGAGTGTCCTCACCTCGAGAAGTGCCGGATACGAAAGCGCGCGGTCCATGCCGGGCGCCTTCCACTGTCACATGCATGATGACGCATGTCAAAGATCGCGGCGCCGGTCGATACCATGACTGGTGTTTTGCGAGCGGCGCACGCGGCGGTTCACCGTGGCGCCCGTCTGCCTGATCTTCGATAAGGAGTGCACCGCCCCGTGGCGTCTGTCATCGACACCGTAGTCAACCTGGCCAAACGGCGCGGCTTCGTCTTTCCCTCGGGGGAGATCTACGGCGGCACCAAATCGGCGTGGGACTACGGGCCGCTGGGGGTGGAGCTCAAGGAGAACATCAAACGCCAGTGGTGGCGCGCGGTGGTCACCGGCCGCGACGACGTGGTGGGACTCGACTCGTCGATCATCCTGCCGCGGCAGGTCTGGGTGGCCTCCGGCCACGTCGAGGTCTTCCACGACCCCCTGGTCGAGTGCCTGAACTGCCACCGCCGGCATCGCCAGGACCACATGCAGGAGGCCTACGCGGCGAAGAAGGGGATCGCCGACCCCGATTCGGTGGCGATGACCGAGATCGTCTGCCCCGACTGCGGCACCAAGGGGCAGTGGACCGAGCCCCGCGAATTCAACATGATGCTCAAGACCTACCTGGGGCCCATCGAGACCGAGGAAGGGCTGCACTACCTGCGTCCCGAGACCGCGCAGGGCATCTTCGTCAACTTCGCCAACGTGGTGACGACCGCGCGGCGCAAGCCGCCGTTCGGGATCGGGCAGATCGGCAAGAGCTTCCGCAACGAGATCACCCCGGGCAACTTCATCTTCCGGACCCGGGAGTTCGAGCAGATGGAGATGGAGTTCTTCGTCGAGCCGTCGACGGCCAGACACTGGCACCAGTATTGGATCGACACCCGGCTGCAGTGGTATGTCGATCTCGGCATCGATCCGCAGAACCTGCGCCTGTATGAGCACCCCGCGGAGAAGCTGTCGCACTACTCCGACCGCACCGTCGACATCGAGTACAAGTTCGGTTTCGTCGGCAATCCGTGGGGCGAGCTCGAGGGTGTCGCAAACCGTACCGACTTCGACTTGTCAACGCACGCAAAGCATTCCGGTGCCGACCTGTCTTTCTACGACCAGGTCTCCGACACCCGCTACACGCCGTACGTCATCGAGCCCGCGGCCGGGCTGACCCGCTCGTTCATGGCATTTCTGATCGACGCCTACAACGAGGACGAGGCGCCAAACGCCAAGGGCGGCATGGAAAAACGCACGGTGCTTCGGCTCGACCCGCGGCTCTCGCCGGTCAAGGCCGCGGTGCTGCCGCTGTCGCGGCACGCCGACCTGAGCCCCATGGCCCGCGACCTGGCGGCCGAATTGCGCAAATGCTGGAACATCGACTTCGACGACGCCGGCGCCATCGGGCGCCGCTACCGCCGCCAGGACGAGGTCGGCACGCCGTATTGCGTGACGGTGGATTTCGACACGCTCTCCGACGGCGCCGTGACCGTGCGCGAGCGCGACGCCATGACCCAGGACCGGGTCCCGATCGGCGCCGTCGCCGATTACCTGGCGGTCCGCCTGAAGGGCTGCTAGCCCGGGCCGACAGCGCTGGTTGTGTCGCGTAACGGGTTTGCGCCGCCGCGGGAATGATCCGGTGGACGAGGGGCGCGCGAAACCTGGGCTTCTTCGACAACCTGGGCTTCTTCGACGTCGGGAACGGCAATCCCGGCAGCTTTAACGCCGGCTTTCCGAACTTCGGCTTCGGGAATTCGGGCGCCAGGGACACCGGCTTTTTCAACTCGGGCAACTCGAACACCGGTTTCGCAACTTCCGGTTTGCCCGCCCCCTGGGCAAACAGGCCCAAGATGCGGGCGGAGTTCGCCACGTTGAGGGTAGGTCCGGCGTGCTCGTCTCGGGCGACGGCGTCTCCGGTTTCTTCACCGCCGTGCTTCAGCGATTTCCGGGCTTTTTGGCCTCTCGCGGCGTGGCGCTGAAAAAGCCTCAGAAACACCACAGATTTTGTTCAGATTTTTGGCCGCGGGCGCACACATCCGCAGGTCCGCTACCTGGACAGATGTCCGGTCTGCGGGGATACGTGGCCGCGGGCTACCGGCTGCCGCACGGTAGACGAATTGATTTCGTGAAATCGCCAATTTTCGACGCCGCGGTGACTTACGATCCAGCGGTGGCGGTAGGCACGTGTAGAGCCGTCGCAGGTGAACGTTAGCTACGTGGTTGTCGGAGCCGCCGAGGCGGCTGGATGTGTCGAGGTTGGAATGATTCCTGGCTTTACGTTCTTCCCCCCGGAGATCAACTCGGCGTTGATGTTCGCCGGCGCGGGTTCGGGCCCGCTGCACATGGCGGCGACGGCCTGGGATGGGTTGGCGTCGGACCTGGCGGGTGCGGCGGCGTCGTTTCAGTCGGTGGTCACCGGGCTGACCGACGGCCCCTGGGCGGGCCCGGCGTCGGTGTCGATGGCCGCGGCCGCGACGCCCTACGTCGGCTGGCTGAGCGCGGCCGCGGGACAGGCCGAGGCCGCGGCCCTGCAGGCCCGGACGGCGGCGACCGCGTTCGAGACCGCGCTGGCGGCCACGGTGCCCACGCCCGCCGTCGCCCAGAACCGCATCACGCAGGTGACGCTGATCGCGACGAACATCCTCGGCCAGAACACCCCGGCCATCTTCATGAAAGAGTTCGAGTACATGGAGATGTGGGCCCAGGACGTGGCCGCGATGGTCGGCTACCACGGCGGGGCCACGGCGGTGGCTGCCGGGCTGCAGTCGTTCAGCCTGCCCCCGGTCCTCAGCGGCCTGACCGGGTTGCTGTCGACCCCGCTGGGCGGCTTGGCGTCGCAGGCCGCCGGGGTGGGGGCGTTGGTAACCAACGCGATCGCGGCCCCGGTGTCGACGGTGACGGGAATGGCCGGGGGCGTCGCGTCGACGGTGTCGGCGTTGTCCTCCGAGCTCCCGATGTCCTCGATCATGTCGGTGGCCCAGATCGCCATGTACCCGGCGAGCATGATGATGTCGCCGATCATGATGGCCGCTCAGGCCGGCATGGGTGCCGCGCACGCCGCGCCGGCCGGCCTGGTCAGCGATGTGGCCGGGGCCGACGGGGCGAAGTTCGTCAGCAGCGCCGTTCCCAAGGGCCTGGGTGGTGCCGGCATGGGCGGCCTGGGAGCGGCCTCCGCCGGCTTGGGCAAGGCGCGCCTGGTCGGGGCGATGTCGGTGCCCCCGACGTGGCAGGGGTCTGCGCCGGCGCGGATGGTCAGCGCGGCGATGTCGGGAATGGGCGAGATGCCCGCCGCCGCCGCGGCCGCGGGTGCGCCCATGGGCGGTATGCCGATGATGCCGATGCCGATGGGCATGGGCGGCGCCGGAGCCGGTATGCCCGGCGGGATGCTCGGCCGCGGCGGGGCCAGCCCGAACCACGTCGTGCAGGCACGGCCCAGCGTGGTGCCGCGAATCGGCGTCGGCTAGGCGCACTGGTAAGCCACCAAAGGCGCGGGTGACACCTCGGGGGGGAAATTCGGTGTCGCCCGCGCCTTCGGCATGTCGGTGCGACCGAATTGATGACCCAATTGAATCACCCATGGCTGGCGGCCCTGCCCAAGCTGCCGCAATGGGTTCCCAACGCGATATTGGGCTCGACCCTCGAGACGTCAATCCCTTATCGGGTGCCGTATCTCCGCAGACAATGCCGACCCAGGAAACCCCGCCCGCCCGCGGAACCCCGAGCGGGGTGTCCTGACCGCCGGTTTCGCCCCCGGGTTCGTCCGTGGCCGCGCGCGTGTTCCAAATAGAGCGAAATCGCCCAAACCCGGATATTGTCCTCAGAATTGACTTACGATGCGGAGTGCTTGGTGGTGAATACTTCGCCACCCGGTGCGAAATGTACTACTGACGGCAAGTGGAAGGGGGCAACGTGCTTTTGCCTCTTGGTTCGCCGCTGCCGGACGATGCAGTGGCGGCGAAGCGTGGCGAGTCGGGGATGCTTGGCGGCTTATCGGTTCCCCTGAAGTGGGGGGTGGCCGTGCCGCCGGATGACTATGACCACTGGGCGCCGGAGCCGGAAGACGGCGCCGACCCCGGTGACAAGGTGGCCGACGGGGTGAGCCCGGAGGTCGCCGACGAGGGCATGGACGAGTGGAACGAATGGAGCGAATGGAGCGAGTGGCAAGGCGAAGCCGAGCCCCGCTTCGACATGCCGCGGACTAGCAGCGTGGTACCGCATTCTCCGGCGGCCGGGTGAGAGACGGCAGCCGCATGCGTGTCACACGCGATCGGCGGCGCAGGTAACCGCGTAGCAGCCAGCTACGAAGGCCGACCTGCAGATAAGTCCAGAAAATTATCCAGAAGGAGAAAGGCAACATGGCAACACGTTTTATGACTGACCCGCATGAGATGCGGGCGATGGCGGGCCGTTTTGAGGTCCACGCGCAGACCGTCGAGGACGAGGCCCGCAAGATGTGGGCGTCGTCGATGAACATCGCCGGTGCCGGCTGGAGTGGTACGGCGCAGGCGACGTCCTACGACACGATGGGTCAGATGAATCAGGCGTTTCGCAACATCGTGAACATGCTGCACGGGGTGCGGGATGGCCTGGTGCGCGACGCGAACAACTACGAGCAGCAAGAGCAGACTTCGCAGCAAATCCTCGGCAGCTAGCGCCGGGTCTCACTCTTTTATTTCAGGAGGACGCAAACATGACCATCAATTATCAGTTTGGCGATGTGGATGCCCACGGCGCGTTGATTCGTGCGCAGGCCGCGTCGTTGGAGGCCGAGCACCAGGCCATCGTGCGCGATGTGCTGGCTGCCGGTGACTTTTGGGGTGGCGCCGGTTCGGTGGCCTGCCAGGAGTTCATCACCCAGTTGGGTCGTAACTTCCAGGTGATCTACGAGCAGGCCAACGCCCACGGCCAGAAGGTGCAAAGCGCCGGCAGCAACATGGCCAGCACCGACAGCGCCGTCGGGTCCAGCTGGGCCTGACGCCGTAACGCAACGCCGATCCCCGGGCACCCGGTGCCCGGGGATCGGTTTGTCTAGAGCGCGATCAGAAGCGCCCGCCGCCGCCCATCATGCCGCCGCCCGATGAGCCTCCGAACGAGCCGGACGGTCCAAACGACGTCGGGCTCCAGCCGCCGAATCCACCCCGCATGCCCCCGCCGAGCAGGTCGCCGATGATGATTCCGCCGATCATCGCGCCGGTGTCGCCGCCGCCGCGGCGGGCATAGACGCGCTGGGCCGCCACCACGTCGGCGTTCGCCAGGGCCTGGGCGTTGGCGGCCAGGGTAGACGCGGCGTTGGCGTGTGCAATCGCCTCGGTCGGGTCGGTCGCGCTCTTGTCGCGCGCGGCCTGCAGGTGCCGCCCGGCCTCGGCGAGCCGGGTGCGCGCCTCGGCACCGATGCTGCCCCGCCGGGTGTCGATGTATTCCGAAACGCCGCGCACCCGCGAGTCCGCGGTGAACAACGCCTGCTCCAGGGAGCGGACGAGCCGCTCGGCGGTGGCCTGCTCCTGGGCCACGGCGGCCAGCGCCCGGTCGAGGTCGGCGTCGGCTTTGGTGAGCCGGGCGAACGCGCCGAGGGGATCGGCGGAGCCGCCGGCGCGGGCGCCGGCCAGGGCGCCAACCGCGGCGTCGCGCGCGGCGGTCAGTTCGGCGGTGTGGGCCGACGCCGGCTTGCGCAACTGCTCGTCGGTGCGCCGCAGGCCCGCCTGGATGTCATCGATGACCGCGGGCAGCGTGGCGATGGCGTGCCGGATGTCGTCGGCCGCGGTGTCCACAGCGTCCAGCAGCGAGCGCGCCTGCCCGAGCGCCGACTCCGCGGCGTGGTAGGCGTCCACCAATCCGCTCTGCTTTCCGCTCTCGGCGCGCCCGGCCAGGTCACGGGCCGTGCCGATGTTGCGGTCGGCAAACGCCAACCGTTCCTTGGCGGCGGCGACGTTGCCGACCACCGGACTCAGTGCCGCAGTCTCAAATTCCCGGTGCAGCTCGGCCATGCGCTGTTCGGCTGCGGGGATGCGGCCGGTGAGTTCGACGTACCGCTGGGTCAGTCCGTCCAGCCGGGACGGCGCGTTGATCACCAAGTCCCGCAGCTTCTCGAACGCCTCGGTCTGCGATTCCAGCTCGCGGTCGGCGCGCCCCGCCGACACGATCACCCGGGTCAGCAGCTCGCGCTGCTGCGCCGGCGTCTCCGGAATGCTGTCGTCGAGCTGCTGGCGGACGGTAAAGGCTTGCGACAGCGCCGCTTTGGCGTTGTCCACCGCCTGGGTGAACGGCTGGGTCCGCTCCGCACCGAACTCGTCGATCGCCAGCGCCAGTTCGTTGGCGCTGGTGCGCATCGCGTTGTCGACATCCACCACCATCGAGCGGGACAGGTCGTCGAGGGCCTCCAGCGGCACCGCGGCCAGCGCGTCGGCATCGGTGGGGTCGACGCGCCGCGCCGCGGCCAGCGCGGCGGCGCGCCTTCGCCCGCGGCGATAGCGCATCACGACCAGCAGGGCCGCCACGCCGACGCCGATGACACACAGCGCGACCAGCAGGAACACGCGCCCCGACGACGGGGGCGGCGCGTCGAGCCCGTTGGCCGCCGCCACCGCGGCACCGCTCCAGTCGCCGTCGTGCAGCGCGGGTTCGATCTTGGTGCGGCGCAGCTGGCTGACCTGGCTCGCGCTGATGCTCTTGATCGCGGACGGCACCAAAAAGGCGTAGGCGCGCCCGGCGGTCGCCACCGCGAGCATCGCGTCGTAGTCGCCCAGGTCGCTGAGGCTTCTGGTGCGATTCGCCCAGTCCACCGGGGACTCGCCGGAGAAGTCGTCGACGTAGACCACCCACAGCCTGATGTGGCGGTCGGCGTAGAGCTTGTCGACGGCCGACGTCAGCGCGACGCGACCGGAACCCGACAGCGCGTTCGCGTTGTCCGTGACCTGATCGGGCAGCCGGAGCGGGGGCTGCGCGCCGGCCGGCGGCGCCAGCAGCAGCCCCCCGCACAGTGCCGCGAGGATCGCCAGCGTCGCGCCGAGCAGCCGAGCGGTGCGCATACGTCAATGTAGCTCGAATGCGGCCCGCCTTTGGCTGGCAGACTGTGCTGCGGTGACCAAGGAGGCGAACACGAAGCAGCACGACCCCTACGACGACTTCGACCGTCAGCGGCGGGTACCCGAAGCGCCCAAGACCGCGGGTCTGCCGGGGACCGAAGGCCAGCACCGCACCGACTTTGCGCGCGACCGCGCCCGGGTGTTGCACAGTGCCGCGCTGCGCCGGCTCGCGGACAAGACCCAGGTGGTCGGCCCCCGGGAGGGGGACACCCCGCGCACCCGGTTGACGCACTCGCTGGAGGTCGCCCAGATCGGGCGGGGCATGGCCGTCGGGCTGGGCTGCGACCTCGACCTGGTGGAACTGGCCGGCCTGGCCCACGACATCGGGCACCCGCCCTACGGTCACAACGGCGAGCGCGCTCTCGACGAGTTCGCGGCCGCCCACGGCGGCTTCGAGGGCAATGCCCAAAATTTCCGGATCCTCACCAGCCTCGAGCCCAAAGTCCTTGATAGGCAAGGCAATAGCGCCGGACTTAACCTGACCCGGGCGTCGCTGGACGCGGTCACCAAATATCCGTGGGCCCGCCTCGAGGGCATACGCAAGTTCGGCTTCTACGACGAGGACCGCGAGCCGGCGGCCTGGGTGCGCTCGGGCGCGCCGGCCGATCGGACGTGCCTGGAGGCCCAGGTGATGGACTGGGCCGACGACATCGCCTATTCGGTGCACGACGTCGAGGACGGCGTCGTTTCGCAACGCATCGACCTGCGGGTGCTGGCCGACGACGACGAGGCGGCCGCACTGGCCAAGCTGGGGGAGAGCGAATTCTCCCGGGTCAGCGCCGACGACTTCATGGCGGCCGCGCGACGGCTGTCGGGCCTGCCGGTGGTCGCGGCGGTCGGCAAGTACGATGCCACGCTGGCGGCCTCGGTCGCGCTCAAGCGATTGACCAGTGAACTGGTGGGCAGGTTTGCCTCGGCCGCGATCGCGACGACGCGCGCGGCCGCCGGTCCCGGCCCGCTGGTGCGCTACCGCGCGGAGCTGCAGGTGCCCGACCTGGTGCGCGCCGAGGTCGCGCTGCTGAAAATCCTGGCGCTGCAGTTCATCATGTCCGACCCGCGGCACCTGGAAACGCAGGCCCGGCAACGCGACCGCATTCACCGGGTGGCGCGGTGGCTGTACTCCGGCGCGCCCGGCACGCTCGATCCCATGTTCGCCGCGACGTTCGTCACCGCCGCCGACGACCGCGCGCGGCTGCGGGTGATCGTCGATCAGGTCGCCTCCTACACCGAGGGCAGGCTGGAGCGTATCGACGCCCGTCAGGCGACCCGATAGCGTTACCGTCCATGATCAAACCCACCGCCGTCGCGGCCCTCCTCTCGCTTCCCGTCGTGGCCATCAGCGCCTGCAGTTCGCCCCAGCATCCGAGCAGCCAGCCGGGCACCACGCCGCCGGTGCACAGTGGTCCTGGTGAGCCGCTGCAATCGACGGGGACCACCACCGCGCAGCCCGCCCCGGGGTCGTTGTCCGCGCAGCTGAAGGCGCCCGACGGGCGGGAAGTGGCCACGGCCACCTTCGATTTCGGTAGCGGCTACGCCACCGTCACCGTCAAGACCGTCGCCAGCGGCATCCTGGCCCCCGGTTTACACGGCATGCACATCCACGCGATCGGCAAATGCGAGCCCAACTCGGTCGCCCCGAACGGGGGCCCGCCCGGCAACTTCCTGTCCGCCGGCGGGCACTTCCAGGCGCCCGGGCACACCGGGATGCCCGAAAGCGGTGACCTGTCCACGCTCGAGGTGCGCCAGGACGGCTCGGCGTACCTGGTGACCACCAGCGACGCGTTCACCAGGGACCAGCTGCTCGCCGGGGAGAAGACGGCCCTGATGATCCACGGCGCCGACGGCACCGACAACGCGATGGAGCGGGTCGCCTGCGGGGTGATCGGGACCGGCTAGCGGCGATCGCGAGCGCGGCGACGCCGGGCGCTGCGGGTCGCCGCCATCGGGTTAAGCCGGCCGTCATCGTCGCCGACGCCGGCGTCCTAGACTGAGCCGATGGCCGGCCGGATCTCTGATCGCGATATCGCCGCCATCCGCGAGAAGGTCCGCATCGAGGATGTCGTCGAGGACTACGTCCAGCTGAAACGGGCCGGCGCCGACTCGCTGAAGGGCCTGTGCCCCTTCCACAACGAGAAGTCGCCGTCGTTTCACGTCCGTCCCAACCACCGTCAGTTCCACTGCTTCGGTTGCGGCGAGGGCGGCGACGTGTACGCGTTCGTGCAGAAGATCGAACACGTCAGCTTCGTCGAGGCCGTCGAACTGCTTGCCGACCGGATCAGCTACACCCTCACCTACACCGGCGCCGCGGCCACCAACGTGCAGCGCGACCGCGGCAGCCGCAGCAGGCTCGTCGCGGCGAACGCGGCCGCGGCCGAGTTTTACGCCGCGGCGCTGGAGTCCGACGAGGCGGCGCCGGCGCGCCAGTACCTGACCGAACGCAACTTCGACGGGCAGGCCGCCCGGCACTTCGGCTGCGGATTCGCCCCGTCCGGCTGGGACTCGTTGACAAAACACCTGCAGCGCAAGGGTTTCGAGTTCAAGGAGCTGGAGGCGGCCGGCCTGTCCCGGGAGGGCCGCCGCGGCCCGATGGACCGCTTCCACCGGCGGCTGCTGTGGCCCATCCGCAGCTCGGCCGGGGAAGTGATCGGGTTCGGGGCCCGGCGGATCTTCGACGACGACCCGATGGAGGCCAAGTACATCAATACCCCCGAGACGTTGCTGTACAAGAAGTCGGCGGTGATGTTCGGCATCGACCTGGCCAAGCGGGACATCGCCAAGGGGCACCAGGCCGTCGTCGTCGAGGGCTACACCGACGTGATGGCGATGCACCTGGCCGGGGTCACCACCGCCGTCGCCTCCTGCGGCACCGCATTCGGCGACGAGCACCTGGCTATGCTGCGCCGGCTGATGATGGACGACAGCTTCTTTCGCGGCGAGCTCATCTACGTGTTCGACGGCGACGCGGCCGGGCGCGCCGCCGCGCTGAAGGCGTTCGGCGGCGAGCAGAACCTGGCCGGGCAGTCCTTCGTCGCCGTCGCCCCGGACGGCATGGACCCCTGCGACTTGCGGCTGAAGGCCGGCGAGGCCGCGCTGCGCGATCTGGTCGCGCGCCGAACCCCGTTGTTCGAGTTCGCGATTCGCAGCACCATCGCCGAGATGGACCTGGACAGCGCCGAGGGCCGGGTCGCAGCGCTGCGCCGCTGCGTGCCCATGGTGAGCCAGATCAAGGATCCGACGCTGCGCGACGAATACGCCCGCCAGCTCGCCGGCTGGGTCGGCTGGGACGACGTCGCGCAGGTCATCGGACGAGTGCGTGGCGAGGCCAAGAAGTCCAGGCCCGCGGCGCGAGGCGGCGCCGAAGCGCCCCGCCGCGCCGCGCCGCAGGCCAGCGCCGCACCCGAACCCGCCGAATCGCGGGTCGCCCGCCCCGACCCGCGCGACCCGATCCTGTGGCCTCAGCGCGAGGCGCTCAAGTCGGCGCTGCAGTATCCGGCGCTGGCGGGCCCGGTGTTCGACACGCTGACCGTCGAGAGCTTCACCCACCCCGGGTACGCGGCCGTGCGCGCGGCCATCGACGCCGCCGGCGGCACCTCCATCGGCGTCACCGGGGCGGAGTGGATCGAGGCGTTGCGCCAGCAGACCACCTCGGCCCTGACCGCCGGCCTGATCAGCGAGCTGGGAGTGGAGGCCATCCAGGTGGACGACGAGAAGCTGCCGCGCTACATCGGCGGGGTCCTGGCCCGCCTGCAGGAGGTGTGGATGGGCCGGCAGATCGCCGAGGTCAAGTCCAAGCTGCAGCGCATGTCACCCATCGAGCAGGGCGACGAGTATCACGCCCTGTTCGGCGACCTGGTCGCGATGGAGGCCTATCGGCGCAGCCTGTTGGAGCAGGCTAGCGGCGACGATCTGACGGGGTGAGGGCCGGCTCGGCCCCGCGCTGCGCGCGCTGTTCGCGCTCCTGGACGGCCGTCTGGGCGTCGATCTCGGCCACGGTCACAAACCCGGTGTCCGGGGAGATCCGGTTGGCGATCTTGCGGCGCCCCCCCTCGATCGCCGATTTGGCCATCGGACTGCTGGTCAGCGCGCGATAGGTGCCGACGAGCTGCTCGTAGCGGCGGCGCCCCGCCTTCGAGCCCAGCACGTAACCCAGTCCCAGCACCACGACATACCGGATCAAAGCGTTCCTCCCGACGATCGATGGCTCCACCCATCCTGCCTCACTCGGCGGGGTGCGTCGCGCGGCTGATGCCAGTACGCTAGAGTCGTCCAGCGATCGCGTTGGTCCCCTGTAGCTCAATTGGCAGAGCATTCGGCTGTTAACCGAAGGGTTGGTGGTTCGAGTCCACCCGGGGGAGCGGTGTCTAACGTGCCGGCCGCGGTGCTCGAGTGTGAATCCTGGGCTTTGATTGTGAGGTCCGGGCGGGGAAATCGCCGCGGCGCCGCCACCGGCACACAGCCGAAGCCGTGAGCTCACAGTCAAACCTCGACCGGCCGGTGCGTGGCCGACGGCTGCGGCGCTCGAGTGTGAATCTTGGGCTTCGATGGTGAATCGTGGGCGGGAAAATTGCCCCGGGGCCGCCACCGGCTCACAGTCGAAGCCAAGGATTCACACTCAGCCTCAACCGGCTGGCGTACACAATTCACTTGATTGCGCGCTGCGCCAGCTTCATCAGCACCGCACGAATCCGCGGTGAGATGTACAGCGCGACAAGGCCGTTGAAGACGTCTTCGCGCAGCCGCGTCAGCGTCGAGGACTTGATCCGCCAGGCGCCACCGGCCTTCTCGTAGGTCTCGGCGTAGTGCCCGTAGCCCCGCAGATTCACACCCGGACCGAAACGAACGACGTCCTCCAACGCCCACACGCCCTCGGCCGTCGTCGGTGAGGTCAGCTGGATGTCCGGGGCGTGGACCTGATGGACGGTCGCCTGCGAGCGCAGGCTCTTGCGGGTGAACGCGACGAACTCGTCGGCGCCCTCGATGAGTTTGCCGCCCGCCGGTGACGTGTCGCTGACGAAGTCGTCGGCGAAGATGGTGCGCCACGCCACCCAGTCCTTGGTGTCGAGGTAGCGGCAGTACCGGGCCTTGAGCCGTTTGATCGCCTCGATCTCCAGCAGTACCGCGGTCTGGCTCAGCGCGGATAGCCCGTCGACCATCTTTTCTCCGCATCCTCGTCCGTCGTTGAGGCGACCTTAGCGCCGCGGTCACCGCAACCCAACGGTTCAGTCGTAGACCGGACGCCACATGGTGTCGAGAACGGCTTGCCGGATGTCCCCGTCATGGGTCCTGGTGGCCACCCCGTCCTCGACGGCGGCGCGATAGACGGCCTCGGCGACCGCCGCCGAGATGTCGCGCAGGTTCTGCACGTCCGGCAACAGCGAGTCCCCGGCCTTAGTCGGATTGGCTTGCTGCACAATGGCTCTCGCCGCGGCCTGCAGCATGCCCCGGGTGACCCGCCGGGCCCGGGCGACGATGATGCCCAGCCCGATCCCGGGAAAGACCAACACGTTGTTGGCCTGGCCGATGGTGTAGGCGATGCCGTCGTATTCCAGCGGCGGGACCGGCGTGCCGGTGGTGATCAGCGCCCGCCCCGCCGACCACCGCAGCAGGTCGGCCGGCATGGCCTCCATCCGTGAGGTGGGGTTGGAGAGCGGGAAGATCATTGGCCGTGCGCAGGAGGCGGTCATCGCCTCGACGACCTCCTGGTTGAACGCGCCCGACACGGTGGACGAACCCAGCAGGACGGTCGGTGCGGCCAGCCTGATCGCGTCCACCAACCCGACCCGCTGCCCGGTGCCCAGGCCCAACCGCCGGCGGTCCTTGGCGTAGGGCACCTGGAAACCGCGCAGGTCGTCCATGTCGTCGAAGAGCAAGCCCTGCTTGTCGATCGGCCAGATCTGCGCGATGGCCTGCTCCACGGTGGTGCCGTCGGCGACCATCGCGTCGCGGATCTGATCGGCGATGCCGATGCCCGCGGTCCCGGCGCCGAAGACGATGACCTTCTGGTCGCGCAGCGGCGTCCCGGTGACGTGGCACCCGCCGTACATCGCCGCCACGACCACCGCGCCGGTGCCCTGGATGTCGTCGTTGAACACGCAGTAGTCGTCGCCGTAGCGCTGCAGGATCGTGCGCGCATTGAGCGGCCCGAAATCCTCGAAATGCAGGATCGCGTGCGGAAACATCTGGTGGGCGGTGTCGACGTAGCGCCCGATGAACTCGTCGTATTCCTCGCCGCGGCGGCGGGCGTGGCGATTGCCGAGGTAGAACGGGTCGGCCAGTAGCTGTTCGTTGTCGGTGCCGACGTCGAGCGAGACCGCGATACAGCGGCGGGGATCGATGCCGCTACCGGCGGTGTAGAGCGCCAGTTTGCCCACGGCGATCTGGATGCCGCCCACCCCCCAGTCGCCGATGCCCAAGATCGCCTCGGCGTCGGTCGCCACGATCAGGTCGACGTCGTCGGGGCCCAGACCGAACGTGCGAAAGGCCTCCGCGATCTCGTCGGGCTCGTCGATGCTCAGGAAAAGGCCACGCTGCCCGCGGTATTCATCGGAGAAGCGCTGAATGGCCTCACCGACGGTGGGCGTGTAGACCACCGGCATCAGCTCGGTCAAATGGTCTTCCAGCACCTTGTAGTACAGCAGCTCGTGGCGGTAATGCAGCTGCTCAAGCAACAGGTTGCGGCCCAGATCCGTTGCGAGGCTTTGCAATTGATGCCACACCCGGTCAGACTGCTGATCGAGTGTGAGCACCGCCGACGGAAGGCGACCGGTGAGCCCCAACCGTCGCCGTTCCTCGTGGGTGAAACCGACCCCGCGGTTCAGGCTTGGTGCGGCCAGCGCCGCCGGGATCCGCGGTGTGCAGGGATCGCTCATCGGCACCTCGAGTCATGCGCTCAGATAGACCTCAGATAGAAAAGTCCTCGCCGTGCCACACGCCGGCCTCCGGCGGCCGGATCACACGGCCGTTCTGGGGGCCGTTCTGCGGCAGTTCGTTCAGCGTCTCCAGCTTGGCCACGCGGGTGAGCAGGGACTGCAGGCTGACACCCACCAGGTCGGGCATCATCGAGTCGTCCGGGGTTCCCCGTCCGGCGCGGCTGATGACCTGCCCCGGGACCCCGATGACCACCGAGCTCGACGGCACCGGCTTGACCACCACGGCGTTGGCGCCGATCCGGCTGTCGTCGCCGATCTTGATCGCGCCGAGCACCTTGGCGCCCGCCCCGATGGTCACGCGGTCGCCGACGGTCGGGTGGCGTTTGCCGGTGTCCGCGCCGCTGCCGCCGAGGGTCACGCCGTGGTACAGCGTGACGTCCTCGCCCACTTCGGCCGTCTCGCCGATCACCACGCCGGTTGCGTGGTCGATGAACAGGCCCGGACCGAGCACCGCGCCCGGGTGGATGTCCACGCCGGTGAAGATGCGGGTGATTTCGGCGAAGGTCCGCGCGGCCACCCGCGCACCGCGCCGCCACAGCCGGTGGCTGATCCGGTGGCCCCAGATCGCGTGCACGCCGGGGTAGGCGAGGACGACCTGCAGCGTGCTCGGGGCGGCCGGATCGCGCTCCCTGGCCGCCCGGATGTCGCGCCGCATGGCCGCAAGCATGCTCAGTCCGCCATGTCGGCGAAGAGCGGGGTGCTCAGATACCGCTCGCCGAAGTCGGGCAGGACCACGACGACGAGCTTGCCGGCGTTCTCCGGCCGGCGGGCCACCTGCAGGGCGGCCACCGCGGCCGCGCCCGAGGAGATGCCCACCAGCAGGCCCTCCTCGGCGGCCAGCCGGCGCGCCAGGTTCAGCGAATCGTCGTTGCCGACGGTGATGACCTCGTCGACCAGGTCCATGTCGAGGACCCCCGGCACGAATCCCGCGCCGAGGCCCTGGATGGGGTGGGGCCCCTTCTGCCCGCCGGACAGCACCGGCGACGCGGCCGGTTCCACGGCGATGAATTGCGCCGACGGCTTGCGCTCCTTGATGACCTGCGCGACGCCGGTGATCGTGCCTCCGGTGCCGACCCCGGACACGAAGATGTCCACCTTGCCGTCGGTGTCGCGCCACACCTCCTCGGCCGTCGTGGCACGGTGGATCGCCGGGTTGGCGGGATTCTCGAATTGCTGGGGAATGAAATACTTCTGGTCCGCCTTGGCCAGCTCCTCGGCTTTGGCGATGGCGCCCGGCATGCCGTCTGGGCCGGGGGTCAAGACGATCTCGGCGCCGTAGGCGCGCAACAGCATCCGCCGCTCGACGCTCATCGTCTCGGGCATGGTCAGCACGCACCGGTAACCGCGCGCAGCGCACACCATCGCCAGCGCGATGCCGGTGTTGCCGCTCGTCGGCTCGAGGATGACGGTGTCGGGCTTGATCAGCCCGGCCTGTTCGGCCGCGTCCAGCATGGCCACCCCGATGCGGTCCTTGACGCTGTTGCCGGGGTTGAAGAATTCCAGCTTGGCGACGACGTCGGCGACGGCGCCTTCGGTGACCCGACGCAGCCGGACCAACGGCGTGTTTCCGATTACTTGGGTGACGTCCTCAGCGATGCTCATTGGGGAAACTTCCTTAGCGATATCGGTTCAGCCCGCGGCGTGGTGTCGCCCACATTCGGGGGAAAGCGCGAGGCCAATCTCGGCGAATCGGATGGCGTCAGGAATCAACAACAACGACAACAACAAGGGTCCACGGCGGGGCGGCGCGTACGGACGAGGCGCGGCGGTGTGGCCTGTTGCATAGCCCCACTATAGGACATCCGCACGTCGCACCCATTTGGCTCGTTTGCGGTTACCGGCTTTCGCAGGCGCACCGCGGCGCGCCCCCGTCCGGCCGCACCCGGCTGCCCTGCCTGCGACTCATGTGCTGCGCATAGACCTTGTCGCGCTGCTCGCGCGAGAACACCAGATCCAGGTTGGCGGGCAGCCCCGCCCAATCGATGCGGCCGGGCGACGCGCCCCGCCTCGCGCACAGCAGTGGGCAGTCGCTCTGCATGAGTGAAATGGTGCGACGGCCATGTTTCGGCGGCGGATGTGCGACGTTTCCGTCGCATTACGGGTCGTGTCAGTAGACGTCGCGGTGGTAGCGCTTGTCGGCGCTCAACGACTGGATGTACGCCGTCGCGGCGTCGGTGTCGAGGCCGCCGTGTTCGCCCGCGATATCGCGGAGGGCGCGATCGACGTCCTTGGCCATCGGGTCGGCGGTGCCGCAGACGTACAGTTGCGCGCCGTCCTGCAGCCAGCGCCACAGCTGCGCACCGCGCTTGCGCATCAGGTGCTGCACGTACACCTTGTCGCGCTGGTCTCGGGAGAACGCCAGGTCCAGTTCGGTCAGCAGCCCGTCGGCGCGCATCTGCTCGATCTCGTCGCGGTAGTAGTAGTCGGTTTCGGCGTGCTGCTCGCCGAAGAACAGCCAGTTGGGGCCCGTGTGCCCCAGCGCGCGGCGTTCCTGCAGAAACCCGCGGAATGGCGCGATCCCCGTGCCGGGACCGATCATGATCATCGGCGTGCCCGGGTCGGCGGGCGGCCGAAAGTTGCTCGACTGCTGCAGATAGACGGCGACCCGGTCGCCGGGGGAGCGGTCGGCGAGGTAGGTCGAACACACCCCGCGGCGCGGCACCCCCTGGAAGTTGTAGCGCACCGGCGAGACGGTCAGGTGGATCTCTCCCGGAAACTCCTTGGGGCTCGAGGAAATCGAGTACAGCCGCGGCTGCAGGCGTTTGAGGACGCGCACCCACTCGTGGGCCGACGCGTAGACCGGCAGCTGCGCCAGCAGGTCGATGGACTGGCGGCCCCACGCCCAATTGGCCAGGGCGGCTTTGTTTTCCGGCTTCAGCAGCTCGGCGAGTGTGGCGTCGCCGGTGCGCTCCTGCACGAACCGCACCAGGTCGCGGCTGATGTGGGCGATCTCGATGCGCTCGGTCAGCGCCGAGCGCAGCGACATCAGGCCGTGCTCGCCGACCTCGACGGGGGTCTGCGCGTCCAGCCCGGTGACCGACAGCCATTCGTCGACCAGCTGGTCGCTGTTGCGCGGCCATACCCCGAGCGCGTCGCCGGCCTCGTAGCTCACGGTGCCGTCCCGAAGGCTGAACACCAACTGGCGCACGTCTTTTGCCGACTTTGGCCGGCTCAGCTTGATGTTGCGGGCCATGTCGGTGATCAGCGGATGCTTTTTGGTGTAGGTGTGCGTCGCCGGCCGGGGCGGGGCCGCGCGGACGGGGGTCGTTGGACCGGCGCGGTCGGGGCCGGCGGGGCCGGGCGCGCACGTCAGCGCCTGCACGATTCCGCTGACCCATCCGGCGGCCGCGTCTTCGTAGTCGGGCTCGCAGTCGACCCGGCCGGTGATGCGCGTCGCCCCGAGCTCGGCGAGGCGCTCGTCGAGCTTGCGTCCGTGTCCGCAGAAATCGTCGTAGTTCGAATCACCCAGCGCCAGAACGGCATAGCGGGTATCGGTGAGGCGCGGGGCGCCCTCGGAAGTCAGCGCCCGCCACAAGGCGGCGCCGTTGTCGGGTGGGTCGCCGTCGCCGGTGGTGCTGGTGATCAGCAGCAGCTCCCGCGTCGCCGGCAGCTCGGACACCGGGAAGTCGTCCATGCCGTGCAGCGCGACCGCCAGCCCGGCCTCGCCGAACTGTGCGGCGACACCTGCGGCGAGCTCTTCGGCATTTCCGGTCTGCGAGGCCCACAGCACCACGACGGGCGACGGTTTCGGGCTCGTCGGTTCCGGAATGGCCTGCGCCGGCTGGGATTCCTCGGCGCGCGAGAACAGCCCGGCGAGCAGGCCGTCCACCCACAGCCGGGTGCGGGGCTCGAACGGCGCGGTGTGGGGAAGGGTGGGCACCCCGCCCCCGCGCCGACCGGCTTCGGTGCGCAGCCCGGTCAGCATCCCGGCGAGGTAGCGGCGGCCCGGCTCGTCGAGCTCCGGCACGGGTTGGGCTGCCAGGCCGAGTATTTCGGCGAAGGAGTCGAGCCGCGACACGCCGACTTCCGGTGCGGGCGCGGTAACCAGTGGGGCGGCGGCGACCTTCGTCAAAGTGACGGCGCACGCCTTGAATTCCGGTTGGTTCGATATCGGGTCCACCGCGTCATTGGTGACAGCGTTGATCGACAGGTACTCGCCGAACGCGTCGTTCCAGTGGAAGGGGGCGAAGCAGTCGCCCGGACGCACCCGGTCGCTGACCATCGCGGGCAGCACGGCCCGGCCACGGCGCGAAGCGATTTCGACCGGGTCGTCGTCGGCGATCTGCAGCCGGGCGGCGTCGTCGGGGTGGATTTCGACGAACGGGCCGGGGTTGAGCTTGTTGAGCTTGGCGACCTTGCCGGTCTTGGTCATCGTGTGCCACTGGTGGGGCAGGCGCCCGGTGTTCAACACGAACGGGTAATCGTCGTCGGGCATTTCCTCCGGCGGCAGGTGCGGGCGGGCGAAGAACGCCGCCCGGCCGGTGGGGGTCGGAAAGGCCAGCCGGGGCACGCTGCCGTCCTCGCGGACCAACTTGGTCTGGCTGACGCCGTCGTTCAGGTACCGGATCGGGTTGCGGTCACCACCGTCGGGCGGGCACGGCCACTGCAACGGCGTCCGGCGCAGCCGCTCATAGCTGACCCCGCGCAGGTCGTAGCCGGTCCTCGGGTTCGAGAACCGTTTGATCTCGGCGAAGACGTCCTCCGCGCTGTCGTAGCTGAACGCATCCGAAAAGCCCATTTCGCAGGCGATCCGGGCGATGATCCGCCAGTCCGGCAGGGCCTGGCCGGGCGCGGTGACCGCCGGCCGGAACAGCGTCATGTTGCGCTCGGAGTTGACCATCACCCCTTCGGATTCGGCCCACAGGGCGGCCGGCAGCAACACGTCGGCGTACTCGTTGGTCTCGGTGTCGAGATAGGCGTCCTGGCCCATCACCAGCTCGGCGCGTTCGAGCCCGGCCAGCACGGTCCGTCGATTCGCCACGGAGGCAACGGGATTGGTGCACACGATCCAGCAGGCTTTGATTCGGCCGTCGGCCATGCGGGAGAACATGTCGACGGTGCCGGCGCCGGCGTCGGTGCGCAGGGTCCCGCGCGGCAGGCCCCAGCGGTCCTCGACGAACTCGCGGTCGTCCGCCGACGCCACCGACCGCTGTCCCGGCAGACCCGGTCCCAGGTAGCCCATCTCGCGGCCGCCCATCGCGTTGGGCTGCCCGGTGAGCGAGAAGGGGCCGCTGCCGGGTTTGCAGATCGCGCCGGTGGCCAGGTGCAGGTTGCAGATGGCGTTGGTGTTCCAGGTGCCGTGGGTGCTCTGGTTGAGGCCCATCGTCCAGCAGCTGACGAAGTTTGCGGCCTCGCCGATCATGCGGGCGGCCGCGTGGATGTCTTCGGTTGGGATGCCGGTGATTCCGCTGACCCTGTCGCGGGTGTACTGCGCAAGGAAGCCGGGCATCACCTCCCAGCCCTCGGTGAATTCGGCGATGAAATCGGCATCGGTGTGACCGTTTACGACGATCAGGTGCAACAGCCCGTTGAGCAGCGCGAGGTCGGAGCCGGGGGCGATCTGCAGGAACAGGTCGGCCTTCTCCGCGGTCGCGGTGCGGCGCGGATCCACCACGATCAGCTTGGCGCCGGCCTTGACGCGGTCCATCATGCGCAGGAACAGGATCGGGTGGCAGTCGGCCATGTTGGCGCCGATGACGAAGAAGACGTCGGCGCGGTCGAAGTCCCGGTACGAACCGGGCGGACCGTCGGCGCCCAGGGACAGCTTGTAGCCGGAGCCCGCGCTGGCCATGCACAGCCGTGAGTTCGACTCGATCTGGTTGGTGCCGATGAACCCCTTGGTCAGCTTGTTCGCCAGGTACTGGGCCTCGATGGACATCTGGCCCGACACGTACATCGCGAACGAGTCGGGGCCGTGCTCGTCGATGATGGCCCGTAACCGGTTGGCGCAGCGGGTGATCGCGGTGTCCGTGTCGATGGGCCGCAGTGGTTCGCCGCGTTCGTCGCGCGCGTATGCCGTGTCCATCCGGCCCGGGGCGGCGAGCATATCGGCGGTGGACGCGCCCTTGGTGCACAGCCGTCCGAAATTGGCCGGGTGCTGTTTGTTGCCAACCGACTTCGCGACGTGACGCCGTCCACTTTCGGGGTCGGTTGTGAGTTGCAGCACCATCCCGCAGCCGACGCCGCAGTACGCGCACAGGGTGGGCATGGCGTTCGGGTCGGACGCCGTGGACTCCGTCGACTCTGTAGCCATGCCTCCGTCCCTCCTTCGCGCGCGACGGGCTTGCGGTGAATAGTGCGTTCAGCGTGTTTCGGCACCGGATATGCGGCGTTTCCCGCGCTTTACGGCTTTCTCTCACCGCGGCCCGGGCGCCGGTGAGGTGGTGATACGCGGCAATTCCGCAGCTCAGGGCGGGTCTTCATCGACCGGCCGACCAGCACGAGGCTACCGCGGCGTCGCGCGTTCGGCCGTCCAGAACGCGGGTTGTGACCAAACACGGGGAACATTCCCAGCCTTCGCTAAGCTCACCGCGTGCGCCGGCTGATGGTGATCCTGATGATCCTGCTGGCCGCCGGGTGCGGCTCGAAGGCGCCGGCTCCGCCCGCCACGGCGCCCGACAAGTGCAAGAAGTCCGACGGGCCGACGCCCGACACGGTGCGACGCGCCATCGCGGCGGTCCCAATCACGAACCCGGGCACGGCATGGGTCGAAATCGCCCGCGGGCACACCAGGAAATGCCGTTTGTATTGGGTGCAGATCATCCCGACGATCGCCGACGAGTCGACCCCGCAGCAACTGGTGTTCTTCGACCACAACACCCCGCTGGGTACGCCGACCCCCAACCCGAAGCCGTACATCACGGTGCTGCCGCCCGCCGACGACACCGTCACGGTGCAGTACCGATGGCGGGTGGGCAAGGACCAACCCTGCTGCCCGACCGGGATCGGCACGGTGAAGTTTCAGATCGGCCCGGACGGCAAGCTGCAGGCACTCGGCAAAATCCCGCACCAGGAGCACCAATAGCGTTAGCGCACAACCCTTTCGGGGCGTCAGTCCGCCAGATTCTCCGGGTGCAGCATCTCGGCGTAGCGCAGCGGCTCCGGGATGCCGAACCCGTCGACGAGCGTCTTGGCGTGCGGGCGCAGCGCGCGGCACCGGTCGTTGATGCCCTGGGTGACCGCCTTGGCCCGCCCGGTCGACAGGTAGCCGTGCTCGATGTACCAGGCCTTGTCTTCCTCGATCACCGACAGCGCGTACAGGTCGCAGACGAGCTCGAGCAGTTCACGGGCTTTCTCGTCCTCACATGAGTCGATCCCGGCGACGAAGGCCTCCAACACGACCCGGTCGATGTGCGCGTTCGCCGCGTGCAGCACGTGATCCTGCACGGCGTTGAAGGCGTCGAACTCCGACATCTCCTTGGACTTGCCCTGCAGGCGGCGCGCGACCGAAGACAGCAGGTAATTTTCGCGGTCCTCGAACATCGTCACCTGGGTGCCGCGGTTGAACAGGCTGCCCTCCTCCTCGCTGTCCTGGCGGGCGTCGACAATCCGCTGCATAATCGCTTCGGCGGCAGTGCGTTTCATCACCCGCTCCCCGACGGTGTTGGCGGCGAAGCGCACCCACTCGACCGGGCTCATGCTGCGGATGTCGTCGGCGTAGGCCGTCAGCAGTTCCTTGGCCACCAGTTGCGTCAGCACGTGGTTGTCACCTTCGAATGTGGTGAACACGTCGGTGTCGCCGCGCAACGCGATCAGCCGGTTCTCGGCCATGTAACCCGCGCCGCCGCACGCCTCCCGGGCCTCCTGGATGGCCCGCGACGCGTGCCAGGTGTTGGCGGCCTTGAGTCCCGCGGCGCGCGCCTCCAACTCGCGCTGCTCCTCGGTGTCGGGTGCGTCCGCCGTCTGCACGTCGTGGCACTTGCTGACCAATTCGTTCTGGGCGAACTGCAGCGCATACGATCTCGCGATCAACGGAAACAGCCGGCGTTGATGCACCAGGTAGTCCATGATCAGCACCTCGGAGTCCGCGTCGGGGGCGCTGAATTGCCTGCGCTCCAACGCGTATCGGGTGGCGATGTCGAGCGCGACCCGGCCAGCGGCGCCCGCGCTGCCGCCCACGGTGATCCGGCCCCGCACCAGGGTGCCCAGCATGGTGAAGAACCGGCGGCTGGGGTTGTCGATGGGGGAACTGTAGGTTCCGTCGGCGGCGACGTCGCCGTACTTGTTGAGCAGGTTCACCCGCGGGACGCGCACGTGGTCGAACACGATGCGGCCGTTGTCGACACCGGGCAGGCCACCCTTGTAGTCGCAGTCCGACGTGGTCACCCCGGGCAGGTCGTTGCCGTCCTCGTCGCGGATGGGCACCAGAATGCAGTGCACGCCGTGGTTGACGGGCTTGCCGTCCTCGGAGGTGATCAGTTGTGCGAAAACCGATGCCATGGTGGCGGTTTCGGCGGCACCACCGATGTAGTCCTTGCGGGCGGTCGGGGTTGGGGAGTCGATGACGAACTCTTCGGTCTCGGCGTCGTAGGTGGCGGTGGTCTCCAGCGCCTGGACGTCGCTGCCGTGCCCGGTCTCGGTCATGGCGAAACAGCCGCGCAGCTCGAGGCTGATGATCTTGGGCACGTAGGTCTCATGGTGGCGCTCGGTGCCGAGGTTCTCCACGGCGCCGCCGAACAGTCCCCACTGCACGCCGGCCTTGACCATGAGCGACAGGTCCGACATCGCCAGCATCTCGATCATCGTGATCGCCGCGCCCACGTCGCCGGTCCCGCCGTGTTCCTTGCGGAACGAGTCGGCGGCGGCCCCGAACGCGGCCATGATCCGCAGCTGTTCGGCCACCTTGGTGCGGGCGATGACGGTGTTGGGCGTGTAGTGCGGTCGGAACAGGTCCTCGGTCAGCGTGTCGCGCATCCGGTTCTTCACGTCACGCCAACGGCCGTCCAGGGCGTTGCGCAGGTGTTCGGCGGTGCGGGAACTCTCGGAAGTGTCTGGCGCCATAAAGAGGACGGTAACCCGCCAAGCGGGCCGCGCAAACAGGCCGGCAAGGTGTCATCATCACGAGATGCCGCAATACCTTGCCGCGGTCGCGATCGTGCTGCTGCTGGGCGCCGTCGTGGTCAGAGTCGTGCTGCTGCGCAGAATCGGCACCCGAGCAATGCATTTCGGAAAGCTGGACAAGACGGACTTCCTGATCCCCCCGGTGGCGCTGTTCTACTTCTATACGGTGTTCGCGGCCGCCTTCGGTTGGCCGCTGATTAGCCGCGAGCGATTTTTCCACTCGAGCGTTCTGGCCTGGCTGGGTGTGGTGCTCTGCCTGGTCGGTGTGCTGGTCCTGGTGGCCAGCCTGGTGTCCTTCGGCAACAGCTTCCGGGTGGGCATCGACGTCGACCGGCCCGGTCGGTTGGTGACGACGGGCATCTTCGGGGTGAGCCGCAACCCGATCTATGTCGGCTTTTTCGTCTTTCTGGTCGGCCAGCTGCTGGTGTTTCCCAATTGGGTTCCGCTGATCTACCTATTGGCCGGCACCGCGTTGTTCCACCGCCAAGTGTTGCGCGAGGAGGAATTCATGCGGCAGCGCTACGGCCACCTCTACGCCGACTACTGCCGCCACGTCAGGCGGTATCTGTAGGTCGCGGGGCATCCGACCGGCTGGGACCGGCCACATCGGGTGTGAGCCGACGGCTTTCAGCGTGAAGTGGTGGCGGAAAATCGCGCCGGCAGCACCCTCAGTTCACCCTCGAGGGCCTCAGTTCACACTCAAGAGCCAAGATGCACTCGGCGCAGCCGATACAGCGCGAAGCCGGCCGCGACCGCGCCGAGGACCAGCAGCATGACCACGTCGAACACCCACCACCCCGAATAGTGCGCCCACATCAACGTGTCGGCGGCCAGGGCGTCGGCGCGGCGCAGCTCGACGGTGGACGCCGACGCCGCGAACCCCCACTGGGCCGGGACGAACCACGAAATCTGCTGTAGCCCCCACTTGCTCGTCAGCTGAACCAGGCTCCCGTTGAACAGCAGCGAGGCCAGCAGCACCGGCACGAGCAGCGGCAGCACCTCGCGCAGCCGGTTGCCCATCGTCGACAGCGCCAGCCCCACGACCGCCGACACCACCGCCGTCAACGCCACGCTCACATAGAGCTCGGCCGTCGCGTTGCCCAGCAGGACGGCGCCGTGCACCGGGCCGCCCTTGGCGAGGGTGACGATCACGAAGAAGACGCCCGTGAGGACGATCGCGGCCAGACCGAAGACGACCACCTTGGCGGCCAGGTAGGCCGGCGCCGACACCCCGACCGCCTGCTCGCGGCGGAAGATGCGACGCTCCTCGACGACCGCGCGGATGGTCAGGGCGGTGCCCAGGATCACCGCGCCGATGTTGAGCGCGGCCAAGATCTCGATGGCCTCGTGCGGGTTGGTGGCGCCCGGGTCGGGCCGTGCCAGACCGGAATGGCCGGGGATGAGCACCGTCAGCGCCGCCAGCAGCGACGGCAGGACCGCCAGGAACAGCAAGTAGGCGCGGTCGGCGAACAGGAGGCGCAGCTGGCGACGGGCGAGCAGCCGGACCTGCCGCTTAGTGGCGAGCGGGGCCGGGCGCGGCCACGGCGCGGCGACCACCGGCGGCGCGGGCGGAGCCGGCGCCGGTTGCGGGTTCGTGGCGGACTGCACCTGCCCGGGAGGCCCGACGAACGCGACGGCACCCTTGGCTGTGAGCACGACCACCTGGTCGCACAGGTCGAGGTTGCCCGGCGGCGGCTGCGGGGGCACCGCCACCACGACGACGCAGCCGATGTCGGCCTGGCGCCGCAGGATTGCCATCACGTGGCGTTGCTGCGCGGGATCCAGGCCGATACCCGGGCCGTCGACCACGAGCAGCGTCGGGCGGGTGATCAGTTCGGCCGCGATCGACACGCACCGGCGCACCTCGGGCGGGAGCTTGCCGATCCGGGTCGCGCGGTGCGCCGCCAGCTCGACCTCCTCGAGGATCTGCTCGACGACCCGGCGGCGGTGCTCGGGCGCGGTGTCCGGCGGCAGACGCAAGTCGGCGGCGTACCCGAGGGCCTGCTCGACGGTGAGCCGCGCGTGCACGCGCTCGTCGCGCTGCACGATCCCGATGCGCGTGCGCATCGACTCGGGCTCGGCGTGTACGTCGTGGCCGTCCACGGTGGCCCGGCCGGAGCCGAGTTGCCTGGTGCCGGCGAGCAATTCGAGCAGCGCCGAGTTGCGCGCCGCCGACGGCCCCGCGACCGCGGTCAGCGTCCCCAGGGCCGCCGTGAACGACACGTCGGTGAGCACCTCGCGCCCGTCGGCCGTCAGGCCCAGCCGGTAGGCGACGACGCCGCTGGTGCGGGCGCCGGTTGCCAGCGGCAGCCGGAACGTGGAGTTGCCGTCCGGGGGGTGGGGGGAGGGGCGGGGGGCCCGCAACTTGCGCGTGATCACCCGCTCGATCAGCCCCGGGCCCTCGGACTGTTCGTCCGGCGCGACGGGCGGCGGCGGTGCCGCCGGGGCGGGCGGGCCGGGCGGCTCGACCGGGGGCGGCTGGGCCGTCGGGACCCGCATCCGCTGGGTGGGCCGCTCCGTCGGGGCCAGCAGGTTGGGATCCTCGCGAATCGCCGGGCCGGGCGGCCCCGCGGCGGGGCCGACCTGGAAAACCAGCCGCGGGCCCCGCTGGGGATCACCGATCATGATCGCCTGCCCGGACCGGATGTCGACTGTCGACACCCGCGCGCCGTCGACGAACATGCCGCGGGGGCCGCTGTCGACGGCCACCCAATGGGTCCCGGTGAACCGCAGCACCACCTCCGGATGCGGCTCCGGCGGGGCGGGACCACCCGTAGGACTCAGGGGAACGTCGGCGTCGCGGCCATAGCCCACCGTCACGTCACGGCCGGGTGGAAAGACATACCTCGTCGGTCCGGCCCAGACGGTCAGGGGCGGGGCCGAAGCCTGCGTCGGCATCATCCCCGCCGCCTTTCGCCACTCGTCAGACACATGGAGTCCAGTGTCTACCCGCCGGCGGGGGTCTATCCACCGTCGAGGGATCTAGAGGGTGTGGCGGCGCGGTGTCGTCGCGGCGTTGTCGAGAAGCCGCCGCAACACGTCGACCGCCTCCTTGAGCACCTTGCGGTCGGTCGACTCAAGCAGGGCCAATTGCGGTTCGATCGCCGCGGCGCGGTCGGCCCGAACGGCGTTGAGCGTGCGTATCCCCTGCGGGGTGATGCGGATGCGCACCGCCCGGGCGTCACCGGGGTCGACGGTGCGGGTGACCAGGCCGGCGTCCTCGAGCCGGCGCACCTGCGTGGTCATCGTCGGCTGCGAGCAGTGGTCGACGCCCGCCAGGTCGCCGATGCGGGCTTCACCGTGCGCCTCGATGGTGGCCAGCAGCCTGGCCTGCGCCGCGGGCAGCGGCATCTGGATGCGCTGGGTGGCCAGCCGGTTGAGGCGGGCGACCACGGCGAGGAGGTCGGCCCCCAGGCCGGACTGCGGCTCGTTGTTTGCGGCGTCAACTACGTCGTTGTGGTTGGCGGCGGATGCATTCATACGTCCATGCTTGCATAGCTTTGCTAAGCGAGACGAGTCCCACCCGCCGTGGCCGGAAAACCCAGGCGGCGTGGTGTGGTGCGGGTAGTTGCCGTCGCGGACTGGCAGAATCGGTGAAGTGACCGGCCCCAAATCCCTGCGCGAACCCCGCCGGGGTGGCGCGCTGCGGCCGGTCGAGTTGGCGCAGGCGGCGGTGATGGGCGCACTGTGCGCGGTGATCGCCATCATCTCCGTCGTCGTCCCGTTCGCGGCGGGCCTGGCCTTGCTGGGCACCGTGCCCACCGGGCTACTGGCCTACCGCTACCGGCTTCGGGTACTCACGGCCGCGACCGTCGCCGCCGCGGTGATCGCGTTCCTGATCGCCGGCCTCGGCGGGTTCATGTCCGTCGTGCACTGCGTCTATATCGGCGGCCTGACGGGGTTCATCAAGCGCAAGGGGCGGGGGGTGGTCACGCTCGTCGTCTCGTCGCTGATCGCCGGCCTCGCGTTCGGCGCGTTGAACGTGGGCGCGCTGACCGTGATGACCCGGCTGCGGCACCTGATCTTCGAAGTGGCCACCGCGAACGTCAACGGCATCGCCAGCTTCCTGACCCGGATGCACATGCAGGGCGTCGCCGCCGACCTGAAGCGGTATTTCGCTGTCGGACTGCACTACTGGCAATGGATCGTGCTGGCCTATTACGGCCTGGGGATCATGGTCGTGTCGCTGATCGGCTGGTGGGCGTTGTCGCGCCTGCTGGATCGGATGCGCGGTCTGCCCGACGTGCACAAGCTGGACGCCTGGGACGGCAGCCACGGCGAGCAGGGCGCCGTCGGGCCCGTTCCGGTGCGGCTGGACAAGGTCCGGTTCCGTTACCCCGGCGCCCACCAGGACGCGCTGCGCGAGGTGAGTACGGAGTTCCGGGTCGGCGAGCACGTCGCGATCACCGGACCAAACGGCTCCGGGAAGACCACGCTGATGCTGATTTTGGCCGGGCGGGAACCGACGTCGGGCACCGTCGAACGGCCGGGCGCGGTGGGCCTGGGCAAGTTGGGCGGCACCGCACTCGTGCTGCAGCACCCCGAAAGCCAGGTGCTGGGCACCCGCGTCGCCGACGACGTGGTGTGGGGCCTGCCGCCGGGCACCAAGATCGACGTGGACCGGTTGCTGGGCGAGGTCGGCCTCGACGGGCTGGCCCAACGCGACACCGGCAGCCTGTCCGGCGGCGAACTGCAGCGCCTCGCGCTCGCCGCCGCGCTGGCCCGCGAGCCCGCGCTGCTCATCGCCGACGAGGTCACCACCATGGTCGATCAGCAGGGGCGGGAGGCCTTGCTGGGCGTGCTGTCCGGCCTCACCAAGCGACACCGGACCGCGTTGGTGCACATCACGCACTACAACAACGAGGCCGATTCCGCCGACCGCGCAATCGATCTGAGCGATTCGCCCGACAACACCGGCATGGTCGAGACCGCCGACGCGCCGGCGCGGACCGCCCCGGTCGATCACCGACCGCACGCGCCCGTGATCGATGTGCGCGGTGTCGGCCACGAATACGGCATCGGCACCCCGTGGGCCAAGACCGCGCTGCGCGATGTCAGCTTCACCGTGGAGCAGGGCGACGGCGTGCTGATCCACGGCGGCAATGGCTCGGGCAAGTCGACGCTGGCGTGGATCATCGCCGGGCTGACGGTCCCGACCGCCGGCACCTGCCTCATGGACGGCCGGCCCACCCACGAGCAGGTCGGGGCGGTCGCGCTGTCCTTCCAGGCGGCACGGCTGCAACTCATGCGCAGCCGCGTCGATCTGGAAGTGGCTTCGGCGGCGGGCTTTTCGCACCGCGAGACGGACCGTGTCGCCGCAGCGCTCGCCGTCGTCGGGCTCGACTCCACGCTGGCGCGGCGGCCCATCGACCAGCTCAGTGGCGGCCAGATGCGTCGCGTCGTGCTGGCCGGACTGCTGGCCCGCTCGCCGCGTGCTTTGATCCTCGACGAGCCGCTGGCCGGGTTGGATGCCGCCAGCCAGCGCGGCCTGCTGCGACTGCTGGAAGACCTGCGCCGTGAGCAGGATCTGACGGTCGTCGTCATCTCGCACGACTTCGTCGGGCTGGAGGACCTGTGCCCACGCACGCTGCATTTGCGCAACGGCACGCTGGAACCGGTGCCGGCCGCGGCGGGGGGCATGGCATGACCGCGACCTCCGCCCCGACGCGGCGGCCCGGCCGCCCGGTCGTGCTGCTCGTCCCGGTGCCCGGTAACTCGACCATCCACGACCTGTGGGCGGGCACCAAACTCCTGGTGGTTTTCGGTGTTTCGGTGCTGCTGACGTTTTATCCCGGCTGGGTGACGATCGGGTTGGTCGCGGCGCTGGTGCTCGCGGCGGCGAGGCTCGCACACATCCCGCGCGGGGTGGTGCCGTCGGTACCGCGGTGGCTGTGGGTCGTCATCGCCCTGGGCGGCATCACCGCCGCGGTGGCCGGCGGCAAGCCCAAAGTCTCGATAGCCGGGCTCGAGATCGGGCTCGGGGGAGGACTGAACTTCCTGCGGATCACCGCGCTGTCGATCGTGCTGCTCGGGCTCGGGGCGATGGTGTCGTGGACCACCAACGTCGCCGAAATAGGGCCTGCGCTGGCCACTTTGGGGCGGCCGTTCAAACTGTTGCGGATCCCGGTCGACGAGTGGGCGGCGGCGCTTGCCCTGGCACTGCGGGCCTTCCCGATGTTGATGGACGAATTCCAGGTGCTCTACGCCGCCCGCCGGCTGCGGCCCAAACGTGTACCGCGCAGCCGCAAGGCCCGTCGCCGCAGGCACGCTTTGGAGCTGATCGACATGATGGCCGCCGCCATCACCGTGACGCTGCGGCGCGCCGACGAGATGGGTGACGCGATCACCGCCCGAGGCGGCACCGGTCAGCTCTCGGCCAACCCGGCGCGGCCGAAGGTGGCCGACTGGGTGACGATCGCGATCACGATCGCGATCAGCGCCTCGGCGGTAGTGATCGAGACGATCTTCCACACGATGCCGTAGGCATTCGCGTAGCGTGAGCGGGTGGCCGACATCCACCGCAGCCGCCGCATTGCGGCCCTGCCCCAACAGGTCTGGGATGTCCTTGCGGACTTCGGCTCGATCGCTTCGTGGGCTGACAACGTCGACCACTCGTGCATGCTGTTTTCCGGCCCGAACGCTGGACAGATCGGCGCCGCCCGCCGGGTTCAGGTCAAACGCGACGCCTTCGTCGAGCGCATCACCGAGTTCGACCCGCCGCACGCTCTGGCCTACGACATCGAGGGCTTACCCCGGCCCGCGCGGCGGGTGAGCAACCGCTGGACGTTGGCGCCGGATGGGGCCGACGCGACAGCCGTGACGTTGACCAGCGCGATCGAAATCGGGCCTGGCCCAGCCCGACAGGTGGCCGAACACATCCTGTGCCGCTTTCTCGCGCGACAGTCCGACGTGATGCTGGCCGGGCTCGCGAACCGATCGGAGAACGCCCGTGTCTGATCGCCCCGATGTCGTCATCGTGATGACTGACGAGGAACGCGCGGTCCCGCCGTACGAGGCCCCCGACGTGCTGGCGTGGCGCGATCGAACGCTGCGCGGCCGCAAGTGGTTTGACGATCACGGCGTCAGCTTCCGCCGGCACTACACCGGCTCGCTGGCCTGCGTGCCCAGCCGCCCGACCATCTTCACCGGTCACTATCCCGACCTGCACGGCGTTACCCAGACCGACGGCATCGGAAAGACGGCCGGCGATTCCCGCATGCGGTGGCTGCGCCGGGGCGAGGTGCCCGCCCTGGGCAACTGGTTCCGGGCGGCGGGATACGACACGCATTACGACGGCAAGTGGCACGTCTCGCACGCCGATCTCATCGACCCTGCCACCGGCCTTACGCTGCCGACCAACGACGACGACGGCGTCGTCGATGCGGCTGCGGTGCGGCGTTACCTGGACGCCGATCCGCTTGGGCCGTATGGCTTTTCGGGATGGGTGGGCCCGGAACCGCACGGGGCGCTGCTGGCCAACGCGGGCATCCGCCGGGATCGCCTGATCGCCGAGCGCGTCGTCGCCTGGCTGGCCGACCGCTACGGGCGCCGCCGCGCCGGTGATCCCGCCGCGTTGCGCCCGTTCCTGTTGGTCGCCAGCTTCGTCAACCCCCACGACATCGTGCTGTTCCCGGCATGGTCGCGCCGAAGCCCGGTACAGCCGTCACCGTTGGATCCGCCACCGGTGCCCCCGGCGCCCACCGCCGACGAAGACCTGTCGACGAAACCCGCCGCGCAAATCGCTTTCCGCGAGTCCTACTACTCCGGATACGGCCCTGCGCCCGTCGTCAACCGAACCTACGAGCGCAACGCCCAGCGCTACCGCGACCTCTACTATCGCCTGCACGCCGAGGTGGACGCGCCGATCGACCGCGTCCGGCGCGCCGTCACCGAGGGCGGCTCTGCCAACGCGGTACTGGTCCGCACGGCCGATCACGGGGATCTGCTCGGCGCCCACGGCGGGCTGCACCAGAAATGGTTCAACCTCTACGACGAGGCCACCCGCGTTCCGTTCGTGATCGCCCGCATCGGCGACCGCACGACAAGGCCGCGCGTCGTCACCGCGCCCACGTCGCACGTCGACCTGGTCCCGACGCTGCTTTCGGCCGCGGGCGTCGATGTCGCGGCGGTCGCGGCCACGCTGGCCGAGTCGTTCTCGGAGGTGCACGAGCTGCCCGGCCGCGACCTGATGCCGACCGTCGACGGGGAACCGGGAGACGACGCGCGGGCCGTGTACCTGATGACCCGCGACAACGTGCTCGAGGGCGACAGCGGCGCGTCGGGCCTGGCGCGCCGGCTGAAGCGGACCGTCAATCCGCCCGCGCCGCTGCGGATTCGGGTGCCCGCCCACACCGCGTCCAATTTCGAGGGGCTGGTGGTCCGCGTCGAGAACGCGGCGGCGCCCGGCGGCGCCGGGCACCTGTGGAAGCTCGTCCGCACCTTCGACGACCCGGCCACCTGGACCGATCCCGGCGTGCGCCACCTCGCCGCCAACGGGCTCGGCGGCGACGCCTACCGGACGTCCCCGCTGGATGACCAGTGGGAGCTATACGACCTGACCGCCGACCCGATCGAAGCCGAGAACCGGTGGACCGATCCGGATCTGCACGACCTGCGCACGCACCTGCGGGCGCAGCTAAAGCAGGCCCGGGCCAGTTCGGTCCCGGAGCGAAACCAGCCGTGGCCCTACGTGTCTCGGCGATCCCGGCGTAGCTAGTCGCGGCCGTCCCGCTCAATCCGGGTGTTCTGCCGGATCAGGGACCGGGCCTGATACAGGTGCTTGGCCGCCCACCTGCGATACATGCGTTGCGACCACGACAACCGCTCGTGCGGGCGCTCCGTACGGCGCACCAGCTCGAGTTCGACATGGTCGGGCTCCTCGGTCCCGATTTCGATCCTGTCGCGACTGCGGATGAACTCCAATACCAGCGCGTCGGGATCCAGCAACTCGCGCTCCCACGCCTCGTGGTCGTCGAAGTCCGCAATGCCCATCGTGTCAGCGGCGTTGCGCAGCACCTCGCCCAGTTCGCCGGAAAGCAGTTGACGAAAAGCGTCGGCGCCCTGCCGCGGATTGGCGATCATCCATGAGTGGTACGCGCTCGGCACCCGGTACAGCGTGGCGTCGGACTCGTTGGCGATTTCGCGCGCGTACGGGAACGGCACGATCATGTCCTTTTCGGCGTGCACCACCAACGTGGGCATCCCCTCGTCGCGCATCGTGTGCAGCATCGGCGTGTAGTCACCGGACTCGATGATGGCCTTGATCGTCCGGACGGCTCCGACCGGATACCGCAGATTGGGCACCGCCACCGCCGCCAGCACGCGGAAGTACCCGAGCTGTTCGCCGGCCGAGAGCTCCGTCGGGTCGCCCAGCGTGTCACGCACCGCGGTGTAGGCCGCACCCAGCGCCTTGGTTGGAGACTTCACCAAATTGGGGATGGTGGTGTCGAATCGGGACCCCGCCGCCGGGTCGAACAGCACGGCCGCAAGTACCCGCTCGGGCGCGCGCGCGGCCAGCTGGATGGTCATTCGCCCACCCATCGAATGGCCGACGAACAACGCTTGCCCGATGCCCAGGGCGTCCAGCGTGCGCAACACCGAATCGGCGCGATCGGTGAAACCGCACGCATCGCTCGGCAACCGCCCGGTGTCGCCGTGCCCGGCGGCATCGACGGCGACGACCAGAAAACCCATACCGGCGATCCGGCTGAGCATGCGCAAATATGCCCGACGGCTCAGCAGGAGCCCGTGCATGAACAACAACGGCACTCCGCGGCCGCCGACTGACAGGCCGATCCGCCGCCCGTCATCGAGTTCGACGGTGTGATGGCTCAGGCGGACACGGCTTGGTGATGGCTGCGTCATGGGCACAGCGGGGATTCCCGGGCGGCAGCGCCTCAAAACGGGGAATACGCGTGTCGGCGATGGACCAGTTCGCTGTTGCGAGGCGGGAGGCATGATAATCGGCTGAACCGAGCAAAGGGGGGCGCTTGCCATCCACCTCGACGAGCCTGACGGAGCAGATGCTGCGGCGTCGCCCCGTCATCGGCGCGCACGTCGCGCGCGGCGCCGCGGATCACCTCAAGCGCAGCATCGGCACGTTCCAGCTGACCATGTTCGGCGTCGGCTCCACGGTTGGCACCGGAATCTTTTTCGTCATGTCTCAGGCGGTGCCCGAGGCCGGTCCCGGGGTGATCGTCTCGTTCCTGATCGCGGGTATCGCGGCCGGGCTCGCGGCCATCTGCTACGCCGAATTGGCTTCCGCGGTACCGGTTTCAGGCTCGTCGTACTCCTATGCCTACACGACGCTGGGTGAGGTCGTCGCGATGGGCGTGGCGGCGTGCCTGTTGCTGGAATACGGGGTGTCCACCGCCGCGGTCTCGGTCACCTGGAGCGGCTACCTCGACAAACTGCTGAGCAACCTGTTCGGATTCCGGCTGCCGCACGTCTTGTCCGCGGCGCCGTGGGACGCGCAGCCGGGCTACGTGAACCTGCCGGCGCTCATCCTGATCGCGATGTGCGCGCTGTTGCTGATCCGCGGCGCCAGCGAATCGGCGCGGGTCAACGCGATCATGGTGCTGACCAAGCTGGGCGTGCTCGTCATGTTCGTGCTCGTGGCGTTCACGGCCTTCGACGCCGACCGGTTCAGGGACTTCGCCCCGTTCGGCGTCGCGGGGATCGGCTCGGCGGCCGGCACCATCTTCTTCTCGTATATCGGCCTGGACGCGGTGTCGACGGCCGGCGACGAGGTGAGGGATCCGCAAAAGACCATGCCGCGCGCCATCATCGCCGCGCTGGCCACCGTCACCACGGTGTACCTGCTCGTCGCCGTGACCGCGCTCGGCACCCAATCGTGGCGGGACTTCGCCGGCCAGCAGGAGGCGGGCCTGGCCACGATCCTCGACCACGTCACCCACGGCCGGTGGGCCGGCACGATTCTGGCCGCCGGCGCCGTGATCTCGATCTTCTCGGTCACGCTCGTCACCATGTACGGCCAGACCCGCATCCTGTTCGCCATGGGCCGTGACGGGCTGCTCCCGTCACGCTTCGCCACCGTGAACGCGCGCACCATGACCCCGGTGAACAACACCGTGATCGTCGCGGCGGCGGCGGGCGGCCTGGCCGCCTTCGTACCGCTGGACAAGCTGACGGACCTGGTGTCCATCGGCACGCTGACGGCGTTCATCGTGGTGGCTCTGGGCGTGGTCATCCTGCGGGTGCGCCAACCCGAGCTGCCGCGGGCGTTCAAAGTGCCGGGTTACCCTGTTACGCCGGCGCTTTCGGTGCTGGCGTGCGGGTACATCCTGCTCAGCCTGCATTGGTACACATGGATCGCGTTCGCGGGATGGATCTCGCTGGCGCTGATCTTCTACTTCTTGTGGGGTCGCCACCACAGCGCGCTCAACGACAGCGGCCAGGACGGTTCGTGACCGTCGTCGTCGGTTACCGCGCCGGCGAAGTCGGCCTGTCGGGGCTGCACCTGGCCGTGCGCGCCGCGCGGACGTTGGGTACGTCGCTCGTCGTGGCGACCATCGTGCCCAAGCCGTGGCTGACGCCGTCGCTCGCGCGGGTCGACGCCGAATACGAGCAGTGGGCGGACAATCTGGGCGCGGAGTCGGCCACGGAGGCCGCGCGCCTTCTGCGCGATGTGGCCGACGGCATCGACATCGGATACCTGCACCGCGCGCACCGCTCGGTGTCCGCCGGTCTGATCGAGGTGGTCGACGAGGTCGGCGGCGACGTCCTGGTGCTCGGTTCGTTGCCCAGCGGCGGGCGCGGGCAAGTGGTGATCGGCACGACCGCAGACTGGCTGCTGCACGCCTCGCGGGTGCCGGTGGCCATCAGCCCGCGCGGATACCGGGCGCACGCAGGCAGATTGACGCGGATCACGTGCGCCTACCCAGCCACGCCCGACTCGATCGAGGTGGTGCGCCGGTGTTCGGAGACCGCGCAGCGCTTCGGGTTGCCGTTACGCGTGATGACCTTCGCCGTCCGCGGCAAGACGATGTATCCCCCCGAGGTGGGGCTGGACGTCGAGGACGAGATCCTCGAGGCGTGGGCGGCGCAGGCCCGCGACATCCTGGCCGGCCTGAAGGCTGATGGGGTGGTCGACGAAGATGTTGCGCTGCAAGTGGTTACCGGCCATAACTGGGGGGAAGCGCTGAGCAAGGTGGACTGGCGCGACGGCGAGATCCTGGCGTTGGGGACCCGGCCGCGCGAGGAAATCCGCCGGGTGTTCCTCGGCTCCCGCGGCGCCAAGATCATCCGCGAGAGCCCGGTGCCGGTGCTGGTGCTGCCCGGCTAGCGCTGCGCCGCGGCGTTGGCCGCCGCCTGGGCCTTCTTCAGCGTCGCGGCGACATCGCCGCGGCCCAAGAACATTTCGTCGAAGTAGCTCTGCAGGGCCGTGTACCCGGCGGCGAACCCGGCGCCGCCCGGGGCGGGAATGCGGGGGCCGTTCAGCACCGAGAAGAAGGGTGTGACGTCGACGCCCTCGGCGGCCCAGTGGTCAAAGTAGGCCGGCTGCGCCGACAGCACCGCGGGAATGGCCGCGCCGTGGCGGCCCAAATACGCGTTGCCCTCCCGGCTGCCCATCCAGGCCAGCACCTGGCGAACCGCATCGGGATGCTTGGTCGCCGAATTACCCGCCGCGGCAATGCCGTTGGTGACACTGACCCGCCCGCCGGGACCGGCGGGCATCATCGCCACACCCCAGCGGAACCGCGCGTCGCGCGCCACCGGTTCCAGGTTGTAGGTGCCGGACTGAAAAAGCGCCATCCGGCCGGCGAGGAACTGATTGCGGGAGAAGTCGCCGTTGTCGTTGGTGTCGGCGGCGGGCGGGGCGACGTGGTCGTCGTTGATGAGGCCGACCAGGTAGCGGAAGGCCGTCACGGCTCCGGGGTTGTCGAACGCGAACTCGTCGCCGCGCTGGAACACCCCGCCCGCCGAGCCGATGTAGTTCAGGTAGATTCCCTGGGGGTCGTTGGCGGCGTTGTAGCCCCACTGGCGGACCCGACCCGGGTCGAAACGCGGTGTGCCCGCGGCGTTTCCGTCGGCGTCGACGGTCAGCCGCGCCAGCAGCGGACGCAGCGTGTCGCCGGCGCCGGGGGCCCAGCGGAGGGTGTTGAGCTGCGCGGGGTCCACCCCGGCCGCCGCGAGCAGATCCGCGTTGTAGTACAGCGCGATGCCGGCGTCGGTCAGCTGCGGCACCCCCCACAGCACGCCGCCGCGGGTGAACTGGTCGACCACCGCCGGCTCCCAGTCGGCGGCGGCACCCGGGCCCAGCGTCTTGCCGATGTCCAGCAGCCGGCCGTCGTCGGCGTAGGCGGCCAGGTAGGCGTTGGACACCCAGAAGATGTCGTCGGCGCTATCCCCGGCGACGTCGGTGCGCAGGGTGTCGAAGTACGTCGAATACGCCACGATGTCGGTGCGTACCTCGATGCCGGGATGCGCGCGGTGAAACGCCTCGAACGACTGCCGATACGCCGCGGCGATCTGCTCACCCCACAGCCGCACCTTGACCACGATCGTGCCGCCGTGGGACTCGGCCGAATAGTCCAGCGCCACCGCCATGGTTGCCAGCAGCACGGCGACGAGCACCAGCGACCCGGCGACCAGCGTCGAAAAGCGCGGCCTCACTTGAGCCCCGAGACGACGATCGAGGCGACGATGTGGCGCTGGAAGCCCACGAAGACAGTGATCAGTGGGACGATCGCGAGCGTCGTGGCCGCCATCACCAGCGTCCATTGCGAGTTGAACCGCGACTGCAGGTCGGCCGTCGCGACGGTGAGCACCCGCCACTTGTGCCCGCTGGTGATCACCAGCGGCCACATGAAGTTGTTCCACTGCGAGACCACCGTGATCAGCGTCAAGGCGGCCAGCACCGGGCGGCTGGACGGGATCACCACGTGCACGATCACGTCCAGGGTGTTGGCCCCGTCGAGGCGCGCGGCGTTGATCAGATCGTTGGGGATGATGCGGAAGTGCTCGCGCAGCAAGAAGATCGCATACGGCGACCCGAACATGAACGGCAGCACCAGCGCCCAGAACGTGTTGCGCAGACCCAGCTGCGCCATCATCAAATACATCGGCACCACGGTGACCGTCGCGGGCACCATCAGCGTCGCGAGATAGACCCAGAACAGCGCGTCGCGGCCGGGAAAATCCAAGCGCGCGAACGCATATCCGGCCAGCACCGAAAACGTCAGCTGCCCCACCAGGATCACCGTCGTCATCAGCGCGGTCACCGCCGCGGCGCGCCCGAATCCGACGCCGCCCAGATCGGCGTAGTTGGCCAGGGTGGGTGGGCGCGGCAGCTGCAGCGGCGTGCCCGTCACGAACTGGTGCGCCGAGGTGAACGAGGTCAACAGGCCAAGCACGAAGGGCACCAACGTGATCAGCGCGCCCACCGCCAGCGCGGCATAGACCACCGCGTTGAACCAGCGGCTAGACGAGGTCATAGCTGATCCGCCGCCGGAAATACAGGTGCTGGACGATGGTGACACCGATCAGGATGACGAACAGCACCACCGCCATCACCGACGCCCGCCCGATCGCCGCCGACCCGAAGGCCTCGGCGTAGATGCGGTGGGCCACCAGGTCGGTGCTGCCCGCCGGCCCCCCGCCGGTCAGGGCGTAGACGGTGTCGAAAACCTGTGCGGTGCTGACGATCCCGGTTACCAGCACGAAGAACATCGTCGGGCGCAGCATGGGCAGCGTGATGCGCCAGAACCGTTGCCACGCGGTGGCCCCGTCGGTGCGCGCGGCGGCGTGCACGTCGCCGGGGATGGCCAGCAGGCCCGCCAAAAACGACAACGAGACGTACCCGACGTTGGTCCACACGACGACGGCCGACACCAGCGGCAGCGCGAAGCTCGGGTCGGACAGCCACCCGATGCTGTGCCCGAGGACGGTGCTGACGGCGCCGTCGGTGGGGGCCAGGATCCAGCGCCACAGCACCGCGATCGCCAGCGGCGCGCAGATCCACGGCAACACGTAGACGGTGCGAAACAGCCCGGTGCCGGGCAGGCTCCGGGCCAGCATCGTCGCGGCCGCCAGCCCCAGGATCGTCTGCGCGGGAACGACGATCGCCACGAACGCGGCGGTGACCACCAGCGAGTTGCCGAACCCCGGGTCGGCCAGCACCGAGCGCCAGTTGGCCAGGCCCACATAGCGCAGCGGGCCCAGCAGGTCCCACCGGTACAGACTCAGCCAGATCACCACGAAGATCGGCAGCAGCAAGAATGCGAGCACCCCGAACAGGCTGGGCGCCAGCAGGGCGTAGCCCAGCGCGGGGGATCGGCGGGGCGCGTCGGCCATGGGTGTATTAAAGCCGGTCGATACGGTGTAGCCGTGACACCGAACCGGGGGATCGATGCCGACTTCCTAGACCTGCCGCGCCGCGAGCTTGCCGACGCTGCGCTGTCGGCGGCCAAGGCGGCCGGGGCCAGCCACGCCGACCTGCGGATTCACCGGCTCAGCACCGAGATCGTCCAGCTGCGCGACGGCGAGCTGGAAAACGCCGTCGTCAGCCGCGAGGTCGGCCTGGCGGTGCGGGTGATCGTCAACGGCACGTGGGGATTCGCCTCGCACGCGGAGCTGGCGCCCGCGGTCGCGGCCGAGACCGCGCGCCGCGCCGTGCAGGTGGCCACCACGCTGGCCGTGCTCAACGCCGAGCGCGTCGAACTCGCCGACGAGCCGGTGTACACCGACGCGACGTGGGTGTCGAACTACCTGATCGACCCGTTCGACATCCCCGGCCCCGACAAGATCGCCGCGCTCGAGGAGTATTCCGGGCGGCTGCTGGGCTCCGACGGCATCGACCACGTGTCGGCCGTGCTGACCGCGGTCAAGGAGCAGACCTTCTACGCGGACAGCTTCGGGTCGTCGATCACCCAGCAGCGGGTGCGGGTGCAGCCGACGCTGCAGGCGGTGACCGTCGACGCCGCGGCGGGCAGTTTCGAATCGATGCGCACGCTGGCCGGGCCGATGGGGCGCGGCTGGGAGGTGCTGGCCGGCGACGACGTGTGGAACTGGACCGAAGAGCTCGCGCAGCTGCCGGTGCTGCTGGCCGAGAAGGTCAAGGCGCCCAGCGTGACCGCCGGCCCCACCGACCTGGTCATCGATCCCACCAACCTGTGGCTGACCATCCACGAATCCATCGGCCACGCAACCGAATACGACCGCGCTATCGGCTACGAGGCTGCCTACGCCGGGACGTCGTTCGCCACCCCCGACAAGCTGGGCAGCATGCGCTACGGCTCGCCGGTGATGAACGTGACGGCCGATCGCACCGTCGAACACGGCCTGGCCAGCGTCGGTTACGACGACGAGGGCGTGGCCGCCCAAAGCTGGGATCTGGTGCGCGACGGTGTCTTCGTCGGCTACCAGCTCGACCGGGTTTTCGCGCCGCGACTGGGACAGGCGCGCTCCAACGGGTGCTCGTACGCCGACTCGCCGCACCACGTGCCGATCCAGCGGATGGCCAACGTCTCGCTGCAGCCCGCCACCGAGGACATCAGCACTGACGAGCTGATCGGACACGTCGAGGACGGCATCTACATCGTCGGCGACAAATCCTGGTCAATCGACATGCAGCGCTATAACTTTCAGTTCACTGGGCAGCGGTTCTTCCGCATCCGGAACGGCCGGCTGGACGGCCAGCTGCGCGACGTGGCGTATCAGGCCACCACCACCGACTTCTGGAATTCCATGGAGGCCGTGGCCGGGCCGTCGACCTGGCGGCTGGGCGGCGCGTTCAACTGCGGCAAGGCCCAGCCCGGTCAGATCGCCCCGGTCAGCCACGGCTGCCCGTCGGCGCTGTTCCGCGGCGTCAACGTGCTCAACACCCGTACCGAGGGCGGCCGATGATCACCGCGCAGCACGCCGTCGACCTGGTGCTGGAGGAGGCGGCCAAGCTCGGCGGCGCCAGCGAGACGATGGTGCTGGTCACCGACAAGGTCGAGGCGACCCTGCGGTGGGCGGGCAACTCGATGACCACCAACGGGGTTTCGGTGAACCGCAGCATCACCGTGATTTCCGTTGTGAGTCAAGGCGATAGCGCCCGTATCGGCACGGTGGTCGCCGCCGAGGTGGATCCGCGGGTGATTCCCGGTCTGGTGGCGGCGTCCCAGGAGGCGGCGCGCTCGGCGCCCGAGGCCGGCGACGCCGCGCCGCTGCTGACCGACACCGGCCAGCCCGCCGACTGGGACGCGCCGGTACCCGGCACCGGGCCGCTGGTGTTCGCCGATGTCGCCGACTCGTTGAGCCGGGGATTCCGCGGCGCCGATCGGCTCTATGGCTTTGCCCACCACAGCGTTTCGACGACATTCCTCGCGTCCTCGACGGGGCTGCGGCGTCGTTACAGCCAGCCCACCGGCGCGGTGGAGATCAACGCCAAACGCGGCGACGCCAGCGCGTGGGCGGGCACCGGGACCGCCGATTTCGTTGACGTGCCGATCGATTCGCTGCTCGAGCAGTTGTCGACGCGGCTCGGCTGGGCCGAGCGCACCGTCGAGTTGCCCGCCGGGCGTTACGAGACGATCATGCCGCCCTCGACGGTGGCCGACATGATGATCTACCTGGCGTGGTCGATGGCCGGGCGCGGCGCGCAGGAGGGCCGCACCGCGTTCTCGGCGCCCGGCGGCGGGACGCGGGTGGGGGAGCGGCTCACCGATCTGCCGCTGACGCTGTTCTCCGACGCGATGGCCCCGGGCCTGGCGTGCACGCCGTTCGTCGCGGTGAGTAACTCCTCGGAGACGGTGTCGGCGTTCGACAACGGCATGGCGATCGCGCAGGTGGAGTGGATCCGCAACGGGGTGATCAACGCGCTGGCCTACCCGCGGGCCGCGGCCGCCAAGTTCGGCGCGGAGGTCGCCGTGGCCGCCGACAACCTGATGATGACGGGCGGGTCGGCCGGGCTCGCCGACATGATCGCGGCCACCGAGCGCGGCCTGCTGCTGAGCACGCTGTGGTACATCCGCGAGGTCGACCCCACCACGCTGCTGCTGACCGGGCTGACCCGCGACGGCGTGTACCTGATCGAGGACGGCCAGGTCACCGCGGCGGTCAACAACTTCCGCTTCAACGAGAGCCCGCTGGACCTGCTGCGCCGGGCCACCGAGGCCGGGGCCAGCGAGAAGACGCTGCCGCGCGAGTGGGGGGACTGGGCCACCCGCGCGGCGATGCCGTCGCTGCGGATCCCGGACTTTCACATGTCGTCGGTGAGCCAGGCGCAATAATGTCCTGATGCTGGATCGACTGGTCGCTTTATCGCCGGGTGACGGACGAATCACGGGCCTGGTGCGGCGGGTGTGCGCGCAGACGCTGTCGTTGCCGCCGCTGCCGTCGTGCGTCTCGGTTGAGGGGCCCGAATCGGAGGCCGAAGCCGTCGTCGCCGAGTTCGCCGAGCAGTTCAGCGTCGACGTCTCGGCGATCACCGCCGAACAGCGCTCGCGGCTGTGGAAGCAGTTGGGGGACAGCACCTTTGGCGTCGTGGTGCAGATGTACATCGCCGACTTCGTGCCGCGGGTGCGCGCCGGGCTGGAAGCCCTCGGTGTCGGCTCCGAGCATCTGGGCTGGGTGGACGGGCCGATCGCGTGGGACCGGGCGACCGAGCCGTCGGATGTGGTGTTCAACGAGTTCCTGCCCGCGGTGGCGCGGATGCGCGCGCTGGACCCGGTGACCGCCGAGCTGGTCCGATTGCGCGGAGCCGCGCAGCACAACTGCCGGCTGTGCAAGTCCCTGCGCGAGACCACCGCGCTCGACGCCGGCGGGTCGGAGGATCTCTACGACGACATCGAGCGCTACGAGGACTCGTCGTCGCTGACCGAGCGCGTTAAAGCGGCGCTGCGCTACACCGATGGGTTAATTTGGACCCCTGCGCACCTCGTCGCCGACGTTGCCGCCGAGGTGCGCTCCCGGTTCTCGGAGGCCGAGGCCGTGGAGCTCACCTTCGACGTCATGCGCAACGCCAGCAACAAGGTCGCCGTGTCGCTGGGCGCCGACGCCCCGCGCGTGGAGCACGGCACCGAGCGCTACCTGCTCGACGCCGAGGGCCAGACGGTGTTCAGCTGACTAGGCTTGGGCCGTGTCGCTACGACGATTCAGTCCCTACCGCGGCCGGCGGTTGCGATGGGACGAGGTTCTCTTCGAGCGCTTGGCCATGACCCGCGCCGGCTCGGTGCTGGGAAAACATTTGGCGCCCCGCGTCGACAAGGTGCTGATACCTCGGACCAATGGCCATCTGAGCACCATGGGGGTCGACAAGGTCGGGATCGTCACGACCACCGGCGCCAAGTCGGGCAAGCCCCGCCCGCAGCCGCTGGCACTGCTCGACGACGGGGACGGGTTGCTCGCGATCGGGTCGAATTACGGCCGCGAGAAGCATCCCGGATGGAGCGCCAACCTGCTCGCGCACCCAGACTGCACCGTCGAGCTCAATGGTCCGCCGAGGCCCTATCGCGCCGAACTATTGGAAGGCGACTCGCGGGCCGCGGCGTGGGCGAAGGCCGTCGACGTCTACGCCGGGTACGAGAACTACCGCGCGAACTGCGCGCCCCGGCAGATCCGGATTTTCCGACTCCGGCCGTCGGCCGATGGCGACGGCGTCGCCGAGGCCGGGAGCTGACGCTAAGGTCGATTCCGTCAATACCGGGGCGGTAGCTCAGTTGGTTAGAGCCGCGGACTCATAATCCGTTGGTCGCGGGTTCGAGCCCCGCCCGCCCCACCATCTCTTTGTGCAGTTCAAAGCCTGTTTTTGCGCTGGCTGGCGCTGGCCGGTTTCGGCGCCAAAAGGGCGTCGCGTCCATACCGCGTCCACATTCCGGCAGCTTTGGGTAGCGGACCACGTTCCTGGCTGCGGCCGAGCCTCGGCCTTTCAAGCAGCCGCAGGTAGGCCGGTCTGGTGACAGCTGATGCGATTGGCTGTACAGCTGCTGCTGTGCCGCCGACCAGCGGCACCACCGGCAAAGTGAGGGCCTGCGTTCATGTAACGGCCTGTCCACTCGGCACGCACGTGGGAACGCGAACGACACGGCGTTATGCATTGGGGTGTTAGCTACCTGATGGTAAAACAATCACCGATGGACGAAAAGCAGCCTGACACCGAGGCAAGCGCGGCCAACGACGAGACCGAAAGCATCGACGGCCCGCACGCCGAAACTCCCCGGCAAGCATGGTCTGACGCTGCCCAGGAAGACGATGACGATGAGGATCGGCCTGAGCGCCACCCTTGGAGTGCGGTCACCGGGCAAGCCGCCATGCTGATCACAGCCGGAGCTGCCGTTGCGACCGTCGTCGCAGTGCTGGGCTGGATCGTCCTCCACAAAGATCGCCCGGCGCCAGCCCCGCCAGCGCCGACCACCTCACCAGCGGCAGCAGCACCAGCACCTTCGGCCACCGTCACCATCACGGCCGCGCCACCAACCACAAACGTGTCCCCAGCTGCTCCACCGCCGCCCACCGCAACGACCGGTCAAAACGTGTACGAACGAGGCTCCGCCTACAACAAGGCCTACCTCGACGCGATGGCGCGAGAAGGGTGGACGTGCACTGACGGTTCGGATCGGGAACAGTGTGGCGAAGAAATGCTCAGCTTCGCCCACCAAGTGTGTAGCTATACGCCGCAGAGCTATTCGTTCTTGTACCAGATCTTCGGACTTCCGAATTACTTCGGCCCCAGAGAGATGCGGAGGGCGATAACGAACGCGTCGACTGCCTACCCCGGCTGCGTCGTCACCGGAACGCCGTGACGGGTTCGCCGGTCTTAGGACACGTTGACCCGGTTCTCGCACGGCGGTGTGGTACCGCGATAGCGGCCACCTTCGGATGGCCGTTTGCCACGAACGGGCGGCGGTTCTAGACCGGGTCCCCAAGAGAATTCTGACGCCTCAGCATCGATGCCATCCCAGTCCATCGAGTGCCGACTGTTGTGGTCAGATGAACCCGGCATCCTGCGCCCCTTCCTCCGGCTGATTTGCACCAGCAGTACGGTGCTTAATGCCGGCTAGGGTTGCCCCCGCCTGAGCCAGAGCGACGATAACCTCAGCTAGGTTGCTAGCCACCCATTTCGATGCTGTGCTCATGTGTCAGCGCGCCAGTCACATAGGAATCGATGGGGCGACGTAGTCGCCGGTTGCTCTGATCTGAGTCACCACAGCGGCGCCACGATGACGGGTCCCGACACCGATGCAACGGGCCCACCATACCGGTGCATGGTCGTCGAAAGTCGACGGGTTGAATCCGTGACTGTGCAGACCTCCTGCTTTGAACTAGCGCGACTGGAGTCCGTTCAACAGCCCGTTGAGCGCCTGGACGCTCTCGTTTCGCGCGTCCTGCTGATCGGGTGCATTTGCGATGAACATCGCCGCTTCCTCCGCTGCGGCGAGAAGCATATGGGCGAGTGCAGCAACAGGCTGACCAGCCGCTAGGTCGCCTTCTTCGATGGCGCGTTCGAGCATGGCGCGGATTGCTCCGAGTCCGTACACGCTTTCTAGTTCGCGCCATCTGGGCCAGCCCAGGACGGCAGGACCGTCGATCAGCAGAATCCGCTGAACCTGGGGCGTAAGCGATGCATCGAGGAACCCAATGAGCCCCTGGCGCAACTGGTTGAATGCGCCGTCTGCTGGATCGGCCAAGTTCTTGGCGGCCTCCAAAACGAGATCCTCTTCGACCGCGATGAACACCGCCTCGAAAAGCGCGTGTTTGTCGGCGAAGTGGTGATAGAGGGCACCCCGCGTGCCGACATCGGCCTCGGCGACAACTTCCTCAGTGCCGGTGTGGTGGTACCCCTTGTCGACAAACAGCCTCGCCGCAGCACTGATCAGTGCAGCGCGAGTTGCCGCTGCTTGTGCGGCGCGTCGCGCCTTCGGATCGAGCCTCTCGTCGCTTGGAGCCATTTCCATAGCGTATTGCATACAGTATGTATGTGACATACAGTGCGTATGTCACATACAGGTGACATGTGGGGTGTCCTAGTTGTCCGTAGAAATTGGAGGTTCGCCATGTCTAACCCCGTTGAGGTGGTCCGCGAGTTCTGCGCCCTGATGGAACGCCGCGATCCCGATGCTCTGCGCCCTTTGCTGGCTGACAACGCTGTTTATCAAAACGTCGGTATGCCAGCCTTCACCGGAGTCGACGCCATCGTCGAAAACATGAGCGCGCAGTTCTCGATGTTCCCGGACGCTTATGCATTCGAAATCGTCAACATCGCTAATGACGGTTCAGTCGTGCTGACCGAACGCCTCGACTACATCCAGACTCCCGATGGAGCCAAGCCAGCCGTTCCCGTGATGGGAACTTTCGAGGTTGGAGATGACGGCAAAATCACCCGATGGACGGACTATTTCGATCTCAACCTCACAATCAAACTCCTTCAAGGCGAAGACATCAGTGCGCTGGTCCCGGCCGCGTCTGCGACATGACTGAGGATGCGCGCGAAAGCTGGGATATAACCACAAATCTCGGAGCAACCGCGCTAACGGTTGCCGCCCAGCGCGCTGCTGAGACCGCACAACAACACCCCCTTGTGCGTGACGAGTTCGCCGCAATTCTGGTAGCAGCCGTGAACGAGCCGGGATGGATGACCATGGCTCGGGGCGATCTCTCCTGGATGGGTTCGCAGGATGAGCTTGGACGACGCACCGCGATAATTGGCCGAGAATATGTAGCGACTCGAACCGTGTTCTTCGATGAGTTCTGCGCGTCGGCAACTGAAGACGGCATCGAACAAGTGGTGATATTGGCGGCCGGCTTGGACGCTAGGGCGTATAGGTTGTCGTGTCTGTCCGGTGTCCATGTCTACGAGATCGACCAGCCAGCAGTACAGGAGTTCAAGCAATCCACTCTCGGCGCGCACGGCCTAACTCCACTTGCCGAAATTCATTCAGTCGCAGTCGATCTCCGCAATGACGACTGGCCCATCGCGCTGACGGAAGCCGGATTTGACGAGTTGATGCCTACCGCCTGGGTCGTCGAGGGGCTTCTCCCTTACCTGTCATCCAGCGAGCACGACCGACTTTTCCGAACGGTAGACCGATTGAGTGCAAATAACAGTCGGCTGGCGGCGGAGGTCTATCACCATGCAACCACTCACTTCGGCAAGAAACGCCTGCAACGATGGAAAGATGGGGCCGCAGATATTGATGATGTTCTAGGCGTCGACGTTGACGTAACGGCGTTCATCAAACACGAAGACGCTACCGACACCGCGTCGTGGCTTACCGACCACGGGTGGGTCACCGACTCCCTCGACAGTCGCAGCGAGATGGCACGCCTCGGTCGTGCCATACCGGCTGAGCTCATCGACGTGGCACCCGCAAGTTCCCTGGTGACTGCGGTCCTGCTGGGACGCGCGACGAGTGATTGAAGTCAGTGCGCCTAGGCGGTTTTCGTCAGCACCAATGCTGCTTCGTTATAGGGGAACAGACGATAAAACATTCGGGGCGCCGGTCTGATGAGGGGTGCGGCCTCAGCCTTACTGACGAGCCGCGGGTTGGCCAGCGCGACAGCCTTTCCGCGCTTGTGCAGCACTGTCGGTCCGCCGGCCGATACGTTCTTGAGCCAGTCCGATTGAAGCCCGTAGCCGATGAGAATGACGAAGCCGTCTGGGGTTTTGAAAACCAAGAGGGGCGTTCGATAGCGCCTGCCTGACTTGCGTCCCGTGTGCTCGAGCGTCCCGAGACATGGAAGCCATGGGGTGAGCGAGCGAGCCACGGGATTAGTGACACGTTGATTGAACTTTGCGACAGCACGAGGCACTCGCATGAATGTCCTTTCTCACCACGTGCACTTCCGGCCGCCCGCGATGGCTGCATTGCGCCCGGGGTGAACGCTATGCCGTCGGGGTCAAGCGTCGGGTTGATCCCATGCAGGCTCGCCCAACTTGGCGCGAATTGCACCCCACGGGTCGGCGTACTGACCCGGTACCTTTCGATACGGTGACCGTCGCGCCATGACGCGTCGCACGATCGGGGCGAGGAGCCGGCCCGGGTAGCGCAACAGCCGGTATTTTTCCGCCAACTCGGCCGTCAGGTCGGACCACGAATGATGCTGAAACTGCAACGCCTCTTGGGCGCGAGTGGTGTCCATCCAGTCGGTGACGAACCAGTCGTCGTCGCTATTCGGATCGCCGGGCCGGCCCGCTGGCATGGCGCCCGGAATACCCAGAGCGGCAACGAGGCCCGAGGTGACCTCGGTGTAGGTCAGTCGGTGGGAATCGTCGCCGCCGATCAGCAGGATCTCGCGGGCGACGTCGGCGGTGGTGGCCGCAGCAAACGCCCAGGCGACGTCGCGAACGTCGACGGTCTGCACCCGACCGTCGCTGGGCAGTGCGGCTTGGAAGTACATCGCATCAGTGGTGACCGGCAATGCCCCCATATCCGGGCTGAGCACTGCGCCCAGGCGCAGCACCACCCACTCCAGCTTGGATCCCCGCACAATCTCTTCGCCCTCGGACTTCTGCCCGCTGTAGACGTCGTAGGGCCGCATCGGTTGGTCCGCCCTCAGCGGAGGCGTTGTGCGGTGCGGATTCCGGGGACCCATTACGGTGATGCTCGAGGCATGGACGAATCGCGGTTGCTTTGGTAGCGCCTCGACAAGGCGGACCAGATTCTCAGTGGCGTCCACGTTCACCCGTCGCGCGACCTTGGGTATCGGGTAGATCGCGGGTGCGATCACTGCCGCGAGATGGATGATCGCGTCTGGAGCTACCTCGGCGAGGAGACGCCGCACTTGCCCGGAATCGGTGAGGTCGGCCGGCCGGAATTCAACACCTCTCGGCAGTCTCGCAGCGGCTTTCCGATTGGCTTTCGTGTCGAGATCTGTAGCCACCACGCGTTGACCGATTTCGACCAATCTCCGCACGGTTTCTGAGCCCACCAGCCCCAACCCGCCCGTGACCAGAACAGTTTCCGACATAGGTTCTCTCGATTCAGCCGATAGGGGTGAAGGTCACGTGCAGTTCGCGGAGGCCGCGCAGGATGAAGGTCGGCTCAAACTCGTAGCGGCGCGCACCCGCCGGGCCGTGGTGTGCCTCCGAAAGTCCGATATCGGCCATACGGTCCAGGATTCGGTTCATCGAGATCCGGCCTTCTGCCCTCGCCAACGGAGCACCAGGGCAAGAGTGAACGCCGCGAATGAAGGCAATCTGTTCGCGTACATTCGATCGATTGACATCGAATGTGTTGGGATCGTCGAACTTTCGGTCATCACGGTTGCATGCTCCCGGCAGCAGCATGACCGTTGTCCCCGCAGGCACCTCCACGCCGCCGACGTTGGTCGTCTTGCGGGCCATTCTGAAGTGAGCCTTGACAGGGCTTTCCAGGCGCAACGTTTCCTCGAGAAAAGCCGGAATCTTCGCTCGGTCCTCGCGAAGGGACGCCTGGAGCTCCGGGTTCTCGCCGACGACACGTACTGCTGCGCTGACCAGCTTGGTGGTCGTCTCGGTTCCCGCGGCGAAGAGGAACGTCGATAAGTTCATCACGTCCTCGATCTCGGGCGTCGACTCGTCTTCGTACTTCGCCTGGGCCAACTCGGTCAGCACGTCACCGCGCGGCGAGCGCCTGCGGTCCTCGATGTAGGCGTAGAACTTCTCGTTGAGCCATTGCAGGGGATTGTGAGCCGTTGTTCCCTCCCCGAGCTCGCCCGCGACTTGGGCACCGAATTGCGCTTTGAACTCTTCATGATCTTCTTGAGGGACGCCCAACAGATCAGCGATGACGAGCAGGGAAAAGGGTTTTGTGTAGTCTGCCAGGAACTCGCAGCTCCCTCGTTCGATGAATGTGTCCAGTTGCTCATCCGCCAGCCGCCACATGAACTCCTCGTTCTCTTTCAGGCGCTTGGGGGTGATCAACCTGTTCATCAGGCTTCTGGTCCGGGTGTGCAGCGGCGGGTCTTGATTCGAGATGTGCTCGGCCATCGGGGCGATGTGGCGATACTCCTCGATCAAATCGGAGACATCGTCGGCTCCGTCGGGACCAAAAGGAAATCCAGAAAAAGGGCCCGCGAGCGAGTTGCACGACGAGAAGGCCGGGTCTTTGTAAACCGCGATAGCTTCGTCGTAACCTGTGACCGCCATGACGTTCAAGGGAGTGGCCTTCGACACCGGACATCGGGACCGTAGAAAGTCGAAGTACCGGTAGGGGTCCGACACCAGATCTTCGTCGGTGAAAAAGTCAACTGCGTCAAAGTCGGTCATGCGCTTCTTTCAATCCTTTCAGGCCGGGTCGAACAACACCGGCAGCGACGTCGGTGAACGGAAGACCATGCCGCGAATGTGCGGGTCGTCACCGTCAGGGTCGAGGCGGAGATTGGGTAGCCGATCCAACAACAGGTTGATGGCAGTGCGCATCTCAAGTCGGGCCAGGTGCATCCCGAGGCAGACGTGGACTCCGTAGCCCCAACTGATGGGGACCTTCGCCTGCCGGAAGATATCGAAGTCATCAGGTTTGGTATACCGATCTTCTTGGCGGTTCGCTGCGCCGAGCATGGGCATCACCGATGATCCTTGCGGGATGGGCACTCCGGCCAATTGGGTGTCACGAGTGGCGACGCGAGTGATGTTGAGCAGAGGCGCATCCCATCGCACGCCTTCTTCGATGGCTTGCGGTATGAGAGTTCGGTCGGCGCGGATGGCGTCAAGCTGGTCAGGGTGGGTGAGTAGCGCAAAGAGCAAGTTGCCCAGGGAACGGTACGTAGTTTCCACGCCAGCCGGAAGCAGCAGCCGGATGAAGGAGTAAATGTCTTCGTCAGCAAGCTTTTCGCCGTCGATCTCGGCGGCTGCGAGGCTACTGATCAGATCCTCGCGAGGCTCCGCCCGGCGAGCCTCCAGAATGGGAGTGAAGTACTCGACGAGGGCCTTTGACGCCGCCAATCCTCGTTCGGGATTGATGGTGTAACTCAACATCGACACCGACCAGCGCTGGAACTGCGGGAAGTCCTCCTCCGGGAGGCCGAGGAGTGCGGCAATGATGCGGCTCGGATACGGGAACGTGAAGGTTTTCACCAGGTTGGTGGCACCGTCGCCGGCAAACCCGTCGATCAGTTCGTTACCGATGCGACCGACGATCTCGTCTTCCCAACGCGCCAAAGCCTTTTGGGTGAATGCCTTGGTCACGAGCGAACGCAGCCGGCCGTGGACGGGCTCATCCATGCCTAGCATCACCCCGTGGCCCAGAACATCGCCGAATATCTGAATCACGGCACTCGAGGAGAAGGTCTCGTGGTCACGCAGCATCGTCTGAATGTCCTCGTGGCGGTAGACGATGAAGACCGGCTTGCCCTCCTCACCGGGCATCGTCGACATATCGATTCGTTGAATCGGAGTGTCGTGACGCTGTTTTGCCAACTCCGGGTACGGCTCGCGGACATCGCCCGATACGACGTCGTCGAATGCCGCGAAGTCTTCAAGTTCGTCGAATAGCTCTGACATCTCGCTCCTGTCAATTCGCGGGGTAAGCCACGGATTTGATCTCTGTGTATTGGTGAAATCCCGCCAGTCCGTTCTGGCGTCCTACACCGCTGTGCTTGTAGCCCCCGAAGGGCATGTCGGCGCCGTACCCTGCGGTGCCGTTGAGCCCGATGAACCCCGCACGGAGTCGGCGCGCTACCGCCAATGCCCGCTCCGTCGACCCCGACATGACCATGCCGGCCAGACCGTAAGCACTGTCATTCGCGATACGGACCGCGTCGTCTTCGTCGTCGTAGGGGATCGCTACCAGCACCGGCCCGAAGATCTCTTCCTGAGCAATGGTCATCGAGTTGTCGACATCGGTGAACAGGGTCGGATTGACCCAGAACCCTTTCTCGAACTCACTCGGAGGTTCTGTGCTGCCGACGAGCATGGTCGCGCCCTCATCGACACCCTTACGTATGTAACCCAGAATGCGTTGCTGCTGTTTGGCTGAGACGATTGGCCCACAGAGGGTGGCCGGGTCCTGGGGGTCGCCGGCTTTGACGTTTTCGTAGATCCCCTGCAAAATCGCTACACCTTCGGCGTAACGGCTGCGCGGCAACAAGATTCGCGTCGGCGCCGCACACGCCTGGCCGGCATGCATCAACGGACCGATGCCGATCAGACACGCTGTGGGGAAGTCGGCGTCCTCGAGCACGATGGTCGCCGACTTTCCCCCAAGTTCGAGGAACAATCGCTTCATCGTGCCCGCACCCTTTTCCATGATGCGTTTACCCACTGCCGTGGATCCGGTGAATGAGATCATGTCGACCTTCGGCGACAAGGTCAGCTCTTCACCGACGAGATGATCCGACGCCGTCACCACGTTGACGACTCCGGCTGGTATGTCGGTCTTTTCGGCGATCAAACGTCCCAAACGGGTAGCGTTGAACGGCGTGTCGGGGGCGGGTTTGAGCACCACGGTGTTGCCTGTGGCCAGTGCCTGCCCGAGCTTGTTGATCGTCACCTCGAACGGGAAGTTCCACGGGATAATCGCGCCGACCACACCCACCGGCTCACGCCACACTCTGCGAGCGGAGTTCACACCGGTCAACGACACCACCGCATCGCCGAGATCGGTTTCCCAGTCGAAAGAATCAATCAACCGCGCCGGAAACTTCAACCCATCCTCCAGGGGCGCGTCCAGCTGCGGACCATGCGTCACCGCTCTGGGCGCGCCGACCTCGAGGATGAGTTCTTCGCGCAGTTCTTCCAGCTCGCTTTGAATGGCGTCGTGCAGTTGCAAAAGGCAGCGCTTCCGCAACGCGCGATTGGTCGACCAGTCGGTCTCGTCGAACGATCGCCGCGCCGCATCGATCGCACGATTCATATCGGCTTTGGACGCATCCGCAACCTCACCGAGCACGTCTTCATTTGCCGGATTGATGTTGGTGAACGTGCCTGACTCACCGTCGACGAGCTCGCCGTCGATCATCATCTTCGACTCGAACGTGACCGTCGTTGCCTCAGTCATCGCTTCCACCCTCCTTTGGTGCGGACTGTGTCCGCGAAAATCGCATCGCTAGCGACGCCAACTGAGTCATGACCCGCTGCGGGAGCACTTTGGCGGCAGCGACCATCACGCGCTGCGTAGTTGTCAGTGGATATGCTCCGTCGCGCATCGCGCCGAAACGAGGAATTCCGAGGATGATTCGCGACATGTGGTGCATCCCGGACGCAGGGAGCAACCTGTTCAAGGTCAACAACATCGACGCATCGGGGCCGACGCCATGGCGGCGGAAGGCGCCGTGGTCGGCCAGTGCGTTCACCAATCCATCGGTGAAACGCTCAGGAGAGCGGGCGAACTTGATCGCATACCGGCCGCGGCTGTTCATCGTCTGATGGTGACGCGCGTAGGGACCGGTGAAGTCACGATCGTCGGTCGTGCCTGCGTCCGTGATGATCTCAGTGTCGTAGGTACCGGTGACCAGAACGGTCACCCCAATCCCGAAGGGCGCTACCTCGAATGCAAGCGATTCACCCCACCGTTCCATCGCGCCCTTACTAGCTGAGTACGGTCCCGTGGCTGGCTGGCCGCGCACGCCGGCCGCACTGCTGACAAGCACGACGCGGCCCCGCCCTGCCGCCCGCATCGACGGCAGCAGCGCCTTGGTCAGAGCAACCGGTGCGATTACGTGGGTGGTGAACATGTTCTGCCACAACGCTGTATCAGTTTCTTCGGCCATGCCGGCTGCCGATATTCCGGCGTTGTGCACGATCGCGTCCGGCGCGCCAACACGTTCTTCGATCACCTTGGCAGCCGCTGAAATTGACGACGCATCCATCAAATCGAGCTGGACGCCGAGGAGCCGATCGTCGTCTTCGGCCGCTCCGGTCGCTCCCCGCAACAGCGCCATCCCCCGCTCAGGCGCCCGCATGGCGGCGATTACCTGCCATCCCTCGCGATAGAGGCGTACTGCCGAGGCGAAGCCGAGCCCGCGCGAGGCACCCGTGATTACGACGCTACGACGATCAACCACTGGAGGCCTGAGTCGCGCAGCGATTGCTCTTGGAGCCCAACTGCACGTCGGGGCGACCATGGGGCAGGGCGTACTGCCAGGTGGACCACTTACCCACCGAGTAGGGCCCTTTCGCCCCGTTCTCCTCGTAATAGCCTTGCGGGTCGAAGACCTTGGCTTCCGGATACGGCCACGGACACGCAACCGACGTCGCGGCACCGCTGGCCTTGATCGCCCAGAACCAGCCACCGTAGGCGAAGTACGAGATGTTGATGATCGCAAACATCACCAGGAAGGTGCTCAGCACGGGCCTCGTCGGGAACAGCTTGGCCTTCGCAGCCAGCTTTTCTGCCACCGACTTTCCCGTGTCATCGCGGTAGACAAGGATTGCCGCCGGGATCATCACGAAGGTCACTCCGAGCGACTCCCAGATCAGCGGGAACTGGAACGGTGTTCCCGTATAGATCGACCCAAATGGGATCACCTGCGAATAGATGTAGAGACCGGTCTTGATGGAGCCGACTTCGAGGAATGCGTCGAACACGAAGCCGATGACCAGTACGAGACCACCCAGGCTGAGGAGTGGATGCCTGCTGACGAAAGCCTGCGGATCGCGCGCAGCTTGCAGCCGGCGCAGTACCCGCACTGCGACGAAGTAAGGCCCGAAATAGAATGTCACGTAACCGAACACGATGAACGGTTCGACCGTCGGTGACATCATGATCAGAATCCAGGACTCCGGCCAGTGCAGGAGGTCCGGATTGTAGACAGCGTATGGCGCCCAATTCATGATGGGGTCCTGCCACACAATCAGCGTCGTCACCAAAAACATCAGCATTACCGGACTACCGGGGTTGCGACGCCACCCGACGATGAAGACGACGACGAGGATCGCAAGCATGAGCGCCGTACCGAACTGGATCAAATTCATCCAGCTGGTGACTCCGAAGAGGTATTCGACCGGACGGGGCCTACCCTCGGTGTTCGGGTTGGCTACTCGCGGATCGAGTGCAGTGCGTGAAACCGCAACGAACAATCCGACGAACGCGAGCAGGCCGACACCGGCCAGCCATGCACCTACGCTGCCAGAGCGTGGCCGTCCCGCAGGTGAATCCTTCCTGGCGCTAATTGGGCGCGACGTGGATTCTTCGGTACTCATGCGATTACTCCTGACCAAATCGGTCGACAAGATGCGAGTTGACGCCGTCGGCGTCCAACGTGCGGGCGACGAGGTAGCCTGCGCCCATCCAGGCGCGGCGGGTCCATTTGCCGAATGACACCCGCGTACCGGGCGCACCCGAGGCCGCGGGCATCATCTTCACTCGCTCGAGCGCCTCTTTGACTCCGCGCGGGCTAAGCGGATGGGCATCGGCGAACGCTCGCACCAGGGTCGAGGCGATGTCGTGGTTGACCACGGAAACGCAATATTCGGGACGGTTGCCGTGCTTTGCCTCGTAGCGGTCGAGGAAGTCTTGCCCAAGTTGGTTGGCTTCGTCATATTGGTCGACGCCGACCCAGCCCATGAACGCCTGCCACATCACCGGATTGATCCACGCGTTCTGCCATGCGGTGGTCGAGAAGCGGGGCGGATCCCAGTCAACAGCTTCTAGCGCTGGATTGACCAAAACGATGCCGAAGCCAAAACCGAAGTGGACGATCGCCTCGGCCCGCGCCTCGTAAAGCGAGCCGACCGCGGCATGAATGTCTTGCGCCGTCTGAGCGATCGGTGCCTCAGCAACAATCCGCAGACCTTTGCGCACGCAGGCGCGCCGAAAGTTGCCCAGGTACGTCTCGCCGATCAGGTTCTGCTCGACCAAGACCCCGACTGCGGTCAACCCTCTCTTGGCGATGAGGTCAGCCAGGAAGATGGGCTCATCGGTCATCGAGCCTTGAGGGAACGAAAAGGTCCACTCACCCAGCCAGTCGTCGGTCCCAGTGACGCTGATCGCCGGCACCTTGAAGCGCTCTTCGATCGCCTCACGCATCGGCACCACGTTGTCAGTGATGTTAGGGCCGAACACGACTAGGCAACCCTCATCGACGAGTTCGGCGTAGGCATCGATCACTGCTTTGACTGTCCCCTTGGGTAGGCCCTCGACCTCCTTGTAGATCACCTCTACGGGCCGATCCAACAGCCCCTTCTCGAGGGCATCTTCGAACACGAGGTCTAAGGACTGGACAAACGAGTCCAGCAGCTCCTTTGGGAAATCCGCAGCAAGCGTGAAGTCCATCAGATATCCGACTTTGATCGGATGGGCTTTGCTCTCGTAGGACACGTCACCTCCACCGGTTCCGTCGCAGGTGCAGATGAGAATAGTGTTCTCCTCTGACGAAAGTCAACGTTGTCGGTTATTGACAACCTAGATGTGGCTACAGCAGGATTCAGGCTTAACCGGCTCGTCAAGGGGCGCGTGCATCGCAAGACATTGCACGCCGTCTCGCGAAGCAGAGGATCTGCGGAACTTCCTCTGCCGCAACGCTTTCGGTTCCGCGCGGCGGGCCGGGCCGCGATCAGCGTGGAGAGTTATCGAGTGAGACTTGACTCGTGGCAGGCAAAGATCTACTGTGCTGGCTACGCCGGCTTGGGCGTATGCGAAGAAGTTCGAGGGCCGGCGCGAATGCGCGTGGACGGCACCGCGACTGGCGGCGCAGTTGAGGTGTTACGGCCCTCTCCAGGGATACGTCGGTCGGGATGCCCACTGGCGTTTTGGAACGAGGCCGGCGGCCCTCTGCGGGGCGGGAGGGACTGATCATGGGTCACAAGTCGCCGGGGGAGCATGCGCGGAACCTCGATCTCCGCCACGAGGATTTCAACGACCCGGAACTTCTATATGACGTCTATGAGGTGATGCGGGAGCGAGCGCCGTTTACTCATCAGGATTCTCCGTTTGTGGGCCCGACGCCGGGCGGTGCGTGGGTCGCCACCCGCTACGACGACTGTTACGAGATCGCACGGAATTGGCAGAGTTTCTCAAGTAAACCGTTGACGATGGATGGCTCGTTAATGTGGTTCGGCGACATCGTGATTACTATCGATCCCCCACGCCAGCAGCAGCTGCGGAAATTCTTGAATCCGTACTTTTCGCCGGGCCGGATGAAGCAGTTGGAGCCGCAGGTGCGTGCAGTCACCGATGGGTTGATCGACCAGTTCGTCGAGGCGGGTCGTGGCGACCTCGCCGACGTCGCGTGGCAGCAACCCGGGATCGTGTTTTTCCGGTATCTGCTCGGCATGCCGGTGGAGGACGTGTCGTTCTATATCAAGACCACCGACATCGCGGTCAATGGTGAGACCGAAGACATCCGCAACGCGTCGATGACTAATCTGTACCTGCGGGTGCGCGAAGAGATCGACAAACGTCGCAACGAACCGCCGCGGGACGACCTCATCGATGTGTTGCTCTCCGTCGAGATCGACGGGGAGAAACTCAGGTTCGACGACGTCGTCGCCAATGTCATGCTCTTGGTTCAAGCGGGACTGGAAACAACATCCAGCGCAATGTCATTCGCCTTTCACTATCTCGGCACCAAGGCAACCGACCGCGATCGCTTGGTTAGCGACCCCGATCTGATCCCCACCGCAATCGAAGAGTTCATCCGTTACGCCGGTTCGATCCACGGACTGAATCGCTCCGTCGCAGAGGAGGTCAAACTCAGCGGCCATCAGTTCTGTCCCGGACAGACCGTCGTGGTGAACTACGCCGCCGCCAACCGCGACCCGCGCGAGTTCGACCAACCAGACAACTGCATCCTGGGCCGGCAAGCAAACCGCCACCTTGGGTTCGGCGCCGGCGTCCATCGCTGCCTAGGCTCGAATCTGGCGCGGCTCGAATTCCGGGTCGGCATCGAACAGGTCCTGAATCGCCTCCCCGACTACACCATCACACCCGAATTACCAGTCGACTTTCACGGCAACTCGGTCACGCGCGGCTACCGCGCCCGGCCCGTCGTATTCACCCCAGGGAAAAAGTGATCCGGGGGAAACGGCGCTTGCGTCATCAAGTACCGCGGCATTGGAACATGAGAGAAGGTCGAGCATGTTGGCTTGGATCTGGGAGATCGCGCGATACATTTTCGCCTGGGGCGGAGTCGTTTTGGTCATCTGGTTCTGGTATTGGATCTTCGCCAACATTGGCACCTTTTGACCAACCCATCGCGCAGAGATTCGGAGCCGGCGCTCGTGTCGGAGATCCACGCGGGTTACGTGAGACCGCTGGTGCCGGTCTGGGCGCATCGAACACAAGCGGCACCCCCCGAAGGAGGATTTCATGGTTGACCAGCGGGAACGACAGCGCAAGAAGGCATTGATCGTTTTCCAGCTAGTGATCTACGGCTACCTGGCGTTGATGTTCGGCATCCAGCTCTACATGTCCTTCGCGCGTGGGTGGTGGGATCTGTGAATCTGCCTCTCATCGAACGCCTTTCACGGTCGAAGTCATCGGCGGCGAGGGGATCGGATCCGGACAGCTCGCGCAGCCTTGAGGAACACGACGAGAAGTCGCGGGCCGCGCAGCGCCGCGCCGACGAATGGATGATCATCGGTGCCGGGCTCATGGGGTGTTGGGCACCCGGCGTCTTCGGCTTTCCCATCTTCATGCGGGGCATCTATTTACAGCGCCAGGCCGCCCGCGAGGGACTGTCCATGCGGCCGATGATCGTGACTCTGATCGGCTACCTGGTGATGATCGACGGGATGCTCAACACCCTGGGTTGGGGTCTGGACTGGATTGCCAATCACACGCTCATCAATCGCGTGTTGACCGCCGGCTGGGGTTATCTTTTTGACGGTGGCTATTTCTGGCACTACAACGAGCTTTGGCTTGGCGGCGCCGGCGGACCCGGCGAGAAGTCGTTTGTGTTCGGCTTCATCTTGACCGTGTTCGCTATGCGCGTGTCAGCCGCGATCGGCTTCTTGCAAATGAAGCGGTGGGGCCATCAGTGGATGATCATCACCTGCTGGATGGGCGTTGTGATCTGGGTGACCTACGTATTCAACATGACGCTGTACGCCGATGTCCGATACGCAGGAACCATCTTCCCGGTGGTGGGCTGGTGGGCTTTCGACATCTTCTACATCACCCCGTTCCTGGCTATTCCGTACCTGCACACCGTCAATCGCGAAATTTTCGCCGACTAAGAGGGCCTGAAGGAGCATTAAAATGACATCCTCGGCGTCTGTCGGGACTAACGATCCCGCGGAAGACCTCCCTCCTGGGACTACGCCCTACTACGCGCGGATGCACAAATGGATCAAGCGAGCCGTTCTCGTATGCCTGATCGCCCTCGTCATCGAAGGCGCCTTCACGCTTCCGTTCATGGCGGTTTACTACGGCTACCCGACTTTGAGCCTCACCGAGATCTGCAGCGAGCTCCTCAAGGTCCGGTATTCCGACGACAGCCTGGAGTGCAAGGTCCCCTACCCGATGTTCGGCGCGCCCGAGGGTGCTGCGTCCAAGCAGACCGCGCAAGATGTCTGGGGCATACAGCCGGTGCCGAAGTACAAACGTATCGGTTTCCGTGAACTGGTTCGCATCCACCAAGAGCGGGAGGCGCGCAAAGCCGCCCATGTACACGGCGCTCCTGCGCCGTGATGTTCCGCGCCGGTGGAGAGTTCGACTGCTGGCAGCTGAGAGGGTGAGCAGTCGGTTTGTCAGGCTGCTAAATGCCTCTCGCCCGAAAATTTCGCGATGGTGACCTTTATCGTTGTCGCAGCGGCCAAATCGAGACTGGCTGTCGCCGTATGGTGACCGTCGCGGTTATCGCATCACGTGGTCGGCGCGACGTACGTTCCCCGATCATCCTGGACTGAGGTACCGCCAGGACCGAATCGGCCCAAAACACTGACGCACCCTCGGAAAACCGTGATGAGGCGAGCCCTGCTTTCACGGTGTCGTGATCGTGACACCTGAGAGGTCCCCGGCATCGCGCCAATCCTGGAGAAGCTTCTCGAACGCGTAATAGCCCAAGCCGTACAACTCACCGGTATAAGAGCGCGGCCGTAGTTCACCGCTCCCATCGGCGATCTCCTGACCGTCATTGTTGAAATAGCCCGGTGTGCACTCGCGGATGAAGTCGGTGGTGTCGACAGCGACACTGCGGACATGGTCCACGTATGCGTCCTGGGCTTCCGACGTGGCCTCGACTGTCGCGGCATTGCGCTGCGATGCCTGTTCGATGATCCAGGCGATGTGGCGGGCCTGATTGTTGAACGTTTCCGTTGTCGAGGCATTGAAGCCGCCTTGGAAGAAGCCCATGTAGAACGAGTTCGGGAATCCCTGTGTCATCACGCCGTGCAGCGTCCGAAACTCGTGCGCCCAGTTGTCGTAAAGCGACCGGCCGCCGCGCCCGGAGATCTTGTCGATTCCCCACCTTCGCTGTAGGTCGCTCGTCACTTCGAAGCCGCTGGCGAAGATCATGCAGTCGATTTCGTATTCGGTGTTCTCGTGAATGAAGCCGCGCCTGGTTATGCGCTCGACACCTTGTTTGGGTGACACGTCGAGAAGCGTGACGTTGGATCTGTTGAACGTGGGGTAGTAATCGTCGCTTGACGCCGGCCGCTTGCACATGTGGCGGTACCACGGCTTCAGGATCGCCGCTGTATTGGGATCTTTCACCGTTTCGTCGACGCGAGCTCGCAGTCGCTCCATCACGCGATAGTCCATGACTTCACGTACCGCGAGAAACTCCTCCGGTGATTGCGGCCACCCGGTCTGCTCGAACTGCGCTGAGAGATTGCGGTTGATCTCCGTCCAGATGTCGCAGATCCGGTCCGGCTCACCCGGTATCAGACCGTCGAGCGCAGCCCGGTGGAAGTTCATTTGGCGTTCTCGTTGCCAGCCGGGTTGTAGGCCGGCTATCCAGTCCGGGTCGGTCGGGGTGTTGTGACGCTCGTCGACGGTGGAAGCTGTGCGCTGGAGGACGAACAGCTGTTGCGCGTATCGCCCCAGATAGGGAATCGCCTGGATTGCCGAGGCGCCGGTACCGACGATTGCCACCCGCTTGTCGCCCAGCTTGTCCAGAATGGGCTCCTCTTGACTGCCGCCGGTGTAGCCGTAATTCCAACGGGCGGTGTGGAACATCTCGCCCTCGAAGTCGTCGAGACCCGGCACGCGCGGCACCTTCGGCGTGTTGATCGGCCCCATGGCAACGATCACGAACCGGGCCCGTAGGTCGTCACCCCGATCGGTTCCGATGCGCCATCGGCAGATGGACTCATCCCAGGTCAACGCGTTGACGCAGGTGTGAAACAGCGCGCCTTGATAGAGATTGAACCGTTTGGCGACACTTTGGCAATACGTTCTGATCTCGAGGCCGTCTGCAAATTTCTTCGACGGAACGGATCCCATCTCTTCCAGCAGCGGCAGATAACAGTAGGAGTCGTTGTCGCAGGATAGGCCGGGATAGCGATTCCAGTACCAAACTCCGCCGAAATCACCGGCCTGTTCGATGATCCGACAGTCTTCGACCCCTGCCTTGCGCAGATGGTAGCCGGCCAAGACACCGGCCCAACCGCCGCCGAGGATTGCCACATCCATCTCGTCGTTGAGCGCCGGGCGTGACACCCGCGGCAGGTGTGGATCGCTGTAGTCGAGTCCGGCGCTCGTCTCCGATGCCGGGGCATACTGTGCCTGCCCTTCTGGCCGGAGCCGACGGTCGCGCTCCCACCGGTACCGCTCGCGGAGGGCGGGGATGTCCACACCTTCTGTATCAGGCAGAGTTGTCGGTTCACACGTCATCGGCGTGGCTCCTCTGTCGGTCGGACGGTGAACGCCAGGGGGAGGCTTTCCATCGCCAGCAGTGCGGCGTTGGGAAGGTATCTGATGTCCTCGACCGGCACGGCCAGGCGTAGGTCGGGGAGTCTCAGCGCGGTCTGTCGCGCCGCGGCCAGCAGCTGCATTCGTGCCAATGCGATTCCCAGACACAAATGAGTGCCGGCTCCGAACGTCATGCTCTTCCTGAGGTTGATGCGGCTGGTGTCGAACTGGCGCGGGCATTGGAAGACGGAATCGTCGTCATTGGCCGAGGCGAACAAGATGAGCAGATGTGCGCCCTGCGGTAACTCGACGCCACCGAGGTTCACTGGGGCCGTGGTGACCCGCGATAGGGCACGTACCGGAGGTTCGAGCCGCAACAGCTCCTCGATGAGTTTGCTCATCTGCGCGTCGTCGTGGCCGGCCGCGTAGAACTGCTCGCCGATTTCCGAATTGGTCGCGACCTGGAAAAGGATGTTGGTGAAGGCTGTCGACATCGAGTCGTGGGTGTTGATCAGCAACATGCGTGCAGTGGCGGCCAGCTCGTCGAAACTCAACGGTTCCTCGTCGGAAGCGGGTGCCGTGATGATGTCGGAGAGCATGTCGTCTTCCGGCTTGTCAATGCGTCGGCGCACCAGATCGATGAGATAGCGCTGCATCTCGGCAAGGTCATGCGCCGCGGCGATCATGTCTTCTCGAGTGTTCTGCAGGCTGAATTGGGACAGGTAGGCACTGCCCCAACGCTTGATGGTGGCCATGTCGAGGTCATCGACCTGCAGTTGCTGCTGGCTGAACGCGATCGCCATCGGCAGCGCGAGATCGTGCAAACCGTCGACGCGTCCACGATGGACGAAGCCGTCGATCAAGCTGTTGACGAGAGTTTCGAATTGGGGTTGAAGGGAATTCATCCGCTTCTTGCTGAACGCCTGGGACAACAGCCGGCGCACCCGGGTGTGCTTGGGCGGATCGATGTTGGCGACGTCGGGAAAGAAGCCGCCGCCCTCGCGCTCCAGCACTTCTTTGATCGCGTCGAGGTGGCCGCTCGCCATGTGCTTGTAGTAGCCGAGCTCTTGGGAGAACACCACAGGGTCGCGAAGCACCGTCATCAAGTCTTCGTGACGTGACACCAAATACATGCCCAGGTCTTCTTCGAAGTGAACCGGGTCGCAGTTACGTAGCGCGCGATAGTAGTCGAACGGCTTCTCTTGCACGGCCGGGTCGATGAAGGACACGCTCTCCAAGAGATCCGAATATCCGCCGTTGGCAGGGCAATTCGTCGCGCCATTGGAATGCTCAGTCGTCACGGGTGTGCCTACTTTCGATCACTTGTTGGCAGTCGTGCTCGCCGACATGCGAGCCGTTTGGTTCTGGCTGTCCCAGGTGTGCGGGCCGATGCCGCGTTGCCGAAGATCGGCCTTGATTACGCGCAACGTTGCTTGGGTCTTCGGCAGTTCGTCGATGAACTCGATGTACCGGGGCACCATGAAACGGGTCATCCGGCTCGCGAGGTTCGCTGCCAACTCGGGCGCGGTGATCGACGAACCCGGACGGCGCACCGCGAACAGAAGAACCTCGTCTTCCACCGAGTCCGCCGGAACCGCGACCGCGGCACACTCGACAATCTCCGGATTCTGCAGCACGTCAGCTTCGACTTCGAACGACGAGATGTTCTCTCCCCGTCGCCGGATCACGTCTTTGAGCCGGTCGACGAATGTGTACTCGCCGTCGGCGTTTCGGACGAGCGCGTCCCCGGTGTGGAACCAGCCGTTGCGCCACGCTGACGCGGTTGCGCTGTCGTCGTTCACGTATCCGGCGTTCATCACCCACGGCTCTCGCGCCCTGATCGCGCATTCTCCGGGGGTGCCGTCCGGAACTTCGTAATCGTTGGTGTCCACCAGCCGGACCTCGAAATCCGGATAACCCTGCCGGAGTCGGCCCACGGTGTGCGCGTTGGCGGGGTTCCACCCCGACCGGATCGCCACGCCGCCCTCAGTGCTGTTGTACACGGTGCAGATGCGTACACCGAATCTCTCGCTGAACTGTCGATAACTGTTGCCCAGCGGAGCCATGAACAGGTTGGTCAACGTGGTGGGGCCGTCCGGACTGTTGGGATCGCGCAGCAGCACGTCGGCCATCGATCCGACCAACATGCCTGTGGTGACGCCGAATTCGCGTATGTCGCGCCAGAAGGCGCTGAGCGCGAATCGTGGGCGCATGACGACCTGGCCACCGACCATGGCAGCGTTGAAGGGGATGGATTTGGAACCGAAATGGGCATGTGACGTCGTGCAGTAGAAGACGTCGTCCGGCGTGAGGTCTTCGAGCGGGAAGGTTCCGGAATTGATCGAGTGGAGTTGACCCCAGGGCAGACGCACGGCCTTGGAGGGCCCGGTGGTTCCCGACGTGTAGGTGATACAGGCAATGTCGTGGGACTGCGGCTCGGTCATCACGCGCTTCGCCTCGGCGAGGTCTGCGTCGATGTCGGCCGGCCGGGTCGGGGCAGGAAGCGAGGTCGCCGGGATCGGTAGCTCGTCATGGTCGTCGATGACGAGAACCCTTGTGACGGTCTGTAGTTCAGCAGCGACAGCGTCCACTACGCTGAGGTGGCGTGCGGCGACGACGAGCAGCGCTGGTGCGCAATTGTTGATGGTGTAGGCGAGCATACGGCCACGGAATTCCGGGTTGGTGGCTGCGTCGACCGCGCCGATACTCGCAAGTCCCAGCCACACAGCCACCGAGTCCAGGCCGGTTTCTAGGACGGTGACCACGACATCCCCGCGGCCGACGCCCAGTGCGAGGAAGCGTGCCGACCACAGCGTCATCGACTCCTGCAGTTCGGCCCACGTTGCCGCGTCGCCGTCGACGGTCCGGATGAAGTGCCGACGCGGGTCCGTGGCGGCCATCCGACTGACGATGGCCGGCAACGTTTCCCGGGTCGGCAAGGTCACGCGTACTTCCAGAAGGCGCGCATCATCGAGATCTTGCCGGCGTCGTTGAAGCTGAAGTGGTCGATCAGTGGGCCGACGTGCTGCAAGGCGCCGTTGCGGGTGACGACACCCTGCAGGATGGCAATCGCCTCGTTGCCACAGATGACGATGTCGCGCTCGAGCCACAATTTCATCGGTGACAGATCAGACACCATGCCCCAGAACGTGGTTCGCAGGCTCTCGAGCCCGGTGTAGGTGTCAACCCCGACCGGGTCTTCCAGAACGGCGTCATCGGCCCACAACGCCAGCCAGCCCTCTTTGTCGTGGTCGCTCAGCGTTTCACAGTGATTGTTGATCGCTGCGACGATCGCGTCAGCATCGGGCATTGGCGTTACCTCTCTCGACATTCATTCGGTGCGCAGATCATGGCGGAACATGGGGACGTCAGACTTTGCTCACCTCGTCGTCCCAACCCGAGTCACGCGCCTGCACCGCAGCTTTGACGCCTTTCTCGTGGATGAGACGGAGGTGGTGTTCCTTGGCGACGGCTGCCTGCGCGTCGGGCGCATAGGGGTCTCGGCCCACATCGACCATCGCCGAAAGCCCGGCCGCTTCGTAAAGCCGGTGTGTACCGCGCTTGTTTGCGACCAGGTCACCGGTCTCCATTTGCGCGATCTGCTCGGCGAAGCGCATCGCGACGGCTTCTTCTTCGCCCAGCGGGACGACGCGGTTCACGTAGAACAGGTCGCGCGCGGTGTGCGCGTCCAGCCATCCCCCTGTCATCCACAGCTGCTTCATCACTCGGATGGGGAAGTGGAACGGCATGAGTGCGTAGGGTCCGTAGGGAGCACCGACCCCCACCCGAGACTCTTCCCAGCTGAAGCGGGTGTTCTCGGCTGCGATGACCACGTCGGCGGCGAGAAGGAACGTGTTCGCGTGGGGCCCGACGAAGCCTTTGGCCGCGACGACGAGACCTTTGGTGAATCGCCACGGAGGCAACAGGTCTCCGGTGTGGACCCAGTACTTGTCCTCGATTGTCGCGGGTTCCTGTCCGCCGACGGTCTCGTTGGCTACTTGCTGGATGTCGTGTCCCGACGAGAAGTTGGGGCCCTCTGCGGAGAGCAGCACGCATTTGACGCTGTCGATGCGGTTGCAGTCGGCGAGGACGGAGTAGAATTCTTTCTCCATGCCGCTGTTGATGGCATTCATTTTCGCCGGCCGGTTCAGGCGGACCGTGACGATACCACCGAGCCGACGGACCACCAGGAATTCCATTCCTGACCAATCAGTCTCAGCCACAGCGCTTCTCCTGTCTTACGACGTGATCAGCCACGGGGAAGACCGAGTACGTGTTGAGCAATGATGTTGCGCTGGATCTCCGACGTTCCGCCCGCGATGGTGGCCGCCACGCCCCGGGTGTAGCGCTCGAAGCCGCTGGCGAAATATTCGTCGTTGTTCATGTGCTGATAGCGACCGGTGACGGGATGGAGCAGGCCGTCGATTCCGGACGTCGACAGCACGACATCGGCGGCGCGACACTCGGCTTCGGAACCGAGGAGTTTGAGTAACGAGATCGACGAGGTGTCGGCTTCACCGCGCGCGGCCCGGCCCAGCGCGGCTGAACCCAGTGCGCGTAGGGCGTGGTAGTCGATGATCATCGACGCGTACTGGTCTTGCCCGACTGGCGACTGTGGTCGGCAGTCGGCGATCAGGTTGTCGAGCCGGTCGGCGAACAGCAGCCACATCATGGTCCGCTCTTGGCCGAGTGAACCGTTGGCCACTCGCCAACCCTGATTCAGCTCGCCAACCAGGTTCTCTGCGGGGACGCGGACATCGGTAAAGAACACTTCGTTGAAATCCAGATTGTCGGCGCTGGCGATGTCACCGAAGGGCCGGCAGACGAGGCCTTCGCTGTCCGTCGGGATCACCAACGCTGAAATGCCCTTGTGCTTGGGCGCATCGGGATCGGTGCGCACGAAGGCGAGCAGGAAGTCGGCGTCGTGGGCTCCCGACGTCCACACCTTCTGGCCGGTGACGATGAAATCGTCGCCGTCGCGGACTGCGCGTGTCCGTAGCGAGGCGAGGTCGGAACCGGCATTGGGCTCGCTCATGCCCAGCGAAGCTGTCTTCTCACCGCGTAGCACCGGTACGGCCCACTGCTGCTTCTGTTCGGAGGTGCCGAACGAGATCAACGATGTCGCAACGATGTTGACGCCCTGCGGGTTGAAGCTGTGGAAGATCCTGCGGCGACACAGTTCGTCGAGATGGACGAACTGCTGGAGGACCGTCGCGTTGCGCCCCCCGAACTCCGGTGGTTGGGCGGGCAGCAGCCACCCTTGGTCGAACAGCAGGCGCTGCCAGTCCCTGGCCCACTGCGGCATGTGCGACACCGAGCGCGGTCGCTCCCGGGTGAGGGCTTCCGATGGCGTATGCTCGTCGAGGAACGCCGCGAACTCGGCCCGGAAGGCTTCGACGTCGTCGTCAAAAGTCAGCTGCACCATACTCCTTCGCAACGAATGCGCGGTGCTCTTCGGCGCTGCCGAGCAACACTTCGCCTACCCGGGCGCGCTTGACGGCGAACTGCAGATCGTTCTCCCAGGTCAGTCCCATCGCACCGAAGCACTGCATCCCGCTGCGGACGACCTGCGACTGTGCCTCGCCTGCAGCGGCTTTCGCCATCCGGGCCAGGAGGCGACGGCGCGGATCGTCGGCGGCAATGGTGAGCGCCGCGAAGTAGGCCAGCGCGCGGGCGCGCTCGATCGCCACGTACATGTCCACGGCCTTGTGCTGGAGCGCCTGGAATGACCCGATCACGACCCCGAACTGCTGACGCTGCTTGAGGTGATCCAAGGTCAGATCGAGAATGCGTTGACACGCACCGACAGTGGTGATCGCGACGCCGGTGAGCGCGATCTGCAGCGCCCGTTCGCCGTCGGTACGGACACGATCCTGCTCGTCGACCGGGACGGAATCGAACCAGAGGTCGGCGACATGGAGGATGGGGTCGAATGTCGTGACCCGGCGGGCGAGTACCGCGCTTCGGTCGACGATGAACACCCCCGATGCAGTGGTGACTGCGAGGCGATCTGCGCGATCACCGTCGAGGACAAATCGGGCCACACCGTCGAGGACCCAGCCGTCGCTTTGACTGCGAGTGGTGACCCCTTCCCAGACCGCGGTGCCGGCCTGGAAAGGGTCGTAGTGGTCCCCGGCCAAGGGCGCGAACTGGGTGAGTGAAGCAAGAAACGGTGTCGGATCGGACGCGCGTCCCAGCTCCTCGAGGACGAGGATGAGTTCGATCATGTTGTCTGCGTCGGCCAGTTCCGTCCAGCCCTGATTGCGGTACCGCTGCCACAGATCGTCGGGGGTCGAACGTCCTTCGGCGATTTGGCGGACCAAGGAGGGCGGACACTGCTTGTCCACCGCTTCCCTGACTGTGTCGCGCCAAAGGCGCTGGTCGTCGTCGAGCTCAAGAAGCACGCTCGCTCCGTCTCCGTTGAAGGTCTGACCGTGAGAATACTGTTCTCCTGAATTGAAAGTCAACGTAGGCAATGGTTGACAATCGACGTGAGCGAATAGCAGCATTCAGCGTTAGCGCACTTCGTCATGAGCGGTATTGGGCTGACGGATATCGCCTCGCGGGCGGGTTTTGTGCAGTTGCTCGAGGACGTCGTGCGAGCGCTGAGTGCACGACCGGGCGGCCCGCCGGTCATCGCGGCCACCGCTACCACCGAGCAGGAGAGGCATTATGGCAAGGCAGCCGAGTTCGGCAGCGGATGAAGAGTCGCGTGTCGAGATGGATGTGTCCGACGTCGACCATCGGGTCGGGAAGCCCATCGGCGGCGGACAGTTGTGGGATCCGTGCAGCTCATCGGACATTCGTCGCTGGGTCATGGCGATGGACTATCCGAACCCCTTGCACTGGGATGAGCGATTTGCTCGCGATTCGGCCTTCGGCGGCCTCATCGCTCCGCAGTCCATTGCGGTCGCACTCGATTACGGGCACGGCGCGGCACCTGCCTGTGTCGGTCACATCCCGACGAGTCACTTGATCTTCGGTGGCGAGGAATGGTGGTTCTACGGCTGCCCGGTGCGCCCGGGGGACCAGCTCTTTCAGCAGCGTCGTTTCCATGACTACAAAGTGGTCGAGACGAAATTCGCTGGGCCGACGATGTTTTCGCGAGGCGACACCGTCCACAAGAACCAGCACGGGGTGTTGGTGGCCCGCGAACGTTCCACTGCCATTCGTTACCTTTACGAAGAGGCGACCAAGCGCGGGATGTTCGAAAACCAACTCGGCGAGATCAAGCGCTGGACGCAGTTGGAACTCGAGGAGGTCGACCGGATCCGCCGGGACTGGCTGGAATCCAATCGGGCCGGCATTTCCCCACATTTCGACGAGGTCAAGGTGGGGGATACGTTGCCGCGGCGGGTCATCGGGCCGCACAGCATCGCCACTTTCACCACCGAGTATCGCGCGTTCGTCTTCAACACCTGGGGCTCGTTCTACTGGGTCGCGCCAGAAGGTGTCGACGACCCGTGGGTGTATCAGAATCCGGGCTTCGGGAAAGACTTCGCGTTCGACGAGGAAGACGCGTTTATCGATCCGCGCAAGCGTGACGGCCTTTACCTCGGACCGTCACGAGGCCACATCGACGCCGATCGCGCAAGCGAAGTGGGTATGGTCCGCGCGTACGGTTACGGCGCGACGATGGGGGCGTGGTGTACCGACTATCTCGCCTACTGGGCAGGCCACAACGGAATGGTGCGGCACAGCAAAGCCGACTTCCGCGGCCCCGCTTTCGAAGGCGACGTGACGTACTTCGAGGGCGAGGTCATCGACAAGCAGTCAGAGTCGGCGTGGGGTATGCCGCTCGTTCAGGTGAGGGTGCACCTGAAGAACCAGAACGGTGAAGAGCTCGTCAAGTGCACGGCCGAGATCGAATTGCCGTTCTGAGCGACCCAGGCCCTCGATGACGACCAACATTGCACCAGCTCCGTCGATCTCGGCAGGTCCGCCACTGAGCGAGGAGCCCGGGCTCGGCGCACTCACACTGCCCGGTTTCCTGCGCGACGTCACGTCGATGTACGGCGAGCGCGAGGCTCTGGTGTTCCACTCGGCGGACGGGGACACCACCCGGTGGACGTATAACGAGCTGTGGGAGCAGGCCGTGCAGGTGGCGGCTGCCCTGCGAGCGAGTGGTGTCGGGAAAGACACCCGGGTAGGCCTGCTGATGACCAACCGTCCCGAGTGGGTGGCTGCGTTCTTCGGCATCTCGATGGCCGGCGGTGTTGCTGTGGCTTTGAGCACCTTTTCCACACCGGGCGAGCTCGAGTATCTGCTCACCGCATCGAACGTCGCGCTGTTGCTCTTCGAACGTCAGGTGCTGAAGACGGACTTCCTCGCGGTGCTGGCCGACCTCGTGCCCGAGCTGGCTGAAAGTCACTCTGCGCCGCTGCAATCGGAGAAATTGCCGTTCCTGCGCGATCTCGTGCTGGTCGGTCAGCCGGGTCCGGGTGCCGACGACTGGGCCACGTTCTTGACTCGCGGCGCCGGGCAACCGCGCGAACTGGTCATCGCAACGGCTACGGCGGCGAAGCCGAGTGACGCAGGCGCCCTGTTCTTTTCGTCGGGCTCGACCAGCAAGCCCAAGGGCATCCTCAACGCGCATCGCGGCATGACCATCCAGATGTGGCGTTTCCGGCGGGTATGCGGCTTCGAGCCGGGAGACAACATTCGCTGCTGGTCGGCCAACGGTTACTTCTGGTCGGGAAATTTCGTCATGTCGCTGGGCGCGACGCTCGCTGCCGGCGGATGCTTGGTGCTGCAGTCGACGTTCGCTGCCGCCGAAGCGCTGGAGTTGATGGCATCCGAGCGGGTGAATTACCCGTTCGCATGGCCGCACCAGTGGGCCCAGATCGAGGCTGCCCCCAACTGGTCCTCTGTCGATCTCAGCAGCATGAAATTCGCAGACGTCAAGACGCCGATCGCACGTCACCCAACGGTCTTCCACGAGTGGTATCTGCCCGACCATGCCTACGGTAATACTGAAACATTCACGATCTCAACAATTTTCGGCCTCAACACACCACCTGAGCAACACGCCAATAGTTGGGGCGTTGCGCTACCAGGCGTGACGTTGAAGATCGTCGATCCCCTGACCGGCGGCGTTGTGCCGCGAGGTACGAGCGGCGAGATCTGTGTCAAGGGGCCAACGCTCATGCTCGGCTATATCGGCACGCCGCTTGATGAGACGCTCGACGCCGAAGGTTTCTTTCATACTGGCGACGGAGGGTACCTCGATGAGGTCGGGCGGTTGTTCTGGACGGGCCGGCTTACCGAGATTATCAAGACGGGCGGTGCTAATGTCTCGCCGCTGGAAGTCGACGAGATCTTGGCCCGGTATCCCAGCGTCAAGGTGGCCAAAACCGTTGGTGTCCCGCACGAGACGCTGGGTGAGGTCGTCGTTGCTTGCGTTGTCGCACAAGACGACTCGAGTATGGAGGCCGAGGAGATACGAACGTTTCTCCGGGAGCGCCTCGCGAGTTACAAGGTGCCACGTCACGTGCTGTTCTTCGACGATGACGACATTTCGCTGACCGGCAGTGACAAAGTCAGAGTCGGCGAGTTACGTGAACTAGCTGCCGCGCGTCTGCAGTCGCAACAGCCCCTGTCGGAGGTTGACACCCCACCCCGATGCCCGCCGCTACAAGACGGCGGGCCGCTACCCGTCGCCTGACGTCGCTGTCGACCGGGCAACGGCTTTCTTGCACCAGGACCAGACGACATCCTCCGTCAACTCGGTCTCCTCGATACCGCCGTGCAGCGCGTTGTACTGCCCCAGAGATGTCATCGTCGAGCCCAGCAGAGACGTCAACTGCTTCACCGTGAGGTCTTGTCGAATCAGGTCTGCCTGTGAACATGCGGTCAGGATCTGGGTCAGCAACTGACGGTGTGGCTCCCACACTTTGGCAAACGCTTCCGGGTTATCCAGTTCCAGGCTCAGGTTGTAAATCAGCACCAGACGGGCGCCTACCTCTTGCGACGCGCCCGGCCGCGAGAGAACGGCACGGCACCACGCCTCCAGTTGCGCCATGGGGCCATCGGCTCCCTGCACCTGAACTCGTACCGCCTCGGTGTACTGGGCGGTCACATCTTCGTACAACGCCAGCAGGAGTTCGTCCTTCCCGGCGAAGTGTTGATAGAAGGTGCGAACACTGAGATTCGCTCGATCTGCGAGAGCTTGCAGAGTGAAGTTCGCCTGGCCCGATTCCTGGACCAATTCCAAGGCGGTCGCCATGAACTGCGTACTGCGTGCGACCGCCAAGGCGCGAGCCTCGCCGAGGCGACGCTCGATCGCTCGTTCCTGCCAGCCCCTCGTGCTGTCCCTGGCGCCAGCGGTCTCAGCGAGGGGTTCACCTGAAGTCACAGTTGTCCCCCTATCCAGAACGACGCCATAGGACCACCATATTGCCCCAACTTCGCGGGTCGACGTACCACTGCTGCGTCAGCCTGCGTCGACGGACCCCTGATTAGCTGCAGCGAGAAGCATACTCTCGCGGACGGGAAATCTACTATACCCATTTCCGGTACTGTCAAATGGCAGTACGCAGATATCCTCATTACCCGAGCTCCCGTTGAGCGCGCTCGCGACCGTGCGTTCGGGCCAGTGGCGAAAAACTCGGCGTGGGATCACTCAGTCCATTCGAGGGACATCCCGAGACGGGCGCTCGCAGCTAACTGCGCGCCTAGCGACCGGAGCGGATCTGCCTTCCACGCGACTCAGTGTTCATGAATTATCACCCCTCGAATATTGCGGCCGGCGAGCATGTCGTCGTAGGCCTCGTTGATGTCGTCGAGCTTGTACTCGGTGGTGACGGTCTCGTCGAGCAGCAGCTTGCCACTTCGATACAGGTTGATCAGTCGTGGGATGTCGGCCCGCGGGTTGGCCTCGCCGTACAGGCTGCCCAGGAGGCGCTTCTGGAACAGCGTGAACAAGGTCAGCGGCAGGGTCGGCGTCACGTCGGACATCGACGCCAGGGCGGTCGCCACGACGGCACCGCCCTTCCGCACCGCATTGAGCGCGTCGTTGATCATCGGCCCTTCGAGCACGCCTGGCGTCAGGATCGCCGAGTCGGCCATGACTCCACGCGTAATCTCGCCAACTAACTGGGTTGCTTCCTCCATCGAGGTGGCAAAGTGAGTAGCTCCGAACTGAAACGCTTTGTCGCGCTTGCTCGGTTCGATATCGACCACGACGATTTGCTCCGCTCCCGCCAGCCGCGCGCCCTGAATGGCACCGCTGCCGATCCCTCCGCAGCCCAACACGATCACCACGTCGCCGGGACTGATGTTCGCGGTATTGACGGCCGAACCCCAGCCGGTGGTTACGCCGCAGCCGAGAAGACATGCGCGCGATAGCGGCACATCGTTGTCGATCTTGACGACTGAGGCTTCGGACAGGACCCCCCACTGCGCGAAACTTCCGACGCCGGAGAGGGCGCCAATACCCTGTCCTCTCGCTCGGCGCCGGAAGGTGCCGTCGGCTTGAACTCCCGCGAGGATGATCGCCCCGTAATCACAGAGGTTTTGACGGCCGGTGGCGCACCAGCGGCAGCGGCCGCACGCCGGCAGGAAAGATGTGACCACGTGGTCTCCCACCGCCACATCGCGCACTCCCGGGCCAACCTCTTGAACGACGCCCGCCCCTTCGTGTCCACCTATCAAGGGAAAACTCACCCCGTACATGTCGCCGGTGCGGATGTGGTGGTCGGAATGGCATAGGCCGGTGGCTTCGAACTCGACGAGCAGCTCGCCTTCCTGCGGCGGATCGAGCTCGATCTCTTCCACCGACCACTTCTCGTTCAGCCCCCAAAGAACTGCTCCCTTGGTCTTCACGGCGACTCCTTGACGATATGTATGGCGCGCTCGGGACAGTTCGCGATCGCGTTGTGCGCCCGGTCTTCCCATTCGGGGGGAACATTTTCCATGGTGACGAAGGCGTACCCTTCGTCGTCGATGTCGAACAATTCGGGATACGTTGCGTAACAACGGCTGTGGCCCTGGCACATTTCCCTGTCGACATGAAGTTTCACGTTGTCTAATCCAATCCGCCTGGTCTGGTTCCGATGACTCCTTTTTCTGTGAGCACTGCGATGGATGCGGCGTCGAGGCCGAGTAGGTCGCCGAGGATGCTCCCGTTGTGCTGGCCCAACGTCGGCGCCGCTGAGCGATACCACTTGTCAACGCTGTGGTACTTGAAGGGAATCGCCGGCACGTGATGTGTTCCCACGATGGGATGGTCGAGGCTTTCGAAAAAGCCACGTGCGGCCAACTGAGGGTGCATCGAACCGACCCTGGCGTCTGCTAAATCCGCAGCCGGAACACCATATTCAACGAGCAACTCTGCCGCGGCCGCGGAATCGCGGTCGCCAGCCCATTGCTCGAGATGCTTATCGATCAGATCGTGTGCCCCCACACGCCCTTCGTGACTGTCCAACGTGGTGTCATTCGCCCAATCCGGTTCACCCAGAGCCGACTTCAATAGGCCCCACTGCTCGTCCGTGGCGACCGAAATGGCCAGCCACTGCTCGGTCCCCGCGCATTGATAGAGCCCTTGTGGGGCGGCTTCACGGCTGCGATTTCCCAGCCGCGGTATCAGATTCCCATAGGCGGTGAACTCGACAACCTGCTCGGCGGCGGCGTTGAGCGCGGACTCAACCATCGATACTTCGATGAAGCACCCCTGGCCGGTCTCGTCGCGTCGCCGGAGTCCTGCGAGCATGGCGAAAGCGGAATGCATTCCCGCCAGTGGGTCACACGGGCCGCGGGGGATTCGCGGCTGGTCGTACACGTGGCCGGTCACCCAAGCCATCCCGGTCATCTGTTCCATCGTTTGCGCGAAACCCACGTTGTTGCGCCATGGTCCGTCCAGCCCGAACGCAGGCATCCGGACCATCACCAGTCGAGGGTTGCGCTCACTCACGGCCTCCCACGTGATGGCGAAATTGTCGAAGACGCGGGGCGAGAAGTTCTCGACCAGAATGTCCGAGCATTCGACGAGTCCGAACAACAACTCCCGCCCGTCGGGAGAGGACAGGTCGAGGGTGAGTCCTCGCTTGTTGGCGTTGGTCGCCAGGTACATCCCCGACCGCTCCCACCACTGAGGCTGATCGGCGAACGCTGCGGCCGCCATCCGTGCGCCGTCAGGGTGATCCGTCGACTCGAGGTGGATTACGTCAGCGCCTAGCGCGGCGAGAACGTGGGTGGAGGAGGGGCCCGCCCACCACGCTGTCGCGTCGAGAATTCGTACGCCTTCCAGTGGAAGTCGCGGCGCACGGTCGGCAAAGGTCGCAATCCTGCTGTGGGTGGGCGCTTTTGCCATTTCGCCGAGCAAAGGAGCACCGGTTGTTGGGGCGGGCCGCACGCCATTGATCTGGTAGGGCGCCAACGGGTGGGTGAAGCTGCGGTCGGCGTACGTGCCCCACACGCCGCGCGCCGCGAACTGCGGGTGGTCCAACACGGTCTGGCCATTGTTGACCGGTGAGACGGGGATCCGCAGATCGGAGGCCAACGCGACGATCTCGTCTGTGGAACGTTGCGTCGTCCATTCCCGCACCATCTGATTCCACTCCTCCCGCCGTTCGCACCGCGTCGTGGCGAGGGCCCACGCCGGGTCATCGTCGAGCAGATCCAGTCGGCCGATCATCGCCAGGAAAGACTCGAATTGTTGGCGGGTATTGGTGTTAAAGCCCACCCATCCGTCCGCGGTCGGTTCGATGGAAGGGATCTCAACCTGGCGGGCCGGCACGGTCAACGGGGGACGACCGGCCAGCTCAAAATAGATGTCGGCGAATCCGCTGGCGCTGAGGTGGCAAGTCTCCAGCAACGAGCAGTCGATGATTTCACCAGCACCGCCGAGTTGAACCCGCCGCAATGCGCCAAGCGCTCCGACGGCGGCGTAGCTGGCCATGACCCATTCGAAGACTCGACCACCCGCTTGAATGGGCGGTTGGTCCGGACGGCCTCGCAACGCCAGGGTTCCGCTCTCGGCCTGGATCGTGAACTCCGTCGACGGCCGGTCCCGGTACGGTCCCGTCAAGCCGTATGGAGACAACGCCACGATCACCAGGTGCGGCGCGCGGCGTAACAGCGCGTCTCGGTCGAGTGCCCCCGGGCCGAGGGAATCGACGAATACATCGGCGGAGTCGATTAGAGCTTGCAAGTCGGCCACCGAGGTGCCAACGACTGATCGCTTGCCGGCGTTCAAGAACTTGAACAGCGCGCCGGCCTCGTTTTGAGCGCCAAACGTTCTGTGGCGGAACGGATCCCCGCCTGGTGCTTCGATCTTGATGACCTCTGCTCCCAGGTCGGCGAACAACTTGGTGCAGTACGGGCCGGCGATTTCCGTCGCCCACTCGACAACACGAACCCCACGCAGGGCGTTCATCGCCGTGCGACTTTCCGAGTCAATGTTTTCGAACGTGAGTTACCCGCGTCGTTGAGTGCACACACGCCACCTTCTGTCCTCACGCTCGTACCGATCGAGCAAGGGTGCTCTGCATCCGCATGGCTGCGCCCTGGCTGGCAACGACGCTAGCGACGAGAAAGCCAAGGTGTCAAGTGTGACTCGATAACCTTGGTCGCGCGCGGGGTTCGTCGGAGCTTTAGTCGGCAGCACGCACCTTAGGGGCACGTTGGACCCGCCCGCCTCGCTTGTTGGGCGGATTCGCCGTTGACGTGCTCACGCCTTTGGCGAGGATCTGGGAACCCAGTTCGATCTGCGCGCGGATATCTGACTCGCCGGTCCCAAACCAGCGCGGTCCGAGGCTCGTTGTGAAAATGATGAAATTAGCCAGCAGTTCGGCGAACAGCTCGGCGTCGACGTCGGCCTTGATCTGCCCCGCGGCTTGGTAGTGGCGAACGCCTTCGGCAATAACGGCCGTGCGGCGTGCGTGATTGGGTTGCAGCACGCGCAGCGAGAAGTCCGGATCCGATAACGCCCTACCGGAAATGTCCCAGCCGGGAACACCGCTGTCCCTGTCATCGATCCTTAGTCTCGCGAAGAAAAGCCGCTTGATGTAGTCCTCGAAGCGCGCGGGCAGGTCCGCCACGACTTGCTCTTCGGCCTCACTGACCAGGTCCGCGATTTGCCGAGAAACGACTTGCTCGAAGATGCCTCGCTTGTCCCCGAAGTAGTGGAACAGCATTGCCTCCGAGCAGTTGGCGCGACGAGCGATCTCTTTTGTCGCCGCGGCCGCGTATCCCGCTTCGGCAAAGACCTCGGCAGCCGCTTCAAGGAGCGCTCGTTGTTTGCCGTCCTTGTCACGAACTCGCCGCCGCGCGCCTGTGGTCATCGCACATACTTTAGCGAGCACCCGTCAGCTGGGGGGAAGCCTGCACGCGCGCCGCCCGTTCGCGCGCACTGCGCGGGCGCGTCGATCCTAAGTGCTGTCAGGTAGTTATCGAGTGCGACTTGACCTCCATATAGCCGACGATTTACTGTGCTGCCAAAGCTAATTTCGGCGTGTGCAAGAAATCCGAGGGCCGGCGCAGATGGCACGTGGACGGTGGCACGATTGCGGCGTACCTGCAATGTGGACGGCCCCTAGTTGGGGGCTGCCTGTCCAGGCTGACCGCTGGCGTTCTCCCGGGGTCGGTATGCCCGCGTCCGGGGGCGGAAGGGGCTACCCATGGTGAGCAAATCACCGGAGGAGCATGCCCGGAATTTCGATCTTCGTCACGAAGATTTCGGCGACCAAGAATTCCTCTACGAGGTCTACGCGGTGATGCGGGAGAACGGACCGTTCAGCCACCAGGATGTCCCTTTCCTGGGACAGACTCCGGGTGGCGCGTGGGTCGCCACCCGCTACGACGACTGTTATGAGATCTTGCGTGATTGGCGCAGCTTCTCCAGCAAGCCCGTCGGGGGCAACCCGACGTCGTTTGGCGACATCGTGATCAACTTGGATCCACCACGGCAGCAGCAGCTTCGCAAAGTTCTCAACCCATATTTTTCCCCGGGCCGGATGAAGGACCTGGAGCCCCAGGTGCGCGCGATTACCGATGGGTTGATCGACAACTTCATCGAATCGGGCCGCGGAGATCTCGCCGACGTCGCATGGCAGCAACCGGGGATCGTGTTCTTCCGGCATTTGCTCGGCATGCCCGTTGAGGACGTGCCGCTCTACATCGAGGCCGCTGACCTCGGGATCAATGGCGAGAGCGAAGAGGTCCGAATCGGTGCGATGACGAATCTCTACCATCGCGTGCGCGACGAGATCGACAAACGGCGTGGTGAACCGCCGCGTGACGACCTGATCGATGTTTTACTCGCCGCCGAGATCGACGGCGAGAAGTTGAGCTTCGACGACGCTGTCGCGAATGCGCTTCTGCTGGTGCAAGCGGGGCTTGAGACAACCTCTAGCGCAATGTCGTTCGCCTTCTTCTATTTGGGCACCCATGCTCCGGAGCGCGACCGACTGGTACACGATGCCGAGTTGATGCCCACGGCCATAGAGGAATTCATCCGGTTCGCCGGTTCGGTCCACGGACTGCATCGCTCAGTCGCGGACGAGGTTGAACTAAGCGGCCAGAAGTTCTGTCCCGGAGAGACGGTCGTCGTGAACTATGCGGCCGCCAACCGCGACGCGCGCGAGTTCGACGAGCCGAACAAGTGCATTCTCGATCGACAGACCAACCGCCACCTCGGGTTCGGAGCTGGCGTCCATCGCTGTCTGGGCTCCAATCTCGCCCGACTCGAGTTTCGGGTGGGCGTCGAACAGACCCTGAATCGGATACCTGACTACGCCATCCCCCCTGGGGCAAAAGTTGACTTTCACGGGAACTCGGTCACCCGGGGCTACCGCGCCCTGCCCGTCGTCTTCACGCCAGGTGCCCGCGTCGGCCAGTGAGTGGGTGGCGGGCGACCGCCAATAGCGAAATCAGGGAGGAACCCGTGGACAAGCAAGATCTGCAATGGATGATCTCCGTCGATGACCACATCATCGAGCCCCCGAACGTGTGGGTCGAGCGCGCGTCGGCCGCCGACCGCGATCGAGTGCCACACGTGGAGCGCATCGACGGCGTCGATACGTGGATCTACGACCAGGCGCGCGCGTCGGTGATGGGCATCTTGGTCGCGGCCCACCAAAGGCCGGCCGAGTATTCCCCGCTGCCAGTGAATTACGACGAGATGCCCCGTGCCTACTTCGACCCGGTGGCCCGCATCCCCGACATGGACGAGGATCACGTGATCGCGGGACTGAACTTTCCGTTCTTCCCCCGGTTCTGTGGTCAGATGTTCGCCCATCTCGGTGACCGCGACCTAGGTCTCAAGTGCGTGCGTGCGTACAACGACTTCGTCATCGATGAGTGGTGCGCGGCGGCACCCGGTCGCTACATCCCGATGGTCATCGTCCCGTTGTGGGATACCCGACTGGCCGTCGAGGAGACGCTGCGGTGCGCCGGCAAGGGCGCCAAAGCCATCGCCTTCTCGGAAAACTTGCACCCGCTGGGTTTTCCGTCCATCCACTCGGGAGCATGGGACGATTTCTTCGCGGTGGTAAACGAGACGAAGATGCCGCTGTGCACCCACATCGGATCTTCCTCGGTTAGCCCGACCACATCACCTGACGCACCTTTCGGCGTTCAGGCCGTCAACATCAACCTCAATTTGGCGAACTCAACCACCGACTGGCTGTTCTCGGGCAAGCTGCAGAAATACCCCGACCTGAAGATCGTGCTGGCCGAGGGCGGCATCGGCTGGATCCCGTACCTCATCGAGCGTGCTGAACACGTCGCCGCGGACTACCACTACCTGCGCGCCAACAACTGGGCGGTTGACCCCGCCACGATGCGCTTGACCCCGGTGCCCACCGATCCTGAAATTTTCCCCGAGTCCCCGCGCCAGCTCTTCCGCGACCACATGTACGGGTGCTTCATCGAGGACGACTTCGGGGCTGCGAACCTCGACTTCATCGGCGTCGACAATGTGATGATCGAAACGGATTATCCGCACACTGACAGCCTGTGGCCCAACTCCCTTCAGGCCGCTCATAAGGCACTCGACGGCCGGTCCGACCTCGACAAGTACAAAGTGCTGCAGGGTAATGCTCGCCGGGTCTTCGACTTTGAGCCCGCCGCGTATCCGGCCCTGGCGTAGTCTGCGGCTGACGGATTCGTTTGATGCGTGAGTACCAGAGCTTCATCGACGGTAAGTGGTTGAGCGACAACGCCGTCGGCACCATCGATGTTATCGATCCGTCCAATGAAGAGTTGATCGGCCGAGTCGTCGACGGTGGCCCAAAGCAGGCGGCAATGGCGATCGAGGCTGCCCGGCGAGCTTTCGACGAAGGTCCGTGGCCGTGGCTGTCCGTCCGGGAGCGGGCGAAGATCATCAAGCGATTCGCTGAGATCCTCGATGAGCGCAAAGCGGAGCTTAGGGAGCTAGTCGTCGCCGAGATCGGCTCGACCGGCTTCATCACGGACCTGATTCAGGTTGGCGGTGCCATCGAGGCGGCCCACTACTACGGCGAGTTCGTCGAACACGATGTGACGTGGGTGGAGACACCGGGCGGGCCTATAGTTTCGCCGACTGGCCTGGGCGGCGTGACGGTGGTTCGTGAACCGGTCGGGGTGGTCGGCGTCATCACTCCATTCAACTTTCCTTTCTCGATCAACATTCAGAAGTGCTTGGCCGCGTTGGCCGTCGGCTGCACTGTGGTACTGAAGCCCCACCCCTGGACTCCGATGAACGCCCTGGAGCTGGCCAGGGTCGGCGAGGAAGCGGGCCTCCCGCCGGGAGTGTTCAACGTGGTCGTGGGCGGTGCCGACGTGGGAGAGGAGTTATGTACGCACCGAGGCGTCGACATGATCGGGTTCACCGGTTCGACGGCGACCGGGCGGCGCATCCGCGAGCTTTCGGCGGCAACGATGAAACGCGTACAGCTGGAACTCGGCGGCAAGAGCGCGCATATTGTTCTCGACGATGTCAACGAAAGTGACGTTGCGGGAATAGGATTCGGGCAGGTGCTGATGCATGCCGGACAAGCATGCACCGTCACGTCGAGACTTCTGTTGCCCGTGCACCTGCTCGAAGCGTATGTCGAGGGCGTCAGAGCCATGGCTCCAATGATCACCGTCGGGGATCCGCGTGATCCCGCCACTGTCGTCGGTCCACTGATCAGGGATCAGCAGCGTCAGAGAGTTGAATCCTTCGTTCAGTCGGGCCTGCAGGAAGGCGCGCGGCTGGTCGTCGGCGGCAAACGTCCCGAACACCTTCAACGCGGCTTCTACTACGAACCGACGGCATTCGTCGACTGCCGCGGCGACATGCGCTTATGCCAGGAAGAGGTGTTCGGTCCTGTGCTGGCGGTGATCACATATCGCTCCGAAGACGAAGCCATCCGCATCGCGAACGACTCCATCTACGGTCTGGCGGGTCTGGTGATGACCCGCAGTGCCGCAAGGGGATTCAACGTCGCCCGACAGATCCGCACCGGCACCATCATGGTGCAGACTGTCGCACCCGGTGTCGATCTGGGAGCCAATCCAGGGGGAGGGCAGGGCCCCGGCTGGTCTCTACCGGCGCGCGGCATGTTCAACGGCGGGGGCCCATTCGGCGGCTTCAAGCAAAGTGGACTGGGCCGAGAGCAGGGGCGCTGGGGCTTCGAGGAATACACGGAGCTGAAGTCGATCACCATGATGTAGCCGCACCGCATTCTGAAAGGTCGCGTGTTGGAATTTCTCAAAGACGTCCGTGTCCTCGAAGTGTCACTGTTCTCGGCGGATGCGCTGGGCGGGCACCTGGCTGACCTCGGCGCAGAGGTGATCAAGGTGGAGCCGCCTGGTGGCGGCGGTTTCCGCGGTGCGGCGGTGTCCGGCGGCGAGCTGCAGGACTCGCACTGGAATCGCGGCAAAAAGAGTGTGGTGATAAACCTGAAAACGCCTGCGGGTCAAGAGGCGTTTCGCCGCCTGGCCGCGACATCGGCGGTGGTGATCGACGGACTACGCTACGGAACCGCGCGCCGGCTCGGCTTCAGCTACGACGACATCGTCGCAGTCAACCCGACAGTGGTGTACTGCGTGCTCAACGGCATGGGCAGCTATGGGCCCTACAACCGATTAGCCACACACGGGCTTTCCTTCGATTGTTTCGCCGGCCTGAGCCCGCCGATCATCGATGCCGACGGAACGCCACGCCTTTCGGGGGCGGCGACTGGGACGACGGGTGTTCTGGCGGGACCGCTGTACGCAGCGATGGGCGTACTCGCCGCGCTGCACGCCGCCGGGCGCGACGGCACGCCGCAGTACGTCGAAGTAGCGCAGGTCGATGCTGCGATCAATTGGAACTTCCAACACCTCACAGCGCTGGCGAACGGTCAACCCACCTACGGCGAGGGAATCCGCGCTTCGCTTCGTTACCAGTACTACGAAACGAACGACGGCAACTACGTGGTGTTCAACGCCCTGGAGGACAAGTTCTGGCTGAGATTCTGCGAGTCACTCGAGAGGATGGATCTCTATGAACCGGGGCGCCGGAGGCCGGGGGAGGATGTCGAGGCAGAGGCCCGGCTGCGCGAGGAGTTGACGGCAATTTTTGCGAGCCGCACGCGCAGGGAATGGACCGACTTCTTCATTGCGACTGACATCGCAGGAGCACCAGCATTTTTGGGAGCAGACCTCTTCGACGACGACCACGCGAAGGCTCGCCGACTCGTCTACGAGCAGGCTCAGCCGGACGGGACGTCGCAGCGATTGATTGGGACGTGCATCAAGACCAAACCCGACGAACGATTTGCACCGCCAGCAGCGCCGCGCGTTGGGCAGCATACGGAAGAGTTACTCGGCGCCCTGGCGGGCTACGACGCGGCCGGAATGGAGCGCCTTCGTTCGTCGGGCGCAATCTGAACACCGGCGCATGTCCCACCCAAAGTCGGCTATGGGGGGTTCGGCGTCTAATCGGCGGATCCTAGCCAACAGCCCCGCGCGCATCTCGCCCCGGCGCTACCCCGGCGACCGGGGCCGATTTGTAGCCCTACCGAGGGCGTACCGGCACCGGGCCGGCAACGGCGAGATTGGTTATCTAGCAGGGGACACGGGTTGTCTTAGCTAACCGTTTTCCCTGGTCGCATGGACGCTGGCCAGGGACTCATGATCCGTTGGTCGCGGGTTCGAGGCCCGCCCGCCCCACTCGTTTCTGTGTATTGCCTCGGCTGATGTTTGACATGTTGTCTTCGGGTGATGCCTGATCCCAGAGGTTGATACGAACCGTCGATTTTCAGCCCGTTGTCCTGTGCCGGCGCTTGCTTACCAACGATCTGATCTGGTGTTAGCCAGGCCGGTGCTCCAAGACTCGGGATGAACGAACTTGTGGTGATTGCACCGTTGTTGTTTTCCTCACCGGCTCGGAACTTCGAAATTTCGTCCGCCTCTTGTTCATTGACGAATGCGATAAGCTGACTGTTTGCGGCTACGCCATACGACATCTGATCCGCTCACGATGTAGTGAGAGTGGTTGGCGGGGAAAGTTTTTCCGAGATACGGTGGCGGAATCATGCCGTCAGAATCTTCACAATGGTTCAGCGGATGCACGCTAGCGGTGAACCGGCCGGCACGATCGCGGGAACGCTTGTAGTAAGCCGGGCGACTGTGTACCGCGTGCTGGCCGAGTGAACGCGTGGCCGGATCAGGGCCATCCAGTTTCCTATTCCGCACGCGGAAGCTGAGGATTAGGATCCAATCGGCGATTGGCGGGCACACTAATCGCCGGATGTTTCCGGATGGCCGTCGATCTGTGTCGCAGGCCAAAAACGCACGCCGCCAACGTCATAGTTAGGTGCGGATAGCAAGAAGGGACGCGATCAATGGGTTGGGGCACATCACAGGAGTGGGCGCGTGTTTGCTGACGTCGTGAATTATGACTACTTGCTCGTGACGGCCGAACGCACGCGCCTTAACTTGCAAAAAGTGATCGAGGGGCGGGGGCTACGACAGCTACGTGACGACCGAGAGCTGGCCTATGCCGGCGCAGTAGACATAGAGGACGAACCGCCGGCCTATGCCGCCGTAGACATAGAGGGCGGACCGTTGGCCGAGTTCTCCGCTGAACAAATACAGGAGGTTATCGACGAACTCGATCGCGCTTGTGACGAACTCTCGAGCGAACGCGACCGAGAGTCGGATGGGATGTGCATCCCGAGCATCCCGATCCTCGCGATATTGCAAAGTGAACTAACCACTGCCTTCGAGCAACTACCCTGGGCCTTTGCAAGACTGGACGAGGACAACGTCGATGGGCGGATCGCCCAAACGCCGGATCAGATACGCATAACGCATCTTTGGGGCCCGTACGAGGTCACAGACCCGCCGATATTCGGCGACCCGCGTTGGCTATGGATGGAGGTGGTTAAGCTCTGGTACCAGTTGAAGGACGACAAAGTCGATTTCGGCGGGCTGCCGGCACAGCCAGTGACGATTGCCAACAAAGCTCGCATCGTCCTCGTCGGTGATTGGGGTTCTGGCCACAAGCGCGCAAAGAAAGTGGCGCGCGAAATCCGAAAAATTTTGAAAAAGGGTCTCGACGAGGGCAAAGAGCAATATGTCATTCATCTTGGCGATGTGTATTTCACCGGCTCCAAGAAAGAGTACGAAAAGAACTTCTTGCGATACTGGCCGGTGAAACACGGCGAGGACATCGGCTCGTTCATCATCTGCGGCAACCATGACATGTACCGCGGTGGCCATGCTTATTACGGGACAGCGTTAGCCGACTCCCGGTTTGCACAGCAGGACCGCAAGAGCGTGTTCGCGCTACGCAACGACAATTGGCAACTCCTCGGGCTCGACACAGCGTACGGGAACAAACGGTTATCGAACGGTCAGGTCCAATGGATTGAGGGCCAACTCAATGCGGCTCCCAACCATCGCACGACGATGCTTTCGCATCACCCGCTATGGAGCGCTTACAGGCCCACGGGCCAAGGGCTGTGCAAACAAATCGGCCACATTCTCGCCACCGGGGACGTTGATGCTTGGTTCTGGGGCCATGAACACCGATGCCTGGTGTACAAGCCCCGAGACGGTGTGCAATTCACGTCATGCGTGGGCCATGGCGGTATCCCGTCATACTTGATCGCCGCCTCGGGTGACCCCTATCTGAAGTACGAGTATCGCAAGCGTCATATTTCGAGGGCGAGCCCGGTCAACCGGTGGAGCAGCGCCGTGCGCCGGATTCTCCGTTGCGCGTTGCGGCTGGCCGGACATGGCGTCGAACCTTGGAACACTTTCGGTTTCGCCGTGATCGACCTCGACGGACGCGATATGCACGTCCGGTACATCGACGAGTCCGGGACCATGCATCATGATGAGCACTTGTAAACGCCCAGGTGGAGCACTTCAGTTTTTTTTGCCGGCGCGCAGGCGAGCGTGCTCGGCGCCAGCCAACTCGCGCTGATCAGCGGTGTGCCGTTCAACGTCGCGAGGTAACAGTGCTCTAACCCAGACGGCTGCCCACTGCGGCTAACCGGACGGCTCAGCACATGGCCGCCCCTCCGGCCCCCCTGATGTGGCGACGCGACGTCGAGCTGCAACGTGTATGACCGCAGCAGTGGATGAGTTGACTGACCTTGCAATATATGGTCCTGCCTTGACGAAGTCTGAGGCTTGGTCATACATTGATGGCATATATGTCCGTACGATCGCCCGTCTGGTCGCTAATGGAAGTCGAGACACCGATGAACGTGAACCGCACCGCTCCCAACGTCTTCGACGCTGGCCTCCCCACGTTCAATTACAGCCTCACCGCCACTCCGCACGACATTCTCGAGGATGTCCGAAAGGCGCAATCGTGCGCGCCCATTGCCATCGGACCCCTCGGTCCGGAAATCCTGTCCTACGATTTGGCTCGGGAAATATTGCGCGACAATAGATTCCGCCTCCCGCCCGGTATCACTCTGGCGGCGCAAGGCATCACCTCGGGCCCGTTGTACGACAAGATGGCGAATAGCCTCCTGGGGTTGGAGGGCGCCCCACATGTTCGGTTACGCAAACTGGTTTCCAAGGCGTTCACTCCGCGCGCGACATCACGTCTGCAAGACACGATCCACGAAGTGGTGAACGGGCTGATCGATCGGGTGGCGGACACCGGACGGTGCGACGTCGTGACCGACATCGCGCGTCCCTATCCGACCCCGATCATGTGCGCGCTGCTCGGCGCGCCTCGCGAGGATTGGCAGCTGTTCGCGGACTGGACTGAGGAGATCTTCAAAGCCCTCAACTTCCAGCCGGATGCCACCTTCGATGAGTCTGCAATCATGCGCGCATGGGGCGAACTCGACGCCTACGTCGACGACATGGTCGCCGCCCGCCGAAACAGTCTCACTGATGATCTGCTCTCCGAACTCATCCGCGCTGAAAGCGACGGTGACCGGCTCAACCTCGACGAACTCCGCATGCTGGTGGCCGGCTTCTTGATGGCCGGAACGGATACGACTCGGAACCAACTAGCCGCGTCGGTGCAGGTGCTCTGCGAGCATCCAGATCAATGGGCGAAGCTGCGCGACCATCCAGAACTTGCCATGCAGGCGGTCGAGGAGAGCATGCGCCACTCGCCTGCGGCCTCTATCGTGCCGCGAGCCGCCGTCGAGGATGTCGAGTTCGGTGGCTACATGTTTCCGGCAGGGACCTTCGTACTCGCGAACACCTTTGCAGCCAACCGCGATCCGGCGATCTATGACGATGCTGACCGCTTCGACATCGCTCGCAAGGACGTACCCGCAATCCTGACCTTCGGCGGTGGCGCGCACTACTGTCTCGGGGCGAACCTCGCACGCCGCGAACTGGCGGAAGCACTCACAGTCCTCACCCGCCGCCTCCCCGCCACCCGTCGCGTCGGTCCGGCACCGTGGAAATCCCTGCTGGGAATGACCGGTCCGACGACTCTGCCGATCGAATTCACCAGCGCAAGGCTTGTGACGGCGGATGCGTAGTCGTGGCTGGGCGGGTTCGACACCCTCATCGGACGAGGAGGCGATTTCACGAATTCTGACTGCGGTAGACGAAGAGGTCGCCGAGCACGGATCGGCGATACGCCTTGCCGACATCGCCCGCAGGCTCGGTGTCACCCGCCAGACGGTGTACCGCTACTTTCCGAACGCTGACGCGCTGCTCATCGCCAGCTCAATGCGTGCAGTCGACGGCTTTATTGACCAAGTCGCAGAACACGTTCGCGGACTGAACGACCCCGTCACCGCAATCGTCGAAAGCCTGTCGTTTGGAATCGAGAATCTCGCTGGTGATCCACAGCTGGAGAATTTGCTGACTCGGCGGATTGAGGGCGAGGCCGTCACCTCGCTGACGTCCGACACGGCGATCGCATTCTGTTTGTCGGTCTTCCGCCGCCTCGAAGTCGACTGGAAGCTTCACGGCTTCGATACCACCGCGCTTCATGAACTTGCCGAAATGACCCTGCGCACAGTGCAGTCCCTCCTGACCGACCCCGGCCAGCAGCCGCGCGACGGAATCGAACTACGCCGCTTTATCGCGCGATGGCTGGGTCCAGCGATCCTCTATCCACGGATGACGTCGCTGTCGATCCCCGAACGACACGCATCATCGGACTGGCACATCGAAGCAGAAACGCGCAGATCGCTGTCGCAACGTGTTCATGATTAGTTCGGGGCCCCGCAGCCGTAAAGTCCGCCGCTGAATGCCCCCCGGTGATCGCCGTCGACAAGCACGAGCCCACCCTTAGGGCAGAAATGATGGTCTGGTGGGAACTTGCTTCGTCTGCGACAAGAACGGCGCGGCCAGCTGACAGCGTCCGCACCGGCGATTAGCAGAGGCGTACCGCGACCGGGTGGCAATACCCGAAAGCGCTGTCTTGCAAGCGATTCGCCGCGATCAGCTAAGGTCGAGCCCGTCCCGCGTCCGAGGAATTCCGCCCCGGTGGGGTGTGGCTCGATGCGACAGAGCGGACCGCGTTGCGGTAATTGCTGGGACCGCAACCGAACCAGCGCCGACACGACCGGCTGAGCACGCTCTGCTCGGCGTAGCCGAGTTCGCGGGTCAGGTGCGACAGGCTGATGTCGGTGTCGCGCAGGTAGTGTTCGGCGGTTTCGCGGCGCACGCTGTCGATGAGTTCGCCGAAAGTGGTGTTCTCCGCTGCCAGCCGGCGATGCAGCGCCCGGGGATGCAGATCAAATTGGGCGGCGATCAACTCGAGGCTTGCGGTACCGGTGGGCAGGAGTTGGCGGACCATGGTGCGCACCGACTGGGTCATGCCGGGTTGCTGTGTGGTGATCCCCCTCAGGTACTGCACGACCGCTTGATGGGCGAGCGCGTCCGGGTTTAGTGAGCGCGCGAGATCGGTTGTGCGAAAGGTGAAGCCTGCCGCCGGCTGCGCGAAAACCGGCCGGCAGCCGAAGTAGGTGAGGTAGTCGGCGGTCGCGGTGAGCGGCTCGTGCGGGAGGTGCACCGACAACGGTGCGTACTGCGCGCCGAGCAGGAACCGCATGATCCGCAGTGATACTCCGAGGGACAGTTCGAGGGTCTGTGGATGCGGGGGTGGGCGCTCGATCAGAACCTCGAATACGTAGAACGACTGTCCGGCGGTGGCAGTCGGGGCGATGCGCCCGGAGATGGCCGGGCTGTAGGCCGCCAGGAAGGTTTGGAGAATCGCGAAGGCGTCGCCGACGGTGGCCGCGGTGCGCGCGGCCACCCCGACCGGACCAAGGATTTCGATGCCCTGCCGCAGCGCCAGCCGCCGCCCGAAATCGGGACATGCCGTCGCCGTCGCCGCAGTCTCGACGGCCACGATGAGACTGCGGTAGGGCAGAAAGACTTCGTGGTCACCGACATCTTGGGGCCGGATGCCGGCGGCGCGCAGCAGCTCGGACGGATCGCCGCCTAGTTCGCCGACCAGGTGCGGATAACCCGACAGCGAGGTTCCGCGCACCACCGACATGTCAACAACTGTCAAATAATCGTCCGCAACTGTCAAGACTTCGCGACCGTCGCGGCCGCATGCTGGGAGCCAACGAGCCGCCCAAGGAGAGGAACATCCTCGTGAGCTTCGACACCGTAATCCGGGACGGCCGATGGTTCGACGGCACCGGCGCACCTTCGGCAATCCGCCACATCGGCATCCGCGACGGTCACGTCGCGGCCATCAGCGCGCAGCCGCTCGACGAAGCCGGCTGTCCGCAGGTGATCGACGCCCAGGGCAAGTGGGTGCTGCCCGGGCTGGTCGACATTCACACCCACTACGACGTCGAGGTGCTGACCGCTCCGTCGTTGTCGGAGTCACTGCGCCACGGCGTGACGACGGTGATGGTCGGTTCGTGCTCGCTTTCGACCATTCACGTCGACGGCCAAGACGCAGGTGACCTGTTCGCCCGAGTGGAGGCGATTCCGCGCGAGCACGTGATCAGCACGGTCAACCACCACAAGACGTGGAGCGGCTGCGAGGAGTACATCGCCGCGCTGGAGGCGCGCCCGCTGGGGCCCAATGTGGCTGCCTTCATCGGGCATTCGGACATGCGCGCAGCGACCATGGGCTTGGACCGCGCCACCCGCAAGCAAATCCGACCCACCAAGGCCGAGCAGTCACGAATGGAGGAAATGCTGGCCGAGGCGCTGAGGGCCGGGTTCGTCGGGATGTCTTCGCAGCAATTGCTTTTCGACAAGCTCGACGGCGAGGCCTGCCGCTCGCGCACGCTGCCCTCGACGTATGCCAAACCGCGCGAGCTTCGCCGGCTGAAGTCGCTGCTGCGGCGCAGCGGGCGGATCCTGCAGGCGGGTCCCGACATTCAGAACCCGATCAACATCGTCTCTCAGGCGATGCAGTCGTTGGGCATCGGCCGCAGGCAGCTCAAGACCACTCTGCTTTCGGCCGCCGACATCAAGGCCAACCCGTTTGTGATCGCGACGCTGGGCCCGGCGGCCCGCCTGATCAACAAGCTGGGCGGCAACTTCCGCTGGCAACACCTGCCGGTGCCATTCGAGGTGTACGCCGACGGCATCGATCTGGTGATCTTCGAAGAGTTCGGCTCCGGCGCGGCCGCGATGCATCTGAAAGAACAGGTGGCGCAGCGCAACGATCTCTTGCGCGACGAGAACTACCGTCGGCAGTTCCGCAAGGACTACGACAGCAAATACGGGCTTCGGGTGTGGCACCGCGACTTCTTCGACGCCGAAATCGTCGGCTGCCCCGATGCGTCCGTCATCGGAAAATCCTTCGGGCAGGTCGGCATTGACCGCGGCGGGCTGCACCCCGTTGATGCCTTCCTGGACCTGGTTCTCGAGCACGGCACCGCGCTGCGGTGGCGCACCACGATCTCCAACCACCGTCCCGAGGTGCTCAAGAAGATGGCCCGCGAGCCGGGCGTTCAGATGGGGTTCTCCGACGCGGGCGCACACCTGCGCAACATGGCGTTCTACAACTTCGGTCTGAGGTTGCTGCGCCACGTCCACGACGCCCAGCAGGCCGGCGCACCGTTTATGACCATCGAGCAGGCGGTGCATCGCCTCACCGGTGAATTGGCCGACTGGTATCGAATCGACGCCGGTCATCTGCGGATGGGCGATCGTGCCGACGTGGTGATCGTCGACCCGGCGCAGCTCGACGATTCGCTGGACGGCTACGCCGAGGAAAAGGTTGAGCAGTACGGCGGAATGTCGCGGATGGTCAACCGCAATGACGACACTGTCAGCGCCGTGCTCGTCGCGGGGCGCGCGGTGTTCCTCAACGGACAGCCCACCGACGTGGTCGGCACGCAGCGAACCGGCAGCTTCCTGCGCGCCGCCACCTCCACTCCCGCGACCACGCGGACCGTGACCGAGCCGGTTTCCGCCGTCGTCTAGCTCGGCCTGCCGGAGACATCGGCGGCGCTGGCAGGGCCCCGCCCCGCACCACGTGTGCTTTGTGCGGCCGCAGCAGGGGTACTCGGCTGAGCAACATGACGAAAATGTCCCACCGGAGCACCGACGACATCGACCCTTGTGTGCGCGTTTACGGAGCGCGGGTCCACAATCTGCGGGGTGTCGACGTCGTGGCGCCGCGTGACGCGCTGGTCGCCTTCACCGGGATCTCGGGATCCGGCAAATCGTCGTTGGCCTTCGGGACCATCTACGCCGAGGCCCAGCGCCGCTACTTCGAATCGGTCGCGCCGTACGCCCGTCGCCTGCTGTTGCCCACCGGCGCGCCCAAGGTCGATGACATCACCGGGCTACCACCCGCCGTCGCGCTGCAGCAGCGCCGGGGTTCGGCGACGTCGCGATCGACCGTGGGCACCGTCACCACCTTGTCGAACCTGCTGAGGATGCTGTTCTCCCGCGCCGGCACCTACCCGCGCGGGGCCACGGAACGACTGGACTCCGATGCGTTCTCGCCGAACACCGCGGTGGGGGCGTGCCCGGAATGCCACGGGTTGGGACGAATCCATCGGGTGACCGAAGAGACGCTGGTACCAGACCCCTCGCTGACCATCCGCGAAGGCGCCGTCGCCGCATGGCCGGGCGCGTGGCAGGGCCAGAACCTCCGCGACATCCTCGTCACGCTCGGGTACGACATCGACAAGCCGTGGCGGAAACTGCCTAAGCGGCAACGCAATTGGATCCTGTTCACCGACGACCAGCCGACAGTCGAAATCGATCCCAGCCAGCACCCCGTGCAGGCCGACTATTACTACAACGGCACGTTCTCCAGCGCCGAACGCCACGTCCGCCACACGCTGGCCAACTCCCACAGCGCGATGATGCGTCGCCGTGTACTGCAATTCGTCGACAGCGTCGAGTGCCCGATATGCGACGGTTCCGGGCTGCGGCCGGAGGCGCTGCAAGTGACATTCGCCGGACGCACCATCGCCGACTACACGGCGATGCCGCTGGCCGACCTCGCTGACACGTTGCGCCCGACGGCTTCTCGGACCGATGCCGCCGCCGCCTACGAGTCCACGCAATCCGGTGAGCTGACCGAAGTGGCGACCATGATCGCCGCCGACCTCGTCGCGCGCCTGCAGGTGCTCGTCGATCTCGGCCTCGGCTATCTCACCCTTAGTCGCCGCACACCGACGGTGTCACCCGGTGAACTGCAGCGGTTGCGCCTCGCCACTCAACTGCGCGCCGGCTTGTTCGGCGTGCTCTATGTGCTCGACGAGCCGTCGGCCGGACTGCACCCCGCCGACGCCGAACCGCTACTCGAGGTGCTCGATCGCCTGCGGCGCGCAGGCAATTCGTTATTCGTGGTCGAACACGACATGGATGTTGTACGCCGTGCCGACTGGATCGTCGACGTTGGGCCCGGGGCGGGGGAGATTGGCGGGGACGTGCTCTACAGCGGGCCGGTGGCGGGCCTGGCCGACATCGAGATGTCGATCACTCGCAGGTACCTATTCGAGAAGACCAGGCCGCCGTCTCGTCAACCCCGCACACAGTCCGGGTGGCTGCGACTGCGCGGAATCTGCTTCCACAATTTGAGAGACCTCGACGTCGAGCTGCCACTGGGTGTGTACACCGCGGTCACCGGGGTGTCCGGTTCAGGCAAGTCGACGCTCGTCGTCAAAGTCCTCGGCGATGTCGTGCACAGCCACCTCGGCATGGGACGAACAGCCGAGCCGACCGAGTCGGACGACGACGAAACCGACGGCGGCATCGTCGATCTCGATCACGACGCGAGTGTCGGGGTGACTGCAGAGGGGGCCGAGGAGATCAACCGGCTGGTATCAGTCGACCAGCGCCCCATCGGACGCACGCCGCGCTCGACGCTGGCGACCTACACCGGCTTGTTCGACGCCGTGCGCCGCGAGTTCGCCGCGACCCCAAAGGCACGTCGCCGCGGGTGGACGGCGGGCAGGTTTTCCTTCAACGTGGCCGAAGGTCGCTGCCCCACCTGCCAGGGGGAGGGGTTCGTATCGGTCGAATTGTTGTTCCTGCCAGGCACATACGCGACCTGTCCGGCGTGTCAAGGAGCGCGTTACTCCGACGAGACACTCGAGGTGCGCTATCGGGACCGTACGATCGCCGACGTGCTTGCGATGACCGTCGATGAGGCCGCGGCGTTTTTTGCCGACGTCGCCGCCGCGGCGCGGAGCCTGACCACACTGCAAGAGGTCGGACTGGGGTATCTGCGTCTCGGACAGCCCGCGACCGAGCTGTCGGGTGGCGAGGCGCAGCGGATCAAGCTCGCCGCCGAACTGCAAAGACCCCGGCGAGGGCATACCCTCTACGTCCTCGACGAGCCGACGACCGGGCTTCATCCCGCCGACGTGGATCTGCTCGATGGTCAACTGCACCGCCTGGTCGACGCGGGAAACACGGTCGTGGTGGCCGAACACGACATGCGGATGGTCGCGGGCGCGGACTGGGTGATCGACCTGGGGCCGGGAGCCGGCAGCGACGGCGGCCGGGTCGTTGCGGCGGGCCCGCCGAAGAAGGTGGCACGCGCGAAACACAGTCGGACGGCGCCGTATCTGGCGAAGCGGTTTCGCGAACCCTAGCCCGCTTTGCGGGCCAGATCGATGGCGTACTGATTGACGAAGGTGCCCGCCGGCGGATCCCCTTTGCCGCACGTCCCGTCGGATTCACCGGGACGCTTGATCCACAAGTAGGCGTCGGCATGCGCGCCCGCGGTGGCCGCGGTAGGCGGAGCGCCCAGCGCCCGGCCGCTGGGGTTGCACCAGTTGAGCTCGGAGTCGGGCGCGGGCCCGGCACCGTTGCGCGAGGTGTCGATCACATAGTGCGAGCCGTTCGTGAGCCCCGAAATCGCTTCGCCGTAACCGATTTCGTCCTCGGTGGTGAAGAAGTTCGCCGTGTTGAGGCTGAAGCCCCGCGCGTGACCGACACCGGCTTGGTTGAGCCGGGCGGCCATGTCGTCGGCGCTGTGCCAGCGCAAGTGACCGGCGTCGACGTAGACGGCCGCGTTCGGGTCCCGGGTCAGCGTGTCGACGGCGTAGCGAACCAAGTCGTAGCGCTCCTGGCGCTGGTCGCCCGACAGGCAGTCGGCCATGGCGAGCGCGTCGGGTTCGACGACGATCGCCACCCGCGAGGTGCCGACGCCGGCGGCGATGCCGTCGATCCAGCCCCGGTAGTCGGCGCCGGATCCCATCCCGCCCGCGGCGAAACTGCCGCAGTCGCGGTGGGGAATCCCATAGATCGCCAGCACCGGGATGGCACCGGCGGCATTCGCGTCGCCGACGTACTTCCCGACCGTTCCGGCCGAACCGCCGGGGACAATCCAGTACGCCTGCGGCGTATTGGCGATTGCCGTCAGCTCGGGACTCGGCGGATCGGCGTGCTGCGCGGCGCGCATAGCCGCCGACGACGGATTGACGTAGAACGGAGCGCCGGCCAACGGGTTGGCATCGCTGGCCAGGCGCACTGCGGGAGCGCGACCGGCCTGCACCGGGTCAGCCAGAAGACCCGTGCCGGCAACGGCCGCAACCGTGAGGAAGGGGGCGATCCACCGCGCGACTGCACCAGTAGCTGAGAACATCACCGGAGGAAACTAGCATTGAGTGCCATCCGCCGGGCCTGACGGTGTTTCGGTTGATCCTCGACACCCAGATGAGGTAGGCGACGGCGCGTTCACCGATCCCCACCTGGCTAATCCGCGTCGGTGACGACGATGATGGTCTTGCCGCGGCTGCGAGACGCGGGATCGAATGGCGAGGGCGCTTCGTCCAATGAACATACCGCTCCGACGATCGGGCGCAGCCGGCCGTCACCAACTCTGCGCTCCAGGGCGACGAGAGTGGCCCGGTCGGGTTCGACGACAAAGAAGACTGTGCGTGCGTGCTCCGGCTGAACCTGCGGTGGTTCAGCGATCGTGATCAACGCACCGCCGGCACGCACTAATTGCGCTGAACGCTCGAGGATTTCACCGCCGAGTACGTCGAACACCACGTCGACCTGGCCGGCATCCTCCAGCCGATCCTGCTGCAGATCCAGGAACGCGTCGGCCCCGAGACCCAGCACCGTGCCCTTGTGGTCGGTACGGCCGCTGCCGATCACGCGCGCTCCGGCCTCGCGGGCGAGTTGCACCGCGATGGAACCAACGGCGCCGGCGGCGCCATGAACCAGTACGGTCTGGCCGGTGACAAGATGCGCGTGAGCGAACAATCCCTGCCACGCGGCCAGTCCGGAAATCGGCAACGCGGCAGCCACTGTGTGGTCAATGTGTGCCGATAACGGCGCAAGATTGCGGGCCTCCACCGCGACGTATTCGGCGAGCGTGCCGTTTCGGGCCCAGTCGGTGATCCCAAAGACCCGCTGGCCCACGGTCAACCCCGTTGTCCCGTAGCCCAACTCGGCGACGACTCCAGAGACTTCGTGTCCCGGAATGGTGGGAGATCGGTCCCGCCCCGCACGGTCGGTCCAGGTCGCCGGCCAGTCGAGCTCGCCCGGAGTAAAGCCCGCGGCATGGACCCGGACGATGACGTCGTTTTCCGCGGCATGGGGGTAGGGCACTTCGGCCAGAGAAAGCCCACGAGGACCGGCGCCACGGTCAACTGCGATGATCGCTTGCACAGCGGTGCTCACCCCCGAGGGCGGCGGTCGCTCAGATCGCGCACAGCCAATCCCCTTCCGACGAAAGTTCAGCCTACCGCGGCCAGACCGCCCGTCATGGCGCCCTGAGGCGGCCACAGCGGCTGCGGCACTTCGACACCGAACGGCGCATCCCAGCGATTGCGGGACGAAACCTCCTGCACGGGACGCCGATTGGCTGCGACACCCCATTTGCCCCGTGGGTAGCCGAGGGTCAGCATGGCCGACATCGTCCAGCCTTCCTCAACGGGTACGCCCAGTAACTCGTTGACCCGGTCCTCGAAATTTCGGAGCACCATCGTCATGACGCCGCCGACGCCCTCGGCACGGGCGGCGAGCAACACACTCCAGATCGCCGGGTAGATGTTGGCACCGCCGAGGTCGTCGATCGCGAAGACGAAGAGCAGCAGGGGGACTTCCTCGAAGTGGTCGGCCAGGTAGTTCCCTGAGCCCTTCACTCGCCGCATCGTCTCGGCGTGGGCGGACGGGTCCGCACCGGGCGCCGTCGCTACCATCGGTCCCGTCCCCGTCCTGAACTTCTCGTATTCGAGGGCGCGCGCCTGCCGGAACAGCTCGGCGAACTGGCGGATGAGTTCCCGATCGTCAACGGCCACAAAGTGCCAGCGCTGGGTGTTTGCGCCGTTTGGCGCGCGAACGGCCGCATCGAGGATCCGGGCCTGGGTTTCCAGCGGAATGGGATCGGGCCGCAACCGCCGCATCATCCTGGTGGTGTACAGCGCTTCATAGATATCCATTTGTCTGCTCCCTTCCGTCACTCGGGCCGAGTGCTGCTGAAAATGCTGTCGACCAGGCGATGCCCGGCACACCTTGTCGTGATCAATCTCCTCGGATGGACAACTTCGATTGAGTTTGCGCCGGTGCGACGCAACCCACCGCGGGCTATCGAGCCGTTCTTCCCACAAAATGCGACACCAGTTGGACCCGCCCGCGTCGTGAATGGACGGCTAAATTACCCGTATGCGCATGCTTCGCCTGTTCGGTGCCGCCGTCTCGATCCTCACAGCGGGGTTGCTGTTGACGGCCCCGGCCGGCGCGCAACCGCCGTCCAAGCTCACCAACCACGTCACCGACAACACCGGGGTGCTGACGGATTCCGATCGGGCGGCGGTCAGCTCGGCGATCGACTGGCTCGCCCGCGACCGGCACATTCAACTGTGGGTGGTCTACGTCGACAACTTCAACCGGTTCAAGCCCGACAACTGGGCCGACCAAACCCGCAGCGCGAGCAAAATGGGCGGCCGCGACGTGCTGCTGGCCGTGGCCACGAACACCAAGCTGTACACGTTCAACGTGCCGCCGACGGTGCAGGGTCTCACCGAAGCGGAGTTGAACGACCTGCGCGGCAACCACATTGAACCCGCGGTGAACGCCAAAGACTGGAGCGGTGCCGCGGTCGCCGCGGCCGACGGACTGGACAAACAGGCGAGCTCGTCAGAGTCGATCTGGCCGCTGGTCGTCTTCGGCGTCATCGTCGCCGTCGTCGCCGTGGCCGTGGTGATCTTCGTGGTCTACCGCCTGCGCCGGCGCCGGCGCACCGGATCCGACAATCAGGTGAGCATCGACGGGCGCGATACGTCGTCGGGGCAGGCGTTGTCCACCGCCTACGCCCGAGTGCGCCAGATCTCCGGCTACGTCGCCCGGCATCGCGACGGCATCGGATCGGACGCGCTGGCCCGCTTCGAAGAGGCGAAACGGTATGTGGCGGCCGCAGAAGGCACGCAAGCAACAAACGAGGCCGACGCAATTGCCTACGCCAACCGCGCCTCGACGCTGGCCGCTCAGGCACAAACGCTGGCCAACGAGGACGTCCTCGGCGCCCACCGCCCGCACCGGCGGCGCGGCACCTCGTCTTCGCGATGACCGCTGACGCGGCCGGCACCTTGACGATTCCGGTGTGAATTACTCGCTGAGCCCTTACGCTGCCGATGAATCATGCTGCGTCATCCGGCAAGGAGGTTGAGCCCGTGGAATTGCTCGCCTTCGCCGTGCTGGGTTGACACGAAAAGAGACCGTCGATGACATCAGACTCTGCACATACCACGGGATTCGACTGGGAACAGTTGGTCAAGATGCCCACCGTCAGCGAAGAGTGGCACAAAGGGCACCAGGTTCTGAACTTCTACCCGATGGACAAGGACTATCGGGATTCGCCCGCGGCGCGAGCGACGGTGACGAATCACTTCGGCAATGCCGAGGCTCTCAACACAGATGCCGCGGTGCTCAAATTCGGCTCTGACCGCGTCGCCTTGCGCGGCGCGTTTTTAGAAATGGGCGTGTGCACCGGTAAGACCATCAACTTCATAGCCGCTCTGAATCCAGAGCAAAAGATCTGGGGATTCGATTCCTTTGACGGGCTTCCCGAACAGTGGGCCCGCACCGATATCGCTGTCCCACAAGGCACGTTTCGGGTCAACGCCGAGGGGTGGATGCCGCCGGTCCTGCACAACGTGACCCTGGTGAAGGGCCTGTTCCAGGCGACGCTTCCGCAGTTCAAGAAGAACGTTCTGAAATCGGCTCCCATCGCCTTCTTGCATGTCGATTGCGACATCTATTCGTCTGCAAAGGAGATCTTCGACCAGTTGGCGGATAATATCGTCTCGGGAACCGTGATCGTCTTCGATGAATTCTATAACTACCCGGGTGCTGAGGAGCATGAATTCAAGGCATTTCAAGAATTCCTGGACCGGACCGGGAAGAAACCTGTCTACCTTGCATTTAATCAGTATTTTGAACAAGCGGTTGTCCAGATATTGTGAGAGAACTGGCCCGACGCGGGCAGCGTTAGGCGTTCAGGAAGGCGCCCGCGTCAGTGCATGCGCGAAAAGCACCGCGCACCGTGACGATGAACCGTGTGCCGGGGACGCGGCTGGTCAACCGATCATGACGCGTCGATCGGCCTCGAGCGAGCCGGGGGCGCCAGCGAGGAGTCGGCGTTTGCGATCGGGGTGGAATGGGCGCTGCTGGAAGGCTTTTCGCGCGGGAATGCCCCGCCGGCAGTCGTCGTCGACCACGCTTTTGCCGAAATCTGACGACTCGGGGGAGGGGCACGCCGCTGGATCTCACCGGATAAGTCGACGGAGACCGGTTGGTCAGCAAGTGTTGATGCGCCGTTTCAGATATGTCCTGGCGGGTAAGGGCAACGAACGATTACCTTCGCCCGACCCGGCTTCGACGAAGAGGAACATGGGCACTCGATCGACCTATAAGTTTATAGCTATGCACAGCAACGGGGAGGACGCTGCGGACAGGACCGGTGCGCGTCGGTGAGCCGGGACAACGAACAGCTGGCCGCGGCGCACGGCCAGATGGAACAACTGGTGCGGGTCATCGTCGAGATCGGTTCGGACCTCAACCTGGATGTGACGTTGCATCGAGTCGTCAAGGCGGCGATGGAGCTCACCGGCGCCCCTTACGGAACCCTGGGCATCCGCGCGGCCGACGGCAGCCTGGTCTCGTTCATCCGCGCGGGCATCGGCGCCGAGACCGCGCGACGACTCGGCGATCTGCCGCTGGGCGACGGTCTTCGCATCGACGATCTGAGCACTGAGCCGCAGGCCGGCGACCTGCACACCCACGATCCGGCGATGCGCACACTGCTCGGGATCCCCATCACAGTCCGCGGCGCCGAATTCGGCAGCCTCTACCTGATCGACGACCGGCCCGGTCGAACGTTCTCCGACTCCCAGGAAGCGGCGGTGCGGGCGATGGCGACCGCGGCCGCCGCCGCCATCGACAACGCGCGGCTCTTCGAGCGCGAACGCGAATCGGCGAAATGGACCAAGGCCAGCCGCGAGATCACCACCGCGCTGTTGTCCGGCGATCCCCAGACGGGGCCGTTGCAGCTCATCGTGAACAGGGCGCTGGAGTTGGCGGATGCCGAGCAGGCGATCTTGCTGGTGCCGGGGGAGCCCGATTCGCCGGCCGACGAAGCCGACACCCTCGTCGTGGCCGTGACCGCCGGCCGGTACTCCAAGGAGGTGATCGGTCGGCAGGTTCCGATGGACGGCTCGACCACCGGCGGGGTTGCCCGTCGCGGCATGCCGTTGATTACCGATTCCTTTCAATACCCGATCGAGGGATTCACCGATGCCGGCGAGCGCTCGGCGGTCGTCATGCCGCTGATCGCCGACGATGTGGCGCTCGGTGTGATCGCGGTGGCCCGCGACCCGAAGCGACCCCCGTTCGGTCACGATTACCTCGATCTCGTCAGCGACTTCGCCCGCCACGCCGCCATCGCCTTGGCGCTGGCGGCCGGTCGCGAACACGCGCTCAACCAGGAACTCGCCGAGACTGACACCGTCGAAGAAGCGGTGAACGTCGCAGCCGAGGAGCTGCATCGGCTATGGCGGGCGCGCCGCGTGCTGGCGGTCACCTTCCCGGTCCAGCGCGGCGCTTCCGAAATCGCCTTTGGCGCACCGCAAGTGGTGTCGGTGGGCGAGCCCGTGCAGTGGACCGATCTGCCGTCGGAGACACAACAGATGCTTGGCTCACTGCGCGACGGCGACCTCCTCACCCCCAATGCAACCCAAACCGGGAGCGCGGGCATCGCGCTGCAGCATCCCCAGGGCGTGCTCGTGGTCTGGATCGATCTGGCCGAGCAGCGGGCGTTCACCCTCGAGGACCAGACCTTGCTGACCGTGCTGGCCGGCCGCCTCGGCCAGGGCCTGCAGCGGGTGCATCAGGTGGACCAGCAGCGCGAAACCGCGCTGGCGCTGCAGCACGCGATCCTTGGCCCCGCCCAGCTGCCGAGCGGGTTCGCGGTGCGCTATCAGGCCGCCACGCGGCCGCTGCAGGTGGGCGGTGACTGGTACGACATCGTCGACCTGGAGGACGGGCGCATCGCCTTGATCGTCGGTGACTGCGTCGGGCATGGCCTGGCCGCCGCCACCGTGATGGGGCAGGTGCGCAGCGCCTGGCGCGCCCTGCTGTTCGACTACCCGAACCCCGCCGCCGTCCTTTCCCGGCTGGACCGCTTCGCCGCGCGGCTGCCCGGCGCGCAATGCACCACCGCCGTCTGCGCCGTGCTGAACCCCGACACCGGCGACCTGGTGTACTCCAGCGCCGGTCATCCGCCGCCCATCCTGGTGCACGCGGACGGCACTACCGAGATGCTCGACGGGGGCCACACCATTGCGCTGGGAGTGCGCCCCGACTGGTCGCGCCCCGAAGCCCAGGTGACCATCCCCGCGCGCTCGACGCTGCTGCTCTACACCGACGGCCTCGTCGAACGTCGTCGTATTGCGTTGAGCGACGGCATCTCCCGCGTTGCCGGCGTCGCGCAGGACGGCCGCGCTGCCGCACTGGATGATCTGGCCAATGAGATCATGTCCCGCCTCGTACCGGACGGCGGCTATCAGGACGACGTGGTCCTGTTGCTCTACCGCCATCCCGCCCCGTTGGAGTTGACTTTCCCCGCCGACGTCAACCAGCTCGCCCCGACCCGGGCCGCCTTGCGCAGCTGGTTGACCCGTGCCCGGCTGCATCCAGATCAGACGATGGACGTGCTCATCGCCGCCGGCGAGGCCGTCGCCAATGCCATCGAGCACGGCCACCGCCATAGACCCGGGGGCACGGTCACCCTGGGCGCGACCGTACTGGTCGACCAGGTGCAGTTGACCATCACTGACAGCGGCTCGTGGAAGCCTCCCCAACCGCCCACCTACCCGGGGCGTGGCCGTGGCATCACGCTCATGCGAGAGCTGATGCACGACGTCAACATTCAGCCCGACGCTACTGGAACCACCGTTCACCTGTCCGCGAGGATCACCTGATGTCCACGTTGCTTACGCTCGACACCGCTCATGGCAATGACGGGAAACTGAAACTGATCGCCGCGGGGGAAATCGATCTCAGCAACATCGACGCGTTCAACCAAGCCCTCATCGCTGCTACCGAATCCGCCGGCAGCGGCCGACGGCTCACCGTCGACCTCAGCGCCGTCGAGTATCTGGACAGCGCCGCGATCAACTCGTTGTTCACCCACGCCGACAACATTCATGTCGTCGCGCATCCGCTCCTGATGCCGATTCTGAGGATCAGCGGCCTCACCGAACTGGTCACCACTGAATCGGCTGCCGAGGGCTGACCAACCCCGCACGCGCGGACGCGTGGTCGGTGCATATGTCTTGCAAATCATTTGCATCAACTCCTGCGTGCGGGTTACCCTGCCAGGGGTGAAAGTGATGGCATTGCAAGTGATTCCGGAAAGGTTGGTCACGCCCGGCACGGCATCGTCACATATCGCCGACGCATGACCGCCCCCATCTGGATGGCCACGCCACCAGAGGTGCATTCGGCGCTGCTGTCCAGCGGGGCGGGGCCGGGGCCGCTGCTGGCAGCCGCGGCCGCCTGGCACTCGCTCAGCGCCGAATACGCCTCTGCGGCCGATGAACTCAGTGGCTCATTGGCCGCGGTGCGGGCCGAGGCATGGCACGGCTCGAGCGCGGAATCGTATGCGGCTGCGCACTTTCCGTATGTGGCGTGGCTGTTGCAGGCCAGTGCCAACAGCGCCGCAACGGCCGCCCGGCAGGAAAGCGCGGCCGCGGCATACACCGCGGCGTTAGCGGCAATGCCGACGTTGCCCGAGCTCGCCGCCAACCACGTGACCCACGCAGTGTTGGTGTCCACGAACTTCTTTGGGATCAACGCCATCCCGATCGCGCTCAACGAAGCCGACTACCTCCGGATGTGGATTCAGGCCGCCACCACCATGGGCACCTACCAGGCGGTCTCGACCGCGGCGGTCACCGCCGCCCCGCGCACCGCCCCAGCGCCCCCGATCATGAAAGCCGCCGCAGCATCCGCCGCGTCACCGAGCCCCGGCGATCCGTTCGGGCTGCAAGGCCTCCTCAACGACCTCTTCAACTTCGAGGGCGGAAACAGCCTGCTCGAACTCATTTGGCCGGGCAATCCCTTCACGTCGTACTCTCCGGGAACGAATTTTTCTCAGGCACTCGCCGACATCTGGACAAGCTTTTACGAGGGACTGTTTGTCTACGACCCGCAGACACTGGCATTCGCGCACAACCCCGCGCAGCTGATGGCGGTTCTTCTCATCGCCGGGACCCAGCTCATCACGCATCGGATCTTCGACATCGTCCAACTCCTCTACAACTTCCCGCAATTGCTGGCAGTCGCGCTGCCGGTGGTGACCGCCCCGCTCGGAGCGCTCGGCAGCTTCGCCGGCTTCGCGGGGTTGACGCCCGTCGCACCACCGGCCGTCGCCCCGGCACCGATTCCGGTCGCGGCAGGACCCCCGCTGCCGCCGCCCGCCGCGATCACCCCAATCGCCCTGAGCCCGGCCGGGGCGCCGGCCCCGGCGCCCGCCCCCGCTCCGGCGCCCACCGCACCGCCGGCAACGTCCCCGCCACTACCGCCGCCGACGACGGGGGTGGAGGCTGCTGCCTACCCCTACCTGGTGGCGCCTCCCGGCGTCGGGTTCGGATCTGGCATGAGCGTCCGGGCTCACGCGCCGGCCTCCGACAAAGCCGCGGTACCGACGGCCGCCGCGGTGGCCGCGGCAGCCGCGGAACGAAACCGGGCGCGTCGCCGTCAACGCGCGACGGCCAAACAGCTTGGCCGCGGCTATGAATACATGGACCTCGAGGATGACACCGGCCCCGGCGGCGCGGAAGCGCAGGGGTGGGGTGTGACGTCGACCGCCGCCTCGGATCGGGCCGCGGGAGCGCAGGGCCTTGCCGGAACCGCGCGCACTCCGGGCGTGACCGACGCGGCGGGGCTGACCACGCTCGCCGGTGACGAGTTCGGCGGTGGGCCCAGGGCGCCGATGATGCCAGGCACGTGGGAGTCGGACCGCGCGGGCGATGCGGCGGATATCGACGGCGACGCCTGAGCGAACTGTATGGGTTCAGTGAATTTGATTCTGCGATGCTCCAGATATACTCATGCGATGAGTAAGCGGCTGCAGGTTCTTCTCGACCCAGAGGAATGGGAACAGCTACGGGTGGTCGCCCGCCGACACCACACGACCGTGTCGGACTGGGTCCGTCGGACGTTGCGCGAGGGGTGGGAACGAGAGCCCAGTGGTGACCTGGGCACCAAGTTGCGCGCGATCAGGTCGGCCGCACGGCATGAATTTCCGACAGCTGACATCGAGCAGATGCTCGAGGACGTCGAGCGCGGCCGCGCGCAGCTGCCGGAAACCCGGCCATGATATTGGTCGACTCGAACATCCCCATGTACTTGGTGGGCGCTGCCCACCGTCACAAGCTTGATGCTCAGCGCCTCTTGGAATCAGCCGTGTCCGCTGGCGAGCGTTTGGTCACCGACGCTGAGGTACTCCAAGAAATCTGCCATCGCTACGTCGCCATCGACAGGCGCGAGGCGATCCAGCCGGCATTCGATGCCGCCCTTGCTGTCGTGGACGACGTCCTACCGATCTCGCGTATCGACGTCGAGCAAGCCAAGGACATTGTGCTGCGGTATCGGAGCGTCTCTGCGAGGGACGCCCTGCACCTCGCCGTGATGGCGCGTCATGACATCACGCGCCTGATGAGCTTCGATCGCGGCTTCGACGAGTATCCGGGGATCAGTCGCCTGAGCTGACGCGCTTTGATCGCATCGGTCAGTTCAGCTCGTCGAACCGCGCGAGCGCTGCGTCAAGGTCTTCCTCGTCGAAGACTTCCAAGCGGTTGAGCAAGTTGCCTTCGACCGTGAGAATGTTGATCACCCGCCACTCGGCGTTCACGCCATCTTGCGACGTCTCATGCGACACGGAAGCGACTACTGCTCCAAAGTCGTTCAGGCGATGCACAACCTCGACGGAGCTGTACGTGTCGGGTGCCAGGAGCCACGAGTCGAGTAATGCAGGCAGTTCACCGGAGCCAAACGACACCCCAACCCGATGGTCGACGTTGACCCAGTCCGGCGTCGTCAGAAGTGCCTCGCGCCGGTTGAGCGCGGAGTATGCGCGCGCGACGACCGACCACGTGTGCGAGTGAGCCGCCGCCTCCCCGGCGAGGTAGCGGGCGTCGAGTTCCTCGAAGGCGGCGTCGATATCGTTGGCATCGAAGGTGACGAGCGCGACGGCCCGCCCGTCGGCGTCGATTTCCAGGATGCCGAGTATCTCTGTCTGGAACGCCCCGGCTCCCTGATCGCGGTTCCGGAAGCCGTGGCGCATGAGGGCGAGTCGCTCTCCGCGTGTTGCCACGACCGTGGCCGATATGTGCGTGCTCCACACGTCGGCCGTCGCCCGCATATCCGCGATTTGCGCCTCGCGACCGTAGCGGACGCCCGCACCGACCACAGGACGACGATCATCGTTGGAGAGGTTGTCGGACAGTAGCTCTCGCATTGCGTCCCAGTCGCCCGCCGCAAAGTACGACAGAAAGCGATCGACTGCTCGGCTTGCCGCGTTCTCCAGCCGCCGCGTTTGCTGGTGCAACTCGTCAAAGTGGGCGAGCGCGGCGTCGAGGTCTGCTTCGTCGTAGGTTTCGCAGCGACTGATCAGGTCACCGTCGACGGTGTAGATGTTGATCATCCGCCACTCCGCGTCAAACCCCTCGTGCGAGGTCCCCTTCAGTGCCTGAGTAACGACGGCTCCGAGTTCGGAGAGGCGATGGACCGCCTCGATGTAGACGCCGGCATCCGGAATGAGGTCCCACACCGTGCGAAGGTATGTCGCCAGATCGACCGCCTCAGTCGTGACCAGTCGTCGATGGTCGATGAAAACGGGATTCGGCGTCGTCGCCGGGAGTTCGTGGTGAATGAACCCCGCTTGGGCGCGCGCTATCGACGACCACACGCGCGACTGAGCCGCCGCTTCCCCGGCGAGGTATCGGGCGTCGAGTTCTGCGATGGCGGAGTCGATATCGTCGAGATCGAACGCGAGTTGCGCCGCAATGCGCTCGTGAGCGTCGATCTCGACGAGGATGAGCATGTCGCTACTGAACTCCCCCTGCCCCTCGTCGCGGTTGGGGGAACAGATGCGAGTGAGGGCGAGGCGCTCACCACGGGTCGCGATGACCGCCCACGATACCGGCGCCGCGTCGGCCAGGGCTTGCAGGTTGGCCACTACGACATCGCGACCGCCCCAGAACCCGGAGCTCGTCAGGTGACGACGGTCGTCGACGAAAGTGTCGTCGGTCAGGATTTCGTTGATCGCCGCCCAGTCGCGGGTACGGAAGGACGCATAATGCCGGTCAACTATCCGGCTGGCCGCGTTTTCCAGCCGCCGCGCTGGACGGTGCAGTTCGTCGAAGCGGGCGAGCGCAGCGTCGAGTTCCGCTTCGTCGAACACCTCAGTGCGGGTGATCATCTCGCCTTCGACCGTGAAAACCGCGATCCCGCGCCACTCGGCGTGAAAGCCCTCGCGCGAAGTCTCGTCCGCCGCGTAGGTCACGACTGCTCCGCTGCCGTCTAGCCGATGCGCAACCTCGACATAGATATTGATGTCTTGGTCGACATCCCACCCGGCGCGGAGGTATGCGATCACGTCGCCAGGTTGAAACGCCGTCTCTCGGCGGTGGTCTACAGTCAGCCACTCGGGACTCGTTATGGGAAGTTCGTGCCGGTTCAGTGCGGCGTAGCTCGCCGCGACCACCGACCAGGTGTGCGCGTGCTCGGCCGCTTCCCCGGCGAGATAGCGGGCGTCGAGCTCCTCGATGGCGGCGACGAGGTCGTCAACGTCGAACAACACTGCCGCCGTTATCCGTTCGTCGGCATCGTGTTCGGTAACCTGAAGCACATCAAGCTGAATCGCGTCGTGGTCAGGCCCCGAAGCTCGAAAACGCGTGAGAATGAGGCGTTCCCCGCGGCCCGCGATGAGTTCCACCGTGATCTTAGACAATAACCCGACCTCGGAGGAAACTCGTAGATCTTCTATGGCGGCATCTCGGCCATGTCGGACCCCGGCATTCACGACTCGACGGCGATCGTCGTTGTAGTAGTCGTCGGTGAACATCTGTGCCATCGCATCCCAATCGCGGGCGGCGAAGTGCGCAGCGAAGCGTTGTGCCACTGCGCTTTTCAAGCGTGGCACCTGTGGCTGCAGTTCGTCGAAGCGGGCGAGTGCGATGTCGATGTCTGCCTCGTCGAAGATTTCGCAGCGGCTAATGAGGTCGCCTTCGACGGCCAACACGTTGATCCCGCGAAACTCGGCGTCGAAACCGTCGGGCGATTTTGCAAATCCCGACCACGTGACAACCGCTCCCGACTGGCCAAGGCGGTGCACTGTCTCGACATAGACGCCGCCGTCTGACATCAGGTTCCATGCCGCATGGATGTACTCCGTCAGGTCGCCGGGTGTAAACGCGATGCCTGGTCTGTGGTCGATGCTCACCCAATCGGGCGTCGTCGGAAAGAGCTCGCGACGGTTGAGTGCGGCGCACGCTCCTGCGACGACCAACCATGTACGCGAGTGCGCCGCGGCGTCACCGGCAAGGTACCGGCGATCGAGTTCCTCGAAGGCGGCGTCGATGTCGTCGCCGTCGAAAGAGACGTTGGCCACGACCCGCCCATCGGAGTTGATCTCCCCGACGTCGAGTTGCTCGGCGACGAACGCCTCGGGGCCTTGATCCCCGAACGAAAAGATGCTGCGGGTGATGATGAGGCGCTCTCCGCGCGTCGCGATGGCGGTCACTTCGACGTTCGCGATCTCGAGGCCGGCGACGGCGCGCATGTTGGCGATAGCCGCGTCGCGACCGTGCCGGATCCCGGCGTTCACGACACTTCTGTGATCGTCGAGGTAGTAGTCGTCGGCCAATAGCTCCGCCATGGCGTCCCACTCGTGGTTTGCGAAGTGCGCCAGAAAGCGTTCGCTCACTTGGCTTGCCGCGTTGTCCAGTCTCCGCACCGGCGGATGTAACTCGTCAAAACGCGCAGTCGCAGCGTCAATGTCCGTCTCGTCGAACAACTCCCAGCGGCTGATCATGTCGTCTCTGATCGTCAGAACATCGACGTCCTGCCATTCGGCGTCGAGCCCCTCCTGCGAGGTCGCCTGCGATCGGTGCGTGATGACCGCTCCGGAGTCGCTGAGGCGATGTACGACCTTGATGCGGACGCTGACGCGGGACGTGGCCTCGAACGTGGCACGCAGGTAGTCCTGCATGCCCCCGGGTTCGATCATGACGAGGCGGCGGCGGTCGATGTCGACCAAGTCCGGTGTCGTGTGCGGCAGCTCGTGTCGATTGAGCGCGGCGCAGGCCTCCGCGACGGCCGACCACGTGCGCGCGTGGGGTGCCGCTTCGCCGGCGAGGTACCGGGCGTCGAGTTCCTCGAAGGCGGCGTCGACGTCGTTGGCGTCGAACCAGACACGCGCCGCGATCCGCTCGTCGGCACCGAGTTCAACGATGCTGAGGACGTCGGTGTGGAAGGCATCGGATCCCTGACCCGACCACGACCAGCGGTAACGACTGAGGGCAAGTCGGTCGCCGCGGGTCGCGATGGGGCATGACGTCCCGAACGCGATCCCGAGTTCGGCGCTTGTCTGCATGTTGGCGAGCGCTACGTCGCGGCCATGCCGGATCCCCACATTCACCACAGGACGGCGATCGTCACTGTAAAACTCGTCGGCCAGGATCGCGGCAAAACCGTCCCAGTCGCGCGCAGCGAAAGAAGCGAGGCCCCATTCCTCGGCTCGAGTTGCCGCGTTTGCGAGGCGTGAGGCTGCCTGGCTGAGTTGATCGAAACTCTCCATCGCGGCGTCGAGATCAGGTTCGTCGAACAGCTCGGACCGAGTGAACGTGTCGCCTTCAATCGTCGAAAGGTTGACCTCTCGCCACTCGGCGTCGAAACCCTCACGCGACGTCCCGCGTGCCGCGTGGGTAATCACAGCTCCGATATCGCTCAGCCGATGCACGGCCTCGATGAAGGGCCTGACATCCTGCTCGAGATCCCAGCCGGCGCGCAGATATTCGAGCAACTCGCCGGACCCGAATGATGTTCCACGCCGGTGATCGACGCTGACAAAGTTGGGCGCAGTCGGCGGCAGCTCGCGTCGGTTGAGGGCGGCATAGCCGTTCATGAAGGCCGACCACGTGTGCGCGTGGGCGGCGGCTTCCCCGGCGACGTAGCGCGCATCGAGCTCCGCAACGGCGGCGTCGAATTCGTCCATGTCGAAGGCAACATGGGCTGCCAACCGGTCGTTGGCGTCGACTTCGACGACGCTGAGAAAGTCCACACGAAATGCCTCATCTTGCCGGCCGTGCCCGAAGATTGACGAACGACATAGCGCGAGGCGCCCGCCGCGGGTCGCGATGACGGTCGACGCAAGCGTCTCGCCGCCGATCTCCACGAAGGCTTGACCGTTGGCTATTTCGCTATCCCGGCCCAGCCGAATGCCGGAATTCACCAGGTGGCGACGGTCGTCGTTGAGCATGTTCTCCGCTATGGCGGTTGCCATCGCATCCCAGTTCCGGGCCGTGAAGTACGAGGTCACGAGGTCGTACACATGGCTCGCTGTGTTTTGCAGCCGTGGTGCCGGCCGGCTTAGTTGTTCGAACCTCCTGATCGCGGCATCGATATCTGCCTCGTCGAATATCTCGCCGCGGTTGATCAGATCGCCTTCAAATGTGGCCAGGATGACTTCCCGCCATTCGGCATCGAAGCCGTCGTGCGAGCTTCCACGCACCACGTGCGTGACGACAGCGCCGATGTCGCCCAGCCGATGAACGGTTTCGATGTAGCCCCTGAAGGTCGGCGCGATGTCCCATGTCGCGTGCATGTATTCGGTTAACTCACCGGGCGCGAACGCTCTCGCTCGTCGGTGATCGATGCTTACGCAGTCGGCCGTCAATCGCAGTTGTTGCTTGTTCGTTGCCGCGTATGTCTGCGATACGACCGACCACGCCTGCGAATAGGCGGCCGCTTCACCGGCGACGTATCGCGCGTCGAGTTCCGTGAGTGCGCCGTCGACGTCATCGGGGTCGAACATGATGATTGCAGTGATTCGCCCGTCGTCGCCGACCTCGGCTATCTGCAGGGCTTCGGCGCGAAATGTCTCGGGCCGCTCGTCGCCCTGCGAGAATCGCGCATGGGCCAGGACGAGGCGCTCTCCCCGGGTGGCAATGACGCTTGACGTCGCGTGCGTAACCCCAAGGTCGGCCGCCGACCGCATCGTGTCGACCGCGGCGTTTCGGCCCCGTTGGACGCCCGCATTGACCACTCGGCGGCGATCTTCGTTGTGGAAATCGTCGACAAGCGTGTCGGCCAGGGCGTCCCAGTCGCGGGCGGTGAAGCACGCTTGCATGCGCTCACATGATCGGCGGGCCGCGTTGTCCAGCCGCGGTGCCGGCCGGCTCAGCTGTTCGAACTTCGCGATCGCGGCGTCGAGGTCGTCCTCGTCGAAGACTTCGCAGCGGCTCATCAGGTCGCCTTCGACAGCCAGAATGGTGACCTCTAGCCATTCGGCGTCGAAGCCCTCCGGCGACGTCCCACGCGTCGACTGGGTGACGACGGCCCCGAGGCTGCTCAGCCGATGCACCGCCTCGATATGGATCCTGGCTTGCGGCGCGACCTCCCATGTGGCACCGATGTATGGGATCAAGTCACCGGGCGAGAACGCCCTTCCTCGGCGGTGGTCGATATTCACCCAGTCCGGCGTCGTCGTGGGGAGCTCGTGTCTGTTGAACGCCGCGAGCGCACGCAGGAGAACCGACCAGGTCTGTGCGCGGGCGGCTGCTTCGCCGGCGAGGTAGCGGGCGTCGAGTTCCTCGAAGGCGGCGTCGATGTCGTCGAGATCGAACACGACGCCGGTCACGATCCGGTTGTCGGCGTCGATCTCGATGACGTTGAGCAACTCGCCATGAAACGCCTTGGGCCCCAGGTCCCGTCCCGAGAAACGGGACTTGCATAGGGCAAGTCGCTCCCCCCGGACCGCGAGGACGGCCGACGACATGTTTGCCCCGACCTCAGCGAGGGCTCGATTGTCCGCGATATTGACATCTCGACCCTGTCGGACCCCGGCGTTTACGGTTCGTCGGCGATCGTCGGTGCGGATGTCGCCGGCCAGTATTTGCTCCATCGCGGCCCAGTCGCGGGCGGCGAAGTACATCTTGTAGCGCTCGTAAACCTGGCTGGCAGCGTTTTGGAGCCGTCGCGTCGGCCGACTTAGCTGATCGAACCGCGCGAGCGCGGCATCGATATCCGCCTCGTCGAAGAGCTCGCAGCGGTTGAACAAGTCGCCTTCGACCGTCGCAAACATCACTCCCTGCCACTCGGCGTCGAAGCCCTGATCCGAAACACCTTGCGCTGCATAGCTGCAGACCGCTCCGAGATTGCTCAGCCGGTAAACAGCCTTGATGTAAGGCCGGATGTGTTGGCCGAGCTGCCACCCGGCGCGGACATAGGTCGTCAAGTCAGTGGTTCCGAACACTGCTGCCTGGCGGTGGTCAACAAACACGGAGTCTGGGCTGATCGCCGGAAATTCCTGCCGGCTAAGCGCGGCATAGGATTCCGCGATCATCGACCATGTGCGGGCGTGGGCGGCCGCTTCGCCGGCGAGGTATCGCGCGTCGAGCTCCTCGATGGCTGCTGCGAAGTCGTCAAGGTCGAACACGACGCGCGCCACGACCCGTTCGTCGGCGTCGATCTCGACGACGTCGAGGACATCGATGCCGAATGCGTCTGGACGCTCGTCGCGGAACGCGGATCGGACTCGATTCAGAACGAGATGCGCACCACGGGTCGCGATGACGTCCGTCGTCATGCTCTTGAGCCCCGGGGCGACTACAGCAATTTCGGCCAGCACGGCATCGCGGCCGCGTTGAAGCCCCCCGCCCACCAACCTTCGGCGATCCTCCTGGGCGATGTTGTCGGCCAGCGATTCAGCCAAGGCAGCCCAGTCGGCGGCGACGAGATACGACGCGAAGCGTCGGCATACCCCGGTCGCCGCGGTTTCGAGCCGCCGAGCTTCAAGGTGTGGCTTCTCGAATCGGGCGTGTGCGGCATCGAGTTCGGCCAGCGCCCCGTCCATGTCTTCGACGTCGAACACCACCTGTAGGCAGATTCGGCCCTTCTCGTCAAGGAGGCATAGCTGCAGCAATTCATCCTGCGGGGCACCGGGACTCATGTCGGCCGTGCCCACCTTCAGTCGGGTAAGGGCCAGAAGCTCCCCCCGTACGGCGAGAACAACGACGATCTGGAACCGTAGCGCGCCGTTCTCGCTGAGACGTCTTACTTCGCGTGGCCATGCGTCAGGCGAGAGGTCGCTCAGGCTGAAGTGGACTACTTTCCGGCGACTTTCGACGATGACGTCAGGAGCAAAGATCTGCTCTAGCTCGTCCCAGTCTTCGCGATCGACAGCGGCAACCACCTGGCCTAGCGCACGCACGCACGCGTTGTCCAGTTCGGCGCTCACCGCTTCGGGCACAGGCGGCGCCACCGGGACCGCGCGCTCGCCGAGGATGCCGCGCGCCCTCTCCGCAAGTGCCGCAGCGCCTTTCCGTTCGTACAAGCCCGCGGCCCGCTCTGCGGCGGCACGCGCCGCCGTGGCGTCGCCGGCGGCACTCAATACCGTCGCCAGCGTGAGACACGCGTCACCGTGGTCGACCAGGAAATCGGTGCGTTCGGCCAGGGCAACGGCGGCCTCGGCGACGCGCCGGGCTTCGTCGTGATCACCACCGCGTGACAGCAACTGCGCCCGGAGGGTGCGCCAGGCGATCGCCGCCTTCAGCGCATGGCCGGCGAGACGCTGGCTCTCCGAACACAATTCGTCGGCCTCGGCGTCGCGGCCGAGCGTGAGGCAGGTGCGTCCCAGCAGCGCGGCGGTCTCGGCGGTGTCGGCATCCAGGCCCATGCGACGAAAACCGTTGTAGGCCTTGCGCAGATGCGGCTCGGCCGCGGCTGGATCGTCGCCAACAAGTTCGACGATGCCGGCGAACTGCTCGACCTCCAGGACGGCATGGCGAAGGCCGAGCTCGGTGACCATGCGCCGCGCCGAGTCGATCATCCGTTGCGCCGCCGCGGCACGGCCGCGGAAGGCCTCCAACACGGCCTGGCATCGCGTCGAGGTCGCCTCGACCGCCGGCGAGTCGGTCGTGATCCGCAGCAGTCGCACCACGTCAAGACACCGGCCGCCCGCCCGCGGAACCGGATTGGGCCCCCACAGCGCCGCGAGCGGCGCGTTCGCCAACACCGCATTGACCCGGCGGTGTTCGCGCGCGCGTCGCGCCGCCGTCAGGGCGTCGTCCAGAGCGATTTCGCAGTCGCCGATTCGTCCGAGCCGGGCGAGGCACCCGGCACGAACGGTGTGCGCCTTGGCTTCTCCGGCGGCGTCGGCGATCTGGGCCAATTTGTCCGCGGCGGCACTCGCGGCGGCCTCGATCTGGTCCAGTCGCTCGGGATGGATCAGCATCGACAGCTGACCGTCGAAGCACGTCGCCCAAGCGGCCAAGCGCGCCGAATCGATCGTCGCTTCCTGCAATTGCGAAACCGCACCCGCCGCCGAGGCCACGTCGCCCGCGGCGAGCAGCGCCTCGCAGCGCGCGATCAGCAGCTCGGCGACCTGGTCGTCGCGGTCGGGCAGCTCGTCGTCGATCTCCTCCAGCGCGTGCAGTGCCCGGTCGTAGAGGTCGGCGGCGCCTTCGTAGGCCAACCGGGCCATGGCCTGGTCCGCGGCGCGCCGGCAGTATTCGACGGCCTTGGCGGCGTTGCCCGCCCAGGCGCATTCGAAGTAGTGATAGGCCAGTTCGGCGAGCAGCTCGTCGTCGGCGCCGGGCTGGCTTTCCAGCGTTGCGGCGATGCGCTGGTGCAGCCGCATGCGCCGCACCGACGGCAGCTCGGCGAGCAGCGACTGGCGCACAAGGGCGTGGTTGAACCGGTAGTGCCCGCCGGACTCTTCGATGACGATGCCGGCCTTGGCCGCCTCGTCGAACGCATCGACGAGATCCTGATCGACTACGCGTTCGACCAGTTCCAAAGCAAACCGGCTGCCGACGACCGCCGCGGCGGCAAGGCCCTTGTTCGTCTCCGCGGCAAGCCGGGACAGCCTGCGGCTCACGGCTTCCCGCACACCCTGCGGCAGCGTGCTCGGATCCCAGCGGCCGCCGCTCTCGTCGACGTGACGCAGAGCCTCGATCAAGAAGAACGGGTTGCCGCCCGTCACCGACGCCAGCGCCCGGGCCAGCTCCTCGTCGTTGTAGCCGGCCTCGGCGACGTAGGCGGTGACGTCGTCCTCGTCAAGGCCGCTGAGCTGCAGGCGATTTGCGGTTCCGTCACGGTGCAGGTCGGCGAGCATCGCCGCCAGGGGATGGGAGCGGTCGAGGTCGGTGCTGCGGTACGTGCCGACGATCTGCACGCGGGCGTGCTCACCGAACCGCAACAGGTGCCGCAACAACAGCAGCGTGGGTTTGGCCGCCCAGTGCAGGTCGTCGAGGATCAGGACGACCGGCACGCTGGCAGATGCGACTCCCAACAACGCGACAACGGCGTCGAAAAGCGCGTAACGCTCGGTGTCGGGATCCGCGCGCGTCGGCGCGGCCACGTCGGGCAGGACATCGGTCAGCCCGGGAACCAGCGGAAGCAGCGCCTCGACCCCGCGCAACCCCCGCAGCCGGTCCGGGCCGGCGCAGGGCACCAGCGAACGCAGCGCCTCGGCGAACGGCTGATACGGCGCACCGAGATCCTCATCGCAGCGGCCGTACAGCACGACCGCCCCCTGTTCGTAGGCCCGCCGCGACCATTCGCCGGCCAGCCGTGTCTTGCCCACCCCCGGCTCGCCCGCGATCAGCATCGCCTGCATGCCACCGACGAGCGCGGCCTGCCACGCCGACAGCAGCCCGTCGAGTTCGCGGCCACGACCGACGAACGGCCCCGGGCCGACCAGCACCGCGGGCAGCGCGGGCCGTTCCATGGGCGCTTCGGCGACGTCCGGCCGGGGGCCGAGCTCACCGGTTTCCAGGCGAAGCTCGAAGACGTGCTCCGGGCGGGGAAGGTTGCGCAGCTGGCGCATTCCCAGGTCGGCGAGCATGACGTCGTCGGGCAGGGAGTCGATGACGAGCTCGGCGGTGGCGCCCGAGCACAGGATCTGGCCGCCCTCGGCCAGCGATCGCAACCGCGCGGCCCGGTTGACCGCCCGGCCGAAGTAGTCGCCGTCGCGCAGCTCGACCTCGCCGGTGTGCAGCGCGACGCGAATTCGCATGGGCTGGGCCAGCGCCCAGGGCTCGTGAGCGATCGCGTCTTGCAGCTCGATGGCGGCCGCGGCGGCCGCGGACGGCCGCTCGAACACCGAGAACGTCGCGTCGCCCTCGCCGCGGGTCTTGATCAGCCGCCCACCGCGCGACGTGACGACCTGTTCGACGAGCTCGTCGTGGCGCGCGAGGGCCACCGCCATCGCGTCGGCGTCCGCCTCCCAGGCCGCCGTCGATCCTTCGATGTCGGTGAGCAGGAAGGTTACCGCGCGGGTCACCGACGGAAGCTGTTGTGCCACAAGGATATCCAGCGACGAATCCTGTACGACGATCGCGGCCTCGAGGCGCCGCAGCTCGGGCCCCGGATCGACACCCAGCTCGCTGACCAGCTGCGCGCGCGCCCGCTGGTAGGCGCCGAGCGCCTCGCCTTGGCGGCCGGCGCGGTAGAGGGCGAGCATCAGCTGGCCCCAGCGTCTTTCGCGCAGCGGCGCCTCGGCCACCGCGGCCTCGAGCTCGCCGATGATCTCCGCGGCGCGGCCCGTCGCGAGCAGCGCGTCGGCCCGGTCCTCCACCAGCGCGGCGTGGCCCTCGATCCACCGCGTCTTCTCCGAGGTTCCGCGCCGCCCGTCGGGCAGCTCGGGGATGCCGCGCCACAGGGCAAGCGCCTCCTCGAAGCGGGCCATCGCCTGACCGGTGTCGCCGGCGGCGGCGGCGTCGCGCGCCAGCCGGGCGGCGGTCTTGTAACGCGCGGCGTCGACGTCGGTCTCGGCCAGGGTCCAGCCCGCGCCGTGCGTCAGGACGAAGCCGTCGCCGAGGGTGCGGCGCAGCGCGGAGATGTGCGTTTGCAGAGCCTTGGCCGCGGTGCGCGGCGGGTCCTCGCCCCAGAGCAGCTCGACGAGCGTCTCGGCCGGCACGAGGGAGCCGCCGTGCAACCCGAGCATCGTCAGGACGGCGCGGGGTTTGGCGCCGGGAATCGCGACCGGCGAGCCATGCTGCCGGACCTGGAGAGGTCCCAAAACCCCCAGTTCCACCCCTCGAAGCGTAGTCATGTCCGCAATCTTCGGTAAGCGGATTCAACAAGCGGTCAAGATCGGGTAAAGGGTGCTTCGGCCTGGGGTTTCCGGCTGCGGATTCGTTCTAGCGCGCGACCTCGGCCGCAGTCACTGCAAAGCCGCTTCTATCTCGGAGAGACGGGCAACGCAATCACCTGCGCCACGGATAAACGATCGCTTCGGTCACGCTGCCGCCATTGACCCCGGGCCCCAACAGGGTGGTGAAGGCGTTGGCGGCCGGGTCGTAGGCCAGCAGCGAGGTGCCCGGACCGCAGCCCGCCGTGGCCACCAGCACCAGCTTGTCACCGCTCACGCCGTCGACGACCACGCTGTTGGAGACGCCGGGAATCTTGACCCGCGTGGTGTGCCCGTCGGGGGTCAGGCGGGACAGGAACACCGTGCCGCACGCGCCGAGTGACTGCAGGAACGTGCCGCTCGGCAACTCCCACGCGTCGGTGTCGCCGTAGTCGCCGCTGAATCCGGGGTCGTCGCCCTGCGCCGAGTTGATTGCGGTGAGCGCGCTCGGCGCCGCGCCGTCGACGGGCACCCGCCAGAGCTGACCGGTCGAGGACCGCTCGGCCACCCCGCAGCGGGCGAGGACCACCGTCGGCGTCCACCACCGGACCGGCGAGCACGCGGTGAGCTTGCCCGGCACCGGCAGCGCCGGACCGGGCGTCCCGTCGGTGCCCATCAAGGCGAGCCCCCGCGACGAGCCGAGAACCAGTTGCGCACCGTCTTGCGTCGCGAGCGCCCCGCCCTGGTAGTCCGGTCCCACCGGATACGTCAGCTCGCTGTTGCCAGCGAGGTCGACGCGTTCGAGCGACGGCCGGTCGCGATAGTGGCCCTTGCCGATCAGCACCGCCGTCCCGTCGGCGCGCGCGTAGCCCATCGCGCCGCCGTCGACGACGGGGAACGAGGTCAGTTTGCCGTCGCGGAGGTCGACCGAGGTAACCGCGTAGTTCGATACCGACCCGGGTGCGGGCGCTTGCAACAGAGCATGGCTGCGATCAACCGACCAGTCGACCACTCGGGCGGTGGTGCCGGGCCGGAGGGTGGTGATCGGGTAGCGGCCGCCAGCGGGAGCGACGAGGTAGAGCGTGGAAGTGGCCTTGTCCCAGGAGGTTTCGTCGGGCCCGGGCTTCTCGCCGGGGCGGTGCGCGACGGCCTGGCTCCACATGGCGAGCATCCAGCCGGGGCCGACCCGCGCCCACGGGATGGACCCGATCGGCGCCTCGACACCGAGCGCGGCGGCCTGCGCGACCGTCGGCGGGCTGACCGGCGGGCGGTGAGCTACGGTGGATCCGGTCGACGATGCGCAACCGGCGGCGAGCATCGCCGCGGCCGCGACGAGACCCATCCGGAACCGAATGTGTTTGTGGTTCATGGCTATTCCTTTTCCACAGATGTGCTAGGCGAGCAGCGGTGCCAGGTCGGCACGGGGCACCGAGACCTGGCGGGGCCCGTTGTTGTCTTGCGCCACTTGGTTTTGTCCAAAGAAGAAGGTGACCGCGGCGTCCGTGATCGCGAAGTTTTGGTAGGTCTGCCCGGTGAGTTCGGCCGACGGCGCGTCCAGCGCGCGCCGCACGATCGGGTTGAGCACCTCGAGCGGGCTTGTCCCGGGCCTGAACAGTGTGCCGAAGGTGATGGGGGCATTTTCGGCGAGGTCGAAGTTGAACGCCCGGACCGTCGTGCTCGGGTGGCCCTCGTTGGCCAGGCCGGTGTCGTTGTCGATGGTGAGCACCAGGCTTTGGGTGCCGGAGCCCGGCGTGCCCGACCGGTAGGTCTCGGCGGTGACGGCGTAGTGATACTGACGACCGCGCGCGGCGCCCGGCCCGAATCTGGCGACCCAGCCGGTGAATTCATCGCGGTCGCGTGTCACGAAACCGGCGACCGCCGGCAGGTCGGGATAGTCGAGCGGAAAGGTGATGTCGACGTCGTAGGCTTTCGTGGAACTGCGGATGTGGCAAGTCCGGTCGGGGCCGACGGTCCCGCCGATGTCGGCGCACACGGACTGTCCTTGCGCCGCAGCCGATGTGAGGGTGGCCAGGGCGATCGCCGCCCCGGCCAAGCGAATCAGAGGGCAGCTGGTCATCGCCGGTCGCGTTCCTTCCCTGGTGTCGGCGCTGGTGGCCGGTCACGTAGCAGGATGCGACGAACGATTTGTGTGATTCTTGCGGGATTCTTGCGACGGCCGACTGGCCGCTGTCAGCCGCTCAGGCCTGCGGCGCCGGCTGCAACGGGTCGGCGACTTTCATGTCACGCCCCGCGCCGGCGGCCATAGTCGCGGCCTCGCCGCGGGCCAGGCCCACCGTCGCGACGAACACCATCACCGTTGCGATCGCCAGGACGAACCAGTGGCTGCCGCCTGCCACCACGGCCTCACCGAGAACCACGATCCCCAGCACCCCGCCCACCAGGGGCTTGGCGGCGATGATCGTCGGCAGCGACGCGGTCAGCGCGCCGGCGCGATACGCCGACTGGTGATAGATCATCCCGGCCACGCCGCAGAACACGAACCCATACAGCTCCGGTGAGTGCCACAGCCGGTCGGGGCTGTGCTCGATGATGTCGACGACGCCCTTCATCAGGACGGCGAAGGTTGCCAGCAGCGAACCGGCGACCGCCGCCAGCAGCACCGCCGCCACCGGACGGTTCCGCCAGATTCGGGCGGCCACCAGACACAGCACCAACGCCGGGCCCATCACGGCGGCGACGACGACCCACGTGCGCAGCGGCGCGCGTTGCTGTCCGCCGGTCGGGTCGCCGACCGCGATCACAACCGCCAGCGCCAGGGCCAGCAGGATCGCCCACAGCCATTCGCGCCGGGTTACCGGATGGCGCGTCACCCGCGCGTAGATCGGCAACGCGAACAGCAGCGCCGTCACTTGCAGCGACATGACCAGCAACACCGAGCCCTTGTCGAGCGCCGCCGCGAGCAGAAGGTAGCTCGAGATGTCGCCCAGGCCGCCGACCCACCAGCGTTTGTCGCGCAACAGCATGCCGAACAACGTCAGGTGGCCGACCTGCTTGTCGGTGACCTCCTGCGCGGACCGCTGACGAATCACGTTGCCGATCGCGGATGCCAGCGCCGCCAGCAAGGCGAGAAGCGCCGCCATATCCGCTCTTGACACGGCACGACCTCCTCACCCGCTGTTAGCTGATTTCACCAATCTAGCCGCGATCCGGGCGGACGGGCCGACCGCCGTTTCAGAGCGGGAATTTGGTATCGGTCAGTTGCTCGGACAACTCCCACAACGCGGCGGCGGTGCCCGCGCGCTTGGCCGGCCAGGTGCGCCAGGTCGGTTGGGTGCGGCCGTACAGGCCGAATCGGGGGCCGACGAACGTGTTGCCCGGCAGGTCCTGGGACGCCGCGTACAACGTCTGCCTGGCGCCGAAGTCGGCGTCGGTGGACACCAGACGGTCGACGGCCAGCACCAGCGCGTCACCGAGTTTGCGGCCGGAGCTGCCCTGCAAATTCGTGTGCGACCAGCCCGGGTGGGCGGCCAGCGCGCGCAACGGAGAGCCGACACTATCCAGGCGACGCTGCAGCTCGCTGGTGAGCAGCAGGTTGGCCAGCTTCGACTGGCCGTAGGCGAGCCACGCCGAGTACGGGCGGGACTCCCAGTTGAGGTCCTTGAGGCTGATGTAGCCGATGTGGTGCATCAGGGAGGACACCGTCACGACCCGGTCGGTGAGCTTGGGCAGCAGCAGGTTGGTCAGCGCGAAGTGCCCGAGGTGGTTGGTGCCGATCTGGCCCTCGAACCCGTCGACGGTGACCGCGTGTTTGGTGGCCATGATGCCGGCGTTGTTGACCAGGACGTCGGCCCGATCGACGTCGTCGGCGAAACGTCGCACCGAGGACAGGTCCTGCAGGTCGAGCGGGCGAACCTCGACGTGTCCGGTCATGCGCCCTGCCGCGGCGCGCCCCTTGTCGGTGTCGCGGACGGCCAGGACGACGTGGGCGCCGACCCGGGCCAGCTCACGCGCGGTCACCTCACCGAGTCCGGCGTTGGCGCCGGTGACGATCACGGAGCGGCCGGCGAACGACGGCAGGTCTGCGGCGGTCCAACCAGGCATGCCAGCAACCTTAGCCGCACCCAGGAAGCGCGCATCGGGCGCTGAGCCGGCACCCAGACACCGCAGGTATCGTGCGGGAATGGTCCCCCTCTTGTTGGGCGCGAGTGTGAATTTCACGACGCGACTCGCCGCGGACGCGTCGGCACGTTCACGCTCGGGGCGGGGCGTTGTCAGGTCGGGGACAAGCGGATGTATCTAGGGGTCATCGTCAACCCGCTCGCGCGCCAGAACCGGGACGCTCCCGGTGATCGCATCGCCGACCTGCGCGCCATCGTGGGCGCGTGCGGCGAGGTGGTCGAGACGGCCTCGGTCGAGGACCTGCGCGCAGCCCTGGACAAGCTGTGTACGCGGGCCACTCACCTCGTGTGCGACGGCGGCGACGGGTCGCTGAACTGGTTGATCAACGAAACCGAGCATTGCGTCGGCGACCCCGGCCGGTGGCCGACGTTCGTGCCCACCAACGGGGGCAGCGTCAACGCCGTGGCGCGCAAGGCACGTGTGCGCGGGCGCCCGGAAGCGATCCTGCGCGCGCTGACGGCGGCCGCCGAGTCGGACCGCCCGCCCCCAGAGGTGGCTCTGGACACCCTGACGCTGGACGGTGAAACCGCCGACGGCGCGGCCTTCCACCGAATCTGCTTCGGGCTGGCCGCCGGAGGAGTGGGCAACCGGTTTTACGAGCGCTACTACGACAACCACACCCACGGCCGCGCGGACGTCGTCCGGGTGATCGCCCGCTCGTTGCGCGACTACCTGACCAACAAAGTCGTCCACTCCGACAAGCCTAACTACGCGTCCAGTCTGTTCGCGCCGACGCAGGCCCGCGTGGTCATCGATGGCGAGGAGGTGCCGACGCGCACCCACCGGCTGCTGCACGCGGGCGCGATCGACCTCCACATCGGCGGGCCGTTCCGGCTGTTCCCCAAGGCGTCCGAGCCGGGCGCGCTGCATTTCCAGGCGGGGGAGATGAGGCCGTCGAAGATCGTCGTGCGCTTTCCGATGGCGCTGACCAACGGCACCCTGCGCGGCGACCGGCTGCGCGACGTCAACGGCAAAGAGATGATCATCGAGGCCGAGGGCGAGATGCTCGCGCCGATCATCGACGGCGAACGTTTCCTGGGCATCGCCCGGCTCGTTGCCCGCGCCGGGCCGCCCATCCGCATCGCCCAGGTGAACGGGTAGTAGGTCCGCGCTAGCGGCGGGCCTGGAGGCCGCGAATGATCTGGGCCGACAGCTTGGGGTCGTTCAGCAACTGGTCGACGAGGGTGGCGAGCACGTCTTGCCCGGTGACGCGGGCGACACCCAGGCGGTCGGCGGCCTCGCGCTGCCAGATGTCGAGCGCCCGGTGCTGGGCGTGGGTGAGGTCGACCGTTCGTCGCGTTCGCTGCAGGCGCGTTCGTCCGACGGCGAAGGGTTCGGTCAGCGCCGAGGCAACCGCGGGTGTGACCCCCGACGGGTAGTCGCGACGGCCGATGTCGGCGGTGCGGTCCGTAGGGCTCATCGGGCGTCGCCTTTCTCTCGGGCGTTCCTCATGCGTGGGACGAAAATCAGTAAGTCAGTTTTCAGTATATGCGGAGATTCTGAGCGCTGGCCGGCGCCGGCGGGGCTCGGGTTGCCGGCTGCCCCTGGCCCCTGCGGCGTCGGTCGTCGCCGTCGTCAATTCCGCAATTCGACGGCTTTCTGCAATGCAGGGGGCCCGTACTCGTCCGGGCGGTGGACGCCATTCATGCTTGCACCGAATCGCCAAAACAAAACCGCCTAATTGACGCGTGCATATTCGGACGGTCATTGTTTACGGAAAGGTGCATGTACGTAGATCAGTATCGGCGTAGCCGGGCAATGAGCTGGGTTAACGCTGCGGATAACCGTACTGAGCTACTGATCCCAGTATGTACAAATATACGTCGTAATTCGATGCGGCTGTGCGGTGGATCACGCCCAGCCTGTGAAATCAATGTGCACTTACAAAATGGCTTTGTCGAGGTGATGTGTGGCGTTACCGTGGTAATAGAAATTGCTTATTTGTTTTCAGATCGTCCGATGACCTGGAAGGGGGAGTGGCTCCCACCATGGAGACGCTGATCGATTACTTACAGATGTGGGCAGCGCGGAAGCCGCACGAGACCCTCTTCCGGTTCGTCGATGCCGACGGCCGAGAACTCGAGAGCTACACCTACGAGACCTTCGCCGAGCGCACGCGTGAGCTGGCGGCCTACCTGTCCGCAGAGGCCGGGCTCAAGGCCGGCGATCGCGCGCTGCTGGTCTACCCGCCGGGCCTGGAGATGGTCGCGGCGTTCTACGCCTGCGCGCGCATCGGTGTGATCGCCGTGCCGGTCAGCCCGCCGCTGCCGATGGCGTTCGAGGCGGGGCTGGCCAAGCTCGGCTTCATCGCGCGGGACTCCCAGGCTAAGGCGGTGCTGGCGACGAAGGAACTCGAGCACGGCTTCCGTGAGCTGCTCGGCCACCGTCAGGGCGCGCTGCCGTGGGCCGATGCCGAGCGGCTCCCCGATCTGCCCTGGGTCGCCACCGACAGCACGCGCGACTTCGGCGGACCCCGGGTGCCGGATGCCCCCGGCCGGGTGCTGTTCCTGCAATACACCTCCGGGTCCACCAGCGACCCCAAGGGCGTGGTGGTCAGCCACGCCAACGTCATCGCCAACGCATCGGCCTTTCCCGACAGCGAAGTGGCCGTCAGCTGGCTGCCGCAGCACCACGACATGGGCCTGATCTCCGCCTACCTGTTCGTCGTGGTGATCGGCGGGTCGACGCACGGGATGTCGCCGGAGGACTTCCTCAAGCGGCCGTCGTCGTGGCTGCGACTCATCAGCGAGGTGCGCGGCACCCGCACGCCCGCGCCGAACTTCGCGCTCGAGTACTGCCTTCGCGAAGACAAGCTGCCGGCCGCCGAGCTCGACGGCATCGACCTGAGCAGCCTCGAGTCCATGGTCATCGGGGCCGAACCGTTGCGCGCCAAGACGTTCGCCCGTTTCCGGGAGCGCTTCGCCCCCTACGGTCTGCGACCCGACGCGGTCACCGGCGCGTATGGCCTCGCCGAGAACACCCTGGGCGTCACCCTGCGCGGGCGCCAGACCCTCGCCGTGAACAAGCGCGCCCTGCAGCAGAACTTCGTGCGGGTCGAAAAGGCCCTGCGCGAGAACAACAACCAGACCCCGCTGGTGAGCAGCGGCAAGCCCGTCGCCGAAAGCGTCGTGCGCATCGTCGATCCTCAGACCCGCGAGGCCCTGAACGAGGGCCGCGTCGGCGAGATCTGGGTGGACGGGCCGTCCAAGGCGGGTGGCTACTGGCACCGCCCGGACGTCACCGCGGAAATGTTCGGTGCCCGCATCGCCGGCGAGGACGAACACACCTACCTGCGCACGGGCGACCTCGGCTTCCTCTACGAGGGCGAGCTGTTCGTCTGCGGCCGGACCAAGGACCTGATCATCGTCCGCGGCGTCAACTGCTACCCGTCGGACATCGAGGCCGTCGTCGAACGCTCGGCCGGGCAGATCCGCAACGGCTGCGTCGCCGCGTTCGCGGTCGAGCGTGACGACCAGGAAACACTGGTCGTAGTCGCCGAGGTGCGCGACGCAAACGCGTTGCCAGATGGAAAAGCCCTGGCGCGCGCCATCCGGCGGCACTGCCACATCGACCCGCACACCATCGTGTTCGCGCCGCCGCGCAGCATCCCCAAGACCACGTCGGGGAAGATCCGGCGTGCCCAGACCCGCCAGCTTTGGCTGGACGGCAAGCTGCCCGTGCTGGCGACCTATGCCCACCACACCCACGACGGGCCGGACGCCAGCGCGGGCCCCCTCGGCCGCTTCCGCCACCTCATCGAGAGCTACGACCTCACCGGTGAGGAGGATTGCTCCTTCGCCGACCTCGGCATCGACTCGCTGGCCCTGGCCGAGCTCCGTGCGGACCTGCAGGCCCTGCTCGAAGAGCACGGCGCCGGCGAGCTGGCCGACGAGGTCAACACCCGGCTGCTGCAGCGGCTCACGGTCGCCGAGTTCTTCGGGCTGATGCGCCGGTTCGGCGAGGGCTCGGGCCAACCGCTCGACGCGTTGCGCAGCGCGCTGGATCAGATCTCCGCCGAGTACGAGGCGTACGAGATCACGCAGATGCGTGCCGATGCGCGGCTGCCCCTGCCGGAGCTGCCGGCGGCGGGCTCCGGCGACGTGCACGACGTCCTGGTCACCGGCGTGACCGGATTCCTGGGGCCGTTCCTGGTGAGCAGCCTGCTCGGCAACACGTCCTACACCCTGCACGCGCTGATCCGCGCGACGGACGCCGAGCACGGCCTGGACCGCATCGTCGCCTCGCTGCGCAAGGCGAAGCTGTGGTCCCCCGCGCTGGAGGCCAAGGTCCGCTCCCGGGTGCGGGTGATCTGCGGCGACCTCGCCGAACCCGACCTCGGCATCGGTGCCGCGGAGTTCCAGCGGCTGGCCGAGAGCATGGACGCCATCGTGCACAACGGCGCCCTGGTCAACTACGTCCGCACCTACGACGCCCTGCGGCCCGCCAATGTGCTTGGCACGCAACAGCTTTTGCGGCTGGCGATGACGTCGCACCGCAAGGCCTTCCACCTGGTTTCGAGCACGTTCATCTACGGGTGGAGCGTCAAGCCGGTGGTCGGGGAGTCCGACGTGAACGCGGAGATGAACGCGCTGGACTTCGGCTACTCGCAGACCAAGTGGGTCGCCGAGCAGCTGACGCTGGCCGCGCAGCGACAGGGGCTCGACGTGCGCATCTACCGGCCGTCGCTGATCTCACCGACCAACGCGGGCTTCGGCAGCCAGGACGACATCCTGGTGCGCACCATGGCGTTCATGATCGAGCACGGGATCGCCGCGGACGCGCTCAACCAGCTCAGCCTGCTGCCGGCGGACCTGATCGCCGACCACATCGTCGCGCTGATGGATCTGGCACCCGAGGCTGGGACCATCTTCAACATGACCGCGGATGACTACTACAACCTGACGGACCTCACCCGGATCCTGTCCGAACGGTACGGATACCGCTTCGACTACTACGACATCCCCGCGTTCGCCGCGGAGATGAACCGGCGGTGCACGCCACGCGATCCGATCTACCCGCTGGTGGACTTCCTCACCCGCTCGGCGGACAAGATCGCGGCCATGCGCGACAAGCGGTACGGCAACAGCCAGTACCAACACGCGCGCGGCCTGGTCAAGGTTCGCAAGCACGAGGCCCCGCTGACCGAGACCGTCGACAATCTGGTCCGGTTCTTGCGCAGCGAGCGGCTGATCACGGAGGCTGAGGCCGAGGCGCAACGGAGTGCTTAGCATGGAGTCCACGATGTTCACGGTCGACGACAAGGCAACGGGTCCGCATGACGCGTCGCTGGATCACGAGCGGATCGTCCTGCAGGCGCGCGACGTCGAGTTCGATTGGGCGGCGCTGCCGTTCTACTACGTGCCCGACGAGCCCTTCGCCACCCACTTCTGCAACATCCTGCACCTGCTGCTGCCGGCGGGTGAGGAGTGGATCGTCGACACGTTCAAGAAGTCGTTGCCGCTGATCAAGGACGATCAGCTGCGCCTGGACGTGCAGGGCTTCATCAGCCAGGAGGCCATGCACTCCCAGGCGCACTCCGGGGTGCTCGGGCACTTCGCGGCCAAGGGCATCGACGTGACACCGTTCACCGACCAGATCCGCTGGCTGTTCGACAGACTGGTCGGCGAGCGGCCCCGCTGGGGCGGGCGACGACGCACGAGCTGGTTGCTCGAGCGGGTGTCGATGGTGGCCGCTTTGGAGCACTACACCGCGATCCTGGGCGAATGGATCCTCGACACCCCGCAGCACGACGCCATGGGCACGGATCCGGTGATGCTCGACCTGCTGCGCTGGCACGGCGCCGAAGAGGTCGAGCACAAAGCGGTGGCGTTCGACACCATGAAGCATCTGCGCGCCGGGTATTGGCGCCAGGTGCGCACCCAGCTGCTGGTGACGCCGGCGCTGCTGTGGTTGTTCGTCCGCGGCGTGCGGTTCATGTACTCCGTGGACCCGAACCTTCCGCCCGGCACCAAGGTGCGCTGGCGCGACTACTTCCGCGCGGCCCGGCGGGGTCTGGTGCCCGGACCCTTCGAGTTCCTCGGCGTCATCGGCGCCTACTACAAACCCAGCTTCCATCCGTCGCAGCTGGGCGGGGTCGGACGCGCGGTCGACTACCTGGCCCGCTCGCCCGCCGCCCGCGCCTCGTACTGAGATCAGGGGACGATGACCCTATGAGCACTGTGACCGCGTCGGACGGCGTCACGCTCGCCGTCCACCCCTACAGCGAGATCGACGGGCGACGCCCGACCATCCTTGCCATCCACGGCTACCCCGACAACCACCATGTGTGGGACGCGGTCGCCGAGAAACTGGCCGGCCGGGTCAATTTCGTCGCCTACGACGTGCGCGGCGCCGGCGAATCGTCAGCGCCGGCAAGCCGATCCGGGTATCGGCTACCCCAGCTGGCCGCCGACGTCGGCGCCGTGATCGACAGCCTGGGAGTGGACTCGGTGCATCTGCTGGGCCACGACTGGGGCTCGATCCAGGGCTGGGCGGCCGTCACCGACGAGTCGGTCGCGTCCAAGATCGCCTCCTACACCTCGATCTCGGGGCCGCACCTGAACTACGCGGGCAGGTTCCTGCGATCAGCGCGCAGCCCGCGCGCCGTGGCCGACGTGGTGCGGCAGTTCCTGGCCTCCGGGTACATCTGGTTCTTCCTGTGCCCGGCGGTGCCCGAGCTGGCGATCCGCTCGGGGGCGACGATGAAAGTCTTTGCGGCCGTGGAACGCATCGGACGCTCCGGCGCCGAGAGTCCGCGCCGCGCCGCGCCGCTGCGCTCGGTCCGCGACTACCTCAACGGGCTGAATCTCTACCGCGCCAACATGCCCGGCGCGATCCTTTCGCCCGGGTCGTGGCTGCCGCAGACGAGCGTCCCCGTGCAGGTTCTCATCGCGCGCCAGGACCACTTCGTGACGCCGGCCCTGCAGCGCTTCACCGGCTCGATTCCGCCCGGCGGCAGGATCCTGCCGATCGAGGGCGGGCACTGGGTGGTGGCCTCGCATCCCGGCGTCATCGCCGATCTCACCGGCGAGTGGATCGAGTCGGTCAGCGACCGTCGCAGCGTTCGCGGAGCATGAGGATGAGTGTGTCACAGGGCATTTGGGACAGCAGGCCCGCCGATCTGTACGGCCGGCGCAAGCGCGACCGCCTGTACACGGCGTTGTGGGGCGTGGGCACGCTGTTCGGCGGCCTGGCGTCGGCGTCGCGGTGGACGCCATCGCGGGTGGTTCCGGTGCAGCGCACCACCACCGCCGTGGTGACCAAACGTGAACTGCTCACGCCCGACGTGGTCGCGTTGACGGTGGCCGATCCCGACGGCGGATTGCTGCCGTCCTGGACGCCGGGCGCGCACATCGACGTCCGGCTGCCGTCGGGTCGCCGCCGGCAGTACTCGCTGTGCGGTCCGCCCGGGCGGCGCACCGACTACCGCATCGCCGTGCGCCGGATCGCCGACGGTGGCGGCGGGTCGATGGAGATGCACGACACCTTCGACGTCGGCGACAGTTTCGTGTTCGAAGGCCCCCGCAACGCCTTTTATCTGGTGACCGACGAGCAGGACGTGTTGTTCGTCATCGGCGGCATCGGGGTGACGCCCATCCTGCCGATGATCCAGGTCGCCCAGCAGCACGGAATCAATTGGCGCGCAGTCTATGCGGGCAGGGGCCGCGACTACATGCCGCTGCTGGACGAGGTGCGGGCGATCGACGCCGATCGGGTGACCGTGTGGGCCGACGACGAGCGGGGACGATTCCCGACCACCGAGGAGCTGCTGGCCGGTGCGGGCCCCAAGACGTCGGTCTACGTGTGCGCGCCCACGGCGGTGCTGGAGGCGGTCCGCGCGGCGCGGGACGAATACGTCGGCGCGCCACTGCATTACGAGCGCTTCAGCCCGCCGCCGGTCGTCAACGGCGTCCCGTTCGAGCTGGAACTCGCGCGGTCGCAGCGGGTGCTCAGCGTTCCATCCAACCGCTCGGCGCTGGCCGTGATGCTCGACGGCGACCCGGCGACCCCGTATTCGTGCCAGCAGGGCTTCTGCGGAACCTGCAAGGTCAAGGTGCTCGCCGGAGACGTCGACCGGCGGGGGCGCACCGTCGAGGGCGACGACGAGATGCTGGTGTGCGTCTCGCGGGTCAAGAGCGGTCGCGTGGTGATCGACGCCTGAGGTCAGGTGGCGGGTCCGCCGCCGATGGTCGGCGTGGGCGGCGGGGTCTTGTGGGTGAGGTCGCGGAACCGCACGCTGACCCGCTGAAAAGCCTTGACCCGCTCGGCTTTTGCCTTCTTGGTGTAGGTCCGGCGGTCGGCCGGGGTGAGGTCCACGTCGTCGGTGAACGGGGTGAGCAACGCGCGCGGGTAAAGGCGCTCGACCAGCACCACGTTGATCTCGGCGCACAGCACCAGCGTCGTCGACACGAGGAACAGGAAGGCCAGCATCCCCAGCACCAGCGCGAATACGCTGTTGGTGGCGCTGGCCGTCTTGACCGTGTGCTGGACGTAGCCGGCGCCGAACCGCTGCAAGATCTGCCAAACCACCGCCGCCGCAAGGGCTCCGGGCCACACCTGGCGGTAGGTGAGTTGTCGCGCGGTCGTCACGCGAAATATCACCAGGCAGATCAACCCGTTGATCGTGATGGCCGCGAGGGCGAGGCCGAGCTGGCCGAGGACGCCCAGCCCCACGGTGGCCTGACCGACCGCGGACAAGACGGTGGCGGTGATGGCGGCCGAGCCGAGCACCACCAGCAGCAGCGAGCTGCGCAGCCGCGACCGGATGGGGTTGGGGCGCTTGTTCCTCGGCACGGCCCACACCGAGTCCATCGCGTTCTGCACCGCCTGGCCGACGCCCAGGCCGCCGTAGAGCGCACCCACGACGCCGACGACCACGGCGACGGTCCCGCCGCTGAGCCCCTCGGGCTGATGCAGCTGGCTTCCGATGACGGGGAATTGGCTCAGCGTGCTGTGCACGATCTGCTCCTGCAGGTCGGGCCGGCCCGCCAAAACCACCCCGAGGCCCGTGGTCAACAGCAGCAGCAGGGGGAACAGCGACACGAAGCCGTAGTAGGTGATCAACGCGGCCAGGTAGCCGCCCTGATCGTCGAGGTATTTGTAGATGACGGCGACCGCCACACCGACCGCGCGGTTGCGTCGCTGCAGCCTGTCCAGCCAGCCGACCATTGCCGGGTCATACCCCGATCCCGCGGCTGTCAACCGCGCTGGTCTGGCCGTCGTGCGCCCCTGAAAATCGGGAAACGCCGGTCGGCCGGACGCGCGCGGCGATTAAATCGGTTCAGCGGGCATCGAACCATACGGCAGGAGGAGGACCGGCGTGACCGAGACACCTGTGAAGCAGTTCCTGACGCGCTGCGCGATCGGCGCGTTCGCCGTCGCGCTGCCGGTCTTGCCGGTGACCGCGATCGCCGCGCCGGCGGTCAGCAGGGCTGACCCTGCGTGCGCGCCCGGGTGGGTATGGAGCGTGGACCTCAACCAGTGCGTGTTGTGGCTGCCGACCGCGAACGGCCCCGGGGGGCCGGGTGGTCCCGGGGGACCGGGCGGACCCGGCGGACCGGGCGGCCCCGGCGGGCCGGGCGGACCGGGCCCGCGCTAGCAGTAACCGCCAGAGCGGCGGGCCAGCCTCCGGTAGTTGTTATACTGGCTAAATAAAAGCTTGATACGACACCGGAGAGCAGGCGCATGCCACGCACTGACAACGACACCTGGGACCTGGCCACCAGCGTGGGCGTGACGGCCACGATGGTCGCAGCCGCCCGAGCCATCGCCACCAACGCCGACAAACCGCTGATCGAGGACCGCTTCGCCGAGCCGTTGATTCGCGCCGTCGGCGTGGAGTTCTTCACGCGATGGGTCGACGGCGACCTGAGCACCTCCGACTTCGACCACGACGAATCCGGCTGGAAGCTCGGGCACATGCCCGAGACGATGGCCGCCCGCACCCGCTTCTTCGACGCTTTCTTCAAGGACGCGACCGACGCCGGGATCCGCCAAGCCGTGATCCTGGCGTCGGGGCTTGACGCGCGCGCCTACCGGTTGGACTGGCCGGCGGACCTGACCCTGTTCGAAATCGACCAGCCCGAGGTCATCGAGTTCAAGGCCGCGACCCTGAAGACGCTGGGTGCCGCGCCGGGCGTCGACTTGCGCACCGTGTCAATCGATTTGCGCCACGACTGGCCGAAGGCGTTGCGGGAAGCGGGATTCGACGCCACGCGGCCGACGGCATGGATCGCCGAGGGGCTGTTTGGTTACCTGCCGCCGGACGCGCAGGACAGCCTGCTGGACAACGTCACCGTTCTCAGCGCCGACGGCAGCCGGCTGGCCTGCGAGGCCGTCCCGGACCTGCCGCACGTGGACCGCGAACGCGCGCGGGAGCTGATGCGCCAAGCCGCCGTCAAATGGCGCGAGCATGGCCTGGACCTCGAGTTCGCCGACCTCGGCTTCGAGGGCGAGCGCAACGACGTGGACGCCTATCTGCAAAAGCTGGGATGGCGCACCGAGGCCACCCCGATGCGCGAGCTGCTGGCCGAATTCGGCCTGTCGGCGATCCCGCAGACCAATGACTCGGTATCGGCTGCCGACACCGTCTACTACACGGCCATACTTAGCCGATGACGGCAGCGCAGCGCCGCGGGCTCAACGACGCGGTCACCCGGATGTGGACTTTCCTCGCCCCGGCCTACGACCTCCCGTTTTTGCAGCAGTGGGTGTACCGCCCACCGCACGACGAGGTGATCGCGCAGCTGCGCGCCCACAACTCCCGCAAGATCGCCGACATCGCCTGCGGCACCGGCATTCTCAGCGACCGGATCCAGCGCGAACTGCAGCCCGACGCGATCTACGGCGTCGACATGTCCGACGGCATGCTCGCCCAGGCCCGCGCCAGGTCCGACCGGGTGCAGTGGATGCGTGGGCCGGCCGAGCAGCTGCCGTTCGACGACGGGGCGCTCGACGCCGTCGTGACGACGTCGGCGTTTCACTTCTTCGACCAGCCGGCGGCCCTGCGGGAATTCCATCGCGTGCTGGCGCCCGGTGGGCTGGTGGCCGTGTCGGCGCTGAGCACCCGGCAACCGCTGTTGCAGTCACCTGCGACCAACCGGTGGAAGCCGCAACACAACGCGTCGCCGGGCGAGATGCGCAGTTTGTTCGAGGGTGCCGGGTTCACCGTCAGCGACCAGCACCGCATCAAGCGGCCGGTGTGGGCGCGCATCGTGTCCGATCTGATCACCGTAGGCACCAGAAGCTAGCCCCGTCGTCGGGCCGGGCCGGGCCGGGCCGCGCCGGGCCGCGCCCAGCCGCGCCCAGCCGCGCCGAGCGTGACGTGAGGGCGCAAAAACGGCCAAAAACGGCCGAAAGCCCGCCATGAGAACACGCTCGGCGAGAGGGGAAGTGCGAAGGGCCCGCTCGCATAGCAGTTCTGCTATATCGATGCCCGCTGGCCGGCCGACCGGTCAGAATGCGAGGGTGAAATTCGCCTTTCCCCTCCCGCACATGCTGCGTCTCAAGGCGCTCACCCAGCCGTGGGAGGCCGGGGTCACGGGCGCGGATCAGACCCGGATGGTCAAGCGCGCCGAGGCGATGGGCTACGACATGATCGCCATCCCCGAGCATTTCGTCATCCCCGCCGACCACGTCGAGCTATCCGGCCCGCACTATTTGCAGTCGACCGTCGCCCAGGCCTACATCGCGGGCGCCACCGAGAAGATCCGCCTGAATTCCTGTGTCACCGTGCTGCCGCTGCAGCATCCCATCGTGCTGGCCAAGGCGCTGGCGACCGCCGACTGGATGAGCAGCGGGCGCATGATGGTCACCTTCGGGGTCGGTTGGCTGCAACCCGAATTCGAAACGCTGGGGGTGCCGTTTGGCGAACGCGGCCGCATCGCCGACGAGTACCTTGCGGCGATCGTCGAACTGTGGACCAGCGAGTCGCCGCGCTTCGAGGGCAGATACGTGTCGTTTCGGGACATGGCATTCGAGCCCAAACCCGTCCAGAAACCCCATCTTCCGGTGTGGATCGGGGGCGACGCCGACGCCGCCCTCCAGCGCGCCGCGCGATTCGCCTCTGGCTGGTGGCCCTTTTTGACCCCGCCGGACAAGCTCGGCGAGCGGGTCGAGTTCCTCAAGAGCCAACCCGGCTACGACGGGCGCCCGTTCGAAGTCATGCACGGGCTGGGCACCACCCGGGTGGGGGAGGGGCATCGCGTCGTGCAGGACCCGCGCGCCCGCGCCGGCGCGAGCGCGCAGGAGATCGTCGACCGCCTCAATGCGCTCGCCGAGCAGGGCGTGACGTACAGCGCGGTGCCCGTCCCCGCCGTCCGCGGCGTCGACGAGTACCTCGACTACGCCCAGTGGGTGATCGAGGAAATCAAGCCCAAAGTGGCCTGACGCCAACCGAACCCGACGATGCCCGCCCCGGTGCTGAGGCGGGCATCGCGTGGGCCGAACCGCTTACAGCGGGATCCAGACCCCGAAGAACCAGAAGCCCCACTGGTTGAACCCGGGGTTCCACATAGGGGTTTCGTTGTAGCCGAAGTAGTTGATCGGGCCGTACCCCCAATGCCCGCCGGGCGGCGGAAGGGGCCTGTCCCACGCCGGGCGCGGCGGCTCGCCGTATCCCCACGGCCCGGGCCCGTCACCCCACGGCGCACCGTGGAAGTAGCCGCGCTGCGGATCGCCGTGCCAGGGGCCGCCGGGTCCGCCAGGCCCGCCCGGGCCGCCTGGTCCGCCCGGGTGGCCGGGTGGCGGACCGCCGGGGCCACCCGGTCCGCCCTGGGGACCACCAGGTCCGCCGGGTCCGCCCGGTTGGCCGGGACCGCCGGGGCCGCCGGGTCCGCCCGGATCGTTGGGCCCGGTCGGGGCATGGGAACCCCCGGGCGCCGGACCGCCGTGGTTGCCGCCGGGACCCGGCGGTGGCCCCGGCGCGGCGAACGCCGAACCGGCACCCATCCCCAGCGCCGCGGCGCCCAGGGCACCGGCGATGGCTCCCCCCGCGATCAGTTGCTTCAGTTTCATGGTCGTTCACCTATCTATTACGCGAGTCAGCTTGACCCCCCGACGAACCCGAAGCTATTTAGCGAAGCTATGGATCGGCTGTGTCGGACCCATGCAGAGCTTTTGGGACGCGCGGCCTTGCCTCGCTATATCGTGGGCGCGTGTCGACCGCGTCACATCCCGCCGAGCCCCATGAGGGTTCGGTGCTGTCGAAGCTGAACTGGCTGCGCGCCGGGGTGCTGGGCGCCAACGACGGGATCGTGTCGGTGGCCGGCATCGTCGTCGGGGTCGCGGCCGCGACGGTGCAACGCGGCCCGATCCTGACCGCCGGCATCGCCGGGCTGACCGCCGGGGCGGTGTCGATGGCGTTGGGCGAATACGTCTCCGTCAGCACCCAGCGCGACACCGAGCGGGCGCTGTTGGCCAAGGAGCGCCGGGAGTTGCGCGACGACCCGGCCGCCGAACTCGACGAACTCGCCGAACTCTACGAAGGCAAGGGCCTGTCGCCGGCAACCGCGCGCACGGTCGCCGAAGAGCTCACCGACCGCAATCCCTTCCTTGCCCACGCCGAGGTCGAGCTGGGCATCGATCCCGAGGAGCTGACCAACCCCTGGCAGGCCGCGTTGTCCTCGGCGCTCTCGTTCACCGTGGGCGCCCTGCTGCCGCTGATCGTGATTTTGGTGCCGCCGACGACGTGGCGAATCCCGGCCACCGTCGTCGCCGTGCTGCTGGCCCTGGTGCTCACCGGCGCGGTGTCGGCGGGAGTGGGCGGCGCACCGCCGGGCCGGGCGGTGGCCCGAAACGTCGTCGGCGGCGGGCTGGCGCTGGCGGTCACCTACGCGATCGGCCACCTGGTCGGCGCCACGATCGCCTGAGCACGCCGCATCCTGACTGGAACAGAAACTGTAATATCTACTGTTGCTGTCCTCACCGAAAAGAGTCGTGCCTTGAGCCAGACGAATGTCGCGCCACAGCAAGACGTTGATTCCGCGACGCCCACGCCCTATTTCATCCGCGACGAAAGCCGTTTCGTACCAAATGAAATCGCGCGCGGGGGATGGGGGCCGTCGCTCAGCGGTCACGTCGTCGGCGGCCTGTTGGGCTGGGCGGCCGAAGGCGCGGTCGACGACCCGCAATTCCAGCCCGCGCGGCTGACCGTCGACCTTCCCGCCCCGGTCGCGCTCGAGCCGATCGAGGTGCGCACGCAGGTGCACCACGACCGCAAACGGCTGCGGCTCGTCGAGGTGGTCCTCGCCCAGCGCGGTGCCCCCGTCGCGCGGGGCAGCGCGCTGTTTCTGCGGCGCGGCCCGCAGCCCGACGGGCAGGTGTGGTCGCCGCCGGTGTCGATGCCGCCGCTGCCCATCGGCGACGAACCCGCGCCCTCGCTGTTCATGCGGACCTACGGCTGGGGCACCGACCTGCAAAACCCCGACCCGGAATGGGCAGACACCCCCGGCCCGAAATACACCTGGCTGCACGACACGCGCTCCCTGATCGCCGGCGAGCCGCTGAGCGCGTTCACCCGCGCGGCGATGTCCGCCGACATCACCGCGTCGCTGGCCAATTGGGGAACCAGCGGATTGCAGTTCATCAACGCCGACTACACGCTCACGCTCACCCGGCTGCCGGACGGGCCGTACGTCGGCCTGGCCTCGCTCACGCACTACAGCCACGACGGCGTGGCCACCGGGTCGGCCATCCTCGTCGACCAAACGGGCCCGATCGGCACCGCGGTGTCCGTCGCGATCGCGCACTCCGGATTTCGGCCCACCACCACGCTGCCGGAAGGATGAGCGGCGTCACCTTCTGGCGGCTGATCGCCGACGCGGCGCGGCGCGATTCGGGCCGGCCTCTGCTCGCCGACGAGTACGGGCGGGCCCTGACCGCGCGCCAGCTCCACGACGCGGCCTGCGCGACGGCCGCCGCGTTCGCCGCGCGGGGGATCGGCGCGGGCACCGTCGTGTCGTGGCAGCTGCCCACCACCCTGGAAACCACGGTCGTCATGGCCGCGCTGGCACGGTTGGGTGCGGTGCAAAACCCGATCATCCCGATCCTGCGCGAGCACGAGGTCGGCTTCATCACCGCGCAGCTGTCCTCCGAATTCCTTGTGGTGCCCCAGCTTTGGCGAGATTTCGACTACGAGGGGCTGGCCCGGGGGCTGTCCGCGGACGGCGGCTTCAAGGTTGTCACCGTCGACCTGGACACACCGCCGGCGTCCGGCGGGCTTCGGCTGCCGCGTGCGGACGCCGCTGTCCTGGGCCCCCCGCCGGAACCCGCGGCCGACGCCCGATGGATCTACTACTCGTCGGGAACCACCGCCGCCCCCAAGGGGATCCGCCACAGCGACGCCTCGGTGATCGCCCCCGCACGCGGGCTGGCCCAGATGATCGGCATCACCAGCAGCGACGTGGATCCGATCGCCTTCCCGATCGCGCACATCGGCGGGGCCGTGATGCTCGCCACCGCGCTGCTGACCGGCATGCGGCTGGCCCTGTTCGAGGCCTTCGACCCGGCAACGACCCCGTTGGCGATCGCCGAGCACCACCCGACGTTCCTGGGCACCGCCACCCCGTTCTTCGTCGTCTTCCTGGAAGCCCAACGGGCACAAGGGGTTACGCCGCTGTTCCCGTTCCTGCGGGGCTGTCTGGCCGGCGGCGCCCCGATCACCGCCGAGCTGGGCCATCAGATCCGCGAAACCTTCGGCCTGCCCGGCATCTCCAACGCATGGGGACTCACCGAGTTCCCGGTGGCGACCTCGCCGTCGCTCACCGCCGCGCCCGACGTGCTCGACCACACCGTCGGCGCCCCGGGGCCCGGGGTCAGCGTCCGGGTGGTCGACGGGGAGCTGCGGCTCAAGGGCCCCCAATGCTTCCTCGGCTACGCCGACGCCGGCCTCGACGCCGACGGGTTCGACGCCGAAGGCTGGCTGCGCACGGGCGATCTCGGGATGGTCGACGCCGACGGCAACGTCCGCGTCACGGGCCGGATCAAGGACGCGATCATCCGCAACGCGGAGAACGTCTCGGCCCTCGAAGTGGAAAACGCGCTGGCCACCCATCCCGCCGTCGCCGACGTCGCGGTCATCGGGGTCCCCGACGCGCGCACCGGCGAACGGGTGTGCGCCGTGGTGGTATCCGCCTCGGCCGACGGGGTGTCGCTGGAATCCCTTGTAGCGCACTGCCGTTCGCTTGGGCTGAGCCGCTACAAACATCCCGAGCGCCTGGTGATCGTCGACGCCTTGCCGCGCAACCAGTTCGGTAAGGTCGTCAAGAAGGACCTGCGCGAGGCCTACGGCCGGCTATAGCCCTTTGGGCGCGTCGCGCACGGCCTGTATCGCGGCGGCGTCGCCGCCGAACTCGACCCGCGCCTGCCGCCCGACTGAGAACAGCAACAGCTCCTCGGGCGGGCCGGTCACCACGACCGCCGGCCCGGAGCCCGCCGTCAGCACCGTCTTGCCCTCCGGCGTCCGCAGCGCCACCCGGCCGGGGACCTTCCCGAGCGTCATCCGGGCCATCAGCCGCAGCGTGCGGCGCAGCGACTCCGCCAGCGCTTGTTCGAGGACGCGGGGCTCCCAGCGCGGCTGGGCGCGGCGCACGTCCTCGTGGTGGATGAACATCTCGGCGACGTTGGCCACCGGGTCGAGCAGCTTGAACGGGGAGTAGACCGGGGGACCGGACGCGACCTTGTCCAGCAGCTCGTCCCACTCGTTGCGCCCGGCCACCTCGTTTTGCACCTTCTCGGTGTGGGCGGCGAAGAACGGGATCAGGATGCCCGGCGCGGCGTCGGGCCGGTACTCCCGGATCACCAGGTGGGCGGCGAGGTCTCGGGTGGTCCAGCCCTCGCACAGGGTGGGGGCGTCGGGTCCCACGGCGCGCATGGTCTGGACGAGGGCAGCACGTTCGCGTTGCGCAACGGACATGCGTTCAGGGTAGGACCAGCCCCCGGGCGCCGGCCATGGGCATCTCGGTAAATTTGAGGCGTCGTGTCCGGAAGAAAGTGCAGGGAATGCCATGAACGCGCGTGTCGAGCAGCTGGAGTTTCAGGCGGAGGCCCGGCAACTGCTGGATCTGATGGTCCACTCGGTCTACTCCAACAAGGATTCGTTTCTGCGGGAGCTGATCTCGAACGCCTCCGACGCGCTGGACAAGCTGCGCCTGGAAGCGTTCCGCAACAAGGACCTCGAGGTCGACACCTCCGATCTGCACATCGAGATCGACGTCGACAAAGGCGCCAGGACGCTGACCGTTCGCGACAACGGCATCGGGATGACGCGCGACGAGGTGGTGGACCTGATCGGCACGCTGGCCAAGTCGGGCACGGCCGAGCTGCGCCAGCAGCTCAGGGAGGCCCAGAACGCTAAAAGCACAGCGGCGTCCGAGGAGCTGATCGGCCAGTTCGGCATCGGCTTCTACTCGAGCTTCATGGTCGCCGACAAGGTCGAGCTGCTCACGCGCAAGGCCGGCGACAGCGACGCCACCCGCTGGGAGTCCAGCGGCGAGGGCACCTACACCATCGAATCCGTCGAGGGCGCCCCGCAGGGCACCTCCGTCACCCTGCACCTCAAGCCCGAGGACGCCGAGGACGAGCTGCACGACTACACCGCGGAGTGGAAGATCCGCAACCTGGTCAAGAAGTACTCCGACTTCATCGCCTGGCCCATCCGGATGGAGGTCGAGAAACGAGAGCCGGCTGCCGATGACGAGGGCGGCGAGGAGACCGTCACCACCGAAGTCGAGACCCTCAACTCGATGAAGGCGCTGTGGGCCCGGCCCAAGGACGAGGTCTCCGACGAGGAGTACAAGGAGTTCTACAAGCACATCGCGCATGCGTGGGATGACCCGCTGGAGGTCATCGCGATGAAGGCCGAGGGCACGTTCGAATACCAGGCGCTGCTGTTCATTCCGTCGCGCGCGCCGTTCGACCTGTTCAACCGCGACGCAACCACCGGGGTCCAGCTCTACGTCAAGCGCGTGTTCATCATGGGCGACTGCGACGAGCTGATGCCCGAGTACCTGCGCTTCGTCAAGGGCGTCGTCGACGCACAAGACTTGTCGCTCAACGTGTCTCGGGAAATCCTGCAGCAGGACCGGCAGATCAAGGCCATCCGCCGCCGGCTGACCAAGAAGGTCCTGTCCACGATCAAGGAACTGCAGTCGGAGCGACCGGACGACTATCGCACCTTCTGGTCCCAGTTCGGCCGGGTCCTCAAGGAGGGCCTGCTGAGCGACTTCGACAACCAGGACACGCTGCTGCGGGTGGCCTCGTTCGCCTCGACGCACAGCGACGAGGAACCCACCACGTTGGCCGAATACGTCGGGCGCATGAAAGACGGCCAGACCCAGATCTTCTATGCCACCGGCGAATCCCGGCAGCAACTGCTGAAGTCACCGCACCTCGAGGCATTCAAGGCCAAGGGCTACGAGGTGCTGCTGCTCACCGACCCCGTCGACGAGGTGTGGGTGGGTACCGTGACCGAGTTCGACGGCAAGCCGTTGCAGTCGGTGGCCAAGGGCGAGGTCGACCTCGATTCCGGCGACGACACCAGCGAGGCCGAGCGCGAAGAGCAGCAGAAGGAGTTCTCCGACCTGCTGGCCTGGCTGACCGAGACGTTGAGCGAGCACGTCAAGGAGGTGCGGCTGTCGACCCGGCTGACCGATTCGCCGGCCTGCCTGATCACCGACGCCTTCGGGATCACCCCGGCGCTCGCGCGCCTGTATCGCGCGTCGGGACAGGATATTCCGGTCGGCAAGCGGATCCTCGAACTCAACGCGAATCACCCGCTCGTGACGCGCCTGCGGGACGCGCACAAGAACGCGGCCGACGATGCGGCGCTCGCCGAGACAGCCGAGCTGCTTTACGGGACAGCGCTTCTCGCCGAGGGTGGCGCGCTGGAGGATCCGGCCCGGTTCGCCGAGCTGCTCGCCGATCGCCTGGCCCGCACCGTCTGAGCGCTGGCCAGCCGGCCTGACATGCGGTTAAATGCGGGTGGAAGGGATAACCGCACCGCATGGCCAAGTTCCGGATTCTCGACCCACACGGCCAGGTCGTGGCGACCAAGAATTTCGACAGCGCCGAGGCCGCACACGCGTGGTTCACCGACGCGTGCGCCGGGAGCACCGAGCTGGGCTGGCGCATGGAGGTCGACGACGCCGGGCGGTGGGCGTTCTTCGACGACACCCAAGGGTTCACCGCGCCGGCCAGTCGCCGTCCCCTGCAACGTTGAATGCGCTCTAGCCTGTCGGTGTGCCCGAAATCGCGTTCGACTCCGTGTCCCCGATCGTCCCCGTCCGGAACCTGGATGTCGCCCTCGACCGTTACCGAAGACTCGGATTCGATGCCCGCGGCTACGAGGGCCCCGAACGTTACGGGTTCACCGGCCGCGGGTCGGTCTCGATACACCTGACCGAATGGGCCGAGCACGATCCATTGCGCACGGCCGCCAGCGTGTACCTCTACGTCAGCGACGCCGACGCGCTGCACGCGGAGTGGCAAGCGCTGGACGGCCTCGAAGGCCGCTTGACCGCGCCGCACGAGACACCCTACGGCTTAAGGGAATTCGCCTATATCGATCCCGACGGCACCCTGCACCGCATCGGTTCACGGCAGACCTGAGTGCGCCGCCGGATCGGCGGGGTCGGCGGGCTCGCCGGTCGCCGGGGCGGCGGCGGCCTGGCTGTGGGCCAGCGCGACCGTCGCGGCGATCACCACCACGGCCGACATCGCGAGTGGGATCAGGCCGGCGCCCTTGGCGCTGAGCGTCTCGCCCAGCACGGCGACGCCGAGCAGCGACCCGACGAGCGGCTCGGCGACCGTCACCGCGGGCAGCGACGCGGTCAGCGGGCCGGCGCGAAACGCCGACTGTTCCCAGGCCGTCGCGGCGATCGCCAGCACCGCCAATGCATACAGCTCGGGTAGGCGCAGCACGGCCGGGATGCCGCGGTCGAGTTCGTCGACCACGCCCTTGGTCAACACCGAGAACAGGCCCCACAATGAGCCGGATAGCACTCCCAACAGCAGCGCGCTGGCCCAACCCGAAAAGACCCGCGCGCCAACCACACACGCGATCGCCGCCGGACCCATGACCAACGCCACGATTGCCCAGGTCCCAAGGGACCCGCGGGGCTGCCCGGCCTGTGGGTTGCCGACGATCACCACGACCGTGACGGCGGCTGCGAGCAGTACGGCCCAGATCCCTTGCGAGCGAGTGATTTTGCGGTGGTGGACCTTCGCGCTGATGACGAGAGCGAACAGCAACGAGGTCACCAGCAGCGCCTGGACGAGTACCACCGAGCCCATGCCCAGCGCCGCGGCCTGCAGCCCGAAACCCGCGGCCGCCACCAGGCTGCCCGCCCACCACCGCCGGTCGCGCAGCAGCCGGCCGAACAGGGCGACGGTGCCGACGTTTTCGTCGGTGACCTGCTGGGCGGATTGCTGCTGGATGACGTCGCCGATGCCGATCATCAGGGCGGCGGCTAGGGCGAGCAGAACCGCGATGCTCGTGCTCCCCATCGCAACCTCCCGCGCGCCTATCCGTCCGTGTTCCAACGGGTTTGAGAGGCTGCGCCACTGTGGTCACGCTGCCTCAGGAGTCCCTGCCTCCGGGACACCACACAAAGTGCCCGCCTCGCAGCGGCAACGTGCCGTCGCCCCGAGACGATCAGCTGTCGCGTCTGATCTTGAGCGCCGTGGTGATCATCGGAATCTGCAGTGGCAGCCGGGCCAGGGCTACGGCGCGCATCGGCCAGGGCTTGCCCCACCACAACCGCACCATGTTGACGTTCGCCGGGAAGACCCCGACGAAAAGTAGGACGGCCGCCAGCGCGGCCACTCGCCGGGTGCGCCGCGGCAGCAGCAGCGCACCGATCGCCACCTCGGCGACGCCGGAGGCGTAGGTGTAGAGCCGCGCATCTCCGGGCAGCTCGGCGGGAACGATGTCGTCGAACGGCTTGGGCGCCAGGAAGTGGACGGTGCCGATGCTCATCAGCATCGCGCCGACTCGGCGGGCGGCCGTCCGGGTGTCTCGTGCAATCAGCGGGGTGGTGGTCATCGACCTATTGTGTCCTGTGTGCCGGCGGAGCCGCACCGCGGTGGTCGTCCCGCGCGGCAATCCGCATCCGACATCAGGTGCTCTCTTTTAATTCTGTTCGGGTTTCGTCGATTTGGCCGTACGCGTAGTTGGCCATGGCAGCGGTGGTCATGGCCGCACCCGCGTGCGCGAGCGATTCGTAGGCGTCGCCGCCGAGCACCTCGCGTAGGTGTGCGATGGTGGTGCCGAGTTCGGGAAAGGACGCCGCGGTAACGGGGCTGAATGCGAAACCGGCGATCGTGGCCGCCGCCTCGTGCCGTCCCAGCCGTTGGAGAAAGGCCGCGAGGATGGCCAGCGGCGTGCTCATCATGGCGACGTTGCCCGATTCGTGGTGGTTGCGGATCGCCAATTCGAAGTTGTCGAGCGCGGCCAGCGGGTCACCGTATTTCGCCTCGACGCGGCACAGCACGGCCGCTATGTGCGTCAGGCTGTTCTGGTTGCCGGTCTCTTGCGAGACCGCCAGGCCGCGGCGCAGGGCCTTGAGGGCGCGGGTGGGCTCGGTGTCGCGAAAAGCGAAGCCCTCGGCGAGCAGCGCAAACGACAGCGCCATGGGGTTTCGGGTGGCCTCGGCGGCCTCGCTCAGACAGTCGGCCAGCGCCACGGCCTCGGCGATGGGGCCCTCGATCGACAAGGCGAAGGCCAGGCACCCCCTGGTGATGGTATGGCTGTCGCGTCCGCGGGCGAGCTGGCCGCGGCACAGCTCGATCGCCCGTCGTGGGATTCCGCTGACGGTGAATACACCGCCGGGCCAGCCCTCGATGCCGTAGGGCAGGGCGCCCCGGCCGCCGTCGAGGAGCTCCGTGGCGACGTCGGCGTAGCGCACGGCATCCTCGATCCGGCCGGCCGAATAGCACATCGACCCCAACACGTAGAGGAACGTGAGGCTGGGATGGTCGGCCGCCCGAGCGGGTTCGAGCAGTTCTTCGGCCCACGTGATCGGCTCGAACTTATCGACCAGATAACCCAGAAAAGCCGCGTAGGTGGCGATGGCGGCGGCGACGTCGAGGTCGTCGTGATCAGCGCTCCAGCGGAAGGCGGTGCGCAGATTGGCCAGTTCGGTGGTGAACCATGCGTAGGCGTCGCTTTGGCTCGGGCTGTCCCACATGGCCATGACCTCGGTGATTCGCTCGGCGAAGTGGCGGCTATGTGCGTCCCGAATCGCCGACGCCTCACCGCGATTGACGAGTTGCTCCTCGGCGAATTCGCGGATCGTCTCCAGCATTGAATACCGGGACCGCCCGGCAATCCGGTTGACGACGAGTAGCGACTTTCGCACCAAAGCGTCCAGCAGGTCCAAGACCTCGTAGTCATCCCCGTGGTCGAAACCGGCTATCGGACAGGCACTGTCGAGGTCGAATCCGCCGGAGAACACCGAACAACGTTCCAGCAGGGACCTTTCCGCGTCGTCGAGGTGGTCATATGACCACGCCACGGCGTGGCGCAGCGTTTGATGGCGGCCCAGGCCGCGCCTCGAACCGACCAGCAACCGGAACCGGTGGTCGAGGCGATCACGCACCTCGATCGGCGTCATGGACGCCATGCGCGAGGCGGCGAGCTCGATGGCCAACGGGATGCCGTCGAGGCGGCGGCAGATCTCGACGACGGCGGTCGCATCGCCGGGTTCGGTCACCGAGAAGCGCGCCGAAACGCTTTGGGCGCGTGCCACGAACAGGTTGCCGGCCGGGGAGTCGATGTCGTCGCCGACGTGCAGCGAGGGCACCGACCATAGCTGCTCGTCGGCGACTTCCAACCGCTCGCGGCTGGTAGCCAGGATGCGCACCGTCGTAGAACAAGCGAGGATGGTTTCGACCAGGTCGGCGACCGCGTCTCGCAGGTGCTCGCAATTGTCGAACACCAACAACCGGATTCTGCCTTCCAGCGCGGTAGCCACGCTCTCTGTCACATTCTTGCCGGGTTGTTGGGACACGCCCAAGACCGCCGCCACCGCGTCGGGTACCGCCGCGGGGTCGGCCACCGCGGCGAGTTCGAAAACCCATACGCCATCGGGGAATTCGTCGGCAACTCGTGCAGCGACCTCCAGCGCCAGCCGGGTCTTGCCGACCCCGCCGACCCCGGTCAACGTCACCAATCGGTGGACCTTGAGCACCGCCTGCACCTGGTCCACTTCGGACTCGCGACCGATGAAGCTGGTAAGTGCCGGACGCAGATTTCCGGGACTCGTGTCCACGGCCCGCAGTGCGGGAAATTCGGCGCGTAGCCCGGGCGCTCGGACCTGCAGCACGCCGACAGGTGCGGGAAGGTCGCGCAGGCGGCGAGGGCCGAGATCGACCAGGTCGATTCCACTCAGCAGACCCGCGGTCGAATCGGTCATGAGGATCTGCCCGCCGTGACCGGCGGCCATCACACGGGCGGCGCGGTTGAGCACCGCACCGAAATAGTCGCCGTCCCGCAACTCGGCTTCGCCGGTCGCCAACCCCATCCGCACCGGCAATTCGAGTGCGAGCTGCGCGGCGATGGCCGCGTCGACCGCGGCCTTCGGTGAGGCGAACGCGGCGCACACGCCGTCCCCGGTGTGCTTGAACAATGAGCCGCCGTTTGTTGCGATCGCGTGCCGTAGGACCCGGTCGTGGGTGGCAAGGGCCGCCCGCATCCGATCAGGGTCGGCTTCCCACCGGCGGGTCGATCCCTCAACATCGGTGAACAGGAACGTCACGATCCCCGAAGGCGAATCCCCCGGTTCAGCGGGCATCCACGCAGAATGCCACAGCAAACTCGCTCAGGCTCGAATTTGCTGGAAAGTGTGCGGACTCAGCGGTCGGCGTCGGTGAAGCGGATGACGCCGCGGATGTTGCGGCCCTCGAGCATGTCGCTGTAGCCGTCGTTGATCTGCTCGAGCGTGTACTCGCGGGTGACCATCGCGTCGAGTTCGAGCTGCCCCAGCCGGTAGAGCTCGAGGATCTCGGGGATGTCGTATTGCGGGTTGCCACCACCAAACAGGCTGCCCTGCAAGCTCTTCTGCAGCAGCGATAGCCCCGCGAGGTTCAGTGTGACGTCGGTGGCCATCACGCTGCCCATCGACGTCAGCACGCACACCCCGCCCTTGGCCGTCAGCCCCATCCACGACTCGACCTCGTGGCCCTCGCACCGGCCCGCCGTGACGATCACCTTGTGGCACATGCGACCGGAGGTGGCCTCGGCGATGCGGGCGAAGCCCTCGGTGACATCCGCGAACGCCTCGGTGGCGCCGAACTTGAGCGCCTGCTCGCGTTTCCACTCGACCGGGTCGACGGCGAACACCCGCCGGGCACCGGCGATCCGGGCGCCCTGCAGCGCGGCGACGCCGACCCCGCCGATGCCGACGACAACCACGTCGTCGCCCGGGCCGACCGCCGCGCTGCGCACCGCCGAGCCGAAGCCGGTCGTCACTCCGCAGCCCACCAGGCAGGCCACGTCGAACGGAATCGTCGGGTCGATCTTGACCACCGAGGTGTGGTGCACGACCACGTACGGCGCAAACGTCCCCAGCAGCGACATCGGGATGACGTCGCGACCGCCGGCCGTCACCCGGAAGGACCCGTCGGACACCGAGGCGCCCGACAGCAGTCCCATCCCGAGGTCACACAGGTTGCGCAGCCCGGTCTGGCACGGAATGCAGGTGCCGCAGGACGGGATGAACGACATCACCACGTGATCGCCTACCGCCAGGTTCTCGACGCCCTCACCGATCTCGGTGACGATGCCCGCGCCCTCGTGACCGCCCAGGACGGGAAAGCTCGGGATGGGGAAGTCGCCGGTCAGCAGGTGGTGGTCGGAGTGACACAGCCCGGCGGTCTCCAACTGGACCGTCACCTCGCCGCGGCGGGGATCGCCGATTTCGATCTCCTCGACCGACCACGGCCGGTTCGTCTCCCAGATCAATGCGCCCTTGGTTCTCAACGGTCGACCTCCGCCCTGGTCGGGAACTTAGCCCGTTACTATTGCTCATACAGTATTTGATACGATTCGCGGCTACGAGGTCTGCATACAAGCCCACTTACAGCGAGGTTGAGAACATGGCTACTCCCGTGATCGTCGGAGCCGCCCGGACGGCGATCGGCCGCTCCTTCAAGGGGACGCTGGTCAACACGCCGCCGGAGACGCTGATCACCACGCTGCTGCCCGAGGTGGTGCGCCGCTCCGGCATCGACCCGTCGGCCATCGACGACCTGATCTTCGCCGAATCCCATTACGGCGGAGGCGATTTGGCGCGATATGCCGCCGCGGCGACGGGTCTGGAGGACATCCCCGGCCAGTCTGTGAACCGGCATTGCGCGGGCAGCCTGACGGCCATCGGCAACGCCGCGGCCCAGATCGGCTCCGGGATGGAGCGCGTGCTCATCGCCGGCGGCGTGCAGTCGCTGTCGATGACCCCGCTGATGACCCAGCGCATCCCCGGCCCCGAGCTCAAGTTCGAGGAACGCTGGATGCCGCCCACCCACGTCGAGGCGCCCGACGCCCCCACCAAGGACATGTCGATCACCGTCGGATGGAACACCGCGCAGGCGGCCGGCATCAGCCGCGAGGACATGGACGCCTGGGCCGCCCGCTCGCACCAGCGGGCCATCGCCGCCATCGACGCGGGCAAGTTCCTCGACGAGATCGTCCCGCTGAAGATCACCCAGCCCGACGGGTCGGTGACCGAGTTCTCCGTCGACGAGCACCCCCGCCGCGACACCACCGTCGAGAAGCTGGCCGGCCTCAAGGTGCTGCATCCCGAGATCGAGGGGTTCTCGATCACCGCGGGCAACAGCAGCGGCACCAACGACGCCGCCGCGGCCATCGCGCTCGTCGACCGCGACTACGCCGAGGCCGAAAAGCTCAACGTGATGGGCACCGTGCGGGCATGGGCCGCGGCGGGCGTGGCGCCGCGGGACACCGGACTCGGTGCGGTCAAGGTGATCGGCAAGGTGCTGCAGCGCGCCGGGCTGTCGGTGAATGACGTTGCGCTGTGGGAGATCAACGAGGCGTTCGCCTCCGTGCCGATCGCGGCGTGCCGCGAGCACGGCATCGACGAGGAGAAGGTCAACTTCTCCGGCAGCGGCTGCAGCCTCGGCCACCCCATCGCCGCCTCGGGCGCCCGCATGGTCACCACGCTGGCCTACGAGCTGGCCCGCCGCGGCGGCGGCATCGGCGTCGCCGCGATGTGCGCGGGCGGGGGCCAGGGCGGCGCCGTCGTCATCGAGGTCTAGCGGCGATCGCGAGCGCGGCAGAGTCGGGCGAAGCGGGTCGCCGCCGTCAGGTCTAGTTGCAGAACGTGTAGCCGATGAACTGGGCGTCGCGGCCGTTGGCGCCCGAGTAGTCGACGTAATGCACCGCGGGCATCCCGTTGTACTGCGTGTTGGTCTTCTGCGCGGACGGCGGTGGGGGCGCCTTGGGGAACGCCAGGACCATGTCGGCGTAGATCTTCAGCCCCGCCTGGCAGATCGCGTCGGGCCGCGGCGGCTGCGGGTTCCATGCGTGCACGACGACAGGGTCGGTGAGCTGATAGCCGGTCGCGCAATTGGGTTCGCAGATCTTGAAAACGGCGGTTCCGTTGCCGTCTGCGCCGTCCGGGCCCCATGAGCTCCACGACATGTCTTGCAGCGCAACGGCTACGCTGGCGCACCCCAGCACGTTGAGCTTCTTCGGGCGCTCGGTCGGCGGGACCGACGGGTTGTAGCAGCCCGGAATGGCGAAGTAGCTCGGCGGGGCCGGTGGGGTCGCCGGCGCCGGGGCGCTGTCGTTGCCCTGGGTCAGCTTGATCCCGGCGAACACGGCCGCAGCGATCAGCAGCACGCCGACGACGGCGCCGGCCACTCCCGGGTGTCCCCCCGGAAACCGCAACCTGTTCGAGGATGAGACGTTGCCCCCGCTCACAAAGACCAGGTTAAGTCAGAAACGGCGGGCGTGGGTGGCGTCCGGCACGCGAGTCATAGCAGGGTAAATTTGGCCAAAACTACCAACTTGAGGATTGGCAACGCATGAACGATCACGAACTGGCCGCGCGGTTGGCCACCGAGGCGGGGCGACTGCTGCTGGCGGTTCGGGAGGAATTCGCCGACGCCGACGCCGGCGAGCGAAAAGCCGCGGGGGACAAGCGGTCCCACGACTTCCTGATGCAGGCGCTGACCGGCGAGCGGCCCTCCGACGCGGTGCTGTCGGAGGAGGGCGCCGACGACCCGGTGCGGCTGCGCTCGGAGCGGGTGTGGATCGTCGACCCGCTCGACGGGACGCGCGAATTCTCCGAGCTCGGCCGCGACGACTGGGCGGTGCATGTCGCGCTGTGGCAGGCCGGTGAGCTCGTCGCGGGCGCCGTGGCGCTGCCGGCGCAGGGCGCCACGCTGGCGACACCGCACGTCGCCGCGCCCCCCGCCGCGCCCGACCAGCCGCGCATCGTGGTCTCGCGGACCCGCCCGCCCGCGATCGCGCTGGCCGTGCGCGACGCGCTGGACGGTGTCCTGGTGGAAATGGGTTCTGCCGGAGCGAAAGTGGCGTCGATCGTCCAGGGCCTGTCCGACGTGTACGTGCACGCCGGCGGCCAGTTCGAATGGGACTCGGCCGCTCCCGTCGCGGTGGCCCGGGCCGCCGGCTTGCACACCTCCCGCATCGACGGGTCGGCGCTGGCCTACAACCAGCCCGACCCCAAGCTGCCGGACGTGGTGGTGTGCCGCCCGGAGCTGGCCGCGAGGGTGCTCGCCGTCACGGGCTAATGGCTCAGCGCAGCGCCTGCTGCCAGGACAGCACCCGCTCGGCCAGTTCCGGCCCGGCGTCTTCCTGGATGAAATGGCTGGCGTTGATCCGCGCGTGCGGCTGCCCGACCGCGCCGGGAATGTGCTTGATCAGCGGACGGTCGCCCTGCCCGAGGATGGGGTCACGCGCGCCGAAGATGGCCAAAAACGGCTTTTCCCAGCCGCCCAAGACCTTCCAGGCCGCGCGGTTGGCCGGGATCGCCGGATCGTACGGCGACGTCGGCACCAGCTGAGGAAACGCGCGGGCCCCGGCCTGATAGGTCTTGTCCGGGAAGGGTGCGTCGTAGCCGGCGCGCACCTTGGCCGGCACCCTGCGCACGGTGCCGACGGACACGATGCGACCGGCGGGCAGCACGGGCGAGTAGCGCGCGAAGGCCCGCCAGGCGTAGAAGGCCGGGGGCGTGCGCCGCTCCGCCGTGGGCAGGAAGCCGTTGGCCACCACCAGCCGGGCGATGCGCTCGCCCTGCTCGGCGGCGATGCGCAACCCGATGAGCGATCCCCAGTCCTGCACGACGAGGGTGACGTTCCTCAGGTTGAGGCGCTCGAACCAGGCGGTCACCCACTCGACGTGCCGCTGGTAGGTGTAATCCGCGATCTCGCTGGGCTTGTCGGAACGCCCGAAACCGATGAGGTCGGGCGCCAGCACGCGGCTCCCGGCATCGGCGAGCGGCGGAATCATCGTGCGGTACAGGTAGCTCCACGTGGGCTCGCCATGCAGCAGCACGATCGGCGGGCCATCGAACGGACCCTCGTCGAGGAAGTGCATGCGCAGCGGGCGGGTGTCGCTGGCCGCCACCTCAACGTAATTCGCTACGAACGGATAGCCCTCCAGATTTTCGAATCGGGATTCGGGCGTTCGCAGCACACGCATATTCGGCTCCTCCGGGGTGGCACCTGTGCAAGCCTCTCGCGGCGCGGCGCTTTCGTCCAGTGGGGAATTCGTTGAGGCGGTGGTCGGCAACCACTAAGCTGCCCACATCATGGCCATCCGGCGCGCGGTCCTGCTCATCGCCGACATCGGCGGCTACACGCACTACATGCACTGGAACCGCACCCACCTGGCGCACGCGCAACAGACGGTGGCCGGACTGCTGGAGTCGGTCATCGACGCCGGCAAAGGCCTGAAGCTGGCCAAGCTCGAGGGTGACGCCGCGTTCTTCTGGGAGCCGGACGGGAACGCCAAAGTGCTGGTGTGCGACCGGCTGTCACGGATGCGTCAGGCGTTCCTCACGCGGCGCGAGCGGTTCAAACGCGACATCGCCTGCGAATGCGCGAGTTGCTCGCAGCTGGACAACCTGTCGCTCAAGTTCGTCGTCCACCTCGGCGAGGTGGCGGAGCAACGGGTCAAGCGGCACGCCGAACTGGCCGGGGTCGACGTCATCCTGGTGCACCGGATGCTGAAAAACACGGTGCCGGTGGTCGAGTACGTGCTGATGACCGACCCGGTCGCGGCGTGCCTCGACGAACCGGTGCGCGGGATGTGCCGGCCGCTGCTCCACCACTTCGAGGGCATCGGGCAAACGTCGACGCACTACATCGACCTGGCCACCTCCGAGGTGCCGACCGTGCCGACTGATCGCGGTTTCTTCGGCCGGTTCGGGGCGACGGCGAAATTCGAGTTGAGCTCGCTGCCGTTCCTGGTGGGCCTCAAGAAGCCCGCGGCGGGCTTCCGCAACCTCGACCGCGGTGCCGAGGACATACCCGCATAACCGAAAAGCCAGACCCCCGAAGCTGATTGCGCTACCGCTGCAACGCCCGTCCCATGCGCGAGACGGCCTCCTCGAGGATGGCCGTCGAGGTCGCGAAGTTCAGCCGCACGTGCCCGTCGCCACCGGTTCCGAAGACGTGCCCGGAGCTGAGCGCGACCCTTGCGTGGTCGAGGAACCAGCGCGCCGGCCCGGCCAGGTCGGCCACCACCGCCAGCCCGTCGGACGCCTCCTCCTCGAAGCCGAGGTCCCGGCAGTCCAGCCAGGCGAGGTAAGTGCCCTGCGGCCATAGGTATTTCACCCCGGGCAGGTGCTCGGCGACCAGCTCACCCAGCAACGCGCGGTTGGCGTCCAGCCCGTCGAGCAGCGCGTCGAGCCACTCGCCGCCGCTGCGGAACGCCTCGGCGTGCGCGATCACGCCCAGGTGGCTCGGGCCGTGGCCGACCTCCTCGGGCATCCGGCGCAGGTCCGAGGCCGCCTCCGGGCCGGCGACGGCCAGCGCCGCCTTCAGCCCGGACAGGTTCCACGCCTTGGAGCCGGACGTCAGGGCCAGGGCGTCCTCCGCGCCGGGCACGGTCAGGTACGGCACGAACCGCGCGCCCGCCAGCACGACGGGCGCGTGGATCTCGTCGGAGACCACCCGGACACCGAACCGCCGCGCCAGCTCGGCCACCGCGCGCAGCTCCTCGGCCGTGTGCACCGTCCCGGTCGGGTTGTGCGGATTGCACAACAGGTAGGCGACCCTGCGGTCCGGGGCGCCGGCGCGCGCGAACGCTTCTGCCAAGGCGCCCAAGTCGATTCGGCCGTCGGCGCCGAGCGGTGCCTCGATCACCCGGCGACCGTCGTGCGACACGAACGCGTAGAAGGGGGCGTAAACGGGCGGGTTGACGACGACGGCGTCGCCGCGCTCGGTGACCAGGCGCAACATCTCGACGACCCCGAGCATGACGTCGGGAACCAGCGCGGTGCGACCGACCTCCAGGTCGTGCCATTGCCAACGCCGCGAGGCGAATTCGGCGACCGCTTCGGCGAACGCGGTGCCGCAGGGGTATCCGGTGTCACCGATGTCGACGGCCCGGCGCAACGCGTCGGCCACGGTCGGCGCCAGGTTGACGTCCATCTCGGCGACCCACAGCGGCAGCACGTCGTCGGGGTGCGCACGCCACTTCATGCTGGTGCGCAGTCGCAGCTGCTCGAGCGTGAAGTCCTCGAGTGGATTAGCCGTCACTCGGGCAGATTACGAGCCGAACGCATGCTTGGGAATCGTCAGGGGCAGGTCGACCGAGCTCAACAGCCCCGGGTCCGCGGCGACGACATACGGCACGGCGTTGACGACGCGCATCGCGGTGGCGACCATCGCGCCGGCCCCGGAGGTCATGCCCCCGACCCCGGCCTTGGCCGGGTCCTTGAGCGTCGCGGCCAGCGTGCAGTCGATGTCCGGGTCGCCGCTGATCATGACGCGGTAGGACAGGTCGCCGATCCCGGTCGGCCAGTCCGGGGCGACGTCGTGGGCCAGCCGGGTGACGTGCTCGATGACGATGGCCTCGCGGCCGTCGACCACGCCGATCGCCTTCATCCGCAGCGCCCCACAGGTTCCGGCCTCCACCGTGCCCATCGCGACCTCCAGGGTCCGGTTGGTGACCGCGCGGTCGAATTCTTCGCGGACCTCCTGCACTTCGACGCCGAGGGCGTCGGCGACCAACCGGATCTGGCCCTGCCATTCGCCGGCGATCGCGCCCTCGAAGCTGATCCAGGGCTGGTAGTCGAGCGGGCGGCCGAATCCCAGCGCGTCGCTCATGATGTCGGGAACGCCGTAGTCGTCGTACAGGCCGATCTCGAACGCGTGGATCTTCTCGATCGACGACGACTGCGTGGACAGCACCAACGGCAGGTAGTCGGCGGCGAAGCCCGGCTCGATCCCCGACGCGTACAACGACACCCGGCCCTGCTTGGCTGCGGCGACCAGTTGGTCGCGCCACTCGTCGGGTGTGTAGGCGTGCGGGTTGACCAACCGCGTCGTGCTGGTGGTGACGACGTTGATCCCGGCTTCGAGCAGCCGGACGTAGTCGGGGATGGCCAGCGCATCGCGTTCCGGGCCGCTGGCCGCGTAGATCACGCAGTCGGGTTTCAGCGCGATCAGCGCGTCCGCGTCGTTGGTGGCTTTTAAGCCGATCGGCTCGCCGTTGGCGAGCTCGCCGGCGTCCTTGCCGACCTTGTCCTCGGAGTGCACCCAGACGCCGACGAGGTCCAGGTTCGGGCGCTGTTGGATGGTGCGGATCGCGATCGACCCGATGCCGCCGGTCGCCCACACCACCACGCGATGAGCCGTCATCGAAGTTCCTCCTTGGGTAGTCCGCACTTTCCAGGGTTAAGAAAGCAGACACTATCTTAACGAACAAATTTTAGGTTAGGGTTGCTGTCGATGTTCACGCTCCGGTTCGACATGCGGGCCCCGAACTGGGCCGCACCGGCCACCGAGCTCTACGCCGCGGCGATCGGCATGTGCGCATGGGCCGAGACGCGCGGCGCGGTGCTCGCCATCCTGTCCGAGCATCACGGCGCCGAGGACGGTCACCTGCCCGCGCCGCTGATGCTGGCGTCGGCGATCGCGGGCAGGACATCTAGCCTGGCGATCCTGCTGGCCGCGGTGCCGATCCCGTTCTGGGACCCCGTCCGGCTCGCCGAGGAGATGAGCGTCCTGCACCTGATCAGCCGGGGCCGGGTGTCCTACGTGTTCGGGGTCGGACATCGGCGCGAGGAATACGAGCACTTCGGGGTCGACATGGCCACCCGCGGTCGCGTGGCCGACGAGATCCTGGCCGTGCTGGGCCCGTTGGTGCGCGGCGAGCCGGTCGAGTATCGGGGGCGCACGGTGCGCGTGACGCCGCCGTGTGACGGGCCGATGATGCTGATCGCCGGGGGCAGCAAGGCGGCCGCGCGGCGCGCGGGCGCCCTGGGCCTCGGGTTCGTCTCCCAGACCGAGCTGCCGGGCCTGAAGGAGTTCTACGAGCAGCAGTGCCGCGCCCACGGCCACGAACCCGGGCCGATCCAGTTCCCCGCAAAGGACACGCCGACAACGGTTTTCGTCGCCGACAACCCGGACGCGGCGTGGGACGCGCTGGGTCCGTACCTGGTGCACGACGCGGTGACGGCGGCGTCGTACCGCCCGCACGACGATTCGGTGGCCAGCATCACCCGCGCCGACAGCGTCGACGCGCTGCGCGCCGAGGGCGGCCCGTACCGCATATTCAGCCCCGACGAGGCGACGGAGTACGTGCGCGGCGGGCGGCCCCTGCCGCTGCACCCGCTGTGCGGCGGCGTGCCACCCGAGGTGGCGTGGCCCTACCTCGAACGCGCAGCGGCCTGCAAGTAAGGAGATTGATGTGCGTGTTGTCGTGTGGTCGACGGGGGGAGTGGGCTCGATCGCGATCGATGCCGTCAACCGCCGCCCGGACCTGGAACTGGTTGGCGTATGGGTGCATTCGCCCGACAAGGTCGGCAAGGACGCCGGCGAGCTGGCCGGCATCGGGCCGATCGGGGTGGCGGCCACCGATGACGCCGACGCGCTGATCGCGCTGGCACCCGACGTCGTGGTGTACGCCGCCAGCGGCCCGGACCGCGACGGCGCCGCGGTTCCGGATTACGTGCGGCTGCTGGAGGCCGGCATCAACGTGGTGTCGACGTCGTCGACGAGCCTGGTGTATCCGCCGTCGTACTTCGCCCCGGACTGGCGCGACCAGCTCGACGCGGCGGCCGAGGCGGGCGGCGCCTCGCTCTACGGCTCGGGCATCTTTCCCGGCTTCGCCTCCGATCAGCTGGCACTGCTGATGACGACGCAGTCGAAGCGCATCCGCACCATCACCGCCAGCGAGGTCGCACTCAACGACCACTACCCAGTGGCCGACGTGATGATGGACGGGCTGGGATTCGCCCGCCCACTGGACTTCGCACCGATGATGAGCCAGCCCGGCTTCATCGAAATGGCTTGGAAGGCACCGATACACATGATGGCCGCCGGGCTCGGGGTCGAGGTCGAACACATCAACGGTTCCCTCGATCGGGAGCTGACCCACCGGGACATCGAGGTGGCGTTCGGCACCGTGCCGGCGGGCACCTGCGGGGCGGTGCGCACCCGCGCGGCGGGCGTGGTCGACGGCCGCGAGGCCATCGTCGTCGAGCACGTCATCCGGATGGCCCGCGACGTCGCGCCCGACTGGCCGCGCTCGGAGTGCGACGCGACCTATCGGGTCGACATCGAGGGCGACCCCGACATCCACTGCGTCATGACCCTCGGGGAGGCCGAGGGCCACGGCGCGGGCCACGCCGCGATGGCGTCCACGGCCATGCGGGTGGTCAACGCGATCCCCTACGTCGTCGAGGCGCCGCCGGGGCTGCTCAGCTCGCTGGACATCCCGACGACCTTGCCGCGGCACGTGTTTGCCTAACCGTTGACGCCGCTCTCGCGGGCCACGTACCGTACGTGGCACAAAGATTAGGTTGTCTAGGAGTTGGGTGTGTACACGCTGCGCTTCGACATGCGAGCCCCGTCGTGGGGAGCCCCGCCCGTAGCGCTGTACGGCGCCGTGCCCGAGATGTGCGCATGGGCCGAGGATCACGGCGGCCTGGCCGCCGTGCTGTGTGAGCACCACGGGTCCGAGGACGGCTACCTGCCCTCGCCGATGATCCTGGCGCCGGCCATCGCGGCGCGCACCCGACGGCTCCCGATGAACCTCATCCTGATCCTGCCGTTCTACGACCCGGTCCGGCTGGCCGAGGAAATGGCGGTCCTCGACCTCGTCAGCGCCGGGCGGGCGTCCTACACCCTGGCGCTGGGCTACCGGCCCGAGGAGTTCGAGCACTTCGGCCTGGACATCAGCAAGCGCGGCAGGCTCGCCGACGAAAAGCTCGGGCTGCTGCGCCGGTTGCTCGCCGGGGAATCTGTGAACGATGACGGGCGCCGCATCACGGTGACGCCCACGCCGCTGAGCGCGGGCGGTCCGTCGATGATGTGGGGAGGCGGGACGGTGGCGGCCGCGCGTCGCGCGGGACGGTACGGGCTGGGTCTGTTGGCGAACGCCAACGTGCCAGGCATGGCCGAAGCGTACGAGGCCGCCTGCCGAGAGCACGGTCACCAGCCCGGCCCGACGCTGCTGCCCGCCCGTGACCACCCGTCGGTCGTGTTCGTCGCCGACGACGTGGAGCACGCCTGGGCGGAGCTCGGTGAGCACCTTCTGCACGACGTGAAGACCTATGCCGCATGGAATCCCGGCAACGAGGTCTCGGCCGGGTTCTCGCACGTGCAGACCGTCGAGGAGCTGCGCGCCGCGCCGACGTCGCACGTGATCATCTCTGTGCCCGAGGCGATCTCGCGGGTTCGTGCCGGCCAGGTGCTCAACCTGTCGCCGCTGTGCGGTGGACTGCCGCCGGAAGTCGCGTGGCCCTATCTCAAGCGCGTGGGCGAAGTCGTGTTGCCCGAGGCCCTGTCGGAGAGAAAGGCGCCGCGGTGACGGGAGCAAGCACCGCCGAGGTTTACTACGACCCGTTCGATTTCGACATCGACGACGATCCGTACCCGATCTGGAAGCGGCTGCGCGACGAGGCCCCGCTGTACCGCAACGACAAGTACGACTTCTACGCGCTGAGCCGCTACGACGACGTCTCCCGCGAGCTGATGAACTTCGAGGTCTTCCAGTCCGGCCGCGGCACCACGATGGACATCATCATGAGCGGCATCGAGCTGCCGCCCGGCGTCATCCTGTTCGAGGACCCGCCGATCCACGACGTCCATCGCCACGTGCTCTCGAAGGTTTTCACCCCGCGGCGGATGGAGGCCATCGAGCCGCTCACGCGGGCGTTCTGTGTGCGCGCGCTCGACCCGTTGGTGGGGACGGGGCGGTTCGACTTCGTCGAGAACCTGGGCGCGATGGTGCCTATGCGCACCATCGGCTACCTGCTGGGCATCCCCGAGGACGACCAGGAGGCGATCCGCGACAAGGGCGGCAGCCAGCTCACCCTGAAGGAGGGGACGTTTCGCGCTGTGCCGCAGGACTTTCTGGAGCACAGCCACGAGATGTTCGCCAACTACATCGACTGGCGCGTCGACCACCCCTCCGACGATCTGATGACGCAGTTGCTCAACGCCGAGGTCCCCGACGGTGACGGGGCGCGGCCGCTGACCCGGTCCGAGGTACTGCTGTACACCAGCATGATCGCCGGCGCGGGCAACGAGACCACGACGCGGCTCATCGGGTTCATGGGCCAGCTGCTGGCCGCGCACCCCGACCAGCGCCGCCAACTCGTCGCCGACCCGTCGCTGATCCCGGCGGCCATCGAGGAGGTGCTGCGCTACGAGGCGCCCTCGCCGGTGCAGGCGCGCTACGTCGCCCGCGATGTCGAATGCCACGGCACGACGGTTCCCGAGGGCTCGATCATGTTGCTGCTCAACGGATCCGCCAACCGCGACGAGCGCCGGTATCCCGACGCGGAGAAGTTCGACATCCATCGCGGCGCCACCCACCTGAGCTTCGGGCACGGGCTGCACTTCTGCCTCGGCTCGGCGCTGGCGCGCATGCAGGCGCGCGTCGCTTTGGAGGAAGTCCTGGCGCGCTGGCCGGAGTGGGAAGTCGACTACGCGAACGCCCGCAAGGCGCACACGTCGAGCGTGCGGGGCTGGGAGAAGCTGCCGGTCTTCACGGGGTAGCGGCCGTCTGCCGTCTCACCAGTCACATGTGTCACTGCGCCGGTCGGCACAACATCTTCTCCAACTCGACATCACATGCGACATCAGTTTGCGGCGCGCATCATGCCGCCCGTTCTGGGTGCGGAAGTGGGCGGTGTGACTATCGCTACTCGACGCCGAAGCGGTCGACGAGATGGGAGTTGACGCCGTCGGCGTCGAGCCGGCGCGCCACCAGATAGCCCGCGCCCATCCACGCCCGGCGGGTCCAGTTGCCGAATGACACGCGCGTCCCGGGCGCGCCGGACGCGGCGGGCAGCATCTTGACGCGCTCGAGCGCCTCCTTCACCCCGCGCGGGCTGAGCGGGTGCGCGTCGGCCAGCGCCCGCAGCAACGTCCACGCGACGTCCCGATTGACCACGGGCACACACCATTCCGGGCGCCGGCCGTAGGCCTTGTTGTACTCGTCGAGGAAGTTCTGGCCGACCATGTTGCCCTCGTCGTACTGGTCGACGCCGGTCCAGCCCATGAAGGCGTTCCACATGATGGGGTTGAGCCAGGCGTTCTGGAAGGCGGTGCCGCAGAATCGGGGCGGGTCCCAGCCCAGGGCCTCCAGCGCGGGGTTGACGAACACGATTCCGAACCCGACCCGCAGTGCACGATGGCCTGCGCCTTCGCGTCGTGCAGCGCGGTGACGGCGGCGGTCACGTCGGCGGCGGTCTGCGCGATGGTGGCCTCCGCGACGATGCGAATGCCCTTGCGCTTGCAGGCTTCCCGGAAGTGCTTGAGGTAGGTCTCGCCGACCACCGACTGCTCCATGAGGACCCCGACCTCGGTGTGCCCGCCCTTGGCCAGCAGGTCCGACCAGAAGATCGGCTCGTCGGTGTGCGAACCCATCGGAAACGCGAACAGCCATTCACCCAGCGCGACATCGGATCCCGTCACGCTGATGCAGGGAACCTTGAAGCGCTCCTCGATCGCCTCGCGGGCCGGGATCGTGTTGTCGGCGATGTTCGGGCCGAAGACGGCCAGGCAGCCCTCGTCGCACAGCTCGCCGTAGGCGTCGATGACCGCCTTGACCGAACCCTTGGGCAGGCCCTCGACCTCGCGGTAGATGATCTCGATCGGCCGGTCGATCAGCCCCTGCTCGACGCCCTGGGCGAAGACGAGATCGAACGGCTTCGTCAGGTCCTCGAAGTACGCCTTGGGGAAACCCTCGGGCAGCAAAAAGTCCATCAGGTAACCGATTTTGATCGGCTCGGCGGTGCTCTCGTAGCTCACGCGCTCTCCGTTACTTGGGCTGGTTCGGCACGCCGGGGTACAGCTGCTCCGTCGGGCCCGCGGTCACGTAGCCGCCCAGCTTGGTAATCAGGTGTGGTGCAAATACCGCGCCGTACACCAGGTGGCCGATGGCGATGACGGCCACGACCGACAGCGCCGCCGACTGCCCCCGGGTCTTCGATCGCTTGTCGGCCCACATGTCGATGACGTTTCGTCCTTCGGCATCCGTGCGCCCGAGCAGATAGGTGAAAAGCATCATCTGGATGCCCATGGCCAACGAGTCGTACAGCGGGTACTGGTGCTTGGTGCCCTCGAAGATCGCGAGGCCGGGAATCACGTAGCCGTAGTAGAAGTTGCCGAGCTGCGCCCCGGTGTACCCGTTGAAGAACAACGCCCAGCAGAAACCGACGACGAGGCCGACGACTAGCAGGGTAATCGGCCTGCGCCAGTTGAACTTTGCGCTCAGCCATCGCCCCAGGGCGGCCGCGGTCACCGCGGGAATGATGAAGTAGGAGACGTAGCCGATCGGCACAGCCAGCGGCAACCCGCCCCAGGTCACGTTCAGCGGCCACCAGGACGGCATGCGGGGGAGGCCGGGCGGAAACTGCGCGTACATCGCCCAGTCATACGGTGACTCGATCCAGGAGAACGAGATCGCCGAAATGCCGAGCAACAACAGCGGGTGGATGCGGCGGCGCCGGTAGCTCAGCAAGATCCCCGCGATCAGGAACGCGATGCTCGCGGCGTAGGAAAAGTACTGCGCCCCGGCCATCACCGGCGTCATCTGGGTGCTCACTGGCGGCCCTCGTCGCTCGGCGCGCGCCGCGCCTCGGGATCGAAGCGCAGCACCAGCCCGAATATCAGGACGATCAATCCGAACAGCGTGCCCAGCATGATGACGGCGCCCACGGTCGCACCCCTTCCGATCGGAGTTCGAATCTGTAGATAGTGGATGCTATCTTAAAAGTCGTGCCCCAGCGAGCCGCCCCCGCCGAGTCGAGCGAGCCGGCGACGCGCCGCGCCCGCGGCGCCCCGCGCAAGCTGCTGCTGGACACCGCCCGGGCCCGGTTCGCGCGGCAGGACTATCGCAGCACGACGACGCGGGAAATCGCCCAGGCCGCGGGCGTCACCGAGCACCTGTTGTTCCGCCACTTCGGCTCGAAGGCGGCGCTGTTCCGTGAGGCGCTCGTGCTGCCGTTCACCGACTTCGTCGAGGAGTTCGGCCAGACGTGGCGGGCGGTCGTACCCGAGGAGACCGACGAGGAGGAGCTGGCGCGCCGCTTCGTCGGGCAGCTCTACGACGTGTTCGTCGAACATCAGGGCCTGCTGTTGACGCTGATGGCCTCCGAGGCCCTCAGCGAGGAGGAGAAGGCCGACGCGGGCATCGCCGAGATCCGCCAGGCGATCACGGCGCTCGGCCAGATCAGCGCCGAGGGCATGCATCTGCGCGGGCTGCGCTCGGATCACCCTGACCTGCCGGCACATTCGACGGTGGCCATGATCGCCGGCATGGCCGCCCTGCGCTCGACGTACTTCGGCACGAAGCCGCCGCCGCGGGAGACCATCGTCGACGAACTCGTCCAGGCCATCCTGCACGGCTTCCTGCACCGGAACGGTTGAAAGGTAACGAAGAATGACCAGTGCGATCGAGTTGTACTACGACCCGTTCGACGTCGAGATCGACGACGATCCGTATCCCGTGTGGAAGCGGATGCGCGAAGAGGCGCCGCTGTATTACAACGAGAAGTACAACTTCTTCGCGCTGAGCCGCTACGAGGACGTGGCGCGCGAGCTGCCGAACTGGGAGACCTACCGGTCCGGACGCGGGACCACCGCCGACATCCTGTTCAACAACCTGGAGGTGCCGCCGGGCATCCTGCTGTTCGAGGATCCGCCGCTGCACGACCTGCACCGCCGCCTGCTGTCGCGCGTGTTCACGCCCCGGCGCATGTTGGCCGTCGAGGATCTGGTGCGGGGATTCTGTGTGCGCGAACTGGATCCGTTGGTCGGGGCGGGCGGGTTCGATTTCATCGCCGACCTCGGGGCGATGATGCCGATGCGCACCATCGGCTACCTGTTGGGCATCCCCGAGGCCGACCAAGAGGCCATCCGGGATCGCAACCAGTCGTTCATCGAGAGCCGCGACCCCGGCGAGGTCACCCAGAAGGTGTTCGAGGATTCCATCATCATGTTCGCCGAGTACATCGAGTGGCGCGCCAACCATCCGTCCGACGACCTGATGACCGAGTTGCTGCGCGCCGAGATCGACGAAGCCGACGGCACGCGGCGCCCGCTGTCGCGCACCGAGGTGCTGGCCTACACCGCGATGATCGCCGGCGCCGGCAACGAAACCACCGCCCGGCTCATCGGTTTCATGGGCCAGCTGCTGTCGGATCACCCGGACCAGCGCCGCGAGCTCGTCGCCGATCCGTCGCTGATCCCCGGCGCGGTCGAGGAGACGCTGCGCTACGAGCCCCCGTCGCCGGTGCAGGCGCGCTACGTGGCCCGCGACGCCGAGCACTACGGCCGCGCCGTGCCCGAGGGCTCATTCATGTTGCTGCTCAACGGTTCCGCCAACCGCGACCCGCGCCAGTTCGCGGACCCGGACCGCTTCGACATCCACCGCCAGGGCAGCCACCTCAGCTTCGGGCAGGGCGTGCACTTCTGCCTCGGCTCGGCGCTGGCGCGCATGGAGGCCCGGGTGGCGTTCGAGGAGGTGCTCAAGCGTTGGCCCGACTGGGAGGTCGACTACGCCAACGCCGAGCGCGCGCACACCGCCAGCGTGCGCGGTTGGGCGCGCCTGCCGGTCGTCACGCGATGACGTTCTCGACGCGCGAATGTGCGGCCAGCCGCACATTCGAACTCGACCGTGCGGCCAGCAGCACGCTCGCGGCGGTCAGGAGGCGCTTGCGTCCACCAGGACGGCGCCGTCGGGCCGGTTGCCGAGCGTCTGCAGCGCGAGGTCCTCGCCCCCGGCGGTGAGGCGCACGATCTGGGCCAACTGCGCGGGCGCGTCGCACTGCAGGTAGTGGTCGGCGCCGGGCACCACCCAGTAGCGGTTGCGGCCCGGCTTGTTCTTCAAATAGGTGTGCCAGACAAAGTTGGGGACCCGCAGCGGCGAAACGTTGTCGTGGATGCCCCACACCACCGTGGTGTCGACGTTGCTCGCGGAAAGCGCCTCCAGCCAACCGGTTTCGTCGGCGGCGCGTTCGTTGAGGTATTGGATCGTGTCCGGCAGCACGCGGATCCCGTCGTTGTGCGCGAAGCACTTGGCCAGCGCGGCGATCTCGGGGTCCTCGAGCGTGCGGCGCGGCATGAAGGTGCTGAACCCGAGGCCGGCCGCGAGCGTTTCGGGCGTCGTCGCGGCCGCGGTGTCGCGCCCGGTGGCGGGATCGAGCAGCGCGGTCTGGAAGACCGTCAGATTCGACAGTGGGAGATAGATGTTGGCGTTGGTCAGGAACAGATCGACCGGCGCGGCGGGAGGATCTTGGGCGGCCAGCATCTCGAGCGCGATCATGGCCACGCTGCTGCCGCGGTCGTGGGCGAGCATCCGGAATTCGGGCAGCTGCCACACCTGGGTGATCGCGTAGACCAGCAGCCGCGCATCGTCGTAGAGCGAGTAGACGTGCGGCGCGGGCGGCTTGTCGGACAACCCGTACCCGGGAAAGTCCAGCGCGTAGATGTCGAAATCGGCGCCCAGCTCGCGGGTCAGGGCGAAGTAGTCGATGCTCGACGTCGGAAATCCGTGCACCAGCACCAGGGCGGGTGCCCCGGAGGTGCCGCGCCGGCGGGTGAACACCGACAGTTCGCGGCCCTCGTTGGCGGCCGTCGTCGAGCGCCAGCGCAGCTCGGTGCCGCGGTTTTGCCACTCCGCGAAGATGTCCAAGCTGCCAGCATAGACGCGCGTCAGGGAAACGTGACGACGACCTTGTCGGCGGCGCCGGGCGTGCTCGCCAATTCGAGTGCGGCGTCGAGGTTCTCGAACGGGACGGTGTGGCTGACGATCAGCGCGTAGCGCTCCCAGTTCTCCACCAGATCCGCGGTGACCTCGAAGATCTCGTCGGGGTAGCCCATGCAGCCGACGATGTTGATCTCGTTGCTCATCACGTTGACCAGCTCGACGGGCACCGGCTCCTTGTGGACACCGACGATGCCCAGCGTGGCCCCCTTCTTCGCGGCGGCCAGCGCGGTGTTGACGACGGCGGACGCGCCCGCGGCGTCGAGGTAGATGTCGGTGCCCGCCTTGCCGGGAAACATGCTTTCGCCCTCGCCGTGCAATTCGATGAGGCGCTTCACGACGTCCTCGTCGGCGGCGTTGACGACGGCGTCGGCGCCGATCAGCAGCGCCTTCGACAGCCGCGCCTGCACCAGGTCGGCGACCACGACGTGGCTGACGCCAAGGGATTTGAAGGCCAGCACCGCGCCGAGGCCGACCGGGCCGGCGCCGAACACGACGACCTTGTCCGACGGTTTGGGACTGCAGCGGTTGACCCCGTGGCGGCCGACGGCCATCGGCTCGTTGAGCGCGGCGACTTCCCACGGGATGTGGTCGGGGATGACCTCCAAGCTCGTTCCGCGCACGGCGTTCTCGATCAGCAGGTACTCGGCGAGCCCGCCGGTGGCGCCGCCGTTGCCGATGATGCCGCTGGGGGCGGTCATGGGGTTGACGACGACGTGATCGCCGACGGTGATGCCGGTGACGTCGTCGCCGACCTCGACGACCTCCCCGGCGGGCTCGTGGCCGAGCGGCATGTGCCCCTGGCGCGGCGGGACCCCGCCGATCGTGATGTAGAACGCGTCGGACCCGCAGATGCCGCAGGCGCGCATCGCGACGAGGACGTCGCGCGGGCCGACCCGCGGGCGGTCGGCCTCGACGACGTCGGTCTTGCCCGGGCCCGTCACCATTGCCGCCTTCATGGCGTTCCTTCCAGTTCGATGTCGAAGGTATCGAGGTATTCGGCGAAGATCGGCTCGAGCTGTTGCACGGTCAGCCCGTACTGGTCGAGGCTGTACGCGTTGAGGGCGAACCGGTCCTGCGGATGCCCGGCGAGCCAATCCCGCATGCGCGCTTCGGTTTCCGCGGTCAGCGGCTGGTCGGCCCATTCGTAGATGCGACGCATCACGTCCATCGGGTCGCGCATCATCTCGTGGTAGTACATGTGGAAGAAGCGGTCGTCGCCGATGCGGTCGCGCGCCCGCAGCGGCCGCTCGACGTGGTATCGCATCTGCGCCATGGCGTTGCGGCCCAGGGCATTCGGATCGACGGCGTCGGGGTGCAGCACCATCCCCTTGGGCAGCTTCCACAGGTTGCACAGCGAGCCGGTCGCCTTGTAGGGGTCGCGATGCGCCCACACCAGCCGGGCGTCGGGGAAGACCTTGAGCAGCGCGTCGATGTGCACCGAATGCGACGGCATCTTCAGGCTCCACGCGCCCGGCGCGGTGGACTGCAGCACCTGCAGGTAGCGCTTCTGGTACTCGTAGGTGCTGGTCATGTCGGTCTCGTGGAACAGCCACTCGGCATATCGCGGGGTCGACAGGAACGAGTCCCAGGACAGGCCCTTGAAGTCCTGGTTGTGGATGAACATGTCCTCGGTGGGGCCGTCGGCGTCTTCCCAGTGCGGCAGCGCGACTTTCGCCTGCGTGACCATGTCGAGGATCTTGCGCTGCTCCTCGAGCAGGGCCAGGCACCGCGGGTCGGTGCGCAGCGTCTCGGTGGGGGCCGGCGGGATCGGGTCGACGCACTGCCAGTGCAAAAGCGAGCGGCGGCCCGGGTCCTGGTCGAGCAGGTAGCTGATGACCGTGGTGCCGGTGCGGGGCATGCCGAGCACGAACAGGGGCCGCTCGACGGGTGCGTCGAGGACCTCGGGGTGGGCCTGGATGTAGGCGTGCACCTGCAGCCGGCGGCCCAGCGCGTCGGTGGCGTCGGTGAGGATGCGTTCGCGGCCGAACGGCGTGAACGCCGGCGAGTCGTTGACGTCGTCGAGGATGAGCTGCAGGCCCTCGCGCCACGAATCGGAGTCGACCTCGCTGAGCCCGGTGCGCTGCGCGGCCAGCTTGAAGACGTCGTCGGGGGTGCTGATCGAGTCCATGGTTTAGACCGTCAGGTATCCGCCGTCGACGGCGATGGTGCTGCCGGTGATGTACGAGGCGGCGTCGGTACACAGGAACAGCGTCGCGCCCGCGCAGTCCTGGGGTGTCCCGGGCCGGCCGAGTGGGGTGTGGAAGCCGATCTCGACGTCCATCACCTCGGGAATCCCCATGGCGGGGTGCGTCATTCGGGTGTCGATCAGCCCGGGCGCGATCGCGTTGACCCGGATCCCGTCGTCGGCCCAGCGGCGCGAGAGGTTCATCGTCAGCGCGAGCAGGCCCATCTTCGACGAGGCGTAGCCGGGCACGAACACCGCCGACCGGAAGGCCGACATCGACACGACGCTGACGACGCTGGCCCCGCCGGGCGCCTCGCTCGCCTTCAGGCGCTCGTGGCAGCGCATGGTCAGCCGCATCGGGCCGAACATGTTCTGGGCCACCGACGCGACGTAGCCGTCCGGGTCGTATTCGTCGCCCGCGGGATAGGGCCCGCCGGCGTTGTTGACCAGGATGTCCAGTGCGCCCAGGGATTCCACCAGGGCGTCGACGGAGTCGGGCTCCTGGATCTGACACTGCTGATAGGTGAACGCGGCCAGGTCTGTGTCGGTGTAGTCCGCGGCCGCCACGCGGGTGCCGGTCACCGTGACCGCGGCGCCGGCCTTGGCGAACTCGGCGGCGATCGCGTTGCCGATGCCGCTGGTGCCGCCGGTCACCAGCACGTTGGCGCCGGTGAAGTCGAAGCTGACGGTGTTCATTCGCGCGCCCTCAATTCGTCGATGTTCCTGGTGAGCCAGGCCTTTTCCCAAAAGTTTTCGGTGTCGCCGAGCAGCGCCTCGTGGGCGTCGGCGGCGACCGCGCGCGCCGCGGCATGGCCGGGCCGCGCGGCCAGGATCAGGTCGGTCAGGTGTATCGCCTGCACCGCCCGCCCGGCGGCGGCGTGGGTGCGCGCGGCATCGACGAGCGCGTCGGGGCCGGCGGCCTCGACCACGTCGGCGGCGACGGAATCCGGTGCCACCCCGTAGAGCTCGGTCGTGGAGCGGTGCCGGAACCAGCCGGTGTACATCTCCCAGATCGCGCGCACGTTCCACGAGGTCTTGCCGTAGCCCTCGCCGATGTCGAGGTGTTCGGGCACCGCGACCTCGCGCATGGCGGTGTGCAGGTCGGCACCGGAGTTCATCAGCTCGAGGGTGCGCTCGTGCACGGCCTGCATGGCGTCGCGCATGGCGGTGACCTCCTCGGCGATGCGGTCGGCGCCCTCGATGGGGTCGAAGTGGCCGGTGATCAGCCGGCGCGGCCCGTATTCCAGCACGGTGTTCAGCGACTCGATGTAGAGCACGGGGTCGCGATAGCGGTCGCCGCGAATGGTCATCAGGTTCGGCACGTGCCCGAACAGCGGGCCGAACAGGTTGCCGCTGAACAGGATCCGGTCCTCGGGCAGCCACACCACCAGCGCGTCGGTGGTCTCGCCGCCGGGCGTCCACGCCAGCTCGAAGGTGCGCCCGCCGATCGTCAGCTCGTGCCGCTGGTCGAACGTGGTGGTCGGCTCGGGGAAGGAGAAGTCGATGGTGGCGGGGTCGAGGGTCTCGAAGTGCTCGAGCATGGCGTCGGAGAACTTCTGGAACGCGAACGACGTTTTGGGCACGCGATAGCCCATCAGGCGTTGGTTGTCGTCGCGCCAGTACCGGTAGTTGCGGTGCATGATCACTTCGGTGTCGTCGTCGCGCAGCGAGTGCACCCCGCCCCAGTGATCGGCGTGGCCCTGGGTGACGACGATGGCGCGCGTCGGCCCGGGCACGTCGGCAAATGCCTTGCGGTGCAACGGGCCTTCGAACACCAGCCCGCTGTTGACGATGACCCTCCCGTCGCCGGTGCCGACCGCGTACGCGTTGGAGACGCCCGGCGACATCCAGACGTCGTCGCCCAGCGGCAGCGCGGGGGTGTCGGACGCCGCCGCGAGATCCTCGGCGCCCGGGCGCTCCCGATGAATTCCGGCCATGACTGGCGATCCTCTACAGTTCTAGAGGTAAAGTCAACAACCATGACGTTGCGGGGTTTGACGGACAAGGTCGCGGTCGTGGTCGGCGGCGCGACGGGCATCGGCGCGGCGACGGCCGCGCGGCTCGGCGAGGAGGGCTGCCGGGTGGTCGTCGGCGACATCGCCGCCGAGGCGGCGCGCCAGACCGCCGAGCGCATCACCGCGGCGGGCGGGACGGCGACCCACGTCGCCTTCGACCTGGCGGATCCCGGGTCGGTCGCCGACCTGATGCGCGCCGCCGCCGACGGCTACGGCGGCGTCGACCTGCTGTTCAACGTCGGCGCCGACATGAGCACGATCCGGTCGGACACCGACGTGGTCGACATCGCTTTCGACGTGTGGGATCGCGTGATGGCGGTGAGCCTGCGTGGGTATGTGGCGGCGATGAAGTACGCGATCCCGTCGATGCTGGGCCGCGGCGGCGGGGCGATCGTCAACATGTCCTCGGCCGCCGCGTTCCAGGGCGAGCCCGCGCGGCCTGCCTATGCCACCGCGAAGGCCGGAATCGGCGCGCTCACCCGGCATGTCGCGTCCCGGTGGGGCAAGGAGAACATCCGGTGCAACGCGGTCGCGCCGGGGTTCACCGCGACCGAGGCGATTCGGTCGGTGCCGCAGTGGCCGGACCTGGAAGCCGGTGCGCTGAAACGGATACGCGGGACCCGGGTGGGGGAGCCCACCGACATCGCGTCGCTGGTCGCGTTTTTGCTGTCGGAGGAAGGCTTCTGGATCAACGGGCAGGTCATCAACATCGACGGCGGGACCGTCCTGCGCTGATGGCCGGCAGCACACCACGCAAACGCGACGGCGACGAACGCCGCCGGGCGCTGTGTGACGCGGCGATCCGGGTGCTGGCCGAGCACGGGTCTCGCGGGCTGACCCACGGGCGGGTCGACCGCGACGCGGACGTCCCCGACGGCACCACGTCGTACTACTACCGCACCCGCGAGGCGCTGCTGCGCGGTGTCGGCAAGCGCGTCGCCGAGATCGACATCGCCAACCTGAAGTCGGTGATCGACCGGCCGCTCGACCCGCAGTCGCCGTTCGCGCACCTGGCGGAGCTGACCATGATGCAGGCCGACGGGCCCGGGCTGATGCTGAACCGGGCGCGCCACGAACTGCTCCTGGGCGCCGCGCGGGACCCCGGCCTCGCCGAGACGTCACAGGGGTTCGTCGCGCGGATCAACGCGATGGCCCGCGAGGCCGTCGCCCACCTGCAGCCCGACACCGACGACCCCGCGCTGCTCGACGCGCAGACCACGGCCGTCACGACGTTCATCGCGGGCGTGTTCGCGCGGCTGGCCGCCGGGGACCGCACGATCGGCGACGCCGGGCAGTTCGCGAGGCTGCTGCAGGCCGTCGTGGTCGCGGTGGGCGCTGGCTTTGCATCGGACGTCACATAGCAAGTGCCGCAGCGGGTCTCACGGACAGGTCACGTGAATCCCGAACGTCACCGGGTGCACGTCGCCCTGATTCGGTGACACGCCGTCACCCGTCCCGGTCACCGTGTAACTGTTGCCGTCCTTGGCGGCGTGGACCTGTGTCGCGGACTGCGGAATTTGAAAGGGCACGTGATACTGCCCGGATGCCGCCTTGAGCGAGAAGCCGAAGCCGTCGACGGTGGGCGGCTGTTCGTCCGACAGCGTCAGTGACACCGAGGCCGAGTCGTCGCGCACGGTGATGCGGGTGGTCAGGGTTCCCGACTCGGGCGGGTTCGCGTCGGCCTGCGCGGCCGAGCGCTGGCAGTCGACCTTGGTCGTGATGGTGTGCTTGTCGCCGCCCGCCATCACGGTCGTGGCCGGCGGGGGCGCGCTCGAACTCGTGGCGGACGGCGCCTGAGCGCTGTGGCCGGAGCAGGCCGGCAGACCGGCCCCGCACACGAGCACGCCGAGCCCGGCGGCGGCGCGAAAAACCCGCCGCCGGCATGAATAGGCCATCACGTTCCCCCTCTGCCCCCTTGCCAGAGCACCACGAGGACTATAGAGCCCGGGTGTCAGCGCCATGCCTCCCAGCTGACCATGCTGGGCAACGGCCCGGCGAACGCGGGCCGCACCGCGCCCGAGCGCCACCGCTCCTCGATGAGCGGAGCCAGGGCTGCGGCTCCGCGGACACCAGCGCGTGCGGCGCGGCGTGGCACTGTAGCAGGCGCAGCCCGGCCACCTGCAGCGACGGCCGGGTGACGGGGAAGCGGCCGTTCTCGCGCAGCGTGCGGCCGAGCGCGACGAAGTCGTCGAAGGTTTGCTCGACGGGGTCGCCGACCAGGTAGTGCACCGCGTTGCCGACCTGCCCCAGCGGCCCGTCGGCCGCCAGGCGGTGATCGGGATAGTCGCCGTCGGCGATCCAGCGCGGCCCGTGCACGATGCCGGGCAGCTGGTATTGCTCGGGCATGTGGTCCAGCAGGTGCCAGCGCAGGTAGCCGTCGTCGCCCCCGAGCGGGGTGGGGGCGGTGAGGCTGAAAAAGCCTGCCTTGACTCGGTTCACGCGCTCAGCCCTGCATGTACCCGCCGGCGTCGACGGGTATCGATTGGCCGGTGATGGTGCGGCTCTCGTCGCCGGCCAGGAACAGCGCCAGGTTGGCGACGTCGTCCGGTGACGAAACGTCCTGCAAGGGCACGGCTTTGAGCGTGCGTTCGCGCACGGCGGCGACGTCGACGCCCTGCTCGTCGGCGGTGCGTTGCATCCAGTTGCGCCACAGGTCGGTGTCGATGACGCCCGGCACGATGCAGTTGCACCGGATGCCGTGCGGGCCGACCTCTAGCGCAACGGCTTTGGTGAACGCCCGCAGCGACGCCTTGGCGGTGACGTAGTGGGTCTTGCGGACCATCCCGGTGTAGCCGACGGTCGAGGAGAAGTTCAGGATCACCCCTTGCCGGCGTTGCAGCATCGACTGGTTGAGCACCTCGCGGGTGCACAGCATCGCCGCCGTGACGTCGATGGCGAGGGTGGAGTTCCAGTTGTCCAGCGTCTGTTCCCAGATCCAGCGGTCCCGCCCGGGCGCGGCGGCGTTGTTGCACAGGATGTCGACGTGACCGAATTCGTCGACCGCCCGTGCCACCATGGCAGCCACGTCGTCCTCGTCGGTGACGTCGGCGCGCATCGCGATGGCGCCGGGCCCCGCCGCTGCCGCGGCCTCGCGGACCAGCTCTTCGCGCCTCGCGGCCAGCAGCACCCGGGCGCCCTCGGCGACGAACAGCTTGCCCATCACCGGCCCGAGGCCGGTGCTCGCCCCGGTGATGATCGCGACCTTGCCGTCGAGCCTGTGCACGCGTCGACACTAGCGATAGGCGAAAATCTGATCTCATGCCAGCCCGTCAGCGGCGCACGCTGGTGCTGTCCGCGTTCCCGGCCGAGGCGGACGCGGTGCTCTCGCACACCGCGCTCGACCCCGATCCGGTGGTGGTGGCCGACCGCCGGCACTTCTACCTCGGCTCGATCGGCGGCGCGAAGGTGATCGTGGCGATGACCGGCATCGGCCTGGTCAACGCGACCGAGACGGCCCGGACCGCGTTCTCCTCGCCGTTTTCGATTGGGGCCGTGGTGTTCTCGGGTGTCGCGGGCGGCGGGGCGGGCCTCAACATCGCCGACGTCGCCGTACCGGCCCGATGGACCTCCGACGGCGGCGCGACCTTCCGCCCAGTCGATCCCGGGATGCTGGCCGCGGCCCGGGAGCTTACGGTCGACCCGAAGCGCCGCACGCGGCTGGTGGTCGGCGGCGACGGGTGCAGCGCGGACAACCACAACGGCCGGGCGTTCCCGTGCATCCCGAACGGCGGCGACGTGTTCGGGTGCCAGCCCCGCCGCGCGCCGGACCGCTCGCTCTTCTACACCGGCAACTTCTTCCGGGACGTGGGGCCGTGGCTGCGCCACTCGTTGCTTTCCAACGCCAACATCGCCTTGACGGGGGACCCGGCCTTCGACGCGACCGACAACGAAACCACCGCGGTGCAGGCCGTCGCCGACGCGCACGCGACCCCATTCCTGGGGATCCGCGGCATCTCGGACGGCGCCGGCGACCCGCTGCACCTGCCGGGCTTCCCGTTCCAGTTCTTCCGTTACAAGCGGGTCGCGGCCGCCAACGCCGCCCGGGTGACCGTGGCATTCCTGCGTAGCTGGGCCGGTGCCTGAATGGGCTTGGGGCGCAGGTCAGTTCGGGCCGCGGGCGACCGGACGGGCCGGATCCGAACACCACTCCGACCACGACCCCGGGTACAGCGCGGCCTCGCGGCCCGCGGCGGCCAGCGCGGCGATCGTGATGGCCGCGGTGACGCCCGAGCCGCAATAGACACCCACGGCACCGTCGGGCACTAGCTGCCCGAGCGTGTCGTTGCCGGCAAACGTGCCGTCGCCCGACAGCACCGCGCCGCTGGGAAGGTTTGCGGCGCCGGGGATGTGGCCGGCGACGGGGTCGAGGGGTTCGACGTCACCGCGGAATCGCTCGGGTGCGCGCGCGTCGAGCAGCGCGACGCCGCCGACCTGCTCGGCGGTCAGCGTGGGCAGGGCCCCGGCGTACAGGTCGTCGTGGGGCACGCTCACGTCGCCCGGCGGTGGGTCGACGGGGCCGGTCTCGAGGGCGCGGCCGGTCGCGCGCCAGGCGGGCAGGCCGCCGTCGAGGATGCGCACGTCCGGCAGCCCGGCCGCGGTGAGCACCCACCAGGCGCGCGCCGAGCCGGCCCGGTTCCAGTCGTCCTAGACGACGATCGCGTCGCCCTGCCGGATGCCCCAGCGCCGTGCGGCGGCCTGGAGGCTGGGGCCGGACGGCAGCGGATGGCGGCCGCGGCCGGCGACGCCGTGGTCGCTGAGGTCGTCCTCGAGCGAGACGTACACCGCGCCCGGCAGGTGGCCCGTCAGGTGGGCCGCCCAGCCGTCGGGCTCGTCGAGGCGCCAGCGCACGTCGAGGATCGCCGGCGGGCGGCCGGCATCGATGAGGGCGGCCAACTCGGTGACCGTGATCAGCACCCGCTCCCGTGCCCCCAACTGCGCACCCCCTGGGCGTAAACGCGATCGAAAATGAAGGTGAACTTCATGTTGCCCGGGCGAGCCACGCCGCGCACCCGATTTAAACTCGATGAGAATTAAAACATGAACTGCGGATTGAACTTTGGGTTTCGGCAGGCCCCGCGGAGGAGGGGCCGTTGACCACCGGTGCGCTACCGCGCAACGATCGATCCAGTCGAACATCGGAAGTGATGGGGGCATGAAAAAGAAGATCTCCGCGTACGCATTCGGCACGCTGCTGGCCGTGATGGTGGTGCCTACCGGGACCGCGCACGCCGACCAGACCGACCAGGACTTCACCAACTACCTGACCGCGCACGGCATCAGCCTCGGTTCCGCCCAGGCGGTGAACATGGCGCGCGTGATGTGTCAGGACCTCGAGGCGGGCTACAGCCAGAAAGACGAGGTCGACCAGCTGACCGGGGCGGGCCACCTGTCGCAGGCGCAGGCCGAGACCTTCATCGGCGCGGCCACCGCGGACTACTGCCCGGGCAAGCACAGTGGGGCCAAGCCGGCCGGCAAGTAGGGGACTTACGGGCCCGCCTCGGGCCCGGCCCAGCGGTGCAGCGCCGCTCGCAGGCCCGCCTCGGCACCGGCCGCCCAGGCGACGTACCCGTCGGGCCGGATGAGCAGGGCCGCGGCGGGTCGGTCGGCGGCGGTCGCGGTGACGATGTCGACCCGGTCGGCCCATCCGCGCGCCGCGGCGCCGAACCCACCATCGAGGTCGAGCAGCACGAAGCGGGCGTCGTGCAGCAGCTCGGCGACGCGGCGGCCGTCGTCGAGGGTCAGCTCGGGTACCGGCCACCCGGACACCGGGTGGTCGTCGCCGACGTCGTAGCGCACGTCGTTGCCGGCCAGCAGCCGCGCCATGTGCTGCGCGGCGTCGGGAATGGCGAACAGCTCGCCCAAAAGTATTCGCAGCGCGGCGACTTCGGGTCCCGGTGACATCAGCGCGATCTGGGCCTGCGAGTGCATCATGACGCGCTCGCCCACGGGGTGGCGCTCGGATTCGTAGGTGTCGAGCAATCTGGGCGGTGCCCAGCCGTCGAGGTGGGCGGCGAGCTTCCAGCCGAGGTTCATCGCGTCCTGCAGGCCCAGGTTCAGGCCGGGCCCGCCGATGGCGCTGTGCACGTGGGCGGCGTCGCCGAGCAGCAGCACCCGTTGGGCGCGGTAGTGCGCCGCGTGGCGGGTGTTCTGCCCGTTGATCCGGCGCAGGGCATGTGGCCCAGGGCCTTTGGGCTCCTCGAGGGGGACGTCAACGCCGAGCACGCGGCGCGCGCTGTCGCGCAGCTCGCCCAGGCTCATCGGGACGTCCTCGACCGGCGGGCCGAACTCGAAGGTGCCGAACAGCGGCCGGCCCGCCTCGAACTCGGCGAATATCACCCCGCCGCCATCGAAGCGATTGTGGCCGAACCCGATCCGGCCGAATCCCGGGATGTCGATGCCGCCGTCGGTGCGGCGCAGCTCGTCGGGGATGTGTACGTGGGCGAGCCGGCCCACGAAATCGGAGGTGGTGCCGGGGAAGTCGATGCCCACGGTCTTGCGGACCAGGCTGCGCCCGCCGTCGGCACCCACCAAATGGCCGGCTTCAATGACGTATTCGCGCTCGGGCGAACGCACCGTCACCGCAACGGATTCCGGATCCTGCCAAAGGTCGACGAGTTCGTGGCCCCAGCGCAGGTCGACCCCGAGGTCGCGGGCGCGCTTCTCCAGCAGCCGCACCAGGCGGGGTTGCTGCATGGGCATCGCGTACATCGGGTTGTCGGGCATCCCCGCGAAGTTGAGCGTCATCGCCGCGAATATCCAGCCGCCCGCGGGCCGGGGCGGATTGATGTCGCCGGTGAACTCCCGGTACAGGCCGCGCATGTCCAACATCCGAACCACCTGCCCGACAAGGCCGTTGGCCTTGGGCTCGGAGCTGGGGCCGGGCAGGGCGTCGAGCACGACGGGCCGGATCCCGGCCAGGGCGAGCTCGCAGGCCAGCATCAGCCCGTTGGGTCCGGCGCCGGCGATGACGATGTCGGCGTGTTCGTCAGCCATGGCGCACCGCCTTGGATGTCGGTTCCGGAAGGCCCGCGCTCACGGCGGCGAAGCCGTCGCGGATCAGGTCGGTGATCGCCACCGGCGGGTCCGCGTTCCCGTAGGCGTCGGCCGCCGCGTCGCCGACGGCGCGCACCACCGCGACGACCAGCCGCGGGTACAGGTCGCGATCGGGGTCGGTGCCGGTGCGCTCGGCGATCACTTCGAGCCACTCGTCGAACACCCGCTGCGGCAACGCGTTTCGAACCAGCGGATTCATCAGCAGCTTGCGGACCTCGACGAGCTCCTGGCGCGTCGGCACCCGATTCTCCGCGCCGTAGACGTCGCCGAAATCGGCCTCGAGGGTTTCGACCACGACGTGGCTGATCGACGTCCACAGCGGCTCGTCGGCCGGGCGTTGCCGCAAGGCGGCGACGCTGCGGCGCATGCGTTCGGTCTGCCGGTAGGCGACCGCCTCGTACTTGCCGGCGAAGTAGTTGTTGAAGGTGCGCAGCGAGACGCCGGCCAGGTTGGCGATCTCGTCGCGCGTCACGTTTTCCAGCCCCCGCTCGAAGGCCAGGCTCAGCGCGGCGTCGCTGAGCGCGCGCCGGGTGTCGGCCTTCTTGCGTTCGCGCAGCCCCGTCATGGGCACCACCGTACGTGAAAAATGCACGGTGGGTAATATTGCCTGGCGGGCAGGTTCAGGTCTCGTCGTCGGCGGCGTTGAGCAGCTGCACTTCCTCGAGGTCCATCTCAGTTTGCAGCTCGCGCAGCACGATGTCGTCGATCAGGTTCTGGTTGCGCAGGGCGGTGATCTCGCGGCGCTTGCGATCGAGCACGCCCAGCCGCACCCGCCGCACCTTCTCCCTGCCCTTGAACAGACGGGCCTGCGTCGACGCGTCCTCGGTGGCCAGCACCAGCGCCGCCTTCTCCTCGTATTCCTTTTGCAACCGCCGGCGCAGGTCGTCGCCGACGCCGACCTCGTCGGCCACCGCCGGTAGCGCCTCCAGGGCCGCCTGCGAGCCGCGGGTGCGGGCCAGCTGCAGCTCCTCGGCGTGGCTGGTGTCGTCGGGCATCCGGGCCCAGCGGACCACGGCCGGCAGCGTGGTGCCCTGCACCAGCACGGTCACCAGGATGACGACGACGACGATGAAGATCAGCAGGTTGCGGTCGGGGAACGGCGCGCCGCTGAGCGTCGTCGCGGGCACGGCCAGCGCCGCGGCCAGCGACACGGCGCCGCGGAATCCCGCCCAGGCGGTGACGAAACGCTGGCGCAGGCTGACGCGGCGCTCGCGCTGCACCGCGCGGCGGTCGAGCAGGCGAATCAGCACGGTGGTGGCTTCGCCCCACACGATGCGCGACGCGATCACGACGCCGGTGATGGCCAGCGCGAGGTAGGCGGCGTGGCGCAGTCCGCCGCCGACGTTGGCGATGCCGTGTATCGCGCCGGGGATCTGGACGCCGACGAACACCCACAGCGAGCCGTTGATGAGGAACGTCGCGATGTCCCAGAAGCCGAAGGCGGCCAGGCGCGACGGGGCGCGGATCACCACCGGCCCGGCGTAGGCGAGCACCAGCGCCGAGACCATGACCGCGACCACGCCGCTGCAATGCACGGCCTCGGCCAACAGGAACGCCGCGAACGGGGTCAGCAGGCTGAGCGCGCCTTCCTCCTGCGGCGCGTCGAGGCGTTTGCGCACCAGGGTGGCCAGGAGGCCGACGACCAGCCCGGCGGTGATGCCGCCGACGTACGAGAGGGCGAACCGGCCGGCGATCTGCGGTGGGCTGATCGCCGCCCCGCCGATCGCGACCTGGACGCTGAGCGCGAACAGGACCAGCGCAGTGCCGTCGTTGATGAGGCTCTCGGCCTTGAGCACGGTCAGCGAGCGTCGCGGCAGTTTTTTGGCGAGGCCGGCCACGGCGGCGGCGTCGGTGGGGGACAGCACCGCGCCCAGCACGCCCGCCGCGTGCGGGTCCATGCCCAGCGCCCGCGCCGTCCACGACACCGCCGCGGCGGTCGCGATGACCAGGACGACGCTGAGGAACACGATGATGCGCGCGTTGGCTCGGATCTCGCGGAAGCTGGTGTTCAGGCCCTCCCAGTACAGGATTGCGGGCAGGAACAGCAGCAGCACGACCTCGCCGTCGACGTGCACGTGGCCGAAGTGGGGGATCAGGCCCAGCAGCGCGCCGAGCACGATGAGCAGCACCGGAGGACCCACGCGATAGCGGCGGCCGATGACCGTCCCCACAATGACGGTGGACACCAGCGCGACGATCAGGACGAGGCCAAACACGGGTCAATCCTGCCGGATCGGGTTGGCTTGCGCCGCAGCGGCGCCCGCCGAGGCCGCCGCTTGACGTTGACTCTGCGCCCAGGGCGCGAAAGTGCGAGTGGGGCGCACCCTCAGCGCAGAGTCAGCGCAAGATATTAGGGTTCGGAGACGAAACCGAAGGGGGCTTTCGTGAAGACCAGGCCGCTGCTGGCCGTCGCCGTGCTCGTGGCGTCGATGGTCGTGGGCTGCCACTTCGGGTCGAGGAACCCGCCGACGAGCCAGACGCTCGAGGTGCCCATGAGCGAGGTGCTGAAGCAGAGCCCGATCGCGCAGAGCGTGACGCTGGGGGTCGGCAACACGCTGACGGTGAAGTTGGGCTCGAACTACAGCACGCCGTACCGGTGGACGATCGACACGACGATCGGCGACCCGGCGGTCCTGAAGCAAACCGGCCACGAGTTCGTCCAACCGACTTCCGACGCGCTGGGCGCCCCGGGCATGGAGATGTGGACGTTCACGGCGCTGAAGCCCGGGACGACGACGATCTCAACCGCCTACGCCAGCATCGTGGGCAAGGACGCCAAGCCCACGTGCACCTACACGGCGAACGTGACGGTGGAGTAGTTTCAGGCGACGTTGGCCTTGAGTTTTGCGGTGTATACCTCGGCCAGGAAGTGCTCGACGGCGACGGCCGTGTGCGCGGCGCGGGCCGAGCCGAAGATGTCGAAAGCGTGCTGGGTGTAGGGCAATTCGGCGTAGACGACGGGGTTGTTGCTGACGTTGCGCAGTTCGGTGGTGAAGGCGCGCGCCTGTTCGACGAAGGCCAGTGAGTCGTTGGTCCCGTGCAACACGAAAAACGGTGGGGCGTCGGGGTTTACATGGTGGATCGGTGACGCGGCGGTGTACGTCTGCAGGTGCGTCGCCGGCTTCTGCTTGATGATCGACTTGATCAGCAGCCCGGGCATCATCGCGTGCAGCGTGTCGTCGAACTGGGTGAAGTCGTAGATGCCGTAGAAGGGGATGGCCGCCTGCACCCGGGTGTCGGCGTCCTCGAATCCGGGCTGGAACTGCGGCTCGTTGGGGGTGAGCGCCGCGAGCGACGATAGGTGGCCGCCGGCCGAGCCGCCGGTGATGGCGATGAACTCGGGGTCGCCGCCGTAGTCGGCGATGTGCTGCTTGACCCAGGCCAGGGCGCGCTTGACGTCGACGATGTGGTCGGGCCAGGTGTTGCGCGGGCTGTGCCGGTAGTTGATCGCCACGCACACCCAGCCGAGTTCGGCGAGGTGGCTCATCAGCGGATGTGCTTGTCCGCGTTTGTTTCCCGTGGTCCAGGCGCCGCCGGGGATCTGGAAGAGCACCGGCGCCTTGCCGTGGGGGTCGAGGTCGGGGCGCCGCCAGATGTCGAGGTGGTTGGCGCCGCCGAAGGGGCCGTAGCTGATGTCGGAGTCGTGGGCGTAGTCGTTGTAGATGCGCAGCATGCGCAGAAGTCCGGGGGCCTTGGCGGTGCCGGGGCCTTGGGGCCGGCGCCACAGGCCCTCGGAGTCGGTGCGCCGGGCGGGGCCCAGGTCTTTGTCGAGGGCCTTGGTGAGCGGCACGTTGGCCTGGTGGCCGGCGCGGTTGAAGTTCAGCAGGCCCAGCGCGGAGACGGCCGCGGTGAGCCAGGCTAGGGCTTTGACCGGCCGGGTGAGGCGGCGAGTCGTCAGCGCCAGTCCGGTGAGCTGGCTGGCCAGCGTTTGCAGGGGCAGCTCGGTGACCACGAGGCCGAACATCCACGAGAACAGCGACGGGTAGCTTTTGCGGGCCAGCGGTCGGTAGGCGTTGACGGTGGACGCGGCGGTGATGGCCGTGACGAGAAGCGACGCTGCCTGGCGGGCCTGGTGGATGAGTCGAGCCTTCTGCATCCGCCCAATTTTGCCCGAGCTGTCTCTACAGTCGAAGGATGGGGAGCAAAAAGCGGGTCTCCGTGGTCGCGACCGTGGTCGCCGGGGTTGCCGTGGCGGCCGGGGGGACCGCGTCGGCCGCTCCGGGGATGATGGGCGATTACGTCCTCACCGAGACCAACCCGGCCGGCCAAGCTTTCGTCACCAATTGGAATGTCAACCCCTGTGGTGAGGGATGCCTCGACATCAAGGCGGGGGTGGGAACCAGCCGGGCGCAGCTGGTCGACGGTCAGTGGGTGCTGGACATGTTCGACAACGTGCGCTGCGCGGACGGCGTCAGGGTCTCCTACGCCATCAACGCGCACCTGACGTGGGACCCGAATACCCTTGCGGGCACGGATCAACAGGTTTACGCGCAGGCGGCTTGCGGCCGTCCGCCGGGATACACCCAAACCAACCAGATACAACTGCGGCGTCAGTGACGCAGCCGGATCCGTTACACGAGAACCGATTTGGGCATCACGGTCGGTTTGAATCCGTACCGCGGACCGCCGAAGCCGTTGGACGTCCCGGCCGTGGCCATCGCCGGCATGCCGGTCGGCACCGCCGTCATCTGGGCCGCTTCCTCCGGGGCGGCGGCCCAACTCGAGCCGGCCAGCACCGTGGAGCTTGTCGCCGGGGCGGCCGCAGACCAACTGCTCGGCACCGACAAACCGCCGACCGTTGACGCCTGGCCCAATCCCGCCAGCATCGGCGCCGCGCTGAAGCCGGGAGCGCCGATCGGACCCGCTATCCCCAATCCGCCCGCGCCGCCGGCTGCGGCGACGGTTGCCGGGGCACTAGTCATGGCGTGGCCCAGGAGTGCCCCGTTGGCGATGATGTTCATCATCCACCACGCTGCCGTGTTCACTGCCCCGTTAATGGTGTTCGACACGATCGGCAGGCCCAGGACGGGCGTGGCCTGAGCGGGTACCGCGGCGGCCGGGGTCGCCAGTGCGGCAACCGCATTGGGCAGGCTCGAGATGGTCTGCATCAGGCCCGCCTGCGTGCCGGTTGTGGCACCGGCGTTGGCGACCGCGGCGGCCTGGCCGGCCAGCCCCGCGGGGTTGGCGGTCGGCGCGGGCGGGATCAATGGGCTCAGCACCCCGGCGCCGGCCGAGGCGGCGGCGTAACCGTACATGGCGGCGGCGTCCTGGGCCCACATCTCCGCGTAGTGGGCCTCGGTGGCCATGATCGCCGGGGTGTTGATGCCCAGGACGTTCGTCGCGACCAGCGCGGCCAGCTGGGCCCTGTTGGCCGCGACGAGCGGCGGCGGAATCGTCGCCGCGAAGGCGGCTTCGAACGCGGCCGCCGACGCCGTCGCCTGCGCGGCCGCGTGCTGGGCGTGCCCGGCGGTGAGGTTCATCCATGTCACGTAGGGCTGGACGGCGGCGGCCATCGATGCCGACGCCGGGCCGTGCCATTGCTCGCCGGTGAGCTCGGTGATCACCGATTGGTAGCCGGCCGCCGTGGAACTCAGTTCGGCGGCCAGGCTGTTCCATGCCGTGGCGGCGGCCATCATCGGTGCCGCACCCGGACCGGCGTACATGCGTGCGGAGTTGATCTCTGGGGGTAACGCTCCGAAGTCCATTTCTGTGTCCCTCCTATGAGTAAATCCCTGTCCCTGCAAACGAATTGCGCGTTAGACGCCCGGCGGGCGCCCCATCACGGTGGGCCGGACGCCGTACCGCGGCGCACCCAGGCCGCCGGACTTCCCGGCGGTGGCCATCGCGGGCACCCCTGCGGGCACGGCTGTCGCCGGCGCACTGTGGGCGGCCGGGGCGGTCCAGCCCGCGGTTGTCACGGGGCTTGCCGCCGCGGCCGGCCCGGCCGCCCAACTGGGTGGCACCGACAACCCGCCGACCGAGGCCGCCTGGCCCAGCGCCGGCATCACCGGGACGGTGCCGAAGCCGGTGGGCCCTGTGGTGGCGCCCGCGAGGGCTGCTCCCTCCAAGCCGGCTACGTCGCCGACGGGCACGCCGGTCTCGTTGACAGCGGGAAGGATGGCGCCGCCGAACAGCGCGGCCATGTCCGACGAGGCCGAACCCCAGTTCCCAAACCCGACGTCGAGGATATTGGCCAACGCGCTGCCGGGCGGCGGATCGGCTGCGGCCGCGTTGGTGGCCGCACCGACGAGATTCGACACCCCTTGTGACAGGGGCGAAGCGGTCGCGGCGGAGTTGGCGGACTCGGTGGCCGCGTAGGAGCCGGCGCTGGCGCCCAGGGTGTTCACGAACAGGTCGTGAATCGCCGCGGCCTGGGCGTTGACGGACTGGTACAGCGTGCCGTACGCCGTGAAAATCGTTGCTTGCAGCGCTGATACCTCATCGGCGGCCGCGGGGACCACGCCCGTGGTGGGCGTCGCGGCGGCCGCGCTCTCGGCGGCCATCGCGGAGCCGAGAGTTTGCAGCTGGCCGACCGCATAGAGCAACGCTTCAGGGTGTGCGGTGAGGAAAGACATGAGTGCCTCCTGTGTCGGGTGTGTATTAATGGTCCAACGCATTGCCAGCGCACTCAAGCATTTCGAGGTCTGGGTTTCCGCCGGGAAGGAGTATTCCGTTGGGCCTGTGGTTGACGGCTAAACACATTGGCATTTCATATGTTTCGGAGCCTGCCGGGTATGGCTGAGGTTCCGCTGGATGCGCGGGAGCGTCGGGAGCTGTGTGAGCTGTTACTGGGCCTGGGCCCGTCGGCTCCCACCCTGCTCGACGGCTGGACCACGCACGATCTCGTCGCGCATCTCGTGCTGCGCGAACACGACGCCGTCGCCGGCCCGTGTCTGGTGTTGCCCGGTCCCTTCGGGCGGTTCGCCGAGCGGCGGCGGGTGTCGTTGGCGCGGCGTCGGGAGTTTTCGTCGCTTGTCGCGCGGGTGCGGGGCGGGCCGCCTTTTGGGTTCTTCCGCCTCGGATGGGTGCGCTCGTTGGCCAACCTCAACGAGTTCTTCATCCACCACGAGGACGTGCGCCGGGCCAACGGGCTCGGGCCTCGTGAACTCGGGTCTCAGATGGACGCGGCGTTGTGGCGAAACGTGTGCCGCGGGGGTCGGTACCTTTCGCGGCGGCTAGGTTGCGGCCTCGAGGTCTCGTGGGGCGGCTCGCGCGTCGTGGTGCGCGGTGGCGCGCCTTCGGCTGTGCTCAGCGGCTCGCCGGGGGAGCTGCTGTTGTATTTGTTTGGGCGGCAGGCGGTGGCCGGGGTTGAGGTGAGCGGGGCGGTGGAGGCCGTCGCTCTGGTGCGTGGTGCGCACTTCGGGATGTAGGGCGGCGTTGTGTCACATCCGCCTCATGCGTCTCTGGAAAAGCCGGCACTATGTTTGCCCGCCTCATAGCGACAAGTGCCGAGGTGGCCTCGGGTTGTCGCTCTGAGGCGGGCATTAGCATATGTCTGATGTCTTGTGACGCATGGGGTTTGGCAGCGATTGAGCCGATCGAGCCCAGATGACATGATGTCCGCCATGGGAAGCAAAGAGATTCCCGAGGAGCGCCCCGACGAGAACCGCCCCACTGTCGACGAGGTGCTCGAGCGTGTCGCGAAGCGCCGTGGTGGCCGGATTTCCTTTCAAGATGCCGCTGAGTACGTTCGAGCCGACCGCGATTCCGGTTAATCTCGCGCGGCAAACAGAACGTCCGGGTTCAAAATCCCCGCCGGGTCGAAGCTCTGCTTGATGCGGCGCAAAAGCGCCACCTTCGCCGGGTCTTCGAGCCGCAAATAGTACGGTGTCTTGGCGCGACCGAGCCCATGCTCGCCGGAGATCGCACCGCCCAATTCCATTGCCAGCGCGTAGATGTCGGTCATCAGCTGCTTGCGCTGCACGGGGTCCGTGCAGATGATGGCCAGGTGCACGTTGCCGTCGCCGGCGTGTCCGCAGCCCGCCGCGGCCCCGCCCGCCTCCAAAGCCAGACCCCGCGCGCCGGCAAGGAACTTCGGCATCGCCGAGCGCGGTACGACGGTGTCGACGATGTCGTCGGCACCGATCGCCTTGGCCGTCCAGAACGCCTTCTCGCGCGCCTCGATCAGCTTGCGCGCCGAAACGCCTTCCAGCACATAGGCATCGACGGCTCCGAGCGCGGCCAGCAGCTCACCGGCGCGTTCGACGTCCTCGTCCATTCGGGTCGAAGTCCGGTTCTCCAGGGCCACAACGAGATACGCCTGGCAGCTGTCGCGAATCGCATCGGGGATGCCGAGCTCGAGGTTCTGGGTGTGAATGAGCGCGGCCATCGTCATGTTGTCGATGTATTCCAGGATGTAGGGCCCCAGGCCGCTGGCCAGGACCTTGGGTACCGCCTCCATCACCTGGTCGAAGTCGGCGAACGGGGCGAGCACGGTGGCGGCGTGGTCGAGGCGCGGGTGCAGCTTGACGATGACCTCGGTGGCCAGGGCCAGGGTGCCCTCGGAGCCGACGATGAGCTGGGTGAGGTCGTAGCCGGTGGACACCTTGGCGATCTTGCCGCCGGTGCGGATGATCTCGCCCGTCGGCAACACCGCCTGCAGTCCGAGCACGTTGTGGCGGGCGATGCCGTACTTGACCGCGCGCATCCCGCCGGCGTTGGTGCCGACGTTGCCGCCGACGCTGGAGGACAGCTCGCCGGGGTGGACCATGTAGCGCAGGCCGGTGTCGGCGGTGGCGGCGTCGAGGGCGGTGAGCGTCACGCCGGGTTGGACGACGGCGACCTGGTTGGTGGTGTCGACGTCCAGGACGGCGTTCATCCGCTCAAAGGAGATGACCAGCCCGTCCTCGCGGGGGATGGCCGCGCCCGACAGGCCGGTGCCGGAGCCGCGGGCGGTCACGGGGACGTTGTGTTCGGTTGCGGCTTTCAGTAGCTGCGAAACCTCTTCCGCGGTGGCCGGTTTGGCGACGTACGCCGGTTTCTGTGGTGGCTGCGTGAGTTCCTCGTCGTGGGCGTAGTCGTCCGGGATCGCGTCGCCCGTGAGCAGGTTCTGGTCGCCGACGATCTCGGCGAACCGGGCCGTCAAGTTGCTCATCGAAGGCCTCACCTTCTCGGCTGGTCAGTCGGCCACAGCGAAATTCGTTGCAGCCGAACAAGAATCAGCATCATGATTTGGACGCCTACAGTTGTGCTACGATCGTAGCATGTCTGAAGTGGCGTCCCGTGAGCTGCGCAACGATACGGCTGGTGTGCTGCGACGCGTGCGGGACGGGGAGGACGTCACCGTCACTGTCAATGGCCGCCCTGTTGCGGTTCTTTCCGCGGTTGGGGTTCCACGCAGGCGTTGGCTGAGCAAAGCGGAATTTCTATCGCGATTGCGCCGCGCTCAAGCCGATCCGGGGCTGCGTCAGGACCTCGCGGCGCTAGCAGGCGACACCACTGACGATCTCGGGCCGCTCCGGTGACTGCGACGACGGCCGGGGTGCTTGACACCTCGGTGTTCATCGCGAGCGAAACCAGCCGGCCACTGAACGAGACGCTGATCCCTGACGAGGTCGCCACCACCGTCGTCACGCTCGCCGAACTTCACGCCGGCGTGCTGGCCGCGAAGACCTCCGACGTGCGGGCGCAACGTCTCGCCACACTGGATGCCGTCGCGGATATCGAGACATTGCCGGTCAACGATGAAGCGGCCCGAACGTGGGCGCGGCTGCGGATCTATCTAGCCGAGAGCGGCCGGAGGGTACGGATCAACGATCTGTGGATCGCTGCCATCGCGGCATCGAGAGGACTGCCGGTCGTCACGCAGGATGACGACTTCGCCGCCCTGGAGGGCGCCCCCAACGTGACGATCATCCGGGTCTAAGGCTGGGGAGACTCCAGTTCGACCAACAGCATCATCAGCCGGCGATCTCGACCGGGGTCGTCCAGGTGGCCCCGCTGACGTCAGTCAGCACCAACGCGTAGTGGTGGCCGCTGTCGAACCGTGCGGCGCCGGTCGCGATCGCCACCCGAGCCCTGGCGCCCAGGGGCACGACGAGGCTGTGCGCGCCGGACTTCACCTTGGCGACGTAGCGGTTGGTGATGGCCTGCTTGGGCAGCGCACTGAGTCGGTCCGCGTGCACGTCGAGGGCTTTGGCGCCGGTCGCGTCGTCGATGACGGCGACACCGATCAAAAACGACCCGTACACGTCGGCGCCCTCGGTGCGGTACACCTCGAATTGCAGTGTGTCATCGGCGATTCGAGCGTCCGAGACTTCGAGGCGCGGGGCGACCGACTTGTTGTGCAGCGGGCCGTAGACACCGCCATGAAAGTACTGGTTGGTGAATAGTGTGAGCGCCAAAGCCGCGGCCGCCACGGTGAGCACCACGGGCGCTTTCAGCGTCACCGGCCCGGAGGCCGCCCAGTTGAACCACGCGGTGTGTGTGAGCCGAGTAGGGCGTCGGGCCAGCAGGTAATCGAGCGAATAGCGTCCGCCGCCGCTGAAAAGCAGTGTGAATCCGCCCGCGACGCCCAAGATTCCGATCTGCCATTCGTCCAAGCAGGTAGTGCCCAGCCATCCCGCGCTGATCAGGATCCCGAACGCCAGGCCCAGGACAGCCGCGCTCATAATGCGGGTAAACAGCCCCACCATGATGCAGGCCCCCACAAGGCCTTCCACCATGGTGAACACCGTCATGGCTACCCGCAGCTGGTCGGGGTGGGTCAGCAGATGCTCGATGATCGGCTTGATCCCGAGTGAGTTGGGCAAGAAGTGGTTGAACTTTTCGCCGATGTAGCCGGGGAGGTCGCGGTCAAGTTTGTCGGCCAGGGCCACTCGCCGCCAGAACGCCGAAAAATATGTCCATCCGATGACCAGCCGAATCGGCAAGGTGATCAGCGCCGCGGTGTTCGTGCACGCGTGGGTGTTGTCGGTGTTGGTGGCGGTCATGTGAGGTGGCCTTTGTCAGTCGGCGATGACGCGCGTACGCGGGATGTCCCCGCCACCTTAGCCTCGATTTTTCGTGCTGCCCGAGCACGTTGTCGGTGGAGGCGTTGTGCCGCAGTCTCTTCCGGGTGACCTCCGGTTCGCAAAGCCTATCGCACGGGCTCGTCCAACAACCGCAGCGGGTGCAGGCCGTCGACGGCGCCGACGAACGGCGGGTGGATGCTGTAGCCGAGCATGCGTTTGATGTCGTCGGAGACGGTGCGGGCGACGTCGCGCGGGATCGACAGCGTGAACGCCTCCATCGGGCGCAGCCACGGTTGGCAGTACTGGGCGGTGACGGCCAGGCGCGCGCGCCCGGTGGTGTTCGCGCCGCCGCCGTGCCACAGGGTGCCGACGAAGAAGACGCACGATCCGGCGGGCATGACGACAGGCAGCACGGGGTCGTCGGGGCCCGGCGGGCGCCGGCCCCAGCGGTGGCTGCCGGGATAGAGGACGGTGGCGCCGTTGTCGGCGGTGAAGTCGTCGATGGCCCAGATCGTCGCGGCGGCCAGCGGCTCCCGCGGCCGCGGGATCGGGTAGAAGCCGTCGTCGTGATGCGGCAGCTGTGCGGACTCGCCGGGCTGAATGTTGATGGCCTGCAACGCCGAAAGCAGATAGTTGGCCATCAGCAGCCGGTCGAGCACCGCCAGCACGCGCGGGTGATCGACCAGGGGATCGCACGCGCGGGTGCGGCTCAGCACGCTGTAGATCCGCTGGGTGCTTCGTCCCTCGAAGGAGTTGCGTCCGGTGGGCCCGAGCGAGGGTGCGACGGTGTCGCGGATCTGCTGGCATTCCTCGGCGGAGAGCAGGTTTTCCCAGATGAGGTAGCCGTCGCGGTCGAGGGCCGCCATGTCGGCGTCGACGAGCGCGGGGTCCACCGAGGCGCCGGCGCTCGTCGTCCACTTGTGCCGGCCCGCGAGATCGGTCTTGAGGTCGTCCAGCGTCGTGACGGGGTCGTCGTCGATGCTCATATGTCCGACCCTGGACCCCGCTGGCCCGCTGGTCAAGTGGGGTGGTGGCCCGTGAGTCCTATGAGCGTCACGCGCGGGTCAGCGCCCTGCGCGCCAATGCCGCTGCCGCTGGACTCACGACATCCCGTAGCGCCCGGGTGACGGGCTGGTTGGTCACGTTGATCAGGACTTGGTAGACGGGAAGGTGGTGCAGCGGCGACTCGGAGATAGACCGGCCGTCGGAGTAGCGCCAGCCGAGTTCGGCCAGCAGCGCCACCACTTTGTCGAACGGCAGTCTGGAACCGGCCGAAGCCGCCGCAAAGGCCAGCATCAGCAGGGTGGCCTGCTCCTCGAACTTCGGGTCGGACTTGGGAATCAACCGATCGGCCAGATGCTCCCATAGTCTGTCGGGATCACGCTGGGCCGCCACGCCGGCCTTCGTCAGCAACAGCGTGCCCTTGTGCTTGCGCAGCAGTCCCAACGACTGCACGCCTTCGCGGAACCGCAGCAGTGGGTAGCAATCGACCTCGCGGTTGCGCGTGCCAGGCCAATCATCCATTACGGGAACGACTTTGGCGGCTTCCTCGACGTCAGCCGGCTTGAGGTATCCGGCGGCCGTCAACGGAATGCCGCCGCCCTTGGCGCGGTCCAAAAACCACTGATACGCCCGCATATTGTCGGCAACGGCGATCGTGTCCAGCGGTGGCGCACCGGCCAGCGTGAGCGTCGCCTTCCTCAGGTCGTCGCCATACGGAGTGTACGTGAGCTGATGAACCAGGTCGACCAGGCGGACGTCGATGCCCGCCTCCCGCAGCACGAAGTATGCGTCGCCGAACCCCTTGTTGACCCGTTCGGGCTCGAACAGCGCGGGGTCGGGGAGCACCTCGGCGAGGCTGTCGGCGTCGACCAAGTGCCCGCAGTCTTCCGGCGGCGCGGCTCGCTCACCGTCGACGACAACTGCCGCGGGACAGTTGGTCTCGGCGGGAAGTACGTCTTCGAGACACAGCGTCAACTCCCAGTTGTCGCCGTAATCGTAGAGGTAGTGCAGGACATCGCCGGGCGCACTGAGGGTTTCGTCGAGTCGCGTCTCGGCGGCGGGCAGGCCGTCGTCGTCTTCGGGCCACTCCTTGTTGTCCACGTCGTACGGGCACAGGAACAGCTGGCTGTGGTGGTCGAAGGCGTCGCCGCCGAGTGAGAAGCGATGCAGGTGCGAGTCGGTCCAGTCGAACGCCACCTGCAGGACCTGGTGGACCAGGTCCAGCGTCAGGTTCGAGCGCAGGTCCAGCCGTCGCCAGATCGCCGGATCGCTGTCGTCGAGGTGCACCCGGACCCGGTAGACGACGACATCACGCCGTCGCGCGCGACGCAGATCGGGGCGCGATACCGGTTCCGGCACCAGATGCAGGGGTGGGCGCGCGCTCATGTCGCCCACCTTAGAGCCGTTGCCGAGTCGATCGGGCACCATGTCGGTATGCCGTTGTCGGAGCGGGCGCTGCTCGAGGTGGCCGGTGACCGGAGCTACGTGCGAGGCGAAGACTATGTCCGCTACGTCCGAGGACTTCGGATCACCGCCGATACGGCCTACGCCTCGGTCCAGGCCAAGCGGGTCTACGCCGTGGAGCTTGATTGGTCGGGTCCGCAGCCCGATGGTTTCTGCACGTGCCCGCACGCCGGCAATGGTCACTTCTGCAAGCACCTGGTCGCGGTCGGACTCGCCGTGATCGACGGCGGCGCCGTCGCCGACGCCGCTCGGGTGGAGTCGGCGCTGGAAGCGACCGTGCAGGCGATGGGCGTCGACGAGCTTCGCGAACTCGTCCTGACCCTCGCCCGCCGCGACGGCGAAGTGCGCCGCATGCTGGAGGTTCGTGCCACGGCCGCATCCGGTGACGACACGACCGCGAAGGCCGAATTCGAAGCCTATGTGCGAAACGCCCTGGAATTCCGCGGATTCATCGACTATCGCGAGTCCTACGCGGCTGCGGAAACCGCCGGCCAGGTACTCGACGAACTCGAGACTCACCTGAACGCAGGGTCCGCCGAAATCGTGCGGCCTGCCCTGCTGTGCGCGCTGACCCTGTTGCGCACGATCACCGGAAATGCTGACGACTCGTCGGGGGTGCTCGGCGGTGCATGCGCGCGGGCCGCCGAACTATTCGCACGGGCATGTCGACTGGGCGCACCGGACCCAGCCGAACTCGCAGAGTGGCTGGCGACGTTTCGTGCAACCTCGCCGGGATGGCCGACGGTGGTGCTCGCCGATTTCGTCGACGTATTCGACGACCATGCCCTCAAGATCTACCGCGCGGCGGTCGCGGACTTGGACCGCCAGCACGCAGGTGCCGACCACTGGCACCGGTTTGAAGTCGACGCCATGTTGCTGGAGCTCGCCGATCACGACGGCGACGTCGATCGAGCTATTGAGCTGCTGAACGAACGCGAGCACCCGCAGTACGGTGCGATCACTGCCCGTTTGCGGGAAGCGGGACGTGACGACGAGGTAGTGAGCTGGATCGATCGGGCGGTTGCCGAAGGCCGGGTAAGCGGTCACGGCGGCGGTAATGACTACTGGCTGAGCCCATCGGCCGTAGCCGAGACGTACCGAGACCTCGGCCGCGTCGACGACGCGATCGCCGTCCTGCGCAACGATTTCGTCAAGCGGCCTACGGTCCAGGCATTTCGGTCATTGCTGGACTTTGCCGCCACGGTCGATCGCGCGGATGCCGAACGCACCTGGGCGTTCGACCAGGCGCGAGAACTCGCTGGTGGCCCCGGCTCGGGGGCGGTCCTGGTCCAGCTCGCCCTGAGCGAGGGAGACGTGGACGCCGCCTGGGAGGCCGCCGACCGCTACGGTCCCGGATGGGCATGGAAGGAACTCGCTACCCAAGGAGCCGGAGCCCGGCCGGTGGCCGCCGCTGATCTGTACTGGCCGCAGCTCGAGAACGACCTGCGGTTTCCCAACACCAGGCTCTACCCGGGCATTGCTGCGACGCTGGCAACGATGGCCAAGCTGTATGAAAGGGGCGGTCGCAGTGCAGATTTCGCGTCGCACATCGCCAAGATCCGCCAAGGCTACGGCAGGCGCCCCTCGCTGATGAAGGCGCTCAAGGCGAGGGGGCTCTGAGCGACGTCGCATTTTCGTCGCCCTACTTGCGTCGCATTTAATGCCGCCAGCGCTCGCCGAGGCCCTCGCGGCGGCCCGGCTTGACCTTGACGACGACGGTGTCGGTCACGCGTTCGTTGAGCCGCGCGTCGCTCCGGGCGTGAAGGTGACCGGCAGCGTGCCCAGCCCGGTCATGCTCGGGTTGCCCAGGTATTGGTGGACGTTGTCGACGTCGACTTGGTAGTCGGGGATGCGGTCGAGGACCGCCTTGACCATGGTTTCGGACATCGAGCGCGCGAGGTGTGAGCCGATGCAGCGGTGCGGCCCGAGCCCAAAGGCGAGGTGGCGGTTGGGTGTTCGGTCGAGGATGACCTCGTCGGGCTTGTCGAATTCTTTCTCGTCGTGGTTGGCCGAGAGCCAGCTGATGACGACTTTGTCGTTCCTGCGTAGGCGCTGGCCGTGCAGCTCGACGTCTTTCGTGACGGTGCGGCTCAGGGTTTGGTTGACCGAGAAGTAGCGCAGGAATTCGTCGATGGCGGTGCGGTAGAGCTCCGGGTGGTCGATGAGTTGCTGTCTTAGGGCCGGATGCGTGCCCAGATGCTGCAGCGTCAGCGCGGTCTGGGAGGTGGTGGTGTCGACGCCGCCGCCGATGAGGTTCCAGATGATGTTGAGCAGCTGCTCGTCGGACAGGCGCCGACCGTCGAATTCGAACTGGATGAGGAAGCTGGTCAGGTCGTCCTCGGGGCTGGCGCGCCGGGTGGCCGCGTGGTCGAGGACGCCTTGCATCATGGCGGGGACTTGGGCGATGGCGTCGAGGTAGGCGGGGCTGTCCTGGGGGACGGCCATGACGGAGTGGAAGAGGTTGGCGTAGAGGTGCCAGTTGTCGTACGGCAGGTTCATCAGCTTCATGGTGAGGATGGCCGGGACGGGGCTGGCGTAGTCGAGCACGAGGTCCATGCGTCCGTCGTGGATTTTTGCGTCGAGGAACTCATGGGCTTTTTGTTCCATGAACGGCTTGAGTTTGTGGACGGCGCCGGGGGAGAAGAACGGGGCCAGGGCGTGGCGCAGGGCCTGGTGGTAGGGGCCGTCGACCTCGCCGATGCCCAGGGCCGGTTGGCCTTCGGGGCGCGGGACGCCCATCTCGCCCTGGTAGTCGACGCCGTCTTGGGCGTTCGGCTCGTATTTGTGGGCGAACGTGTCGCCGTCTCGTGCCGCGTGGCTGACCGCGGCGTAGCTGGCCAGGTACCAGAACCCGTCGTAGTTGGTGTTCCAGGCGACGGGGCATTTGCTTCGGAGGTCGGCGTTGATGGCCAGTTCGTGGAGGTTGAAGTCGTCGGAGTGATGGTCGAAGTCGACGACGGCGTCGTCGGTGACGTCGGGGCGGGTGGCCATCGGGGAGCCCTCCAAGCGAAGCGGTGTGCTTATTTGCCGGTCGTGGCCGCGTGTTCGGCTATCTTCGCATTGTCACGCTTTTGGGTGTGTGCAGATAGGGCTGGGGGCGGCTCGCGACGGAGGTTGGAATGGCTAGTCATCGAACGGTTTTCAACCATGTGGGGTTGTGCGTCTCGGATCGCGAGCGGTCGCGCCGGTTCTACGAGGGCCTGCTCGGTTTCCAGTTCTGGTGGGAACTCGACCCGCCGGACAACATGACCGCCCAGCTCGTCGGGCTGCCTGAGCCGCTCGGTGTGCACGCGACGTACTTGGTGCGGGACGGGTTAGTGCTCGAGCTGATGGACTACTCGAAGCGCCGGGTGCATGCCGGGTCCGAGCGCACCATGGACCAGATCGGGCTGACGCATATCTCGTTTTCGGTGTCGGATCTGCCGGGTGTGTTGGCGAAGGTGGCCGAGTTCGGGGGAGCTGTGGTCGAGGGGTCGGTGTCCGAGGGAGCCGCGATGATTCGGGATCCGGATGGGCAGCTGCTGGAGTTGCTTTCGGAGGGGTGGCTTTCGATGCTGCCGCGGCGCCCATAACATTGCGGGCTGTATTCGGCGGTTGACGTGGCCGTGCATGCCCGAATTGGACAAACGGGTGCAACCGACGAGCGGATTCGAGGCGTCGCGAGTGGCAGCCTGGAAAACGGAACGCGATCACGCGTCGAGCGGTCTGGCTCAGCGCCACGGATCGGAAAGTCAGGCTCAGGTCGATTTGGCCGGGGAAATTTCGACGATCGATTGGAAAAGTTACGAAATCCCCTCGCGGTGGTGCCAGCCCGATGCTAGAGGTGGCTCGACATGACAGACCACATTTTCAGTTGATCCTCCGCCTCTATCTGACGCGCGCGGAGAAGTGCCGCGAACGGCCGATCTCTTGCTTCGCGCATGCGCGACATTGGAAGCGTCGACGCCACGCCGTCGTTGGCGGCGACTCTTCGCAGGTGCGGGCGCGGGAGCGAAGCGCGCGGGCCGCTGCTGCCGATAGGCGTACGGGCCGCTTCTGTCGATAGGTGTAGTGGACGCGCCGCTGGCGGACGCCGCGCGTTTAGTTGGGATCTGATAACGGCGGCGACAACCTGCAAAAAATTTTCAGAAATCCCGATATGGATAAGCGTGGCACCGTTTACGCTCTCATCGACGAATCGGGCTGCACGTCACCGGACATGAGGACCGCCAAACGGGACATTAGGCAAGCTTGAGAGGATGTTACGTGCGTAGGACTACGAAAGTCGTGAACCTTGCTACCGCGCTTGGCGCCCTCGCGGCACCGGCCGCCGCGCCAACAGTCGCGAACGAGGCCAAGTGCGACGAAGCGCTTATCGCAGAAGGGTCTGCGACCGCCGCCGAAGTTGAGACGAAGGCCACGGCAAGCCCTCCGCTTGGCCAAGACCTTATGAGCTTCACCGTTCACCAGAACAGCGACGGCATAATGGTCCCGCAGCATGGATCTCACGCATCGCATGGTTCTCACGCATCGCATGCGTCGCATGCTTCCAGCTCGTATTGATGTCGGATGTCATTGTCGACTTCAACGCATCGATGCAGTCGCTCGGTGCACTGCAAGAGGCTGCGTATCGCTTGATCGGGCTGGCCGCTTGCCAGATAGACAAAGCGGACGGGCGATATGTTTGTCGGCTCTCACCGTCTCAGCCGCATAAAGCTGACGAGCTGAGGATTCACTTTTTGAATCTCGTTACAGATGAAAATCTTCGCGAGAAAGTGAGCCGAGAGACTGATCGGCTCCGCGACGTCATCGTCGCTTTAGCCTTTGGTTCCCTAGTGGAGGAGGGGTGACTCCTGGGAGGCTTCGCCGGAACAGACGCCTTTGTACCCCACGCGTCGGCGATTCAACTTCTGCCAATCCGTTTTGAGCGGCTCGGCGAGGACCGCTTCCTTGTAGGCAATTTGGTTGGCGACATGCTGGAGATGACCCAAGTCGAGCTGGACCGCCTGTGTGCGCTCGACCTCCAAGCAGGCGACGGCCTATATGAGCGTGCGTTCGAAAAGCTCTTCGTCGGGTCGGTTGAGCAACCGACCCAGCAGCAGCTCCTAGCGCTTCGTTTGCGTAGCCGGCTGAGCTTCTTGCGAGCAGCCACGCCACTTCACCTGTTCGTGGTCACACTGCGTTGCGAGCACTCCTGCCCGTATTGCCAAGTGTCCAGGCAAAGCAAGGACCGCTCCCGCTACGACATGGACCAGGCCACGGCCTCGAAGGCGCTGGATATTGCGCTTTCCGCGCCAGCTCCGCTGATCAAGATCGAGTTTCAGGGGGGCGAGCCGTTCCTCAACTTCGAACTAATCCAATGGATTGTCCTTGCTGCCGAGGACCGTGCGGCCGCTCGCGGGAAACTACTTCAGTTCGTCATCACGACCAACCTGGCGCTGCTGAATGACGAGATACTTGACTTCTGCGCCGAGCATGATGTTCTGCTATCTACATCCTTGGATGGACCTCGCGACCTTCATAATAAGAACCGCCCACGGCGAGGCAACAATAGCTATGAGCTCGCGGTAGAGGGAATTGCGCGCATCAAAGAGCGCCTCGGACCGGATCGGGTCGGTGCATTGATGACGACCACTGAGGCGAGTTTGGATCGTGTCGAAGAGATCGTGGACGAATACCTCAGGCAGGGGCTCGACGGCATCTTCCTTCGACCGCTGTCTCCCTACGGGTTTGCGATCAAGACCAAGCAGTTTCATAAGTATCGTGGCGAGGATTGGCTTCGGTTTTGGAAACACGGTCTTCGATACATCCTCGAAATCAACAATTCTGGCCGGTTCTTCCCCGAGTTCTATTCGGCCCTAATACTTCGCCGGATGTTAAGTGACGAGCCGATCGGGTATGTCGATCTGAGGAGCCCGGCTGGGGCTGGGCTCGGAGCTCTCGTCTACAATTACGATGGAGCTGTATTTGCCTCCGACGAGGCCCGAATGCTCGCCGAGATGGGGGACCGTTCCTTCGAACTTGGCAGCGTCCATGAGCACAGCTATCGAGATTTAGTGTTGTCCGACACCTTGGTTTCGGCTGTCGCGGATTCACTAACGCAAACGGCGCCACAGTGCTCAAGTTGCGTATTTGAACCTCACTGCGGCGCTGATCCTGTCTACCACCATGCGACCCAGAAAGACCCACTAGGGATTAAGCCATTGTCGGAGTTCTGCCAGCGACAGAAGGGTGTGATCACTTATCTGTTCGAGCTGCTGGAACATTCCCCTGAAGACGCCGCCATCCTCCGGAGCTGGGCGCAATGAGACCGCTTGTTCTTTCCGGACGTGCACCCGCAGCCGACCTCGCCAGCCTAGGGCCGAATAGGCGGTCATGGCGGCTTCGATCCCCGGCAAGTTTCGCTGCGGACGATCGAGATGCCGCGTTAGTTGTGCAGCGAGAAGACTGGGAGCAGGCGCGCGCGCATGGTTACAAACTCGCTGTCGGCCGCGATGAGCGTCCAGCACAGAGTTCGCTGAGTTACGTCCGCTTACCCACCGGGTTCGCCGAACTCGGCGACGGCGACGTGCTGCGCATCCAACCTGAAACCCGTCGGCTGCGGGTGCTTTACCGCCGCTCTTCGAAACACAACTTTTTCCTCGTGACGGAGCGCTGCAACAACTATTGCTTGATGTGTTCGCAGCCACCCAAGTCAGTCGATGACGGCTGGCTGATGGATGAAATCGAGGACACGCTGCCACTGGTAGATCCAACGACCCCCTCTCTTACTTTCACTGGCGGCGAACCGCTCACGGAATGGCGCAGGTTCATCCGTCTACTCGAGCTGGCGCGTGATCTGCTCCCGAACACAGCGTTGCACGTGCTGACCAATGGCCGTGCCTTCGCATCTCGCGACGTCGTGAGCGCTTGGACGGCAGTTGGCCACCCGCATCTTTCGGCGGGCATACCGCTCTATGCCGCCGTCGACTACATCCACGATTACGTCGTGCAAGCGAAGGGGGCGTTCGACCAGACGGTCCTTGGTGTGCTGCGGCTAAAAGACCGCGGGCAGCGGGTTGAAATTCGGGTAGTGCTCCACGCGATTACTGCGCCGCGTCTACGTGAAACCTGCTCGTGGATCGCTCGGAATCTCCCGTTCGTGGATCATGTGGCGCTGATGGGCCTGGAAAATACCGGCTTTGCGATTGCCAACGATAACGTGCTTTGGGTCGATCCGATGGACTATCAAGAGCAGTTGGCGGCCGGCATTGACGCGCTGTCGACGGCTAGGGTCAACGTTTCGGTCTACAACCTGCCTCTGTGCGTGCTTCACCCCAGCGTTCGACCCTTCGCGGTGCAATCCATCTCAGACTGGAAGAACACGTATGTGCGCGCGTGCGACGGCTGCTCGGCCCGCGACGATTGCGCAGGCTTTTTCTCGACGGGCCGACCGAAATTCAGTCGCGGGATAGCCCCGATTTGATTCAATAAGTGGCAGGACGAGGCATACGCATACCATGGATGCGCCATCAGAAAGGTCGCTGGCTCCAGAATTCAGAAAGTTTATACCGCTTTTCGCGGCGCTCGACGGACCGATCTTGGATGCGCCGTGTGGATATGGGCGGCATGCCCTGACGCTGCAAGAATTGGGGTGTCGGATCACGTGTGCGGACATTGACGATAAAGCTCTTGGGCAACTGGCTTGCTTCAACAAATATCTTGCGAAGAGGGAACGAAGTCATCTTCAGCTTCTTAAGATTGATTTGGTTGACGACGATTGGCCTTTTGAAGAAGGTCAGTTCAGTGGAGCTCTGAACGTCCACTTTTTCGAAAGCAGACTGATAACTAACATTGCCCGGTCTTTAGCTTCAGGTGGTTTGTTCTATATTGAAACTATTGCGAATAGAAAAGGTAATCATACGCAACTTCCGAAGGCGGGGGAGGTCCAGAATCTCCTTGCAAATACCTTTGATTTTATCCATCTGAAAGAAAGGCATGCCGGTCCGAGCGAAAGTGGCAAAGTTACCGTACGAATGCTTGCTCAAAGAATTTGAAGAAAATGCCACGCTGTCCGCCGATCGTCGGCGTTCTTCGAGGCATCCGAGTCAATTTCTTCCGATAGCCTGACCGCTCGCCCGTCGGCTCACGGCTCGACGATCGACGCTGCTCGGACGACATCCCACCACGTCACCACAATTGGCGCCCCGTAGCGGGCCTTCGATGTCAATAGTTCGAGGTCGATCGAGTCGGCCCACGCGGGCAGATGTTCGACGAACTCGAGGTCGGCGACGAAGTAGATGTCACCGCGAGGGTCGGGGTATCCAGTGGCCATCAAATCGCCTGCCGTCGATGGCCGCCAGCGCGCTACCTTCGCAGCGTGGACCACATGGAGAGAGCCGTTCCGGTTCTCGTACAAGAGAAGAAGCTCGGCGCCGAGCTCTCGCCCGCCAATTTCTACGGCGCCAACCCGATCTCCCGCGCGAATGTTGTACTGCTGCAAACGTTCTATCCATCGGAGGTGTCCAACATTTCGGACGAAACCGAGAAGTACATCTGTATCCGCAGGAGGTTCGTCCAGGAAGTCCGTCGTCAGTGATGACACGAGGTCGGGCTGACCAGGTCGATGCACAGTCGCGGTCCAATAGCGGTGCCGCTCGTCGCGTGTGACTTGACTAGCGACATGTGTGAGCACATCGCTCAGGAAGTGGTCGAGGGCCGCCGATGACAATTGCAGACCCTCACTTCTCGGCCGGAGCGGAAAGGCGCCGAGGCCAGGCAACACTTCTTTGAACCCCGGATGTCGTCGGATGTCCTGGATCTCTGATCCGGGATACAGCACGTATGCTCCTGCCGTTCGCGAGATCGCGTCTCGGTATGCGTGCATCTTGAGCAGGTCGTCGCGCTTAGTAACGCCAGCGGTCGTCGATTCGCCAAGCAACTCATCGGAATCAGGTGCGGGTGCCAGCTGCGCCAGGAGATTGTCAACACGGTACTTCGCATCGAAGTGGAGCCAGATCTCCAGCTCTTGCGTGGGAATGCGCGAAGGCGTGCTCCCTTCAGGTTGAACTCGCACGGAGCAGTCAGGACGCATCGCTTGGCTCCATGAGCCCCGCCGATCATCTCTTCCGGCGAACGTCCGATTGAAGAAGACATCGACACGAAGTGGGCGGCCTCCGCGTCTGACAGACCACGACAACTTCGACGCGCGGCCTGATCGCATAGTCATCGACATGCCATCTTCAGCGACAGCGAAGGCACGCGCCGTCCGGTCTTCCCCGCAGACTCGCCCGAGTGAATCCACCACCGCGAGAAAGCACCAAAACTCATACAGAGTTGCGATATTGCGTTGCGAGGCTGCGTAGACGTCGGTGATGTCTACGCGATCCATCCGCACGGTAGGGCCGGACTCAGTCATCGCAAACGTCCGGAAGATTTCGCGATAGCCCGCGCGCTTGAGTAACACCTGGTCCGAACTAGGCATCCTCCGTAGGGAACTAACTCCCCGGAAGAGGGGGTGCGCCAGGTACTCATCGAGTTGAGCTCCGACCTCAGCAGCGATTTGTTGACCGCGGCGCAGCGGTCCTGACTCGACCGTCTGCGACGCTAGCGATAGCCGGTTCAGCAATTCCAGCGCGATGGCCCGCCAACGCTCTAGAGCAAACTTGACGAACTGATTAGCTGAGTTGTCGACGCTCGCTTCGGTGCGGTCACGGGTGAGAGCAGCGGGCAAAGAAGCGAGTGCGGCCGAGCCAGCCGTCCAGGGCACTCGTCGACCGGGCGCGCACACTGCGCGGCGGAAACCGGCCCCCGCTGGAAACGGCGACCCAACCGGACGGATCTCTTGCTGAGATACCCATGTGCGGTGTGGTTGCGAGGTCACACGCGCAAGTGCCGCCTCGACCGCCGGATTACGTAGATACGCCGCAATCATCGCGAAGCGAAGGTATAGCAGTTCGACAGGTAGCTCGCTTGGCGCAAGATCCAACAAACTTGGGGCGAATCCCTGCAAGACTGCCTCAGCAGCGAACGAGGAGATATCAGTCAGCATCTGGCGATACTCAGTTTCGTGGTCGAGTTTGATTGCCAGAACGTCGACTTCGGTCGTCCCTGCTAGGTTTGTCGCGCGATCAACGACTCGGATCCGCAGACGCCCAACGGCTTGACCAGGACGTAGCCTCCCTTGCTTCCAACTAGGATCATCAGGATCGAACAACTCACGCGGCTCGACGTTGACATTCGCTGCGTCGCTGATTATTCGGTAGCGGTACATTGCCGCTTCACGCAATGCGACATCACCGTGCGGCGAGAGCGTCGTGTCTTCCCGGCCTGGAAGGTTGGCAATCAGCAGCTTGCCGACGACGTGGCCTTCGTCATTTCGAAGCTCCAACTGCACCGAATCCTGGGACATGGTTACTCAGCGAAGCTGACGAACTGATTCGCGCGAACGGACTCGATCATGCGGACGATCTTGTGGTGTGTTATCGGAAGCCGCGGGACCGTACCGGTCCCTACCGCCAGCGCATCGAGCTCGGTGAGAACGGGTTCGAGGCGCCGACGCGATCCGTGTAGCTTGGGCAGAACTTTTTGCATCATCGCGAGGTCGAGCGCCGTATCAGCATCGGTATCTCCCGTCGCTGCGAAAAATGCGCAGAATCGCAGGATTTCGTAAAGCGTTCGGTGCCCGAACTCTTGGTTGGCCCCAGCCAAGATCGCGTGCGCCTCGCGAAGCGTCGACACAATCTCGGCGCGAGCCGGATGAGGATGCTCTCGCTGCCAATCGTCGCTTTCAGCCAGCGACGCGAAGGCGCGCACTCGCTGGTCCTCTCCCGCCGGCGCAGCAATGGGTCGCTGGAGTTCGGCATCGAGTTCATCGGAGGTCACCCGAAACTCGAAGGTGGAGGCCCTGTCGAGAACCTTCGGCGAGAACATGTAGGTCGTCTCGTCCACGTTGACAGTGCCGACCACGAAAAGATTGCGCGGCAACGGCTGCCGCTCTGCTTCTGCGTCGCGTAGGAGCCATTGAAGAGATGATTGATCGAAGACTAGATCCGGCAAGACCGGGCGCCGCGATTCGACCCCGGAGAGAAAGTCCGAGAAGTACCGCTCGACGTGGGCCAAGTTCATCTCGTCGAGGATCAGCAGGTATGGGTGCTCGGGGTCGTTCACCGCGCGGAGGACAAACTCGAATGCTTCCGGAACGAACCACACTGGGGCGCCAGACGCCGACGAACGTAGCGCGTCCTCGTAGCCAAAGATGGATTCGGGTCCTGTCCAGTCGGGGCGCACGGGGACGACTACGTGGCGATGACGTCCGTGTTCATCTGTGCCGAACCATTCACCGAGTCTCATCGCGAGCTGGCTCTTGCCCGAACCGGCGAGTCCCGTCAGGATTGCGAAGGGTTTGGCAAGCAGACTGCTCACGAATGATCGAACAAGATTCGAGCCTGCTGGGAAGCGGAGTCCAGAGGCTTCCACCGCGAAGGTGAAATCACGAAACAGCTCGTCCGGCATAGGCGTCTTCAGCGGTGGTGGCGTCGAACGCGCGTCGGACGGTACCGCAGGCAGGTGCGCAGCAAGCTCGGGGAACCGCTGGGCCAGCTCGTTCACGAAGTCTTCCTGAAGCCGAACGAGATAGACCTGTTGGACGGATCCAGAGACAGTGAATGGCGAACCTTGCCTGATTCGGGCAGCCTCGTCGATAGCCCCAAGCGCGACTGGCTCATTTAGCTCCTGATACTGCGTCTCGACCAGTCGGCCCGCGTCCTCCCAGGCCTGGCCACCGAGCGGATTCGGCGCCGGCCTCGCAGCTGCGCTTACATAGCTTGCCGCACGCAACGAACCGTTGCTGTAGTGGAGAACGACATCACCTTCACGAACGTCATCCATTGTGTCCCAGTGGTATTGCGGGCGGCCCAGCCTGTTAAGCATTGGCGCCCAAAGAAACCCTCCATCGCGCTCCTTGGTGTAGGTGGCGCCTTGATTCACCCACCAGACCGAAGGCTGTCGTCCAAGGAAAGAAACCCCCTGCTCAGTTAGTTCACCGTCTCTATTGGTGAGTCCACTCTCGGTAAGGAGTTCTCGGTAGCGAGCACCTTGCGATTCGAAGGTCCGGTCTGCTCGCCACTGGTCGGTGTTCGCATGCTCAGCTAGCGCGCGCCCGAGGTCGTCATTGGAAAAGTCGGCGGGCAAGTCACGAACAACTTGAAGAGCGATATGAGCGTCCCCAGCCAGCGGAGCGTCACCGGCTAGCCGGTCACGAAGGACCGCAGCCTGGATGCCATTGACAATCCATGGATTGCTGCGGTCGACATTTTCGGCGTAAGCGATGCCCGGCGCGGTGAGGTTCCACCCGTGCTGGTCCTCCACTACCAGGTCGAGCATCTTCGCGTACCGAAGACAATCACGAGCCCGCCGCTGCGGGTTCTCGAACGGTCCTTGGGACTTGAAGAGCTGCCCCGGATCGTCGCCGAGGAGCTCCTCGGAATGGGCCGAGCCAAGCTCGCGAAGGCGTGCGAGCAGCAGATTGCCATAGCTGAACTTGAGAGTCGGGATGGCCAACACGGTCTCAGGCTAGCCCCCGCTTTCGATAACGATGCCAACTTGCGTGTGGCGGCGTCAGTTGTAGGCCGTACTTCCCGCAACGGGATGCGTGGTGCTGACGATCTTGGCGATGCAGTGGTCCCGATCGAACCCTTGGGACCTGCACCACGCCAGCGCAGGCGCAGAGTCGGTAGAGGTAACGCCGACGACTGTGACCCAGAAGTCCGGCGCCGAAAAAGTTGACCAGTCACCCGACCACAGGAGCCGCGCGTCGGGGTACCGCTGCCTGAGCTTCAGGTGCTCCTGCAGCGTCATCGAGTTGTCCCACAGCACGCCGTCATCGACGACGCCGGGACGCTTTGAGCTGAGCTGTGGAACCCAGCGGTCGGCGAGTTGCGCGCTGACGAAAGATCGGTCGTCACTAGCGATTTGCCGTAGCCGCTGGACAGGATCTTGGGGAGCAAGCGTGGAAGTTGTTGGCGCCCGAAACGACTGTGTCGCTGAAGGCGATTCGGTTTCACCCGTGGTTACGGGACCGGTGTAGGGGACGACCCCCGCTGTCGAGGGCTCCGAGCTGGTGGAGTCTCGGTTGGCAAGGAAACCGATGATGACACCGACACCGCATACCAGGGCCACGACGACCGCGATGGCGGCTCCGATCAGGAATTGCCTTGCGATTCCTCGCTCGGGAACTGCTACAGGCGTGGGACCGGTTGCTGGATAGGGATATTGGACATTGAACGGCGGATAGCTCGGGGGCCCACTCGGTTGAGGCATCGGAGGTTGCGATCCTGGAGCGACCGCTGTGCTGGGGTATGACGAGAGTGCGCGCTTCGCTGCGCGTCCCAGAGCTCCTGCACTGCCGTAGCGGTCGTCAGGGTCTTTTGCCATCCCGCGAGCGATCACTTCGTCAAAAGACGCCGGAACTCGTGGGTTCACGGCGCTGGGCCGCGGAGGCGGTGATGAGACGTGAGCGTTGATGGCCTGCCCAGCGCTGTGAGCGGGAAACGGTTTGTCGCCTGTCAGTGCTTGGTAGAGGACGCAGGTCAGCGAATAGACGTCCACAGCTGCGGTCGCTTTTTCGTCGGCGAAACGTTCCGGTGCCATGTAGTCAAAGGTGCCGATTTGATACCCGGCCACGGTCAGATGAGTGTCGCCCCGAGCTTCGGCGATGCCAAAGTCGACCAAATATGCGAATTCGTTTGGTGTGACGAGGATGTTTTGCGGTTTCACGTCGCGATGGATCAGTCCTTCGCCGTGAGCGGCGTCCAGGGCCGAAGCGACCTGCCCGATGATGTCGGCGGCGGCCTCTGGCTCAAGGGGACCGCTTTTGAGCAAGTCGTGCAGCGTCTGACCATGGACCAACCGCATGTCGATGTACAGGACACCGTCAATCTCTCCCCAGTCATGGATCGGGATGACATGCGGTTCTTGCAGGATCGCTGCCGCGCGGGATTCGCGCATGAATCGCGCGCGGAAGGTTTCGTCTTGCGCGTACTGGTCCGCCAGCAACTTCAGGGCGACGACCCTGCCCTTGGCGGTGTCGTAGGCCTCATAGACCTCGCCCATGCCGCCTGTCCCCAGCAGACGCCGGATGGCGTACTTGCCAAATGTCTGACCGACGCGCGACTTCACTCGCCTTTCCTCTCCTCGCTGCGGTCAGTATCGGTTGACTACAAACCGTTGCGCAGCGGTTTACCCAGGAAAGTTTGTATTTATGTCGCCTCTGTTCAGCAGGCCCGCCTGGTGGTTCGCTACTTCATGGGGTCAACGCCGTGTCGCGATGGCTGCGATTTTCCGCCGACGCCCGGCTGTTGGCCATCTACCCGTATCGCTACGCAACCGCCGTCATGTACGACAGGTCGTTGATCGCTGGATAGGTCGTCGCGTAGTACGAAGCCGGCAACACCCCGAAGTCGACCAGCGCGTCGGTCACCCCCTGCTGCGCCCCCAGCACCAGCTGCCCGGCGATGGTCACCGGATTGAAGTTCGGTGGGGGAGAAGGCGATACGACGGGCTGGGCGATGAGCATGTTGTAGGGCGCCGGAACCGCGCGCAGCAGGTCGTCGATGGGGCTGAAGCCCGGCCACAGCTGCGCGGCGGTGGGGATGTCGGCGTAGCCGTTGGGGTTGTAGCCCAGGTTGACCAGCACCCGCAGATCGGGTTGCAGCAGATCGGCCAGCGGCGTGCCCACCACGGGGATATACCGCAGCGGTTCCACCAGCGGCAGGTTCTGGTTGGGAATCATGTAGTAGTGCGTCATGCCGCCGTTGGCGTAATAGCCCGGCGACGTCGCCAATGGGACCGCGCTGGCCAGGGCATCCGGGGTCAAGAACGCGTACTGGGGGTGCACGAAGGCCGCGCCGGCGATGGCGTTGAGGTCAGCCACGATGTTGAGCGGGTACTGCGGGAAGTTGGCCAGGCCGTCGTATTGCAGGGTGTAGATGGTCGTCGGGTACGGGGTGTCCGGCGGGGTCGGGCCCGCGGTCGAGATGTCCAAAAACGGGATGTGCAACGTGAACCGGGAGAACAGCCCGCCGTTGGGGTTGTCCCCGTTGCCGATCAGCATGAACGACAGGTCGCTGGGGCTCGGCCGGGCGAACGGCGGCAGCGCATCCATGGCCCGCATCTCCATGGTGGCGATCACCGCGCTCTGCGAATAGCCGAACACCAGCAGGGGGTGGCCGGCCGGCGTGTTCATGATCGCGTTGTTCAGGATCATCTGCCCCTGCAGCACCGACTGATCCAGGGTCAGCGAGCCGAAGAAGGGGGCGACCTGCTCGGGCGTGTAAAGGCCCAGCGCCTGGTAGCCGGCGTAGAGGGGATTGGACTGGATGAACAGGTTTTCGATGGCGGCGACGTAGCCCGGGGTCGGCTGCGGGTTGAACGTGCCGCCGATGATCAACGCGGTCGACGCCGCGCTGACGGGCGCGTTCGCCGCACCGACGGCCTGCTGCAGCAGCCGCGCGCCGGCGGCCTCGGCGCCGGAATACATTGCCGCGCCGGACTGCAGCGCCTGCACGAACGCCTGCGGAAACGCGGCCGCCTGCGCCGTGAGCGCCTGAAAGCTTTGCCCGTGGGCGGAGAACACCGCCGCGATGGCCGCCGACACCTCATCCTCGGCGGCGGCAAGCACGCCCGTCGTCGGCGCCGCCGCGGCCGCGTTGGCCGCAGTCAACGTCGAGCCGATCCCGGCCATATCCGTGGCCGCCGCGCCCAGCGCCTCGGAAACCACACTCACGAACGACATTTCAGACCCCTCCTCGCTCAGCCCGGTACGAGCATGTCCTTCCACGACGTCGCCTTGGCAGACCGCGCCAGATCGGTCTGGCGAAAAAGCTGCCCGTCCGGCGTGACGTACTTGCCGGTCGCCGGGTCGTAGTGCGCGGTCGCCACCGACGGCGCTACAGCGGAACCGTTGCCCCCGAAAGCGCTTGGCGCCGTTGGCGGCTGGTTGACCGAACCCGGCGCCGGTGGCCCGGGCGGCGTTCCCCTGGGTTCTGCCCCGGGCGGCAGCGGCGTCCCGTCGACGGGGCCGAAAAGCCTGTCGCCCACGGTCACCCGGTCATCGGGCGGCACGCCCTGCGAGAGCAGGTTCGGATCCACCGGATACGGACCCAGCACGTGCTGGCGCTGCGCCAGCGGCTCGTACGGCTGGTCGCTGTTGCAGATTTCGACGGTGGGGGCGCGCTTTCCGGGATGCCCCATGCAGGGGTTGTTGCGCACCCCCCGCACGGCGATCGGCGAGTCCTGCGGCAGCTTGCAGTACAGGTTGTCGGGGGTGTCGATGGTGGTCGTGTCGGCCGGCGAGCGCCACTGCGAGGGCGGCAGGAATCCCACCGTGCACGCCGGCGGGTCGGCGATGGTCAGCGTGAACCCGCCCACGGCCAGACCGGTCGGGTTGTTCACCACCCCGTAGGAGCTGTACGCCGCGACGGACGGCGGCAGCAGCACCAGCAGCTGCTCCAGCGACGGGTGGTAGGTCACCCCGATCTGGCCGATGGTCGTCAGGTTGGCCAGCAACACCGGCAGCGTCGGCTTCACCTGGGTCAGCAGCCGCGAAACCTCCTGCGCGAAGCCGGGTCCGGTCTGCAGCAGCCGCCGGATCTGCGGGTCGTCGGTCACCAGCTGGCCGGTCACCCCGGCCAGGTTGTGTGCCCAGCGCCGCGTCGCGTCGCCGGTCTGGGCCTGCGCATCCAAAAACGGGACGGCGTCGTTCACCAGCGCGTCGGTGTGCTCGGCGGTGGCGCGGGCGTCGTGCGAGATCCTGGACGACGAGTCGACCAGCGACTGGAAGTCGAAGCCCGCCCCGTTGAACGCCTTGAACGACTCGTCGAGCAGTTGGGAGAGCTTGTTTTTGGGGATGCTGTTGACCAGCGCGCTGAGCCGATCCAGCATCGGCCCCACCGGCTGCGGGATGCTGGTGTCGCGGGCGTCGATCACCGACCCGTCGCGCAGATACGGCGCCGTCTCCGAGCGCGGCACCAAATCCACGTACTGCTCGCCGACCGCCGACATGCTGCGCACCGCGCCGTGCACGTCGGCCGGAATCTTCGGCGACTCGTCGAGGGACAGCGTGGCTTCCGCACCCGCCGCGGTGGGACCGACCGCGGTCACCTTGCCGACCTGCACACCCCGGTAGGTGACGTTGCTGAACCGGTACAGCCCACCGGTGTCGGGCAACTTCAAGGTCACTGTGACCCGGCCGATCCCGAGCAGCGTCGGCACCTGCATGTACTCGAAGAACATCGCCGCCATGCCGATCACCGACGCGATGATGAACACGCCCAGCTGAATACGCACGAAACGGGTCAGCATCAGCCGCCGCCGTCCACGGGCGCAATCGCGCTCAAATCGGACGCCACGGGCGCCGGCGGCGCCGACGGGGCCGGACCGGGCGGCGCGGCGGGCGCGGGCGGATTGATGCCCACCCCCAACGGATCTCGGGTGTAACCCAGGTACCACGGATCACCGGGGGCGGGCACCAGCGGCGCGTCGGGATCGCCCCAGCGGGTGCCGGCCAGCATCGTCCGCTTCAGCCGCGGCAGGGTCATGTCGATGACGGCGAACACGTTGAAGTAGTCGCCGCGGATGGCCCGGTCGACGAAGTTCTGGGTGAACGGGAACGTCGGGATGTAGCCCAGCAGGATGGGCAGCTCAGGTCCCACGTCGGCCAGCGCCCGGATCGTCGGCTCCAGGTTCTGCAGATCCTTGACCAGGTCGGCCTGCGCGTCGCGGACGAGCCGGGTCGCAGTGTCGGAGAACACGTGCAGCTTCTCCAGCGCGGCGGTCAGCCGCGGTCGCTCGCGGATCAGCACCTCCAGCGCGGGCGGGATCTTGCGCAGCGCCTCGGCGATCACCTCGTGCTGGGAGGCGAACGTGCCGGCGAGCCGGTTCAGCGCGTCGATGGAGGCGACGATACGGTCGCGCTGGTGATCGAGCACCCCGACGAAATCGTCGAGCCGCGACAGCAATTCGCGCACGTCGTTCTCGTGGCCGGCCAGCGCCGTGCTGGAGTTGTGGATGATGTCGCCGATCTGGCCCAGCCCGCCGGAGTTCAGCAGCACCGACAGCGCCGACAGGGTCTGCTCGGTCGACGGGTACGACGACGACCGGTCCAGCGGGATGGTGGTGCCGGGCTCGAGGCGGCCCTGCGGCCGCTGGCCCAGCGGGGGATTGAGCTCCACGTGCATCGACCCCAGCAAGCTGGTCTGCCCGACGGCGGCCACCGCGTTGGCGGGCACGACGACGTCGGGCTTGACCGAGACCTCGATGTCGGCGTGGTCACCCTTCACGCGCATCCTGCCGACGCTGACCACCACGACGTCGGCCATCATCACCGGCGAATTCGATTCCAGCGTCCCGATATTGGCGATCTCGATGTGGTAGACGTGGGCGTGCGCCCCGCGGCCGACCGCGCCGGGCAGCGGCAGCGAGTTGACGCCCTGAAACGCGCAGCCACCCACCGACAGCGCGCACGCGACGACGCCCAGCGCCCGGAGCGCGCTCACGGCGCGCCTCCAGGCGCCGAGTGATCGGCGGGCGGCTTGGGGACCGGCAACAACATGTCATTCAGAGATCGCGGCGCCGAGTCGGTCAGGCCGGCGTACGCCGATATCGCGGGCGGAATGTCGGGCGCCTGGGGGCTCGGCCCCTCGCCGCCGGGGGCCAGGCGCGGCTCGGCGTAAATGACCTTCCCGGGTGTCGCGATCTGCTGCAGGATCAGGTTCGTCGGGATGGGTAGCTCGTTGAAATTCGCGGTGCGCAGCCCGGGGCCGAGGTACTCGCTGCACAGCTTGCCGGTTTCCTGCGCGGTGACGTTGGCGACGGCCCCGATCGCGCCGCAGATGAACTGCGTCGGGTTGGAGAAGTTGTTGATGATGAAGCTGCCCATCGCCCCGGGGGTGTTGGGGTTGTAGATGTTGTAGCCGTTGGCGAACGCGGTCGGGGCGGCGTGCAGGATGTTCTCCACGTCCAGGCGATGGTCGACGAGGACCTGGGTGACGTTGGCCAGCCGCTGGATCTGCTCGCTGGTCTTGTTGCGGGTGCCGGCGACGAAGCGCTGCACCTCGCCGACGGCGATCGACAGGTTCGACAGCGCCGCGTCGAGATCGGTTCGGCTGTCGTTGATCACGCTGCTCAGTGTCGCCAGGCGGTTCTGGAACTGCACGATCTGCTGGTTGGTGTCGCGCAGGGTGGTGACGAAGTTCTGCAGGTTCTTGATGATGTCGACGATGTTGCCGCTGCCGTGGGCCAGGATGCGGCCGATGCCCGACAGCTGCGCCAGCGTCTGGCGCAGCTTGTCGCCGTTGCGGTCCATTGCGCCGGCGGCGCTGTCGATGAACCGGCTGACCGCCGTGGTCGACACGTCTCCGCTGGGTCCGAGATCTGTTGCCAGCCGGGTCAATTGCTTGGTGACCTCGTCCCACTCGACGGGGATCGCGGTGCGATCCTGGTCGATCACCGCGCCGTCGGGCAGCTTGGGCCCGGTCTTGCGGTAGGCGGGGGACAGCTGCACGTAGCGCGCGGCCACCAGGTTCTGCGCGACGATGATCGCCCGGGCGTCGGCGGGGATCGACACCCCGCGCTTGACGTGCAGGGTCAGCCGGACCCGGCTGGGCTGCGGCTGCACCGATGCCACGGTGCCGACTTTCACGCCGGACACCCGGATGTCGTCGCCGGCGTAGATGCCGGTGGCCGAGGGGAAGTACGCGGTGATCGTCAGCGGGTGAAAGTACGTCTCGCGCACCAGGAACGCGGTGGCGCCCGCGAGCAACACCGCCAGGAGCGCGCCCACCGCCAGCCGTCGGCGGGTCATCGCGAGCCCCCCGGGATGCCGTTGTGCGGCCACGGGAACAGCGCGCGCGGCATGTTCGGGTCGCCGCGGCGGAACCCGAAGTAGTAGTCGAAGAACGGCTGCATCAGCTCGGGCATCGCCAGGTTGGGCACGTAGGCGTTGTAGTAGAAGCCGTTGGAAACGGCCTCGCCCGAGGTGAATTCGTACTTTTTGAGGCCGGGCAGCGCCTTGGCGAGGTTGTCGCGGTTCTTCTCCAGCATCGCGGCCACGGTGTTGAGCCGGTCCAGCGTCGGCTCGAGATCTTTTTCGTTGTCGGCGACCAGCCCGGACAGCTGCTTGCCGACCGCGGACACGTTGGCCAGCAGCTCGCTGATCGCGTCGCGCCGCTTGACCAGCACGTCGAGCAGGACGCTGCCGTTGAGGATCAGCGTGTTGACCTGTTGGCTTCGCCCGGAAAGGATTTCGGTGACGTTGGCGGAGCTCTTGAGCAGCGCATCGAGGGTCTCGCCGCGGCTGTTGATCGCCCGCGAGACCTTGGTCAGCCCGTCGAACGTCGGCCCCAATTGCGGGGCGATCTGGTCGATGGTGGCCGACAGCGCGGTCAGCGACTGGTTGAGGGTGTCGGTGCTGGTGGCGGCGGTGTTGGTGGTCAGCTCCGAGACGGCCTCGTTCAGCGAATAGGGCGACGACGTCCGCGATATCGGGATGACGTCGGAGGGATGCATGGTGCCGCCGCCGGTCGGCTCCAGGGTCAGCACTCGCGCGCCGAGCAGCGAGCCGGTGCGGATGTGCGCGGTGGTCTGCGATCCCAGCCGCACCCTGCCGTTGACCCCGAAGGTGACCAGCGCGTCGCCGTCGCGCAGCGAGACGTCGGAGACGGTGCCGACCTTGACCCCCGACACCAGGACCTTGTTTCCGGTGGCGAGCCCGCCGGCCTCGGAGAACAGCGCCTGGTAGTGCACGGTCGTCGCCCAGGACACCAGCCGTTCGGGGCTCAGCCCGACGGCGACGACCAGCATGATCAGCACCACGCCGATGAAGCCGGCCCGGATTTGTTGGGCGCCAAGGTATTTCAGCATCACGGCTCCGCACATCTTCCCTCGGTTTGCCTAAACCACGGGTAGACCGCGGTCCGGCCCTGCAGGTCGCTGACGCGGAACGTCAACCCGCAGATGTAATAGTTCACGAAGCTGCCGTAGGCGCCGGTGCGCGCGATCTTGCGGTAGTTCTCGGGCGCGTGCTGCAACGCGTCGTCGAGGTAGCCGTTGCCCTTCTCCAGCAGCGGGGCCAGCCGGGTGAGCTGGTCGACGGTGCCGGCCAGCGGCGGGCGCGCCGCGCCGAGCAGCTCGGCCACCGAGGCGGTGCCGTTGTCGAGCGCGGCGATGGCGTCGCCGATGGGGTCGCGGTCCTGCGACAGGTCGCTGACCAGGCGCTGCAGGCGGTCGATCGCGCCGGAGAACTGATCGCCTTGCCGGGCAAGGGTTTGCACGACCGTGTTGAGGTTGTCGATCAGCTTCTCGATGGCCTCGTTCTTGGTGGCGACGTCGTTGGAGAACGACGACGTCTTGGCCAGCAGCGAGTGCAGCGTCTGGCCCTGGCCCTGGAACACCTGCAGCAGCGCGGCGGCCAGCGCGTTGACGTCGCGCGGATTCAGGCCCCGGATAACGGGTTTCAGGCCACCCAGCAGGAGGTCGAGGTCCAGCGAAGGCATGGTGCGCTCGACCGGGATCCGCGCACCCGGGGGCAGCACCCGCGTCGACCCGGGGCCGATGATCAGCTCCAGGTAGCGATCGCCGACCAGGTTGAGGTAGCGCACCGCCGCCTTGCTGCCGGACGTCAGCGCGACGTCGTCGTCGGCGTCGAAATCCACCAGGACGCTGTTGTTGTCCTGCAACGACACCGCGTTGACGGTGCCGACCCGAATTCCGGCCACCCGCACCGAATCTCCCGGCTTCAGCTGCGAGGCGTCGATGAACACCGCCGAATAGCCGTGGGTGGGCCCGTTGCGGAACTCGCCGAAGACGAAGAACAGCGACACCGACAGCACCAGCATCACGCCGGCGAAGGCGCCGAACTTCAGCAGGGTGCCCGTTGTGGACCGGCCGGTCATCCGGGCTGGCCGATCTGGGCGGTGTTGCGCGGCGGGCCGTCGAGCGGCCCGTACAGAATCTGCTTGAGCAAATCGGAGTTCAGCAGGATTCCCTGCTGCTGGTATTGCCAGGGGTTGGCGCCGACGTCGGCGACGTCGAACGGCGGAAAGGTGTTGAAGGCCACGGGCAATTCGTGCTCGCACTGCGGCCCGCCGCGGGCGGCGACCTTGGGCAGGTTCTTCGGGTAGCGGTAGCGCTCGGCGCCCAGGGTGATGCCGCCGAGCACCTCGAGGCCGGGCACCTGGGTGGGGGGCTGGTTGGCCAGCGGGAGCATGCCGCGCAGCGAGCAGGTCAGCGCGGGATGGTATTGGTTGGTCAGGTCGGTGGTCGGCACCAGCAGGTGGGTGACGTCGGTGAGCGCCTGACGGTTGGCGCCCACGACGTCGTTGCCGATGTCGGCCAGGCCGATCGAGCTGATCAGGAACGCGTCGAGGTTGTGCTGCTCGTCGACGATGGACTGGCTGACCTTCGTCGTATTGGCCACGGTGGCAATCAGATCCGGTGCGGCGTCGGCGTAGGCGATCGACACGTCGGCGGTGGCCTCGAGGTCGTGGCTGAGCTGGGGCAGGCTCGGCTCGAACTTGGCCAAAAACGCGTTGAGGTCCTGCAGCGTCTGGCCGAACCGGTCCCCGCGCCCGTTGAACGCGGTGGCGATCGCGCCCAGCGTCTCGTTGAGTTTGGCGGGGTCGATCTTGGCCAGCACCGAGGTGAGTTCGGAAAAGACCGTGTTGATTTCGACGGTCACCCGCTTCGCGTCGAGCACCTGCCCGGCGCGCAGCGGCTGCGGGGAGGGGTCGGCGGGCGGAATCAGCTGGATGAACTTCGCGCCGAACGCCGTCGTCGCGACGACGTTGACGAGGACGTTGGCCGGGATGAGCCGCAACCGGGCGGGGTCGAGGGCCAGCTGAATGGCCGCCCGCCCGTCGGGCATGTCCTCGATGGACGCGACGGCGCCGACGGGCGCGCCGTGCAGTTTGACCTTGGCGCCGGGGTTCATCATCAGGCCCGCGCGATCGGACAGCACGGTCACCCGCACGGTGTCGGTGAAGCCGCCGCGAAACTGCGTCAGCGCCACGGCGACGACCGCGACGGCGACCGCGACCGTGACCAGGCCGGCGAGCGGGCGCCCGTAGCCGCGCCGATTGGTGCGGCGGTAACCGGCGGGCAGCATGGCCGGCGCTCGATGCTGCGCCGGTCCGGCCCCCAAGCTTCCGGTCACCTACGCTCCTTCGCGGCGCAGCCCTCCGCCGCACTACGAAATGCCGTGTGCGACAACAGCTTTGCGCGGCTATTCAAGTCCACCGGCCTGGTGTGATACAAATCTCACAGCAGCGGCGACCAGAACGATACATTCGTCTTGTTCAAAGTACAAGACTGCTTTGCACGAGAGTGTCGTTCTACACTGGCCACTGCCGACACTCCAACGAAGGAGCGATATGACCGGTCTCGGGGCCGCGCGGCGCAGCATCCCGAGCGAGCTGGCGCAGCGCTACGCCGACGAGGGATGGTGGACGCGCGACACCCTCGGCGACCTGCTGGGCCGCGGCCTGAAAGACAGCCCGCACGCCACGTTTCGGGTGCACTCCGCGCAGCGGCCCTACGCCGGCACCTTTGCCGACGTCGAGCTGCTGGCCCGCCGGCTCGCGGCCGGGCTGCGCGCCCGCGGCGTCGGGCCGGGCGACGTCGTCGCCTTCCAGCTGCCCAACTGGGTGGAGGCCGCGGCGACCTTTTGGGCCGCAACGTTTCTGGGCGCGGTGATCGTCCCGATCGTCCACTTCTACGGCCCCAAGGAACTGCGGTTCATCCTGACCCACGTCAACCCGCGCGTGTTCATCACCACCGCAAGCTTCGGGCGCATGACCCACGACCCCGACGTCAGCGCCGGCGTCCCGATCGTCGCGCTGGTGGGTTCGGGCTTCGACGCGCTGCTGGCCGCCGAGCCGTTGGAGGGCACGCTGGAGGCCGACCCCGCCGCCCCGGCGCTGATCGCGTTCACCTCCGGCACCACCAGCGACCCCAAGGGCGTCGTCCACAGCCATCAGACGCTGGGCTTCGAGACCCGCCAGCTGTTGGCCAACTACCCGCCCGACCGCGGCCGCCAACTCACCGCGCTGCCCGTCGGGCACTTCATCGGCATGCTCGGCTCGTTCCTGATCCCCGTAATCGAAGGCGCGCCAATCGATCTGTGCGACGTGTGGGACCCCGACCGGGCGATCGACCTGATGGAAACCGACGGCGTCTCGCTCGGGGGCGGGCCGCCCTACTTCGTCACCAGCCTGCTCGACCACCCCCGGTTCACCGACGAACACCTGCGCTACATCACGCACATCGGCCTCGGCGGATCCACCGTGCCCGCGGCCGTCACCCGCCGCCTGGCCGACCTCGGCATCCTGGTCACCCGCTCCTACGGCAGCAGCGAACACCCCTCGATCACCGGCTCGCACTACACCGCCCCGGAGGACAAGCGGCTGCTCACCGACGGCAACGCGCGCCCCGGCGTCGAGATCAAGCTCGCCGACGACGGCGAAATCCTTTCCCGCGGGCCGGATCTGTTCCTCGGCTACACCGACCCCGACCTGACCGCGCGGGCCTTCGACGACGACGGCTGGTACCACACCGGCGACATCGGGATCCTCGACGACGACGGCTACCTCACCATCACCGACCGCAAGTCCGACATCATCATCCGCGGCGGCGAGAACATCAGCGCGTTGGAGGTCGAGGAGGTGCTGCTCGGGCTGCCCGCGGTCGCCGAGGCCGTCGTCGTGGCCGCACCCGACGCGCGCCTCGGCGAGCACGCCGCCGCGGTGCTGCGCCTCAAGCCCGGTCTTGGCATGCCGACGCTGGGCGAGGTGCGCTCGCACTTCGAGCGCGCCGGGGTGGCCCGGCAGAAATGGCCGGAGAGCCTGCACCAGGTGGACGACTATCCCCGCACCGCCAGCGGCAAAGTCCAGAAATACGTGGTGCGCCAGCGCATTCGGGAATCGGTCACCGGCTCGCGAGCCGAACGTCACTGCGAAAACCCAGGCGATTTTTCGCAGTGACGTTTGGCTCGCGGACGAAATAGGAGGCAGTAATGACGGGACGGGTCGAGGGCAAGGTCGCCTACATCACCGGCGCGGCGCGCGGTCAGGGCCGCAGCCACGCGGTCCGGCTGGCCCAGGAGGGCGCCGACATCATCGCCGTCGACGCCTGCCGCGACGTCGTGGACTACAGCACGATCCCGCCGTCGACGCCCGAGGACCTCGCCGAAACCGCGGACCTGGTCAAGGCGCTGGACCGGCGCATCGTCACCGCCGAGGTCGACGTCCGCGACTTCGACGCGCTCAAGGCCGCCGTCGACAGCGGCGTCGAACAGCTGGGCCGCCTCGACATCATCGTGGCGAACGCGGGCATCGGCACGTCCGGTGCCCCGCTGCACGAGATGGACGAAACCCGTTGGCAGGACACGATCGACGTCAACCTGTCCGGCGTGTGGAAGTCGGTGAAGGCCGGTGTCCCGCACCTGCAGCCGGGCGGATCGATCGTGCTGACCGGATCGGTGGGCGGGCTGAAGGCGTACCCGCGGGTCGGGCATTACGTGGCGGCCAAGCACGGCGTCGTCGGGCTGATGCGCAGCTTCGCCGTCGAGCTCGGCGCGGAGAACATCCGGGTCAACTCGGTGCACCCCACCCACGTGAACTCGCCGATGCTGATGAACGAGTCGGCCTACCACACGTTTCGGCCCGACCTGGAAAACCCGGGCCCCGACGACCTCGCCCCGATCTGCCAGATGTTCCACGTGCTACCGGTGCCGTGGGTGCAGCCCGAGGACATCAGCAACGCTGTGCTGTTCTTCGCCTCCGACGAGTCGCGCTACATCACCGGGGTCGCGCTGCCGATCGACTGCGGCAGCTGCCTGAAATGAGAGTTGAACATCTGACTGAAGTAGAATAACGTTCTACTTCGAACAGCCATTTAGGAGCCAGCAGGTGAGCATCCTCGCGGAGCAGCGGACCTATGTCGCCGGCCGCTGGGTCACCGGCGACGACGTCGTCGCCGTCGAGAATCCCGCCGACGAGACCCACGTCGCCGACATCACCGCCACTCCGCTGGAAGAGGTGCGCCGCGCGATCGCCGAGGCGCGCCGCAGCTTCGACGACGGGGTGTGGGCCGGCGCGGCGCCGCGCGAGCGGGCGCGGGTGCTGCACGCGTTCATCGACCACGTCGCCGCCGCCCGCGACGAGCTGGTGCCCACGCTGGTCGCCGAGGCCGGCCAGTCGGCGCGGTTCGCCGAGATGACGCAATTGGGCGCCGGGACGGCCATCGCGCGCCAGACGATCGACCTCTACCTGTCGATGTCGCACGAGGAAGCCAGCCCGGTCCCCGTCGACGATTTGGTGCGAGGGCGGGTCGCGTTGAGCGTGCGCCGCCACGAACCCGTCGGCGTGGTCACGGCCATCACGCCGTACAACGCGGCGCTGATCATGGGTTTCCAGAAGCTGATTCCCGCGCTGATGGCGGGCAATTCGGTGATCTTGCGGCCCAGCCCGCTGACGCCGATCTCGTCGCTGATCTTCGGGGCGGCCGCCGACGCGGCCGGCGTGCCGCCGGGGGTGCTCAGCGTGGTCGTCGAGTCCGGCATCGCCGGGGCGGAGTTGCTGACCAGCGATCCGGGTGTGGACATGGTGTCGTTCACGGGCTCGACGCTGGCGGGGCGCAAGATCCTGGCGCAGGCGGCGCCGACGGTGAAACGGGTGTCGCTGGAACTCGGCGGGAAGTCGGCGCAGATCTACCTGCCCGACGCCGTGCACCGCGCCGCCGGCGGCGCGATGGTGGTGGTCGCCAGCACCGCAGGCCAGGCGTGTGTGGCGGCGACGAGAATGCTTGTGCCGCAGGATAAGAAGGATGAGGTGCTGAACGCGGTCAGCGCCATGTACTCCCAGATCAAGGTGGGCCCGCCCAGCGACGAAACCTCGCTGATGGGCCCGGTCATCAGCGCCGCGCAGCGCGAGAAGTGCGAGCGGTACGTGGCGCTGGCCGAGGAGCACGGCGGCAAGGTGTTCTGCGGCGGCGGGCGCCCGGCCGGCCTGGACCGCGGCTACTACTTCGAGCCGACCGTGCTCGACCTGCCCAGCAACGCGAATCCCGCTGCGCAGGAAGAGATCTTCGGCCCGATCATCGGCGTGCTGGGCTACCGCGACATCGACGACGCGGTGGCCATCGCCAACGACAGCATCTACGGCCTGTCGGGTCAGGTGTACGGGAGTGACGTGGGCGCGGCGGTGGCGGTCGCGCGCCGGTTGCGCACCGGCGCGGTCAACGTGAACACCACCGTGTTCTCCGCCTACGCGCCGAGCGGCGGCTACAAGCAAAGCGGGCTGGGCCGCGAACGGGGCCCGGACGGCATCCGCGAATTTCAGGAGGTCAAGCACATGTCGATCGGAGAGTTGAAGTGAGCGAATACGACCTGAACTGGCTGATCTCGGTCGACGACCACATCCTCGAACCGCCGAACCTGTGGGTCGACCGGGTGGCCGCCAAGGATCGCGACCGCGCCCCGCACATGGAGAAGAACGAGCACGGCGTGGACAACTGGGTCTACGACGGCAAGCGCTACCCGAACTCGGGCTTGAGCGCGGTCGTCGGCAAGTCGAAGGAGGAGTTCAGCCCCGAGCCCTTGTCGTACTCGGAGATGCGGCCGGGCTGTTATGACGCCAAGGCCCGCGTGGAGGACATGGATCGCTCGGGTGTGCTTGCGTCGCTGTGCTTTCCGACGATCACCCGGTTCTGCGGGCAGCTGTTCATGGAGGCCAGCGACCGCGAGTTCGGCTTCGAATGCCTGCAGCACTACAACGACTGGCTCGTCGAGGAGTGGTGCGGCGCGGCCCCGGGCCGCTACATCCCGCTGATGCTGATCCCGATGTGGGACCCGCCGTTGGCGGCCAAGGAGATGGAGCGGATGGCGGCCAGGGGCGTGACGACGTTCGCGTTCTCCGAGAACCCGGAACCGTTGGGGCTGCCCACCATTCACGACCCGAACGGCTACTGGGAGCCCGTCATGGCCGCGGCCAACGAGCTGCACATGGTGGCCAGCATGCACGTCGGCTCGTCGTCGACGCTGCCCAAGATCTGTTCGGACGCGCCGTTCATGGCCAACCTCACCTGGGGTGCGTCGCGCACGTCGGGGACCATGCTGTCCTGGCTGTTCAGCGGGATGTTCCAGCGGTACCCGAACCTCAAGATCGCGCTGTCGGAGGGCGAAGTCGGTTGGATGCCCTACTTTTTGGAGCGGGCCGAGCAGGTGCTCGACAAGCAGCGGTACTGGGTGATGCGCGGCGCGAAGTTCGACACCCACGCCGGCGCGGGCAAGGCCATCGACCTCGACACCCTCGACATCCGCGAGACGTTCCGCAACCACATCTACGGCTGCATCATCGAGGACCGGCACGCCGTCAAGAGTCTCGACGAGATCGGCGAGGACAACATCATGTGCGAGACGGACTACCCGCACTCGGACTCCACCTGGCCCGACTGCATCGACGTCGCCCGCAACACCATGAAGGACCTGCCCGAGCACGTGCAGTACAAGCTGCTGCGCGGCAACGCCGAGAAGCTGTACCGGTTCACGCCGGCCGAGCCACCCGTCCTGGCTGACGCCTGATGTCAGGCGTATTGGACGGCAAGAGCGCCATCGTCACCGGCGCCGGCTCCGGGGTGGGCCGGGCCTCGGCGCTGCGTTTCGTCGCGGAGGGCGCGCTGGTGGTCGCCGCGGACATCGACCTCGACCACGCGAAAGAGACGGTGCGCCAGGTCGAATCGGCGGGCGGCACCGCCATCGCCGTCGGGACCGACGTGTCCGACGAGCGGCAGGTCCAGGCGATGATCGCGGCCGCGGTCGACCAATACGGCCGGCTCGACATCCTGTTCAACAACGTCGGCATCCCGACACCGCGCCTCGGCATGACCTTCGAGGACCACACGCTCGACGACTTCAACCGCCTGGTCGCGGTCAACCTCGGCGGGGTGTTCCTGGGCTGCAAGTACGCGGTGCTGCGCTTCAAAAAGCAAGGGGAGCTTGGCCTAAAAGGAGGCGTCATCCTCAACACCGCTTCGGTCGCCGGCCTGGTCGGCTGGGGCGGCACCGTCTACGGCGCCACCAAGGGCGGGGTCATCCAACTCACCCGGGGGGTCGCAATTGAGGGCGCGCCCTTCGGGATTCGGGTCAACGCGATCTGCCCGGCCGCGATGCCGTTGACTGGTTTCATGGCCGCCGGCGGACTGCAAGTTGACGCCGACCAGCAGGCGGCGATCGCCGAATCCGTCGGCGGGCAGCACCCGCTCGGGCGCGCCATCACGGCCGAGGACTGCGCCGAGGCCGCGCTGTATCTGGTCTCGGACGCGTCGCGCAACGTCACCGGGGTGGCGCTGCCCGTCGACGGCGGGTTCGTGGCGAAATGACCGCCCCCGCATTGGATCGCGACCGGTTGCGCGAGCTGTTCGATCTGCGCAGCTCCTACAACGCCTGGGCCGGCGGCGCTTACGAGCAGGACCCGTACCCGGCGTGGCACCGGCTGCGCGAACGGGGCCCGGTGCTGCCCGGCATCCTGCACGAGCTGACCGGCAGCACCGACACGATGTTCTTCCACGGCCTGCCCTACCCGGACAGCCCGCACTTCACGGTGTTCGACTACGACACCTGCATGGTCGTCTACCGCAACCCGGAGGTGTTCGCGTCGTCGCCGGATCCGGTCGACCTGGAGAACGGTCCGCTGGGCCTGACCAACAGCATGCTGTCGATGGGCGGCGAGCAGCACAAGCGGTATCGCGCGCTGGTCCAGCCGTCGTTCCTGTCGTCGAATGCCAAGTGGTGGATTGACAATTGGATCTCCGAGACCGTGGATCTGCTCATCGACGGGTTCGTGCGCGACGGGCGCGCGGAGCTCAATGTCGACTTCTGCGCGGCCATCCCGGTGCTCACCATCACCGGCAGCTTCGGCGTGCCCGTCGAACAGGCCCTCGACATCCGCGAGGCGCTGTCGCGGGACCCGCAGAAGGTGGTCGACATCCTCAAGCCGGTCGTCGCGGCGCGCCGCAAGGAGCCCCGCGACGACCTGATCAGCATCCTCGTCCAGGCCGAGCTGACCGACGAGCACGGCGTCACCGACCGGCTCACCGATCGCGAAATCGATTCCTTCGTGCTGCTGTTGCTCGGCGCGGGCTCGGGCACCACCTGGAAGCAGATGGGCACCACGATCACCACGCTGCTGCAGCGACCCGAACTCCTCGACGCCGTGCGCGCCGACCGACTGCTGCTGCGTCCGGTGATCGAGGAGTCGGTGCGGTGGATGCCGACCGACCCAATGTTCTCCCGCTGGGTCATGGCCGACACCGAACTCGCCGGCGTCGACATCCCCGCCGGGTCCGTCGTGCATCTCGCGCTCGGCGCCGCCAACCGCGACCCCGCCCGATGGGAGCGGCCCGACGAGTACGACATCGCCCGAAAGCTCCGGCCCTCATTGGGATTCGGTCAGGGCGCGCACATCTGTCTCGGCATGCACGTGGCCCGCGCCGAGATGACCGTGGCGATCTCGGCGCTACTGGACCGGCTGCCGAACCTGCGCCTGGACCCCGACGCCGAACCGCCGCGCTTCGTCGGGATGTACGAGCGCGGCGCGACCGCGATACCGGTGGTGTTCGATGCCTGAGTACACACAGCCCGACCTCAGCCTGATCGGGGAGGACCACATCCGCGCATATCGCGACAGCGGCGGCGAGGTCGGCTACCTCTGGAACGGCGTGCCCACCCTGCTGCTCACCGTGACCGGGCGGCGCACCGGGCGCGCGCTGACGTCGGCGCTGATCTTCGGGCGCGACGGCTCCGACTACCTGGTAGTGGCGTCGATGGGCGGCGCGCCCACGCACCCGTCGTGGTATCTGAACCTGCAAGCCAACCCGCGGGCCGAGATTCAGGTGCAGCGCGAGGTGTTTGCGGTTTCGGCGCGCACGGCGCCGGCCTCCGAGAAGCCGCGGCTGTGGACGATCCTGACCGACGTGTGGCCCAACTACGACGTCTACCAATCCCGGACCGAGCGCGACATTCCCGTCGTGATACTCACCCCGGCATGAGGGCGACTAGCATTTCTTCGGTGTCACGTGCCGAGGAACGGGCCGCCCAGCGGTCGGCGGCTGTACAGCGGTCGCGCACCCGCATCGCCAACCAGGTGCGGCTCATGCTCGACGCGGCGCTGCGGCTGATCCGCCAGAAGGGCGACGGGTTCACCACCCAGGAGCTGGTCAAGGAGGCCGGCGTCGCGCTGCAAACGTTCTATCGCTATTTCGCTTCCAAGGACGAGCTGCTGCTGGCGGTGATCGCCGACGCCATGAACGACGCGTGCACGCGGTGGGCCGCCGCCGCCGCGGACCTGCCGGATCCGGTGGCGCGGTTGCGCTTCTACGTCACGACGGTCATCGAGGTGCTCGACGCCGAGGAGGGCGAGGGCGGCACGGCCAAATTCATCGTGTCGACGCATTGGCGGCTGCACCGCATCTTCCCCGAGGAACTCGCCGAAGCCGAAAAGCCGTTCGCCGACTTGTTGCTCGGCGAGATCAAGGCCGGCGTGGAGGCCGGGCTGCTGGCGCCCGCCGACCCGGAATGGGCGGCGTGGTTCATCGCCGAGTTGGTGCGGTCGGTGTACCACTACCACGCTTACGCGCCGCTGGCCGCGGAGGCGACCGATCACCTGTGGGAGTTCTGCCTCAGCGCCCTGGGCGGGACGGGAAGGTAAGCCATGCCGCACGCGCGACCGGACGAATTACCCAGCGCTGGGGGAGGACGGTGGCCGGCGGCCGGGGATGGGTTCCGGTCGGTGCAGTGGGGCGACATGGAGGTCGGCTACACCACCACCGGCCCGCTGGACTGCACCGATTTGTACTTGGTGGGTGGGCTGCCCGGCGGGGTGTGCACCTGCCCGCACTACGGCTACATCTTCGAGGGCTCGATCCGCGCGACGTACCCGAACACCGACTGGCCCGACGAGACCGCGGGCGCCGGTGAGGTGTATTTCTTTCCGGCGGGCCACATTTTGATCTATCCCGAGCCGACGCGGGCGTTGGAGCTGAACCCGGCGTTCGCTTTGCAGCAGTGCATGGATGCGATGCAGAGGGCGGGGGAGAGAGCTCGGGACTTGGCGCCGTGAAACCTCAGCTGCCACAGTGGCCTCTGGCTGGTCGAGCTACAACCGCGTCAGCCGCCGAAGAAAACTCATGATGCTGCCTAGAACAGAGCTACGGGAGATGCCCACTGGCCCAGGGGTTCCCGAGACCAGCGCCACCCGGCCACCATCCGAATTCGACGAAACCCTACCGGAATTCGCGGCCGACTACACCGAGACCGAGCACCTGCTCGAAGGCACCGCCGACACCTACCAAGGCCCCGCGACCGGACCGGCAACAACCGCCACCCAAGGGCATCGCTACGTCACCCGGGTCCTGGTGCGCTACCCGGACACAGCGCGGTTCAGCGGCCGCGTCCTCGTCGAGCCGTTCAACACCACCTACGGAGTCGACCGCGACGCGCTGTGGTTGCACGTCGCCGGGCTGCTGCAGGCGCAGGGCGACGCGTGGGTCGGCATCAGTGTGCGCACCTGGTCGGCACAAGAACTCAAGCGCCGCGACCCGCTCCGCTACGCCGGCGTCGACATCCCCTCCAACGACCTCGTCTGGGACCTGCTGCGCACGGTCGGCGCGCTGGCCAAGACCGGCTGCCTGTTGGGACAGCTCCCGGTCCGCCACGTATACCTGGGCGGCTATTCCCAAAGCGCCGTCGACACCGCCACTTTCGCCGCGGCCTTCGGCAAGGTCTACGACGGCTATTTCCCCGCCTCACACGCGGCCAGCCTGACACCGCTGGCCGTCGGCGAGGGCCTGCCGCGATTCGAATACGCGCCCATGCCGGCCGTCGGCGTCCCGGTCATCGAGATCCAACCGCAAAGCGACGTCGAGGGATTCGCCTTCGAGTCCTTCGTCAACCCCGGCAGCGCCTCGGTGCGCCGCGACGACAGCGACGACCCCGCCGACCGCTTCCGGCTGTACGAGATTGCGGGGGCGCCGCACGCCGCCACGATCACCGGCTGCGACGGCGACGGCTCGAGCTTCCCGATGCCGGCGTTCGTTCGCGCCGCGCTGCGCAACCTGTTTCGCTGGTCCGAGGACGACATCGCGCCACCGCGGGCGCCGCGGATCGCGCTGCGCGTCGACGACACCGTGGCCGAGGCGGCTGTCGACCGGTTCGGCAACGCCATCGGCGGGGTGCGGTCGCCGTTCCTCGACGTGCCGCTCGCGCGCTACCAGGCGCACTCCACGCCGGGGCCACTGTGCGCGCTCGCGGGCCGGGAAACCCCGCTGCCGCACGAGGTGCTCGCCGAGCGCTACGGTGACGCGCAGACCTACCTCGCCGAGTTCACCACCAGCCTCGACGAGACGATCGCGGCGGGCTTTCTGCTCGAGGAGGATCGCGCGGCGATCCTGGAAGACCAGACCGCCAAAGCCAAGGCCGCGTTCGCATGACCGTGCAGACCGTTCCCGTCCCGGACACCCTCGACCGAGCGCTGTCCCCGGAGTGGCTCACCGCGGCGCTGCGCCCCCGCATGCCGGGCATCGACGTCGTCGCGGTAACCCCCGGCCCGGTCGTCGACCGGATCTCCACCAACGCAAGGTTTTCCATCGACTGCGCCGACGGCGCGTCGCACGCGCTGTGCGTGAAGGGCTACTTCAACGACATCGGCCGCGCCGCCCCCTACATCGGCGCGCCGGAGGCCGGCTTCTACCGGGACCTGGCCGCCGCCACCGGGGTGCGCACGCTGCGCGCCGTGTACGCCGACATCGACCCGGCGACGCGCCATGGCGTCGTCATCAGCGAAGACGTTGTGGCCCGAGGTGCCACGTTCCTGGACGGCAACAGCCCCTACAGCCCCGACCAGACCGCCGACACGCTCGCCGAGTTCGCCCGGCTGCACGCGGCCACCTGGGCCGACCCGCGCTATGCCGACGTGCCGTGGCTGGCGCCGCGACTGGGCCGCGTGCTGGAGGTCTGGGGTGAATCGAAAGCGATCGAGATCATCACCCGTAACCTCGACAGCGGGCGCGACGCACACCGGCTGGTCGACGCCTACCGCGGGCTGATGACGCCGGAGGCGGGTCCGTGGTGCGTCATCCACGGCGATGCCCACGTGGGCAATCTCTTTGTCGACAGCGCCGGCGTCGCATCGCTGGTCGACTGGCAGCTGGTGCAGCGCGGCAAGTGGTACCTCGACGTCGGGTACCACATCGCCTCGACCCTGACCGTCGACGAGCGCAGGCGCACCGAACGAGACCTGTTGCGGCACTACCTCGATGCGCTCGCCTCCCACAGCGTCACACCGCCGCCGTTCGACGACGCCTACCGCGCCATCGCCCGCGGCATGCTGCACGGCTTCTTCCTGTGGGGCATCACCACCAAACAGCCGCCGCCGGTCATCGCCACCCTGCTGCACCGGCTGGGCACCGCCGTCGCGGATCACGACGCGCTCGGGAGGCGATAGATGGACCACACGGCGTTCGAGGGGCTGCGCGTGGTGGAGCTCGCACAATGGGTGTTCGTCCCGGTGGCCGGGGCGCTGCTGGCCGACTGGGGCGCCGACGTCATCCGCATCGAACGCCTCGAAGGTGACCCCTACCGCGGCCTGGCGACGCAGGGCATCGGCACCGACCGCGACGGCGTCAATCTCTCGATGGCCCTGGCCAATCGGGGCAAGCGCTCGATCGCCTTGGACCTGCGCCACGAGGGCGGCCTGGCCGTGCTGCACGAATTGCTCGGCTCCGCAGACGTTTTCCTCACCAGCCTGCGCCCCGGCGCGCTGGGCCGCCTCGGCCTCGACGCCGACACATTGCGGCAGCGCTATCCCGCGCTGATCTACGCCCGCGGACACGGCTTCGGCGTGCGCGGCCCCGACGCCAACCAGCCCGGCTACGACAGCTCGGCGTTCTGGGCGCGCGGGGGAGTGGGCCACATCCTCACCCCGCCCGAGCGCGACTACCCGATCAGCCAGCGCGGCGCGATGGGCGACCGAAACGGCGCCATGGCACTGGCTTTCGGCATCGCCGCCGCGCTACTGAAGCGCGGCAAGACCTGCGTGGGTTCGGTGGTCGACGTGTCGCTGCTGGCGACCGCGATGTGGATGCTGTCCTCGGATCTGCTTGCCGTGCTGAACGGCGGCGACGCCGGCCCGGTCGGGGGTCGGGGCCCGCAGGTCAACCCGCTCACCGGCAACTACCGGACCAAGGACGGCCGCCACATCCAGCTGATGTTCCTGCAGGGCGACCGGTACTGGCCGGGATTCTGCCGGCTGGTCGGCCGCGACGACCTCCTCGACGATCCGCGCTTCGCCGACATGGCTGCCCGACGTGCGAACGCGGAGGCCTGCGTGGCCGAGCTGGACGCGGTGTTCGCCCGCCACACCCTCGCCGAATGGCGCGAGCTGCTCGCCACGCTCGACGCGCCCTGGGCCCCAGTGCAATCCGTTCAGGAGGTCGCCGAGGACCCGCAGGTGGCCGCCAACGGCTACGTGGGCGAGGTCGAGCTGGACGGCGGCCAGGCCTACCGCCTGCCCGCGGTGCCCGTGCAACTCGACGAGCGGCCGCCGCCGCTGCGGCGCGCCCCCGAGCACGGCGAGCACACCGAGGCGCTGCTGCTCGAGCTCGGCTACGACTGGGAAGCGATCGCCAAACTCGCCGAACAGGGCGTGATCCCGTGACCGGGCGGCCCGTCCCGGTGCCCGACGAGACGTCGGCGCCGTTCTGGTCGGCCGCGGCCGAGCACGTCCTCACCGTCGCGCGCTGCGGCCGGTGCGCCCGGTTCGCCATGCCCACCGACATCGTCTGCCCCCATTGCCATTCCAGCGATCCCGGGTTCGAATTCACCCCGGTCAGCGGGCGCGGTGCCGTGCGGTCGTGGACCGTCGTGCGCCAGGCGCTGCTGCCCGGCTTCGACGACGACCTGCCGTTCGTGCTCGTCGACGTCGAACTCGCCGAGCAGGACGACGTGCGGCTGATCGGCCGCCTGCTCGACGGACCGGACGCCGACCTGCGCGTCGGCGCCGCCGTCACCGCCGCCTTCGAAGACCTCGCGCCCGGCGTGGCCGTCCCCGCCTTCGAGCTCGCGTGAGCGGCCGGTTCGCGGCGAGCAACAAGGTCGCGATCGCCGGCTACGCGCAATCGCCGATCCAGCGCCGCGCCGAACGGCCGCTCGGCGCGCTGGCCGTCGACACCGCCCGTGACGCGATCGCCGACGCGGGGCTGCGCGCCGAGCAGGTCGACGGGTTCGTCAGCTCCAGCCTGCTGCCCAGCGCCGGGGGTCAGGCCGCCGAGGACGGCGTCAGCACCGTCTCGTCGGCGTGGCTGGCCCAGCACCTCGGCGTAAACCCGCGCTACGTCGCCGGTTTCGAGGGCATCGGGCAGATCACCGGCTCGGTCGGCATGGCCGTCAACGCCGTCGCCAGCGGCGCCGCCGACTACGTGCTGCTGCACCGCGCCCTGCACAACCCCGCCGGCCGCTATCACGCCAACCCCATGCGCGAGGCGCGCGGACCGCAGCAGTGGACCGCGCCCCAGGGGTTTTTCGGGCCGCTGGCGATGATCGCACTGCCCTACACCGAATATTTGCAGCGCTACGGCGCCAAGCGGGAATCGATGGCCGCCGTCGCGGTGGAAGCCCGCAAGAACGGCGCGCGCATCCCGTGGTCCTTCTGGCACGACCGGTCGCTCAGCGCCGACGAATACCTGCAGGCGCCAACGCTTTTCGACCCTGTCTGCCGCTACGACTGCGACATCCCGGTCGACGGTGTCGCCGCGTTCGTCTTCACCTCGGCCGAACGCGCCAGGGACCTGCCGCACCCGCCGGTGTACGTCGCCGGGTACGCGGCCGGCGTGCCCGTCAAGCGCCGGCTTCCGTTGCACTGGCCGCTGGACGACATCGTGCAGGGCGGCGCCGAGACGGCGCGGCGGCTGTGGGAGCACGCGGGGATCGGGGTCGGCGACGTCGACCTGCCCCAGGTGTACGACGGGTTTTCGCCGTTCGTGTGGCTGTGGCTGGAGGTGCTCGGCCTGTGTCCGCCCGGCGAGGCGCACCGCTTCGTCGAGGCCGGCGGCATCGACAGCGACCGGCCCGGCGGCATCCCCGCGCTGTCCGGCGGCGGCGCGCTGGGAAACGGGCGCATGCACGGCATTCCGCAGATGCTGGAGTGCTATTTACAGCTGTCGCGGCGCGCCGGGGACCGGCAGCGCGACGGCGCGACGATCGGGCTGGCGTGCCATTCGTCGCCGCATTTCGGTGGCGCCGTCGCCTACAGCGCGGAGCCATTTTGAGAGTTGTGCTCTCAGAATTAGTAGAATATCGTTCTACTGTTACTGGCGTTTAGGAGTCGCGGTGACGGTTCCGTCGGAGTCCTGGGTGGAGCGCGCAGTCGATCGGTCTGCCGCCGTGCAGCGCTCGCGCACGCGCATCGCCAACCAGGTGCGGCTGATGCTCGACGCCGCCCAGCGGCTCATCCGGGACAAGGGCGACTTCACCACCCAGGATCTGGTCGTCGAGGCCGGCGTCGCGTTGCAGACCTTCTACCGCTACTTCGCGTCCAAGGATGAGCTGCTGCTGGCGGTGATCGGGGACGCGATGACCGAGGCCTGCGAGCGCTGGTCGGAGGCCGCCGCCGGCATTTCGGATCCCATGGAGCGGTTGCGGTTTTACATCACCGCGCCGCTCGAACAGTTCGACAACGGCGGCGCCGGCGGCATGCGGTTCGTCGTCTCCACGCACTGGCACCTGCACCGCATCTTCCCCAAGGAGCTGGCCGAGGCCGGGAAGCCGCTCCTGGAGCTGATGCTCACCGAGGTCAAAAGCGCCACCGACCGCGGGCTGCTGCACCCGCGCAATCCCGAGTCCGACGTCTGGTTCATCGTCGAGCTGCTGCGCGCGACCTACCACTACTACGCCTATGCGGCCAGGCCCGACGATGACCTGAATCACATCAAGGAAAGCATCTGGCAGTTCTGCAGGATGGCGCTGGGGGCGTCGCCCGCATGACCGTCGACCGCACGGGAAAGGTTGCGTATGAACGACTTTGAGGCGCTGGACTTCTTCACCGACCCGACGTTCGTTCCCGATCCTCATCCCTATTTCGACTACCTGCGCGGACAGGGCCCCGTGGTCCGGGAGCCGCACCACGGCGTCGTCGCCATCACCGGCTACGACGAGGCCATGGCGCTGTACAAGGACGTCGACTCGTACTCCAGCTGCATCGCCGTGGGCGGGCCGTTTCCGCCGTTGCCGTTCGAACCGGCCGGCGACGACATCAACGGCCAGATAGAGCAGCACCGCGCTCGCATGCCGCTGCACGAGCACATGGTGACCATGGACCCGCCCGAGCACACCCGGGCCCGGTCGGTGCTGAGCCGCCTGCTGACGCCCGCGCGGCTGAAGGAGAATCAGGACTTCCTGCGTCGGCTGGCCGACCAGCAGCTCGACGAGTTCGTCAAAGACGGCGAATGCGAGTTCCTCGAGGCGTATTCGAAGCCCTACGCGCTGCTGGCCGTCGCCAACCTGCTCGGCGTGCCCGAGGCCGACCACGCGGAATTCCGCGCGGTATTCGGGAATTCGCACACCGTGGGCAATTTGGAGCACGACCCCGCCGCGATCAACCCGCTGGACTTCCTCGACGAGAAGTTCAGCTTCTACATCGAGGACCGCCGCCGCGAGCCGCGCGGCGACGTGCTCAGTGAGCTTGCGGCCGCGAAGTATCCGGACGGGTCGACGCCGGAGGTCGTCGACGTCGTGCGCACGGCCACATTCCTGTTCGGCGCCGGCCAGGAAACGACCGCCAAGCTGCTGGGCGCCGCGCTGCGAATCCTGTGCGACCGGCCCGATCTGCAGCAGGCGTTGCGCGACGACCGCAGCCTGATCCCCGCGTTCATCGAGGAGACGCTGCGGATGGAAAGCCCGGTCAAGACCACGTTCCGGCTGGCGCGCAGGTCGACCTGCGTGGGCGGCGTCGACATCCCGGCCGGCACCACCGTCATGGTCGCCCCGGGCGCAATCAACCGCGACCCCAGGCGTTTTGACGACCCGCACGAGTTCCGCCTCGACCGCGGCAACGTCCGCGAGCAGATCGCGTTCGCGCGCGGTGTGCACACCTGCCCCGGCGCGCCGCTCGCCCGCGTCGAGGGCAAGGTCTCCCTCGAGCGCATCCTCGACCGGATGGGCGACATCCGGGTGGACGAAACCAAACACGGCTCGGAGGCCGATCGTCGCTATACCTACGCCCAGAGCTACATCCTGCGCGGGCTCAACGAACTGCACCTGCGGTTCACGCCAATTTCCTAGGCGGTCAGCGGTGTTGCGGATGATGGTGGCGGCGGTCCCGGCGGTGGCGTTGGCGCTCGCGGCGCCTCCCGCGGCGGCCTCCGGCGACGAGTGGGGACTCAACGGAACCTACCTCGCCACGTCGAACGGCCAGTGGGCGCAAACCAACGAGATCTACCGCGACGAGGCCAGCGTCCGCAGCACCTGGACGGTCACCATGACCTGCAGCACGCCCGTCGAATGCACCGGACGGGTCACCAGCGATCTCGGCTGGAGCGCCGACGTCGGCATCCACGGCAGCGAGTACGTCGTCAAGCGCGACATCCCCAACTGGGAGCCCTGCCCCGACGGGTCGGCGCGCACCGGGCATCAGATCTACCGGTTCTATCCGGTCGACGAAAAGGGCTGGGTTTCACAGGGTTCGACGATTCTCGCCGGCTTCGACAAGACCGTCGGCGACAGCGGTGCCTGCGGCATCAACAAGGCGCTGGTGATCACGATGCCCTTCCGCCTGGAAAAGGTGGGCTGAGCTCCCTCGCGATGAGCGGGCCGTCACATCATGAGGGCGACGCACAGCGCACAAACGGCAACGCCCTGTAGCGCAGCGCGGACATTGATGATGCGGTCCCAGTCCGATTGCAGCGCACGGGCGTTCGCCGGCACACTGTGAGCTTCGGCCGCGGCCGTCAGTTGCCGGTTGATCGGAGCGCTCACCCGCAGGTACAGCCCGAGCCAGACCAGCAGCAGTGCGACCGCCGCGCCCGCGAGGGCTGCCGCGGTCCATCGGCCCGCCGCAGCCGCGGCCAAAGCGCTCACCGACGCGCACACCACCCCGACCACTCCCGGCAGCGGCATGCGCCGGTCACCGTAACGGTGCACACTGCCCATCACCGCGACGAGCGCCCGATCGTCGATGCGCGCCAACGCCGGTCGCTGCACCATCGCGCAGAATGCATCGGTGCCGAACACCACCGCGGTGCCCAGCACGGCAAGCACCGCGGCCACCCGGGCCAACTCGGTCACGCCGCCCCCAGCTGCCGAAAAAGCTCCAGGGTGTTGAGCTCGTCCCAGTGCTCGGCGAACATGTCGTCGGCGACGCGCCAGATATCGATGGACCGCATCTCGATTGGCCGCCCGGTGGCCGGGATCCCCATGAAGTCGCCGCGGTGGCTGCCGCGGTAGACGAAGCGGCCGACCACCCGATCGCCCGAGACGACAAGATCCTCCATGGTCGCGGTCAGGTTGGGGAATGCCGCGAAAAACGACGCCCAGAACTGCCGGTTGGCCTCGCGGCCGTCGGCGACGAACGCGTTGTGATTGCGGTAGTCGCCGGCCACGAAGCCGTCGACCCTATCCGCGTCGTGATCGTTGAGCATCCCCAGGTAGGCATGGGCGAGCCGTTCTCCGGTACCAGTCATGTTAGCAATGCTAACCCCACGACAGGCGGCTGTCAATAGCGTTGCTAGAAAATCTAGCGATGCTAAAATACGGAGATGCCCAACGAAGACCGCCGTTCCCGGGAGCGCGCCGCGCGCCGTCAACTGATCGTCGACACCGCCCGCCGGGTCGCGGAGGCCGAGGGCTGGGACGCCGTCACCACGCGGCGGCTGTCGACCGAGATCGAATACAGCCAACCCGTGCTCTACAAACACTTCGCGGGCATGGACGAGATCGCCGCCGCCGTCGCGCTCGACGGCTTCGCCGAGCTGGCCGGCCGTACCCGCGCGGCGCGCGCCGACGCCCGAAAGCCCGCCGACGTGCTCGCCCGCCTGGCGTACGCCTACCTCGACTTCGCCCGGGACAACCCCGCCGTCTACGACGCGATGTTCACCGCCGGCACCACGCTGCGCTTCGCCGAAGCGGACACCCCACCCGCGCTGGTTGCCGGCTTCGCCGAACTGCGCCAGGCGATGGACCCGATCACCGAAGACCCCGACACCCTCGCCGAGGTGTTCTGGGCCGCACTGCATGGGCTCGTCTCCCTGAGCCGCAGCGGCCGGCTACGTCCGGACCACGAGCGAGAACGCGTGGACGCGTTGATCGCCCGCTTCGTGCCGTGGATCGCGAAAACGCGCATATCCGCAATCGGTTGAGGACACACCAACGGCCACAAGTAATCTGACCCGGTGGCCACGAATAGCCGTCTGACGGTCGAACAGTGGCTGGAGGCCGGCTACACCTTGCTCGCCGAGCACGGGGTGCGCGCGCTCAAGGTCGACCGCCTCTGCGAGCAGGTCGGTGTCACCCGCGGCAGCTTCTACTGGCACTTCGAGGACATGGGCAGCTTTCGCGCCGCCCTCGTCGACTCGTGGAACACGTTTTTGGAGCGCGACCGGCAATCGCTGGCCGATCTTGACGCGTTGCCCCCGCGGGACCGGTTGTCCGCCATGATGATTGCACTGGTGAGCCCGCAGCACTGGATGCTCGAACGCGCGATGCGCGAATGGGCGCGCACCGACCCGGCCGCGGCCGCCAACATCCACGCCGCCGACCGCCGGCTGCTGCGCGCGGTCGCCAAGGCGTACAGCGACTACGGGTTCAGCTCCGCCGACGCCAGGCTGCGCGCAGAGCTGACGTTCGCGGCCGGGATCGGGCTGCTGCACCTGGCCGGCTCGGCCGCCGAGGCGCAGCGGGCGACCCAGCGCGAACGGTTCCTGGACCTGATGCTGGCCGACTAGACCATCGCGATCGGCGAGATCTTCGCGCCAATCGCCAACGCGCCCGCCAACTCTCGGGCCATGTCGTAGTCGAACACGACGTGCCCGGACGCGATGTCCACGTCGCGCTTGAAACGCTGCAACGGGTTCGACAGAAACTGCGCGCTGGCACCCGAGGCCTCCAGCAGGTCGGCGATGATCGCCCGGCTCTCGTGCACCGTGTGGGCGGCCGCCACCCGCGCGTCGGCCCGCACCGCGCGACCCACCCGCTCGCCGGCCGCGACGAGACGCTCGATGCCGGCGGTCGTCTCGGCCACCAGCGCCCGCAGCGCCCGCAGCCGCACCCGCGCGTCGGCGAGCCGGATCTGCGCGGACGGCTGATCCTTTTGCGCCACACCGCTATAGGCCAGGACGCGTTCGCCGAGGCGCCCGGCGAACAACTCGGTCACCCGCTCGGCGGCGCCGAGCACCGGCATCGACGCCGTCAGCGCCAGCGCCGGCACCAGCGGCCACCGGTACGTCGGCGCGTCGTGAAAGCCCGCCCCCGGCGCGGTCCCGCCGTAGATGTCGGCCACCGCGACGATGCGGTGCTCGGGGACCAGGGCGTCGGTGAGGACGATGTCGTGAGAACCGGTGCCACGCATGCCCGCCGTGTACCAGGTGTCGACGACCTCGACCTGCTCGGCGGGCACCACCGCGAGCACCGGATCGATGCGGTCGGGCCGCTCGACGAGCGCCCCGACGATCATCCAGTCCGCGTCCATCGCGCCCGTCGCCCACGCCCACCGGCCGGTCAGGCGCACCCCGCCGTCCGCCGGGGTGCCGCGCCCGGTCGGGGCCAGGGGAGCCGGCGCGAGCACCGGGCCCGAGGCGAACACCTCCTCCTGCGTCCGCGGATCGAACAGCGACAGCATCCAGTTGTGCAGCGCATAGAACCCCAGCGTCCACGCACTGGACGCACACCCGTGCGCCATCAGCCGGATGGGTTGCAGCAGTTCGGGAAACGGCGCCTGCAGGCCGCCGAAGCGCGTGGGAAGCAGCAGCCGGAACAGATCGGTCTGCCGGAACTCGGCGACCGTCGCCGCGGGCAGCCGGCGCAGCCGCTCGGCCTCCTCGGCGCGCTCGGCGAGCCGCTTGACGAATTCGTCTGGGATCCCGTGCATTGGCTGAGTTTCTACCACGGACATGCCGTCGACCGTAACATACCTTTTAGTATGGTTTCTAACAGAGCGTACGCTCTGTTATGCTGCCGAAGTGCCACGTCCCCGCGTGTATGACCAGGACCGGATCCTCGATGCGGTCGAGCGGTTGGCGGTGCAGTCCGGACCCGCGGCGGTCACGATCCGGGCGCTCGGCGACGCGATCGGCGTCTCCAACGGCGCGGTCTATCACACGTTCGGTTCGCGCGCGGGCCTGGTGGGCCACGCCTGGCTGCGCGCCGGGCACCGATTCCTCGCCGCGCAAGGCGAATTGATCGATGCCGCACCCGAAGGCGTTGCCGCGGTGGTGGCGGCGGCCGGGGCGCCGGCGGTGTTCGCCGAGACCCATCCGCACTCCTCGCAGCTGCTGCTGACCGTACGCCGCGAGGAACTCCCGGGGCCCGAGACACCGAACGAGATCGCCGCGCAACTGCGCGACCTGGACCGGCTGCTGGTGGAGTCCATGATCCGGCTGGCCCGCGGCCTGTGGGATCGCAAGGACGCGGCGGCCGTCGACGTCATCACCGCCTGCGTCGTCGACCTGCCGACCGCGATCCTGCTGCGCCGCAACCGAATCGACGACCCGGACGCGCGCGAACGTCTGGCGGCCGCCGTCCGCGCCGTCCTGGCCGTCGGCGCACCGCCATTGCCAAAACGCAAACGACAGAAAGGAAGCACCCATGGCACCGACCCTGAGCTGGGACGGCAAGATCGCCGTCCTCGACCTCGGCGAGGATGAAAACCGGTTCTCGCCGGAGTTCCTGGACACCGTCAACGACCAACTCGACGACGTCGAAAAGGCCGGCGCGCACGGCCTGGTTACCACCGGGGGCGACAAGTTCTACACCAACGGGCTGGACCTGGACTGGCTTGCCGCCCACGCCGAGCAGACACAGGCCTACATCGGACGGGTGCATGCGCTGTTGGCGCGTGTCCTGACGTTCCCGGCGCCGACGGCCGCGGCGATCACCGGGCACGCCTTCGGCGCGGGCGCCATGCTCGCCATCGCCCACGACGTGCGGACGATGCGCGCCGACCGGGGCTACTTCTGCTTTCCCGAGGTCGACATCCGCATTCCGTTCACGGATGGGATGGCCGCGCTGATCCAGGCCAAGCTCACGCCGCGGGCCGCGGTCGCCTCGATGACCACCGGGCGGCGTTTCGGCGGGCTCGAGGCGGCCGAGTACGGCATCGTCGACGCCACCGCGGCCGAGGGTGAGGTGACCGGCGCGGCCACCGACCTGCTGCGGCCGTCGGCCGGCAAGGACCCCGGCACGCTCGGCGCGATCAAGCAGACTATGTTCCGCGCCGCGACTCAGGCGTTGACCTAAACCTATTCGCCGGAGAATCGCTCCCACGCCGACTGCCGCGTGATGCCCAGCGTCTGGCCGATTTTCGACCAGGTGAACCCGCGCCGGCGCAGCTCGCGCACCCAGGCGCGCAGGTCGGCCTCGACCTGCTGGGCCACCACCGCGATGCGGGGGACGTGGTCGAGCATCTGCTCGTCGCTCATGGCGTCCCAGATCGGCAGCCGAAGCTCGTTCGGCTTCTCGCGATACTCGTCGATGATGGCCTGCGACAGGTCGATACATTCGTTGCAGATCTGCACGCCCGGCCCGGCCACCAGCTTGTCGACATCGGTGTTGGACTTGCCGCAGAACGAACACCAGATCTGCGCGGTCGCGTTGGCTGTGGGACTCATCGACACCCCCAGTTGTCAGGCTGGTCCTGACAAACCGTACGACGTCAGGGTGGCCCCGACAAGGGCCCGCCGTTGTCGGTAGAGCGGCGTATCTTTCGGGCATGAGCAAGTCCAGGGCGGGCTCGGGTGGCGGGTTCGGCGCGTTCGTGGTGGCGATGCTGGTCATCTGGGTCATCATCAAGTTGATCTGGTGGATCGTCGGAGCCGCGGCCCTGGTCGGCCTGTTCTTCGTGGTCCGGGCGATCGCGCGCGACAACCGCAGACGCGCCAAGCTGCGCGCGGCCCACCTGGCCGCGATCGCCGCCCGCGCCGATCAGCAGCACAACTGGGTGCTGCGCGGCGACGACCGCGGCATCTACGGCGCCGAGGGTGCCGAGCTCATGCACTACCTCTATCCGGCCCGCCAGCAGGTGCAGCGACTACGATCACGCGCGTGAACCTGACGCGGCGCGACGCCTTGCGGTACGCCGCCGTCGCGCCGGCGGTGCTCGGCATCGGAGGGCTGATCGCCGCCCCACGGGCGGGCGCCGGCATCGCGGGCATGGGGGTCTTCCTCGACCCGGGCCACAACGCGGTCAACGACGCCTCGATCACGCGACAGGTCCCCACCGGCCGCGGCGGCACCAAGCTGTGCAACACCTCGGGCACCGCCACCGACGACGGTTATCCCGAGCATGCGTTCACGTGGGCGGTGGTCGGGCTGATCGGCGGCGCGCTCAACGACAGGGGCGTTCGCACGCAGCTGTCGCGGGCCGACGACGGCTCGGCCGGGCCTTGCGTGGACGAACGGGCGGCGCGGGCCAACGCGATGCACCCCGACGCGATCGTGAGCATCCACGCCGACGGCGGGCCGCCGTCCGGCTCCGGCTTTCACGTGAACTACTCCAGCCCGCCCCTCAACGACGCCCACTCCGGGCCCGCCATCGAGCTGGCCCACACGATGCGGGACGCGTTGGCGCACGCCGGCTTTCACCCGGCCACCTACATCGGCTCCGATGGCCTGTACGGGCGCGCCGACCTGGCCGGGCTGAACCTGGCCGAGTACCCGGCGGTCCTCGTCGAGCTGGGCAACATGAAGAACGCCGAAGACGCCGCGCGGATGGAAAGCGCCGACGGTCGGGCGCGGTACGCCGACGCCGTCGTCCAGGGGATCGTCGCGTACCTGAGCGCCAGGGCCGGTTAGCGTCGACCGGTGGAGTCCGCCGCCGACCGGGTCGTCGACCTCTATGAGCGCCACGCGATCGCGTGGTCGCGTGACCGGGGCGAACATTTGGTCGAAAAGGTCTGGCTGGACCGGTTTCTCGCGCTGCTTCCCGACGAGCCCACCCTGCTCGACATCGGCTGCGGCAGCGGCGTTCCGATGGCCCGCTATCTCGTCGAACGCGGCTGCCGGGTGACCGGGGTGGACGCGTCGGGCGCGATGATCGCGATGTGCGCCGAGCGGTTCCCCGGCCACGACTGGCACGTCGCCGACATGCGCGAGCTGGGCCTTGACCGGGCTTTTGATGCAATCATGGCCTGGGACAGCTTCTTTCATCTAACGCAGGACGATCAGCGCCGGATGTTCGCGATCTTCGCCCGCCACACCGCGCCCGGTGCCGCGCTGCTGTTCACCAGCGGCCCGTCGGCCGGCGAGCGGGTGGGTAGCTACCGGGGCGAGCCGCTGTACCACGCCAGCCTGGACGGCGACGAGTATCGCCGGCTGTTGCGCGACAACGGCTTCGACGTCGTCGCGCACGTCGTCGAGGATCCCGACTGCGGCGGCCATACCGTTTGGCTCGCGCGGGGGCGCGGCGAATGATCAAGGCGCTGTTGTTCGACGTGCAGGGCACGGCGACGGATTTTCATTCGACCGTGTGCGACGAGGCGAAAAGGATCAGCGCGGGGCGGCACCCGGACTCGGTTTGGCCCGACGTGGTGCGTCGTTGGCGCGCCGGCTATTTCGCGGCGCTCGAGGTCCCGCGCGATGAGTGGGTATCGGTGCACTCGGTGTATCGCCGCACCCTGGATACCGTCTTGGCCGACTGCGGCATCACGGGATTCCCGGACGCCGACCGCGACGAGCTCACGCTGGCCTGGCAGCGGCTGAGGCCGTGGCCGGACGTGCTGCCCGGGCTGACCCGGCTGAAGGGCGTCTACACGTTGGCCACGCTGTCGAACGCCGACGTGTCAGCGGTGGTCAACCTCTCCAAGCGTGCGGGCCTGCCCTGGGACGCGGTTTTCGCCGCGGAGATGGCCGGGGTGTTCAAGCCCGACGCGGCGATCTATCGCATGGCCGCGACCTATCTCGGCCTGCCGCCCGCCGAGATCATGATGGTGGCCAGCCACAAGTACGACATCCGCGCCGCGGGTGACCTCGGCTTCGCGACAGCCTTCGTCGCGCGCCCGCTGGAGTTCGGGGTCGACGGTGACGTCGACGTCGCCTACTCCGACGAGTTCGACGTCAACGCGTCCGACTTCCTCGACCTGGCCGACCAGCTCAGCTGGTAGCAAGTGCCGGGTCCGGCTTTTCCGAGGACATCGACAGGAACCCGCGCACGCAGCGCGCGGCCAGCAACCAGTTCGCCGGCTTCTTCATGTCCAGCCCACCCAGCAGCTGTTTGATCATCGTCAGGGTATCGAAGTAAATGCGTTCGCAGACAAGCGTTTCCGTCTCGTCAAACACAAAGTAGGCGGTCATCCGGACCCGGAAGCGACCGCCGGTGGGCGGAACCTTGCCGAGGTAGCCGCGATGGGTGCCCATCAGCCAGAACTCGACGATCACCGCGTCGGCGCTGTGCCGCAGCGCGATGATCTCGTGGTCCTGGTCGGGGAACGCGGTCCGCGTGTAGACGTAGTAGCCGCGCACGGCCTCGTCGCCGTCGTGAACGACCATTTGCGGGATCAGCTCGTAGCGCGGGTGCGGGAAGGTCGCCAGCACGTCGTCCCAGGCGTGGCGGACCTCGTCGTGGAAGTGGTCGAGCACGAGCTTCTGGCGCGCGGCCAGCACCTCGGGAGCGGGAAACGCGGGAATGGGGGGAGTGCTCACGCTCGTCAGCGTATGGCTTGCCGAGCAGACGCAAAAGCACCCGACACGCCGCGCGAAAGGGTGCTTTTGTGTCTGCTCGCCGAAGATCAGGAAGGCGGGGTCCAGGCGACCGGCAACCGCTTGATGCCGTGGATGAACTGCGACAGCAGGCGCGCCGGTTCCTCGACGGCGACGATGTCGGGGATCTCGCGCCGCAACTCGTCGAAGACGACCCGGATCTCGCGGCGGGCCAGGTTGGCGCCCAGGCAGAAATGCGCTCCGCCGCCGCCGAAGCCGAGATGCGGGTTGGGGTCGCGGGTGACGTCGAAAGCCCAGGGGTTGGCGAACTTTGACTCGTCGCGGTTGGCCGAGTTGTACCACAGCGCGGCCTTGTCGCCCGCGGCCATCTTGATCCCGCTCAACTCGATGTCGCGGGTCAGGGTGCGCCGCATGTACACCACCGGCGAGGCCCACCGCACGATCTCCTCGACCGCGGTGGGCGCCACACCGTCGTAGTCGGCCCACCACTTTTCGCGCTCCGATGGGTAGCGCGACAGCGCCAGCACGCCGTGGCTGATCGCGTTGCGTGTCGTCTCGTTGCCGGCCACCACCAGCAGGATGAAGAACGACGCGATCTCCTGCGACGTCAGCCGGTCGCCGTCCACCTCGGCCTCCACCAGGCTGGTGGTCAGGTCGTCGTGGTGGTTGGATCGCCGATCCTCGGCCAGCGCGCTGGCGTAGGCGCCGATGTCCATCGACACCTGCATGAACTCCTCGAAGTCCAGCGTCAGGTCGGGATCGCCGAACCCGAGAATCACGTTGGTCCAATGGAATACGCGCTGGTGGTCTTCCTCGGGGATGCCCATCATGTCGCAGATGATCTGCAACGGCAGCGGCCCGGCGAGCTCGCTGACCAGGTCGGCCTCGCCGTCGGGATGATTGGCGATCAGCGAGCTGACCAGGCGGTGGGCCCGCTCGCGCACCGATGCCTCGATGCGCGCCACCACCTTTGGCGTGAACGCCCGGCTGACGATCGAGCGCAGCCGCTGATGCCGCGGATCGTCGAGCACGATCATGGAACCGAAATACTCGGCCAGCTCCGGGGTCTGGTCGTTGATCGTGATCCCGCCCGCGGAACTGAAGATGTCCGGATGGCGGCTGGCGAAATGTACGTCGTCAAGCTTGGTCAGCGACCAATACCCGGTTCCCGACTCGAACCCCTCCATCTGGATCGCGGGCCAGAACGAGATCGGGGCCTCGCGGCGCAAGGTGGCGAAGGCGCCGTCGCGCACGTCGTCGTCGAGGCTCCAGAACTCCAGCGACTCGAGATGGATGTCGGCGAGCGGGATCTCGGGCGGCGGCGTCCCGTTGACCCGAGTCGCGATTCCGGTCGTGAGCGGCACCGGCGGACCTAGTGGGTGCACACGGTTCTGGCGGGCGCGCCCACCGTCGCCGTCGCGTCGCTCACGTCGTTGCCGTCGAGCAGGATCTTGCACCTGATGGGTCCCGCCCCCTGGGCGCTGACCACGAACACCTGCCCGCCGAAGGAGGTGAACTGCGTCGACCACGGCAGCTGCGCGTTCACCGCGCGCTGCTGGCCGTTGTCGGTCTGGTACGAAATGAATTCGGCGACGCCCGGGCCGCTCACCTCGTAGCGGACGCGCGGGTTGTCCGGCGGCGCCGCACCCGCCACACCGCACGCGTTCGCGAGCCCGATGCCGATCGCGAACAGGATCGCGGGCCGGCGCAGATGATTGGTCATGTTTCACATCGTGTCACCACGGACGTCGCCCGGTCTAGGGTGAACCGGGGGCTTATGGAGCGGAAGGCGAGCATGTCCGAAAGCGGCTCAAAGCGTGTGGTGGTCTGGGGCACCGGCTTCGTCGGCAGGATGGTGATCGCCGAGATCGTCAAGCACCCCCTGTTCGAGCTGGTGGGCGTCGGCGTCAGCAATCCGAGCAAGGTGGGCCGCGACGTCGGCGACATCTGCGGGCTGCCCGATCCGGTGGGCGTCACCGCGACCGACGACGTCGACGCGCTGATCGCGCTCGAGCCCGACGCGCTGGTGCATTACGGCCCGACGGCCTTGCACGCCAAGGACAACATCAAGCTGATCACCCGGTTCCTGCGGGCCGGCATCGACGTGTGCTCCACGGCGATGACGCCGTGGGTCTGGCCGACGATGCACCTCAACCCGCCGAACTGGATCGCGCCCATCACCGAGGCCTGCGAGCTGGGCGAGTCGTCCTGCTTCACCACCGGCATCGACCCCGGGTTCGCCAACGACCTGTTCCCGATGACGCTGATGGGGCTGTGCTCGGAGATCCGGCGGGTGCGCGCGTCGGAGTTGTTGGACTACACCAACTACGAGGGCGACTACGAGGTCGAGATGGGCATCGGCCGGGAGCCCGAATACAGCCCGATGCTCGAGGACACCAACATGTTGGTCTTCGCGTGGGGCGCCACCGTCCCGATGATCGCCCACGCCGCGGGCATCATGCTCGACGAGATCACCACCACGTGGGACAAGTGGGTGACCCCGACGGAGCGCACCACGGCCAAGGGAGTCATCAAGCCCGGGCACGTCGCCGCGGTCCGGTTCACCATCAACGGGGTCTACCGGGGTGAGACGCGCATCCAGCTCGAACACGTCAACCGCATCGGGCTCGACGCCGCGCCCGACTGGCCGTCGGGGCACGACAACGACGTCTATCGCGTCGAGATCGAGGGGACGCCGAGCATCTTCCAGGAGACCGCGTTCCGGTTCACCGACGGCTCGGGCCGCGATGCGGCGACGGCCGGGTGCCTGGCGACGGGGATGCGTGCGCTCAACGCCGTGCCGGCGGTCAACGACCTGCGGCCGGGTTGGGTGACCCCACTCGACCTGCCGCTGATCGCCGGGGAGGGCGCCATCCGCTGAGCGGGTCGTACAGCTGACGCATAGCTAACGCTTGGATGGGAAACAGCTTTTGGCGGCACAATGGGGCGGGTGCCGCCGCATACGGGGGATTGAGTAGATGGCCGACAGAGCAAGAACCGCGCTGGGCTTGTCGATCGGCGCCACCAACCTGGCGGCCGTGACCGATGACGTCGCGATCACCCGCAAGCCCGTTCTCACGCTCTACCGCCAACGCCCGCCCGAGGTCGGCGTGCCGTCGGAGAACTCCAGGCTCGACGAGCCGGGACTGGTCGTCACCGATTTCGTGAACCGGGTCGGCGATCCGGTGGGGATCGTGGCGGCCGACGGCTCGGCGCATCGCAGCGAGGCCCTGGTCGCCGATGGGTTGCGGGCGCTGGCCTACGCCGCCGCCGGCCGGCCCCTGCCCGACGCCGTGGCGGTGAGCTATCCGGCCCATTGGTCCGCGAGGGCGGTCGACGCGCTGGGCGACGCGCTGGGCCGGGTGGCCGAATGGTCGCACCGCGCGCGGCCGCTGTTGCTGATCCCCGATGCGGCCGCGGCGCTGGCCGCGGTGCGGGCGAATCCGGGCCTACCGGCCCGCGGGACCGTGGCCGTGTGCGACTTCGGCGGCAGCGGCACCAGCATCACGCTGATGGACGCGGCCGGCCGGCCCGTGGCACCGACCGTGCGGCACCACGACTTCTCCGGCGACATGATCGACCAGATCTTATTGACCGCCGTCGTGGACAGCCTGTCGAACACGGTCGGCTCGTTGAGCCGGCTCCGCACCGGGTGCCGCGGCGCCAAGGAGCAGCTGTCGTCGGGCACGGTGGCCACCGTCGCCGACGAACCGCCCGTCCGGCTCGGCCGGGCCGATCTCGACGAGGCGATCCGCGGGTCACTGACCACCTTCGTCGATGTGCTGGACGATACGTTGCGGCGCAACGGGATTCGCGATCTGGCCGCAGTGGTCGCGGCGGGAGGCGGGGCGAGCATGCCGACGGTCACCACGACGCTGTCGGCACATCTTCGGGTGCCGGTGATCACGACGCCGCGCCCGCACCTGACGGCCGCGCTGGGCGCCAGCGTGCGCGCGGCCCAGGATGCGGGGGACGACAGCCCCACCGCGCTGATTCCCGCCGCGGCGACGGCCGCGGCGCGGATGCTGACGCCGACCAGTCCCGCGCCGACCAGCCCCGCGCCGACCAGCCCCGCGGCGGCCGCGACCACCGAGGGCCCGGTGCTCGACACCTCCGCGCTGGCCTGGCCGCAGGCCCGCACTTCCGCTCGTCCGGCCGTCAAGGCTGAGCAGGATGAGCAGAGCGAACACCCGGAGCCCCCGGCCGCGGATCCCGAGTCTCGTCGACGCAGGCCCGCGCTGCTGATCATCGGCGGTTTGGTGGCGCTTTTGCTGGCCGCGGGCGCCGCGGCAGCGATCGCCTTGGGCTCCGGAAGCCGGCCTGCGACCAAGCCGACCCCGCCGGCGGTCAGCACTGCCGTGCCCCGGCCGGCGGTGCAACCCCCGCCCAGCGCCGAGGAGAGCCCACCGGCGACGACGGAACCGCCCGCGCCGCCGGAGGCTCAGCAGGAGACGGTCGCTCCGGCGCCGCTCGCCCCGGAACCGGCCGTCAGACCCGTGGCGCCAGGCCTTCGCATCCCGCGTATCCCCGAGATCCCCGAGCTTCCGGCCCTGCCGCCGATCCCGGGGATCAACGAGCCGATTCCCGGCCTGCCCGAGATCCCGACGTTGATCAGCCAGCTCGGTCCTCGCTGAAACAGCTTGCGGCTCAGCTTTTTTCGCCCTTGTTGTCGGCCGCGGCGGCCTCGCGCAGTTGGTCGTTGAGCGCCTTGTCCTTCTCGACCTGTTCCTTGTACGCTTCCTCGTCCCGGTCGCTGTCGGTCTGGGCGTTTGCGTCTGAGCCCTCGGGCGCCTCGGTTTTCGGGTTGCCCTCGTCGTCCAGCCAGTCGTTGACCGCCGTACCGGTGACCATCGCGGCCGAGCCGGGCAGCACCACGGTGGGCCGCTCCTCGTAGGCCGTCATCATCTCGGCGGCCTTCTTCTTGTCGTCGTCGTCCGGCTCCGGCTTTTCGGTCGGCGGCCGGTCCTCGGCCTCGTCGGTTGCCTGCTGATCGGCTTCTTGACCAGCCTCTTTGTCGTCCTGCACGCTCATGCACGTATCCCCTCGAGAGTCGCAGTATTCTCCCGGGTTACCCGCCGCGGTGTCGTGTCGAAACTCTCGTCAGTGCTCGCGTTTGACCAGCACCACCGAGGCCAGCGGAATCCGCATCGGCTCGGGCGCGCCGGCCAGGCGCGCGGCGACGGCCGCCTCGAGTTGGTCGACGAACTCCGCGGCCCGCGGGTCGTCGGGGCCACCGTCCAGCCCGCTCGCCAGGGCCCCGAACAGCGCTGCCCGTGCGAACGCCGCCCACTGCGCGCCGAAAGCCGCTGTGTCGTCGTCGGTTTGAAGCCTGGCCCAGAATCGGTCCTCGGCGTTGAACGTCTCGAGATGTTCGATAGTCAGGCTCTCGAACCGGCCGCTGGGCGCGAACGGCGCACGAAAGTCCTTCTCGCCGCGGGCAACTGTGGGGATGGCCAGGCGGCGCCGCTCGTCGTCGCTGATCAGGCCGTCGCGCGCCTGTTCCGCCAGCGTGGCGACGATCGCGTCGAGCAGCGGCCCGAAGCCGGGGGTGCCGTCGTCGTCGATGGCCAGCGTCAGCACCACCAGCCGCCCGCCGGGGGCCAGCTCCCGCCCGCGGAACGCCACGAAGTCGTGCCAGTCCAGGGCGGCCTGGTGGGCATAGGCCGCGCGGGCCGCGTCGTCGCCGCTGTGGGCGACGTGCACGTGATCGTGGAGCTCGCACGGTATCCGGCTGACCCACTGGGTGGCCCACGACGTCCAGCCGAGGTTGACGGTGTTGGACGGCACGATCTGCCCGTAGAACGACCGGCCGATGGCCGAGGCGAAACCCTTTGCGTCCGTGTGCAAATAGCTGTCCGGGTCGTCGGCGAGGGTCCGGAACAGCGCCGTGAAGTCGTTGTCCGGCACGTCGGTGTGGGTCACCAGGATCGCGTGGTCGGCGCGGGTGCGCCGGCGCAGCACCGCGATGCCCGCCGACAGCGGCTTCAGCGAGTTGTGCCCGTTGGCGGCACCGTAGTCGGCGACGACGATCGGCTGCGGGGCCGCGGGCAGCGGCACCTCCTCCGCGGCCCGCTCGAACAGCGCGACGGCGTGCGCCAGGCCGGCGGCCTGCAGCCGCGACGACTGGGTGTAGGTGGCGCTGGCCGGCGGCTCGGGCCGGACCACGATGCTTGATTCGGGCAGACGAGATTCCGGCCGCATGGGCCCACGATAGTCAGTCGGGTTGCGGGTAGCGCACGCCGGTGAGCTGCTCGGAAAGCTCCCACAGTCGCCGGCAGTCGTCCTCGTTACGGGCGCGCGCGGGCACCTTGGCCGGCCTGACCCCGCCGCCGGCCAACTCGCCGATGCCGCGGGGGCCGTAGAACGCGCCGCCCTCGGCGTGCCGGGCGGCGGCCGCGTACAGCGCCGGCAGGATTCCCTCGTCGATTTCTTGCCACAAGAACGGCGCGAACCGCCAGGACGTCTTGTACAGCCGCTCCATCAGCGCGGGCCGTTCGCGGCCGTGCGACGGGCCGCTGATCTGGAGGTTGGTCTTGGTCAGCCCGGGGTGCGCGGCATTGGACACGATGCCCCACCCGGCCGCGCGGCTGCGCCGGTCAAGTTCGAGGGCGAACATCAACACCGCCAGCTTCGACTGCCCGTAGGCCGACATGGCGGCGTAGGACTTCTCGAACTGGGGGTCGTCGAAGTGGATCTTGCCGCTTTGGCGGGCCGCGAGGCTGCTCAGCGAGACGACGCGGGCGCCCTGCGCGGCGCGCAACAGCGGCAGCACGTGACCGGTCAGCGCGAAATGCCCGAGATGGTTGCTGCCGAACTGCAATTCGAAGCCGTCGGCGGTGGTGTCGCGGTCCGGGGGCGTCATGACGCCGGCGTTGTTGATCAGGATGTCGATCGGTCGGCCCTCGGCGTTGAGCTGCTCGGCCAGCGCGGCGACGGAGGCCAGCGACGACAGGTCGAGGGATTTGATGCTCAGCTTGGCGTCGGGGACGGTGGCGCGGATGTCCTCGATGGCCTTGTCACCCTTGGCGCGGTTGCGGATCGCCATCACGACGTCGGCGCCGGCGGCCGACAGCCGCCGCGCCAGCCCGAACCCCAGCCCGCTGTTGGCCCCGGTGACGATTGCCAGCTTGCCCGACAGATCGGGCACCGTGGCGACGAGATCGTTGGCCATGCGTGTCACTCCCTTCGTGTGAGTCCCGTCCCAGTGTGCCCGTTTGCGTGACACACTGCCTGGATGAACAGCAGACGGCTCGCGAAGATTTCGCTGGCCGGCGCCGTGGTGATGATGGTCGTGGCGGTGGGCGGCTTCATCGTCACCCTGGTGCTCAACGCGTTCGTGCTGGACAAGTACAACGCCTACGGCGAGGTGCCGATCCCGGGCTCGGCGAATTTGTACCTGCCCGCTGGTGAGGTGACCGTCAGCCTGCACACCGTCGTGATCGGCAGTTCGCGCGGCGGGTTGCCGGTGCCGCCGCTTGGGGTCACGATCGCGCCGCCCGAGGGCGTGGCGCAACCCGCGGTGACCGAAAACATCGGCAGCACAACGACGGTCAACAACGACGCGCGGGTGCGCGTGTGGGTGGCGCAGATCCCCGTCAGCGGCACCTACACCGTGACCACCGACGGCCAGGTCAACGGGTACATCAACCCGCGTCTGGCGTTCGGCCACAACAGTTCCTACGGTTTTTTGGTGTGGGTGTTCGTCGGGCTGTTCGTGGTGGGCCTGGTCGATGCGGTCGGGTCCGGTGTGTGGCTTTCGCGCACCCGGCGCCGGGCCGTGGTGGCGGCCGCGGTGGCGTACGAACCCAGCGACCAGGGCGTCCGCCTCGAGCGGCTCAAAACGCTGGCGGGGCTGCGGGATTCCGGGGCGCTGACCGAGGAGGAGTTCGAGACCGAGAAGCAGCGGATCCTCGACGGGTACTGAGCTTTCGGATCGCCGAGCGTGCAGCTGTTGCGAAATTCGGCGCGAAAACTCGCAACAGTTTCACGTTCGGCGGGCTAGGCCTTAGTGCCCCCGGACCACCCATTCCTCGTAGTGCACGATTTCCTCGCCGACGGTGGTGCTGTCGCCGTGGCCGGTGTGCACGACGGTGTCGCCGGGCAGCTTGCCGAGGCGCTCCGAGATGGACTGCAGGATCGTCGGGAAGTCGGAGAAGGAGCGACCCGTCGCGCCCGGTCCGCCGGCGAACAGCGTGTCGCCGCTGAACACCACGCCCAGCTCGGGGGCATACCAGCACACCGATCCCGGCGAGTGGCCCGGAGTGTGCAGCGCCAGCAGACTTGCGCCGCCGACGCACAGCGTCTCGCCGTCGGAGATCGAGCGGAACTCCTTGTCCGGGTGGGTCATTCGCCACAGCTCCTCGTCGCCGGGATGCAGCAGCACCGGCGCGTCGAGCGTCTGGCCGAGTTCCGGCGCCACGGTGACGTGATCGTTGTGGCCGTGCGTGCACACCACCGCGACCACGTGGCGCCCGGCGACGGCCTCGACGATCGGGGCGGCGTCGTGGGCGGCGTCGAACACCACCACGTTGGAGTTGTCGCCGATGAGCCAGATGTTGTTGTCGACTTCCCAGCTGCCGCCGTCGAGTTCGAAGGTGCCGTGGGTGACGACGCGGTCGATGTTGACCATCAGAGCATCACCACCGAGCGCAGGATTTTGCCGTCGTGCATTTTATGGAAGGCGCCTTCGATGTCGTCGAGGCCGATGCGTTCGGAGACGAATTTGTCCAGGGGCAGCCGGCCCTGCAGGTGCAGGTCGATGAGGGTGGGGAAGTCGCGTTCGGGCAGGCAGTCGCCGTACCACGAGGATTTGAGCGAGCCGCCGTGGGAAAAGAAGTCGACCAGCGGCATCTCGAGTTGCATGTCGGGGGTGGGGACTCCGACGAGCACGACGGTTCCGGCCAGGTCGCGGGCGTAGAAGGCTTGCTTCCAGGTTTCGGGCCGGCCCACGGCGTCGATGGCCACGTCGACGCCGAAGCCGCCGGTGAGGTCCTGGATGGTTTGCACGACGTCGAATTCGCGGGCGTTGACGGTGTGGGTGGCGCCGAAGGTCCGGGCCAGATCCAGTTTGGTGTTGTCGGTGTCCACGGCGATGATCTGGCGGGCCCCGACCAGGGCGGCGCCGGCGATCGCGGCATCCCCGACGCCGCCGCAGCCGATCACCGCCACGGTGTCGTCGCGGGTCACCGCGCCGGTGTTGATCGCCGCACCGATTCCGGCCATCACCCCGCAGCCGAGCAGCCCGGCCACGGCGGGGTCGGCTGCGGGGTCGACCTTGGTGCATTGGCTGGCGGCGACCAGGGTCTTGTCGGCGAACGCGCCGATGCCAAGGGCCGGGGTGAGCTCGGTGCCGTCGGTCAGGGTCATCTTTTGTGCGGCGTTGAAGGTGTCGAAGCACAGCTGCGGGCGCCCGCGTTTGCAGGCGCGGCACTGTCCGCACACCGCGCGCCAGTTCAAGATCACGAAATCGCCTGGGGCGACGGCGGTTACGCCGGGCCCGACGGCCTCGACGGTGCCCGCGGCCTCGTGGCCCAACAGGAACGGGTACTCGTCGTTGATGCCGCCCTCGCGATAGGTCAGGTCGGTGTGGCACACCCCGCACGCGATGACATCGACCACCGCCTCGCCCGGCCCCGGATCCGGCACCACAATGTCGACCAACTCGACGGGCTCGCCCTTCCTGCGTGAAATCACTCCCCGCACTGTCTGACTCATGGACTACAACCTACTGGGGTGTAGCGTCGCGAAGCGTGACGGCCACCGAGACGCCCGAAGAATTCGCCGAGCGAATGGTCGCGGCCGTCGACGGCGCGAGCCTCACCATACTGCTGAGCATCGGACACCAGACCGGCCTGCTGGACGCGCTGGCCGAGGTTCCGTCGGCCACCAGCGCGCAGCTCGCCGAGGCCGCGGGGCTCAACGAACGCTACGTGCGGGAGTGGCTGGCCGGCATGACCACCGGGCACGTCGTCGACTACGACCCCGACACCGCCGCCTACTCGCTGCCCGCCCACCGCGCCGGCGCGCTCACCCGCGCGGCCGGGCCGGCCAACCTGGCCCTGGTGGCGATGTTCCTGCCGCAGCTCGGCGAGGTCGAGCAGAAGATCGTCGGCTGCTTCAAAAACGGCGGCGGGCTGCCCTACAGCGAGTTCCCCCGCTTCCACGCGCTGATGGCCGAGCAGAGCGCCGCGGTGTTCGACATCGCGCTCGTCGACGTCGTGCTGCCACTGGTCGACGGCCTGCCCGACCGCCTGCGCGCCGGCGCCGACGTCGCTGACTTCGGGTGCGGCAGCGGCCACGCGATCAACGTGATGGCGCGGGCGTTCCCGGCCAGCCGGTTCACCGGCATCGACTTTTCCGACGAGGCCATCGCCACGGGGATCGACGAGGCCGCCCGGCTCGCCCTGACGAACGCGAGTTTCGAAAGCCACAACCTGACGGAGCTGGACAAGCGCGACGCCTACGACGTCATCACCGTGTTCGACGCCATCCACGACCAGGCCCAGCCGGCGCGGGTGCTGGAGAACATCTACCGCGCGCTGCGACCCGGCGGGGTCTTCCTGATGGCCGACATCAAGGCGTCGAGCCGGCTCGAGGAGAACGTCGGCGTCCCGATGAGCACCTACCTGTACACGGTGTCGCTGATGCACTGCATGACGGTGTCGCTGGCGCTGGACGGCGCCGGGCTGGGCACCGCGTGGGGCACGCAGCTGGCCACCTCGATGCTCGCCGACGCCGGGTTCGACGACGTCGCGGTGGTCGAGATCGAGTCGGACCCGATCAACAGCTACTACATCGCCCGGAAGTGATGGGCGCGTCCAAAGCCCTGGCGGTGCTGGACGACTGGCCGGTGCCGGCCGCCGCCGCCGTGGTCGTCGGGCCCGGCGGGGTGCTGGCCAGCCACGGCGACACCGGGCGGGTCTTCGAGCTGGCGTCGGTGACCAAGCCGCTGGTGGCCCGCGCCGTGCACGTCGCCGTCGAGGAGGGCGTCGTCGAGCTGGACACCCCGGCCGGCCCGCCCGGCGCCACGATCCGCCACCTGCTGGCGCACGCGTCGGGCCTGGCCATGCACTCCGATCGGGTGCTGGCCAAGCCCGGCACCCGGCGGATGTACTCCAACTACGGCTTCGCCGTGCTGGCCGAGGCGGTGCAGGCCGAGTCGGGGATCGAATTCGGCGCCTACCTGGCCGAGGCGGTGTGCGAGCCGCTGGGCATGGCGGCGACCCGGCTGGACGGCGGCTTTGCGGCCGCCGGGTTCGGCGCGACCTCGACGGTCGCCGACCTGGCCGTTTTCGCCGGCGACCTGCTGCGCCCGACGACGGTCTCTGCGCAGCTGCACGCCGAGGCCACGACCGTGCAATTTCCCGGCCTGGACGGCGTGCTGCCCGGATACGGCCAGCAGCGGCCCAACGACTGGGGACTGGGATTCGAGCTCAAAGACGCGAAATCGCCGCACTGGACGGGCGCGCGCAACTCGGCGCGCACGTTCGGCCATTTCGGCCAGGCAGGTGGCTTCATCTGGGCGGATCCCGACGCTGACCTGGCGCTGGTGGTGCTGACCGACCGCGAATTCGGCGAGTGGGCGCTGGGCGTGTGGCCCGAGGTTTGCGACCTGGTGATATGTGAAAACACCTGATTTGGGAATGCACACTAGCGCAACACGGGTATCACGAGGCACAATAGACACGCACGACACACAAATTTTTTGGTCCGTACGGAACCGCCAGGTCGTTGGGGAAGACGTCCCTCGTGGAACCGAAGGAGCAGGAGATGCGTGCGTCGAACCAATTCGCCGACATGACGACAGGCGTGGTGTACGTTCATGCCTCGCCCGCGGCGGTCTGCCCGCATGTCGAGTGGGCGCTCTCGTCGACCCTGCAGTCCAAGGCCAACCTGGTGTGGACACCGCAGCCGGCGATGCCGGGACAACTACGCGCGGTCACCAACTGGGTCGGGCCGGTGGGCACCGGCGCCCGGCTGGCCAACGCGCTGCGCTCGTGGTCGGTGCTGCGCTTCGAGGTCACTGAGGATCCCAGCCCGGGAGTCGACGGCCACCGGTTCAGCCACACCCCGCAGCTCGGGTTGTGGAGCGGGTCGATGAGCGCCAACGGCGACGTCATGGTCGGCGAGATGCGGTTGCGCGTGATGATGGCCCAGGGCGCGGACACGCTGGCCGCCGAGCTGGATTCGGTGCTCGGGACGGCGTGGGACGAGGCGCTCGAGGTCTATCGCGACGGCGGCGACGCCGGCGAGGTGACCTGGCTCAGCCGGGGGGTCGGCTAGCTAGCTGGAGCTCGCTGGCATCGTCGGGGACCCGAGCACGCTCGAGCGTGGACGTTTCGTCCGGCCCGGCGGGCGTGGCCTCATCGTTCGGTTCGGCTGCTGGCGACGTCGCGCGTTCGAGGAAGCGGAGCAGTTCGACGGGGAAGGGCAGCACCAGGGTGGAGTTCTTCTCGGCGGCGACTTCGACGACGGTTTGCAGGAGCCGTAGTTGCAGCGCGGCGGGATGCTCGGCCATCACTTCGGCCGCTTGGGACAGTTTCTGCGATGCCTGTAGTTCGCCGTCGGCGGTGATGATCCGCGCTCGTCGCTCACGCTCGGCTTCCGCTTGGCGCGACATCGACCGTTTCATCGAGTCCGGCAGGACGACATCCTTGATCTCGACCCGGTCGATGTGCACACCCCAACCCAGCGCGGGACTGTCGATCATCAGCTCCAGGCCCTGATTCAGACCTTCCCGGTTGCACAGTAGATCGTCGAGATCGCTTTTGCCGATGATGGAACGCAATGATGTCTGGGCTACCTGCCCGATGGCGGACACGTAGTCCTGCACGTCGACGGCCACCCGCACCGGATCGGCAACGTTGAAGTAGATGACGGCGTCCACCCGTACCGTGACATTGTCGCGGGTGATGCCGTCCTGAGCGGGCACGGGCATCGTGATGATCTGCATGTTGACCTTGTCGAGCCGATCGGCGAAAGGTAGCAACATCGTCAGTCCCGGTCCGCGGACTGCTTTTTGGACGCGGCCGAATCGAAAGACGACACCGCGTTCGAATTGCTTGACGACGCGCAGGCTCGCTCCCAGCCACAGCACGCCAAGCGCACCCGCTGCGGCCAGTGCGTACAGGATGATCATTATTGGCTCCAATTCCGCCCCTGGCCTTTACCTTTCGGCAGGCGCCGCCGGGCTGTTCGTCATCGGATTTGGGTTGACGTTGCGCTCCGCGACTGACCGAGGAGCAGTTCGATGACGGTATCCGGCATCGTGACCGCGGAAATGGCGTCGCAGACCGGTCCGGTCCGCCGCGTGACGCGTGCGTCGCTCGATGCTGTTCTCGGTGGTGGCGGAGTCCTCCGCACTCTGACCTCTGCCTCGTTAAGCGTGCGCGGAGTCAACGCGGCCAAACACGCGAGCGCCACGGCGGCCACGAGCATCCGTCCTCGCGCCCGCTTCTGGTCGGCGAACGCCACGACTGTCACGCCCACCACCTCTTTCCGTGGACCGACACTGCTAATATAAGGGAAGTATATCCGTTAAATAACGTCGATGGAAGGCGCGAGGTGGACGGCGAGACAGACACGCGAGCGGGGCGGCCACGACGAGATCGACTGCCTCGCAACCGACAACGTGAACGGGTGCTGGCGTTGGTGCGCCAGCACGACGGTGCGATCGATGCCGTCGAGCTTGCTGCGGAGATGGGATTGCACGTCACGACGGTGCGGTTTCACCTGGACACCCTCTGTGACGAGGGGGTGATCGTGCGCACCCGAATGAACCGACCCGGCCGCGGTCGGCCCCGCACCGGCTATCGAGCGACCGAGGTAGGGATGGACTATCGGACTCTGGCCGAGGTCCTGGCGATGGAGTTGGGCAGGACGGAGGAAACCCGCGCTCGCCGTGCACAGCGTGCCGGACAGAAATGGGCCACCCGGTTGGCGGTTCCCCAGGAGACGGCGGAGGCCGACGCCGACGACGTGCTCGACCGAGTGGCGGTGGACACCACCCGGGCTCTCGCCGGGTTGGGGTTCGCTCCCGAACTCGTCGCCGGGGCAGAGCCAACATCCCCGCGGGCCGGCAGTGGCCCGCCGCATCGGCGGCAGCGGACCATCCGGATGCACGCCTGCCCGGTCAGGGATCTGGCCTCCTCCCGCCCCGAGGTGGTTTGCGGAGTGCATCTGGGGCTGCTGCAGGGCATCCTCGACAATTCACCGACCCACCAAGGCCTGCCGATGTCCCCACGCCCGGCACTGCAGGCTCGCCTCGAGCCGTTTGTCAAGCCGCAACTCTGCCTGGCCACGCTGGTGGCAGGTGAGTGAAACGCCGACAAGTGAGGTGTTGACCCGACCGCGGCACGTCCGATCTGGCCCCGGGGCATGAGCAAAGCCAGGGCCCAGCTGGATGAGTGGTGCAAGCACATCGCTCCGTCCACCGAACTGCGCAAGTGGTACCACCACGACCCGAAGTTGTTCGACGAGTTTGTCCGTCGTTACCGTCGCGAGTTGACCGATTCTGAACGCACGAAAGCACTGGCGCATCTTCATGACTTGATGAAGCGGCAGACGTTGACTCTGCTGACCGCCTCCAAAGCTGTTGATATCAGTGAAGCCGCGGTCCTCGCCGATCTCCTGGCTACGAGCACACCCTCGGGCACCAATTGACCGCGTAGGCGCTACGCCGGCTCACAGACCACCACCGGAATCACTCGGTCGGTCCACGACTGGTATCTGGCCCACCGCGGGTTGTGCGCGACGAGTCGCGGCCACAGTTGTGTGCGTTCCGCGTCGTCGGCGACGCGCGCACGCATGCTGCGAGTCTGCGCTCGGATCTGCACGCGCACATCGGGGTTGGCGCGAAGGTTCAGAAACCACATCGGGTGAGTGGGCAGGCCACCCTGCGACGCCACCAGAACCAGTCGGTCACCGTCGGCCATGAATATCAGTGGAGTCGTTCTGGATAACCCGCTCTTGCGGCCGGTCGTGGTCAACAGACACAGGGGCAGCCCCAACTCGTGGCCGGCGAGGCGGCCGTCGGTGGCGCGATAAATCGCCACGTTCGCCTTGGAAATCGCTTTCAGCAGACGCGGAGCCAAAACCGAAATAAGGATGGGGGGCCGTTTGGGTGCGATGCTCCGAGTATAACGAAGTCGACGCCACACGCGTCACCGCGGCGGTATTTTTTAAATGACTATAACCCGTTAAAATAGGTTGGTACAGGTTGGCGCATCGGGATGTCGCGACGCGCATTCGGGAAGCAGGAAACGGCCATGAAAAATATCGAAAGGCCCGAAATCGAAGCGCTCGGTGACCACGACTATCTCGTGCGTGTCGCCCAGGGCGAGGACCGCGTGACCATCCGGATACGAGCCACGCCAGAGGTTGTCGCGCGCATCGCCGGACCCGACGCCGACGAAACGCGCGTCATCGCCGCCACCATCGACTACCTCACCACGCGCCAGCGTCCCGACGATCTACCAAAGCAACTGGACCTCGACGACGTCATCGCCGCCTACGACGATTACCTCGACGACCTCGGCAGCCAGATTGGCAACCTGCGATGAAGGGCACTGGCGTGCCCGGGGGGCGGCACCACACCGTCTGAACTTCACCGCGGGGAACGAAGAATCTGCGCTGCGGCGGGCACCGCGGAGATCTCGGCCGGCAGCGGGCAGGCGAAGTCGCCGTCGGCGTAGACGTTGATGCCCGGGCACTCGACATGAATCGACTTGGCGCGCGCCGTGGTGACCTCGTCGAGGTCGACGTGGGTGCCCTTCATGACGGTGGGGAAGAGGCGAACCAGCTTGGTGCGGGATGCCGAATGCGCCATGGTGATGTCGAGCAGGCCGTCGGTGGGATCGGCATTCGGGCAGATCAAGAGCCCACCGCCGTAGCTGCGGGTGTTGCCGAAGGCCGCGAGTGTGATGTCGGCGTCAATCTCTTTCGTTCCGTCGAGCACCATTCGGAACGGCAGCAGCCGCAGCTGCGACAGCTCGGCGAGCATCGCCAGGTAGTAGCGCAACCGTCCGTGGGGCCAGCTCATCCGGTTGGCCCGGTCGGTGACCAGGGAGTCGAAGCCGGCGGCGGCGACGGTGCCGAACCATTTGGCCGTTCCCGCGCTGTCGGTGATCCGGCCCAGGTCGATGGTTTCCGTCCATCCGTCGGCGACGACGTCGGCGGCGGCCTCGGGATCCTTTGTGGGTAGGCCGAATTCGCGGGCGTGATCGTTGCCGGTGCCGGCCGGAACGATGCCCAGCGGGACGCCGGTGCCCGCCAGCACCTGCAGCGCGTTGGAGACGACGCCGTCGCCGCCGGTGACCATCACCGCGTCGGTGCCCCTCTCGATTTCGGCGCCGACGAGGTGGCGCGCGTCCTGGGCGTCGTCGCCGATGATCTCGGTGACCTGCACGCCCCGCTCGTGCAGCCGCGCGATCGCTCGTTGTGCGGCGCTGATTGCGGCGCCGTGCCCCGATACCGGATTGGTCAGCGCGGTGACCTTGCCGACTTCTCGTTTGGTCACGGAATCAGCTTGCCCGGGTTGAGGATTCCGGCCGGGTCGAGGGTGGTCTTGACCGCGCGCAGCACCTGCACGCCCAGGTCGCCGACCTCCTCGCGCATCCAGGGCCGGTGGTCGGCGCCGACGGCGTGGTGGTGCGTGATGGTGCCGCCGTTGGCGATGATCGCGTCCGAGGCGGCCCTTTTGGCCGTCTGCCACTGTTCGATCGGGTTGCCCCGCTGTCCGGCGACGACGGTGAAGTACAGCGAGGCGCCGGTGGGGTAGACGTGCGAGATGTGGCACATCACCAGAGCCGGCGTGCCCGAATCGGCCAGCGCACCCGTAAGCGCCTGGGTGACAGCGGCTTTCAGCTTCGGCACGTTCGCCCAGTCGGTGGCCGTCTCCAAGGTCTCGCAAAGCGCGCCCGCCGACAGCAGCGCGTCGCGCAGGTACGGCGCGCCGAACCGGCCCCGTTCCCACGCCCGTGCGGGTCCCTCGCCCAGCGACGTGCCCCCCTTGGCCGCCAGCAGCGCGCTGGTCTCGGCGTGCCGGCTCTCGACGTGGTCCTCGGTGCCCTCGAACACAGTGATGCCCAGGCAGCCGCCGGTGATCTGGGATTCGCCGATCGCCTCGGTGGTCGCGAGGTTGACCCCGGTCTCGGCCTCGTCGGAGAGCCGAATGACGGTGGGGCCGGTGGCGTTTTGGGTGACAGCGCGCAGGGCCGCGGCGCCGGTCTCGAAGTCGGGGAACGACCACGCCTCATACCGGACGGCTTCCGGGATGCGGTGCACGCGCAGCCGAACCTGGGTGATGACGCCGAACGTGCCCTCCGAGCCCAGCAGCAGCTGGCGCAGGTCGGGGCCCGCCGCCGAGTCCGGGCCGCGGCCGAGGTCGATGGTGCCGACGGGGGTGACCATCCGCAGGCCGCGCACCATGTCGTTGAATCGGCCGTAGCCCGCCGAGTCCTGCCCCGACGATCGCGTCGCGGCGAAGCCGCCGATCGTGGCGTATTCGAAGCTCTGCGGGAAATGCCCGAGCGAAAAGCCTTTTGCGCCGAGCAGCCGTTCGGCGTCCGGCCCGGTGAGTCCGGCCCCGAGCACGGCCTGGCCGGAGACCTCGTCGAGCTCGATGAGCTCGTCGAGGCGGCGCAGGTCCAGCGACACCACGGCGCCGAACTCGCCGCGGATGGGGTCGAGCCCTCCGACCACGCTGGTGCCGCCGCCGAACGGGACCACCGCGATGCGGTGCTCGGAGCAATACCGCAGGACCGCGGCGACGGCGTCGTCGTCAGCGGGGAGCAGCACGGCGTCGGGCGCGTCCTGGACTCCGTTGTCTTTGCGTCGCAGCAGGTCGAGGGTGGATTTGCCGCCGGCACGCAGGAGCCGGTCGCGGTCGGTTGTGCGGCAGTATTCGGCGCCGACGATACGGGCCAGCGCGTCGGCATCGGAGGTTGGCAACCTCGACGGGGTGAGCCGCACCTGGTCGGCGTCGAGTTCTTGGAGACGTGAATCCTCAAGCCCCACAGCCTGTTTCAGCAGCGAGCGGATGCCCTCGGACAGCGGCTTGGCCGCGGCGGGATCCCCCCACGCGTCCCATTTCATCGGCGGGAGGAGTTGCTCGGGGTGCGTCATGCGTTACAGTATTACATATGCTGTCAATCAGTAACGCTCCGGCGGATACCGGGGACCGGATCCTGTCGGCGGCGGCCACCTGCGTCGTCGATTTCGGGGTAGACCGGGTGACCCTGGCCGAGATCGCGCGGCGGGCGGGCGTCAGCCGGCCGACCGTGTACCGCCGCTGGCCGGACACCAAGTCGATCGTGGCGGCGCTGCTGACCCGGCACATCACCGCCGTGCTGCGCGACGCCCCATTGCTCGGCGACGACCGGGAATCGTTGGTGCGACAGATCGTCACGGTGGCCGACCTGCTGCGGCGCGACGACCTGGTGATGTCGGTGCTGCACTCCGAGCTGGCCCCCATCTACATCACCGAACGCCTCGGCGCCAGCCAGCAGATGCTCATCGACGCCCTGGCCGAGCGGCTGTGCGCCGCCCAACGCCACGGCAGCGTCCGCGCCGGCGATGCGATGCAGATGGCCACCATGGTGCTGCTGATCGCGCAGTCGACCATCCAGTCCGAACGGATCGTCCGGCCGATCCTGAACGTCGACGCACTGGCCACCGAACTGGCGTGCGCGCTGAACGGGTACCTGTCGTGAGCCCGTCGGCCCTGAACGCCGCGCGCCGCGCCGCCGACCTTGCCGCGCTGGCCGACGGGGAGCCGGTGGACGTGGTCGTGATCGGCGGGGGCATCACCGGCGCCGGGATCGCATTGGACGCCGCGTCGCGCGGGCTGCGCGTGGCGCTGGTGGAAAAGCACGACCTGGCGTTCGGCACCAGCCGCTGGAGTTCGAAACTGGTCCACGGTGGCCTGCGCTACCTGGCGAGCGGCAACGTGGGCATCGCCCGGCGCAGCGCCATCGAGCGCGGAATCCTGATGTCGCGCAACGCGCCTCATCTCGTGCACGCGATGCCCCAGCTGGTGCCGCTGCTGCCGTCGATGAGACGGGGCTCGCGGGCGCTGGTGCGCGCTGGGTTCCTGGCCGGCGACCTTTTGCGGGTCTTGGCGGGCACGCCGTCGTCGGTGCTGCCGCGCTCGCGACGGGTGCCGGCCTCGCGGGTGGTGGAGATGGCGCCCACCGTGCGACGCGACGGCCTCTCCGGTGGCCTGCTGGCCTACGACGGGCAGTTGATCGACGACGCCCGGCTCGTCGTCGCGGTCGCGCGCACCGCTGCGCAGCACGGTGCCCGGATCCTGACCTACGTCGCAGCCTCCGAGGCCACCGGCACCTCGGTGCGGTTGACCGATCGGCGCGCCGGAGAGTCGTTCGACGTGTCGGCCCGTGCGGTGATCAACGCGGCCGGGGGGTGGGCGGGGGAGATCGACGGGTCGTTGCGGTTGCGGCCCAGCCGCGGGACCCACCTGGTGTTCGACGCCGCTACCTTCGGCAATCCGACTGCGGCCCTGACCATTCCGATTCCCGGCGAGCTGAACCGCTTCGTGTTCGCCATGCCCGAGCAGCTGGGCCGGGTCTATCTGGGCCTGACCGACGAGGCGGCACCCGGCCCGATCCCCGACGTGCCGGAGCCCTCCGCGGACGAGGTCGCGTTCCTGCTGGAAACGGTCAACACGGCGCTGGGGGCCTCGCTCGGCGTGAGCGATGTACTCGGCGCCTACGCCGGGCTGCGGCCGCTGATCGACACCGGTGCGGGCCGCACCACCGACGTGTCGCGCGAGCACGCCGTCGTCGAGGCGACCTCCGGCGTCATCAGCGTGATCGGCGGCAAGCTCACCGAATACCGTTACATGGCAGAAGATGTCGTGGATCGCGCCGTCGGCCTGCGGCGGCTGAGCGCCGGGAAGTGCCGCACGCGCGACCTGCCTTTGATCGGGGCGCCTTCGAATCCGGGTTCTGATGCGTCGTCGGCGGGTCTGCCGCCGTCGCTGGTAGCGCGCTACGGTGCCGAAGCAGCCAACGTCGTCGCCGCCGCGACCTGCGGGCGCCCGACCGACCCGGTCGCCGAAGGCATCGACGTCACCCGGGCGGAGTTCGAGTACGCGGTGACCCACGAGTGCGCCCTGGAGGTCTCCGACATCGTGGACCGGCGGACCCGCATCGGCCTGGTGGGATCGGATCGTGAGCGGGTCGTCGACGTGGCGCGGGAGTATCTTTAACGGAACTGATCCGTATCGAGGAGGTGAGCGGGTGGCGCGTGCATCCCGTCCGCGACGTCTCGACCGGTCCCTGGACGCGGCCATCCTGGATGCGGCGCTGGCGGGCGTGGCCGAACACGGTTACGACCGCTTGAGCATGGACGACGTGGCGTCCCGCGCCGGCGTCGGCAAGGCCGCCATCTATCGCCGCTGGCCGTCGAAGGCGGTGGTGGTCGCCGAGGCGATCGCCCACTGGCGACGACGGCGGGGTGCCGTCGAGGTGCCCGACACCGGCAGCCTCGCCGGCGACATCGAGGCGTTGATCGCGGCGGTGCCGGATTTCGATGCCGCGGAGCTCAACATGATTCAGGTCATCGTCGGGGTCGCGACGGCGGCGATGCGCGATCCCGTCCTCGCGGCGGCCCTGGACGACCTCGTGCTGTCGCCGCCGCGCCACATCGTGCGCAGCGTGCTCGACCGCGCGGTGGCCCGCGGCGAGCTCCCGGCGGGGCGCGACCTGAGCCTGATCCCCGACGTGGCCCTGGGCCTCAACGTGCTGCGGGTGATGACCGGCCGCCCGATGGACCGCGTCTTTGTCCGGCGGGTGATCGAGGACGTGATCCTGCCGCTTGCCGGCGCCTAGCGGGACGTGCCACAGTGGCTATAGGCGGAACTAATAAGTTCCGTCTAAGGCAGGAGGTGGCGATGACCGTCGAGCGGGTTCCCGTCCTGATCGTCGGCGCCGGCGCGGCCGGCCTGACCACCGCGGCGCTGCTGGCCAAGCACGGCGTTCGCTCGCTGCTGGTGGAAAAACGCCGCGAGGTGTTCATTTACCCGAAAGCCCGCAACCTGAGCTTCCGCAGCCTGGAGATCCTGCGGGGTTTGGGACTGGCCGACGAGATCCATGCCGTCGCCGACGGAGTCTCGGACATGCTGAGCAAGCCGACGCTGAACAGCGCCGAGGTATCCCGGGCGTTCGACGTCGCGGCGATCTTCTCGCCGTTCGAGGGGCTGAGCCCCGAGCCGTCCGGGCAATACTGTCCGCAAAGCGCGCTCGAACCGATCCTGCTCGATTACCTCCGGGGGCGCGGTGGCCGGGCGCGCTACGACACCGAGCTTTGCTCGTTCGAACAGGGCGAGTCCGGTGTCGAAGCCGCGGTGCGGCAACGGGATTCGGGAGAGCTACACACGGTGCGCGCCGACTACCTGGTGGCCGCCGACGGCGTGCACAGCCCGATCCGCGACGGGCTGGGCGTGACGACGTCGGGCTACGGGGCACTGCCGATCTACATTGTCTTCGTCTACTTCAGGGCGGCGTGGCGAAAGTTCGTCCCCGACTTGGGCGATGGCGATGCGGTGCAGGTCCGCAACGCGGACGTGGACGGCATCTTTCTGCCGGTGCGTGACGACCTCGGCATGTTCATCACCACGTACTTTCCCGGCGAGGGGGAGACCGTGGATGCGTTTACCGCGCAGCGTTGCCGGGAGCTGATCGTGAAGGCCGTCGGCGAGCCGGTCGACGTGGAGGTCGTCGACGTCGCACCGTGGCAGCCCTACGAGCGGGTGGCCGACCAATTCCGTTGTGGCCGGGTGTTTCTCGTCGGGGATGCGGCCCACACCATGCCCCCGTTCAAGGCGGGCGGGGCCAACACCGCGATCCAGAGCGCGCACAACCTGGCCTGGAAGCTGGCGGCGGTCCTGCAGGGGACGGCGGCCCCGGGGCTCCTCGACACCTACCACGCCGAACGGCACCCGGTCGGCAAATTCGCCGCCCGGCAGTCGCTGACCGGCCCGAGTATCGGCCTGCTTCGGTTGAGCGACGACCGACCGCAATTGCCGGCCGACGAAGAGTGCTCGATGTTTTCCTTGCTCATCGGCTACCGGTACGGCTCGAACGGCCTTGCGCTGGTGGACGAGTTGCGCGGGCAGCCCGGAACCCGCGTCCCGCACGTGTGGGTGCGCGACGGCGTTTCGACGCTCGACCTGGTGGGCCCCGGGTTCACCTTGCTGACCGGTGACGAGCGATGGTGTGCGGCCGCGGCGTCCGTGCCGGTCGACGCGCAGTGCGTTCGCGGCGATGCCTGGGCGGCCGCCACCGGACTGGCCGCCGACGGGGCGCTGCTGGTGCGCCCGGACGACTTTGTCGGCTGGCGCGCCGAGGGGCTGCCGAGCGACCCGGAAGGCGAACTGCGCCAAGCGCTTACGCGTACCCTGTGCCGGCCGCGAGCCTAACCGCACCGCGAAATTTCCCGCGATATTTCGCAGTGCGGTTCGGCTGGCGGTGAGAGGGGGCGGCAGGGACGCGCGGCAACGCCTACAGCGGGATGTTCTTGTGGCGGCCGCGACGGGCGGGCGCCTGGGCGAGCGCCTCGGTGAGCTTGCTGCGGGTGTGGGCCGGGTCGATCTTCTCGTCGACCACGCCGATCTCGATGGCGCTGTCCACGCCGCCGGCGATCCGCTCGTGCTCGGCCGCCAACTCGTCGTGCAGCGCTTCGCGCTCGTGCTCGGGCGCGGCGGCCAGCTTCTTCTTGTGCAGGATGCCGACGGCGGCTTTGGCGCCCATCACCGCGACCTCGGCGTCCGGCCACGCGAACACCTTGGTGGCGTTCAGCGAACGCGAGTTCATCGCAATGTAGGCCCCGCCGTAGGTCTTTCGGGTGACCAGCGTGACCCGGGGGACGGTGGCCTCACCGAACGCGTGCAGCAGCTTGGCGCCGCGGCGCACCACGCCGCCCCACTCCTGGTCGACACCCGGCAGATAGCCCGGTACGTCGACGACCACGATCAGCGGGATCCCGAACGCGTCGCACAGCCGCACGAAACGTGCCGCCTTCTCGGCGCTTTCGGAGTTCAGGCAGCCGCCCAGGCGCAGCGGGTTGTTGGCCAGCACGCCGACGGTGCGACCCGACAGCCGGCCCAGCCCGACCACCATGGACGGGGCCCAGTTGGCCTGGAACTCGTCGAAGGGGGTGTCGGAGTCGAGGATCGCGGTCACGATCGGGCGCACCTCGTACGCGCGCCGGGCGGACTCGGGCAGCAGCGCGTGGATGTCGGTGTCCCCGGCCTCGGCCTTGCTGCGGTCGAAATGCCCCTGCTGGCAGAACAACCCGACCAGCCGGCGGCCGCGTTCGTAGGCGTCGAGCTCGTCGTCGGCGACGATGTGGCATACGCCCGACTTCTTGTGGTGGGTCTCAGGACCGCCGAGCGACGCCATGTCGACGTCCTCACCGGTGACGCTGCGCACCACGTCGGGCCCGGTGACGAACACCCGGCTCTCGGGCGCCATGACGACGACGTCGGTCAGCGCGGGCCCGTAGGCCGCGCCGCCGGCGGCGAAGCCGACGACCACGGAAACCTGTGGGATGTAACCCGATGCGCGGATCATGGCCTCGAACACGAGGCCGACCGCGTGCAGCGCCCGCACCCCCTCGGCCAGCCGGGCACCACCCGAGTGCCAGATGCCCACGATCGGGCTCTGCTCCTCGATGGCGGTGTCGTAGGCGTTCACGATGTGCGTGCAGCCCTCGATGCCCATCGCGCCGCCCATCACAGTCCCGTCCGTGCAGAACGCGATGGTGCGCAAGCCATTAACGGTGCCGGCCGCCGCGAGCACACCGGAACGGTCGCGCTCGTGCAGCAGCTCCACGCTGCCGTCGTCGAAGAAATTGCTCAGACGCAACAAGGGGTCGCGAGGGTCGAGCGACTCGCCAACCGACCCAGGGGCCATGATCGTCATCGCAAATCTCCTGTTCCGAGTTGCCCGGCGTACGGACGGGTCAGTACCGCCCAAAGGCGAGTGCGACGTTATGCCCGCCGAATCCGAACGAGTTGTTGATCGCGTACCGGTATTCACCGGGCCGCGGCTTGCCCGCCACCACGTCCAGATCGATTTCCGGATCGAGGTTTTGCAGGTTCAGTGTCGGCGGAACCACCTGATCGCGCAGCGCGAGCACGGTCAGGATCGACTCCACCGCGCCGACCGCGCCGACCGAGTGGCCCAGCGCCGCCTTGGGTGCGTACACCGCCGGCTTGTTCGAGCCCAGCGCGTTGTTGATGGCCCGGCCCTCGGCCAAGTCACCCACCGACGTGCCGGTGGCGTGGGCGTTGACGTGGTCGATGTCGCCGGGCGTCAGCCCGGCGAGCTGAATCGCGCGGCTCATCGCGTGCCCGGCGCGCTCACCGTTGGGATCCGGCGCCACCATGTGGTGGCCATCGGAGGTGATGCTCGCCCCCATCAGCCGGGCCAAAATGGTCGCCCCGCGGGCCTTGGCGTGCTCCTCGGTCTCGATGACCATGAGCGCGCCGGCCTCGCCGAACACGAAACCGTTGCGGTCCTTGTCGAACGGGCGACAGGCCCCCTCGGGGTCGTCGTTCCTGGTGGACATCACGATGCGCATCTGAGCGAACGCGGCGATCGGCACGGCCTCGATCTTGGTCTCGACGCCGCCGCAGATGGCGATGTCTGCCTCGCCGAACACGATGTTGCGCCACGCCTGGGCGATGCCCTCCGAGCCCGACGCGCACGCCGACACCGGCGTGATGACCCCGGCCTTCGCGTGCCGCTCCAGCCCGACCGCCGCCGCCGCCCCGTTGGGCATGTACTTCTGCACGCCGAGCGGCGACACGGCCTTCATCCCACGCGCGCGCATGTCGTCGTAGCTGAAGACCATCTCCTCCGAGGAGCCCATGCCGGTGCCGATCGACACCATCAACCGATCGGTGTCGACCTCGGGGGCGCCCGCGTTCTCCCACACCCGGCGACCCAGGATGGTGGACATCTTCTGCAGGTAGCTCATCCGGCGCAGTTCGACGCGGGTGAGCTGGCTGTCGAATTCCTCCAACAGGTGTCCGCCGATGCGCACCGGCAGGTCGAACTCCTCGACGAACGGGTCGTCGAGCTTACGGATCCCACTTCGGCTGTCGAGCAACAACTTCCAGGTGCCCTCGACATCAGTGGCCAGTGCGGTCGTCATGGCAACGCCGGTGACGACCACATTCGGGAGCGCTTTCCCGGTAACCAGCTCAGGCGATGTCGTCATTGGTCTAACGAAAGTTCCTTCCGTGTTCGGCCAGCTTTAGTAACGCCCGAACGCGAGCGCCACGTTGTGGCCGCCGAACCCGAACGAGTTGTTGATCGCGTAACGGAACTCGCCGTAGCGAGGTTCGCCCGCGACGACATCAAGGTCGATCTCGGGATCGGGGGTCTCGTAGTTCAGGGTGGGCGGTATCACGCCGTCCCGCAGGCTCAATACCGTCAGAACAGATTCCAGCGCGCCAACCGCGCCGATCGAGTGGCCCAGCGCCGACTTCGGCGCATAGACCGCCGCCCGCTCGCAGCCGGCGACCCGAATTGCATTGGCCTCCGCGGTGTCACCGATCGGCGTCGCCGTCCCGTGCGCGTTCACGTGGTCAATGTCCTTGGCGGACAAGCCCGCCAGCTCGAGAGCCCGTGTCATCGCACGACCCGCGCGCACGCCGTCCGCCGCGGGCGCCACCATGTGGAAGGCGTCCGAGGTGATGCCGGCACCCATCAGCCGGGCCAGCGGCTTTGCGCCGCGGGCCTTGGCGTGCTCCTCGGTCTCGATGAGCATGAGCGCCCCGGCCTCGCCGAACACGAAGCCGTCGCGGTCCTTGTCGAACGGACGCGACGCGCGCTCGGGCTCGTCGTTGCGGGTCGACATGGCGCGCATCATCGAGAACGCCGCGATGGGCAGCGCCTCGATGGGGCCCTCCACGCCGCCACACACGGCGACGTCGGCGTCGCCCATGACGATCTGACGCCACGCGTGGGCGATGGCCTCCGAGCCCGACGAGCAGGCCGACACGGGCGTCATCACGCCCGCGCGGGCCCCCAGCTGCAGGCCGACGGTGGCCGCGGCGCCGTTGGGCATGATCATCTGAACGGCGAGCGGCGACACCTTGCGGGGGCCGCCCTCGTTCATCAGGTCATAGCTCTCGACGATCCGCTCGGCACCACCGAGGCCGGTGCCGACCACGACCGTGAAACGGTCGGGGTCGACGTCCGGGCTGCCCGCGTTCTCCCACAAGTGACCGGACAGCAGCTTGCTCATCCGCTGGACGTAGGACATGCGCCGCATGTCCAGCCTGCCCATGTGGACGTCGACGGGCTCCTTGAGGTGTCCACCGATCTTGACGGGCAGGTCCCACTTGGTGACGAAATCGTCTTCGAGGACGTGGATGCCGCTCTCTCCGGCCAACAAACCCTTCCACGTGCTCTCGATGTCCGGCGCGAGCGAGGTCGTCGCCGTGACGGCGGTTACCACAACGCTGGGGTAACCGCCATTAGCAGTGGAAGGCTTTGTCACTTGCTGTCCGCCTCCAGCCGCGCCTTGACGTTCGCGACGGCCTCGGGGTTCTCGGTCTCCAGCTTGGCGCGCAGCGCCTCGGCGGCTTCGGGGTTCTCTTCCTCGAGCTTCTGGATGTAGGCGACGACGTCACCGACGGTGCGCAGGCCGGCGAGGTCCTCGTCGGGGATCTTGACGCCGTACTTGTCCTCGGTCTGCACCGCGATCTCGACCATCGACAGCGAGTCGATGTCCAGGTCGTCGACGAACGACTTCTCCGGGGTGACCTCGGAGGGCTCGATACCGGTCACCTCTTCGATGATCTCGGCGATACCGGCGATGATTTCTTCCTGAGTGACGGCCACAGCCTATTCCCTTCGTAATGTGTTGTGTGCAAACCTGATTGAGATTGCAGTTGTTTGCAGTTGTTATTGTCCTGGCGGAGCCGGCGGCTTAGATGTCGGCCAACTCGTCCAGGTCTGCGGGTGACTTGACGGCACGGGCCGTCACCCCCCGAAGTTCGCGTTTGGCGATACCCGTGAGCGTCCCCGCCGGGGGGAACTCCACGATCGCCGTGACATCCTGCTCACGCAGGTACTCGTTGCACAGGTCCCAGCGCACCGGCTGGGTCAGCTGGGCGACGAGCGTGTCCATCGCCGCGGCGGCCGAGGCGACGGGCTTTCCGTCGTGGTTGGACAGCAGCGTGGCGGTGGGCTCGGCGGTCACGACGGCGGCCGCCGCGGCGGCGTAGCCGTCCAGGGCCGGAGCCATGTACTTGGTGTGGAACGCCCCGGCCACGCCGAGGGCGCGCACCCGCGCCTTGGCGGGCGGGTCCTCGGCCAGCTTCTCCAGCGCGGTCAGCGGGCCCGCGGCCACGATCTGGCCGGGCGCGTTGCGGTTGGCGGGGAACAGTTCGAGCTGCTCGAGGCGGCTGAGCACCTCGGCCTCGTCGCCGCCGAGCACCGCCGACATGCCGGTGGGCTCGAGGGCGCAGGCCTTGGCCATTTCGGCGCCTCGGGTGGCGGCCAGCGCGACGGCGTCGTCGGCGGCCATCACGCCGGCGATCGCGTAGGCCGCGATCTCCCCGACGGAGTGACCCGCGACGATCAGTCCGGTGTCGCTGACCACGCCCCGCTTGCTCAGCTCCTGGTGAGCCAGCAGCGTGGTGGCCACGACCAGCGGCTGCGTCACCGCGGTGTCGGTGATTTCCTCGGCCGACGCCGTGGTCCCCAGCCGGACCAGGTCCAGGCCGCTCGCCTTGGACCACAGCGCCAACTGGTCGGCCGCCCCGGGCAACTCCAGCCACGGCGACAGCATCCCCTCGGTCTGCGAGCCCTGTCCGGGCGCAAGAAATGCGATCACGTGTCTAAGAGAACACTGTGGAAACGATTTTGGCGGGTGTAACAGATTATGAACCTCGTCTTAGCTTTTTGTGTACAACCTACAAAACGGCTCGGTAAGCTACGGTTTTGATACCGCGCCGCGACATGTTGGCTAGATCACTATCGTTCGGCCGGGCCCACAATACCGCCTCTGACCGGCACGGGAGCCGGAGTCACGGTGCCGGCGGCGGCGCCGGCCGGCTGCGCCGGATAGTTGAGTTGGCCGATCGTCGACGCCACACGCAGCACGTACGCGTCGCGGGGCTGGGTGGGATCACGCCCGGTGAAGTCGGTGATGCGCTTGAGTCGGTAGCGCACCGTGTTTGGATGAACGAACAACTTTCTGGCACAGGCCTCAATGGCGCCGCCACAATCCAGGTACGCATCGAGCGTCTCGATCAGCGTCGGCCCCGCGTCGGCCAGCGGCCCCATCACGTCGGTGTGCAAAGCGACGATCGCCGACGCGTCGCCCATCAGGGCCCGCTCGGGCAGCAATTCCCGGGCCAGCACCGGCCGCGGCGCACCGCGCCAGCCCGCGACCGCGTTCATCCCGGAGATGGCCTCGCTGGCGCTGTGGTAGGCCGCGGTCAGCATGGGCGCGGTGGGCCCGATGACCACCGGGCCGTCGGAGAACGCCTGCAACAGGTCGCGGAGGAATTTGTCGGTTGGTGACAGTTGGCCCGACACGATCGCCACCAGCCAGGTGCCGTGCACGTCGGTGAGGGCCGCGCGGACGTGGTTGGCGGCGATGTCGCGGACGTGCTGGCTGGCCCGCTGGCTGTCGTCCGGCCCGACCGAGCCGTCGCGCCCGGGCGCCGGGATGCCGACCACGACCGTCGCCGGCGCGGTGGTGTCCCAGTTCAGCGCCGCGGCGCGGGACAGCAGCTCGGGGCCGGTGTCGCCGCGCACGACCGCGTCGACCACGCTGGCCTCCATCCGGCTGTCCCAGGTGCCGCGGGCCTCGGCCGCGTTCGCGTAGGCGGTGGCGGCGGCGAACGCCAGGTCGCGGCTGTACTTCAAAATTCCCACGGTGAGTGCGGTCAGCTGTTCCTCGGAGCGGGCCAGCAGCGGCACCACCTCCTCGAAGAACTCCATGGTCACCCGCACCATGTCGACGCTGTGGCGCAGCGCGATGCGGCGGGTCAGGTCCTGCGGGAAGAGCTCGAAGGCCTGCGCGGTGTGGCTGACGTTGCTGTGCGGGTCGTGCATCCACTCGACGAAGTTGACGACGGCCGTCTGCACCACCAGCGCCACGCTGGCCCGCTGGGAGGCCTCCAGGTCGGCGAAGAACGGCAGCCGCTCGTGCATGGCCGACACCGCCTCGGTGGCCAGCCGGCCCGAGTACTGCTTGAGCCGGCGCAGCAGCGATTCCGGGACGGTGTCCAGCTGCTCGAGCGGCGAGCGGGGGTGTTTGGCAAACGGGCCGGCGAAGGCGTTGTCGTTCACCCCTAAAAGCTACGCGAGTTTTCTGGAAGTTTCCGCCAAGACGGGCGCTCGACGAGCGTGCGGCTGTCCGCACGCTCGAGCTCCAACGTGCGGCTGGCCGCACGCTCGGCGGGGGAGGACGGGACTGTGTTGGGTCAGGCCACGCCGGGGTCGGACGTCTGTTCCGGCGCGGCCAGCACGTCGTCGATGCGGTACTGCCGGGCGGCCGCGACCGGCACCGACGGGTCGATCTCGCCGTCGCGCGCCAGCGCCTCGAGCACCGCGACCACCTGCGACTCGGCATCGGTGTTGAAGTAGCGCCGCGCGGCGGGCCGGGTGTCGGAGAAGCCGAACCCGTCGGTGCCCAGCGTGACGAAGGTGCCGGGCACCCACGGCCGGATCTGCTCGGGCACCGCGCGCATCCAGTCCGACACGGCGACGACCGGGCCGGCGGCGTCCGCCAGCACCCGGGTCACATACGGGGTGCCGGCCGGCTGGTCGGGGTGGCGCAGGCGGGCCCGCTCGACGCCGACGCCGTCGCGGTTGAGCTCGCCCCAGCTGGTCACCGACCACACGTCGGCGGCGACGTCCCACTCGGCGGCCAGCATGTCGGCCGCCCGCAGCGCCGACGGCATGGCGACCCCGGAGGCCAGCAGCTGCGCCTTGCTGGTGCGCTGCTCGGTGGCGGCGCGGTAGCGGTAGATGCCGCGCAGCACGCCCTCGGGATCGAAGTTCTCCGGCTCCGGTGGCTGCACGTAGGGCTCGTTGTAGATGGTGATGTAGAAGTACACGTTCTCCGGGTTCTCCCCGAACATCCGCGCCAGCCCGCTCTCCACGATGTAGGCGATCTCGAAGGCGAACGCCGGGTCGTAGGACACCACCGCCGGGTTGGTGGACGCCAGCAGCTGCGAGTGGCCGTCGGCGTGCTGCAGGCCCTCACCGGTCAGCGTGGTGCGCCCGGCGGTCGCGCCGAGCAGGAAGCCGCGCGCCATCTGGTCGGCGGCGGCCCACAGGCCGTCGCCGGTGCGCTGGAACCCAAACATGGAATAAAAGATGTAGATCGGAATCATCGGCTCGTTGTGCGTCGCATACGACGTGCCGACGGCGGTGAAGCAAGCGGCGGACCCGGCCTCGTTGATGCCCTCGTGCAGGATGTGGCCGACTTCACTTTCCTTGTACGCCAACATGAGTTCGGCGTCGACGGACGTGTAGAGCTGACCGTTGCGGTTGTAGATCTTCAGGTTCGGGAACCACGAGTCCATTCCGAACGTGCGCGCCTCGTCGGGGATGATCGGCACGATGCGGGGCCCAATTTCCTTGTCGCGCAACAGTTCCTTGAACGTGCGCACGGTGGCCATGGTGGTGGCCACCTCCTGGGTTCCCGAGCCCTTCTTGAGCGCCTTGTAGGTATCGCGGCGCGGCAGTGCCAGGACCTTGGCCTTGGTCCGCCGTTCCGGCACGAAGCCGCCCAACGCGCGACGCCGGTCGAGCAGGTACCGGATCTCGGGCGCCTCGGGACCGGGGTGAAAGTACGGGGGAAGGTAGGGGTCTTCCTCGAGCTGGGCGTCGCTGACCGGGATCCGGATGGCGTCGCGGAACCACTTGAGGTCTTCCAGGGCAAGCTTTTTCATCTGGTGCGTGGCGTTGCGGCCCTGGAAATGCGCGCCCAGCGAGTAGCCCTTGATGGTCTTGGCCAGGATCACCGTCGGCTGCCCCTTGTGCTCGACGGCGGCGCGGTAGGCGGCGTAGACCTTGCGGTAGTCGTGCCCCCCGCGCTTGAGGTTCCAGATCTCCGAATCGGTCATGTGCTCGACGAGGGCCTTGGTGCGCGGATCGCGACCGAAGAAGTGGTCACGCACGTACGCGCCGTCGTTGGCCTTGTAGGTCTGGTAATCACCATCGGGGGTGGTGTTCATCAGGTTGACCAGCGCGCCGTCCTTATCGGCGTGCAACAGCGCGTCCCACTCGCGGCCCCACACCACCTTGATGACGTTCCAGCCGGCGCCCCGGAAGAACGACTCCAGCTCCTGGATGATCTTGCCGTTGCCGCGCACCGGGCCGTCGAGGCGCTGCAGGTTGCAGTTGATCACGAAGGTCAGGTTGTCCAGCGCCTCCAGAGCGGCGACGTGCAGCAGGCCGCGGCTCTCCGGTTCGTCCATCTCGCCGTCGCCGAGGAAGCACCACACGTGCTGGTCGGAGGTGTCCTTGATGCCGCGGTCGTGCAGGTAGTGGTTGAAGCGCGCCTGGTAGATCGCGTTCATCGGGCCCAGGCCCATCGACACCGTCGGGAATTCCCAGAAGTCGGGCATCAGCCGCGGGTGCGGGTAGGACGGCAGGCCACCGCCGGGATGGCTGTGCTCCTGGCGGAAACCGTCCAGCTGGTCGGTGCTCAGCCGGCCCTCGAGGAACGCGCGGGCGTAGATGCCCGGCGATGCGTGCCCCTGGATGAAGATCTGGTCGCCCCCACCGGAATGGGACTTGCCGCGGAAGAAGTGGTTGAAGCCGACCTCGTAGAGCGCCGCGGATGAGGCGTAGGTCGAAATGTGGCCGCCCACGCCGATTCCCGGCCGTTGGGCGCGGTGCACCATGATCGCCGCGTTCCACCTGATCCAGGCCCGATACCGGCGCTCGACGTCCTCGTCGCCGGGGAACCACGGTTCCAGCTCGGTCGGGATGGTGTTGACGTAGTCGGTCGACGTCAGCGCCGGGATCGCGACCCGCTGCTCGCCGGCGCGTTCGAGTAGCCGCAGCATCAGGTAGCGGGCCCGCGACGGCCCCGAGCGTTCCAGCAGTTGGTCGAAGGACTCCAGCCACTCGGCGGTTTCGTCGGGGTCGATGTCGGGCAGGTAGGACGCCACACCTTCGCGGATGACCCGAACGCGATCGGGTTCGCTTGCGCTGCTTGGGGTTTTGGCCAGGTCGTGGCGAGCGAACTCGGTGGTCAACTTCCGCTCCTGTAGTCGGCGGTGTAACGGTTTGCGCTGTATCCCTCTATCGTGCCGCACCGGCGTTCGGGGAGGTAACTCGGTGCGTCCCGGGGGTGCGGGATGGGCACCCGGTAACGTCAGCAACGTGCTCATCGGATGGCGTGCCGTCGCACGCAGGCACGTGGGGGACATCCCCCGGCGAGGCGCGCTGGCGCTGGGCTGTGTCGCGGCGGTGGTCATGGGGATCGTCGGGTGTACCTCCGTCACCAACGGCACGGCCACGCCCGATACCAAGGTCGCCCCGGCCTACCGGCAGTCCGTGTCCGCGTCGGTGTCGGCCTCGTCGGCGACGTCGCGGGTCAAGGAGTCGCAGCGCCAGCAGTCCCTGACGACGCGAGCGGTGCGCACCTCGTGCGACTCGCTGGCAACCTCCAGCAAGGAGGCGATCGACAAGGTGAACGCCTACGTCTCGGCATTCAACGGTGGCCGCAACACCGGCCCGGCCGAGGGCCCCGCGATCGGCGCGCTCAACGACAGCGCCACTACCGTGTCCAATAGCTTCAGCGACGCGCTGTCGCAGCAGCTCAAGGACGCTTTCAACGCGTATGTCGACGCGGCCCACGGGGTGGCCAACGCCATCGGCACGCACGCGTCGATTCCGGAGTTCAACAGGCGCGTGGACCAGCTGAACGACACCAAGACGAAGGCGCTGAAACTCTGCCTGGGATCGTTCTGAGGCACCGCTATGGACCGCGTTCTGGCTGTGCGACCATAATTCGCACAGCAGCGCGGAAATAGCTTGCGGACAGATGTAGGAGGCTCCACGGTGGTCGCGGCGGATGACGCCCCGAGCTACGCTCGCAAACTGGGCATCCAACCCGACCAAGTCGTCCAGGAATGGGGCTGGGACGAGGACACCGACGACGACATCCGCGCCGCGGTCGAGGAGGCCTGCGGCAGCGAGCTGCTCGACGAGGACAGCGACGACGTGACCGACGTCGTGCTGCTGTGGTGGCGCGACGGGGACGGCGACCTGGTGGACACCCTGATGGACGCGATCGGCCCGCTGGCCGAGGACGGCGTGATCTGGGTGCTGACGCCCAAGACCGGCAAGCCCGGCCACGTGCTGCCCGCCGAGATCGCCGAGGCGGCACCGACCGCCGGGCTGATGCCGACCTCGTCGGTCAACCTGGGCAACTGGAGTGGCAGCCGGCTGGTGCAGCCGAAGTCCCGGGCCGGGAAGCGTTGATGCTGCCCGTTGGCACCACCGCCCCCGACTTCACCTTGCGCGACCAGAACCAGCAGCCCGTCACGCTGAGCTCGTATCACGGCGCCAAGAACGTACTGCTGGTCTTCTTCCCGCTGGCGTTCACCGGGATCTGCCAGGGCGAGCTGGACCTGCTGCGCGACCATTTGCCGGAGTTCGAGAACGACGACAGCGTGGCGCTGGCGATCTCGGTGGGGCCGCCGCCCACGCACAAGATCTGGGCGCTGGAGAGCGGGTTCACGTTCCCGGTGCTCTCGGATTTCTGGCCGCACGGCGCCGTCAGCGAGGCCTACGGCGTGTTCAACGCCGACGCCGGATATCCCAACCGCGGGACTTTCGTGGTCGATCGGTCGGGGATAATTCGGTTCGCCGAGATGAAGCAGCCCGGCGAGGCCCGCGACCAGGGGTTATGGACGGATGCTTTAGCTGCTTTGAAGGCTTAGATTTTTTGGGTGCCTGGTCGGTGGGCGTGTAGCCTGCGGCGGGGTTCAAGTCGGCTTCAAGGGCGCGTAGCTCAGTGGTAGAGCTCTGGTTTTACACACCAGCGGTCGGCGGTTCGATACCGTCCGCGCCCACTGTTCTGGCCCGCTCGCGAGCCGAACCTGGCTGCGATTTCGGCGGCGTATTTTCGCGGTGCGGTTCGGCTCGCGGTCCATGGAAGGAGGCGCGGACCTTTCTGACGAAGGCCGCGCCGAACGCCTTCGCCGAATAGGGGTCCTGGCCGGTGATCAGTTCGCGATCCTCGACGACCTTGCTGCCCATCGGCAGGACCGTCTGTTCCACCTTGGCGCCGCGAGATTTGAGCAACTCGGTCGGGTCGTCTTTGAGATGTCCGCGGAAGCGGCGCGCCAACGGGATCGTCGACAACATCGTGTCCACCCCCGTCTTGAAGCAGGTCATGCGGTAGCCCTGGTAGGTCCAGCGGCCCTCGATGGTGGGGGCCGCCGCGAGTGCGGCCGGGGCGTGACAGATCAGCCCGGTGGGCCGTTGGGCGTCGTGGAAGTACCGAACAAGCGCGCCGAAGTCGTCGTTGAGGGAGTCGGCGAATGCGTCGCGGTGCAGCAGGTCGACCAGGGGCGCATGACCGCCCGGCACGAACATCGCGTCGAATTCGTCCAGGCGCCGGGCGTCGTGGGCGATTTCTTCCAGTTTGGCCGGCGTCGCCAGGCCGAGTTCGAGGAGCTCCCGGTAGCTGCTCAGGGCGGCGTCGCGCTTTTTCCGCGAGCCGGCGAAGTACATCAGACTGCACGAGGTGCCGTCGATGGTGGGAATCCTCGCGCCCGGTGTGGCGAACGCGAGCTCAAATCCAGCCTCCCGCATCGCGTCGGTCGGTTCGACCAGCTCACCCAGATAGGTGCCGGTCAGCTCGCTGCGACCTCCTCGTAGGGGAATCCGGTCGGCCGCTGACACCACCACAAGCACGCGCGGCCGCATCGTCGTTGGCATGTTGTCAGCGATACCCACGCCGCGCCGTGACAACCGCTTACACTCGCGGCTCCTCGAAGTGCTCCGCGATCCACGAGCGGGCGCCGGCGAGCACGGCGGCATGCACCGCCCGCGCGATGCGGGCGCCGGATGCCGAGCGGGGTCCGCCGAATGCCTCCGGTGTCCCGTCCGTCGGGCAGTGCACGACGACCGCGTCCGAGGCGGTCCCGGTGGCTCGTATCCCGGTCTCGTGCAACGCCTGTACCTTCGCCTCGGTCGCGGTGGCCGCGGCGTTGACCAGGGCGCCCTGCGACAGCCGCACCGGCACCGCGATAACGACGTTGATCGTGCCGACGCGGTACGGCGCCTCGCGGCGGAAGTGGTGGTCGGGCGCGGCCGCCCAGGCCGGGCTGGACAGGCCGACGGTGGCGGCGGCGTGCACGCCGCCGTCCGCGGCCAGGTGATGGCGGGTCACGTCGACAGCGGTGAGCAGCCCACCGCCGGTGCCGACGAGCCCGAGCCCGGCGCCGATCTCGGTCAGGTGGTGGTCCGGGTCCATCCGGTCGTAATCGAGCGGGACCGTGGCGTTGATCAACCAGTCGCGGGCGCCGATGCCGCCGCCGAGCGGGCCCGACGAGATGCACAGCCGGGGCTCGGCGAATTCCCAGACGAGGACCGGGAGCCGTCGAGCTTGTTCGACCCGCTCGGTCAGCCTGGGATGCACGGTCCCATCCTCGCGCACGGTCAGCTGTGACGCGCGGCCTCCTGGGCGAGCTGCACCCGCGAGGTCAGCCCCAGCTTGCTGTAGACGTGGGTGAGGTGTGCCTGCACGGTGCGCGGCGAGACGAACAACCGGGCGGCGACGTCCTTGTTGCCCAGGCCCGCACTGACCAACCTTACGACGTCGAGCTCGGCGCGGGTCAGCGACGCCCAGCCGGTGGCGGCGCGCTTGCGTTCGCCACGGCCGCGCTGCGCGTAGGCGATCGCCTCCTGGATCGATAGCGCCGCTCCTTCGGCCCATGCTGCGTCGAAGTCGCTGTCGCCCAGCGCTTCTCGAACCGTGGCGATCCTGCGATCGTCCTCGGCTTCGAGCGCCTTGAATCGCACCAATCCCATGCTCTGGCGGGCGGTGTCGGCCGCGCCGAACAGGCGTGCCGCGACCCGATGGTTGCCGGCATCACCCGCGACCATGGCGAGGCAGTCGAGAGCAGAGGGGACCACGAGGTCAGCCTCGAGGTGGGCGGCCAGGTCGAGGGAGTCGGAGGCATCGCGTTCGGCGGCGTCGAGTTCGCCCTGCGCGATCTCCACGCATGCGCGCGACACCAACGAGAGCGACAGGCCGCGGCCGTTGGTCACCGCAACTATGTCGTCGGCCCAGCGACGAGCCGCGGCGAGATCGCCGCACGCCAACGGCGCCAACGGTGCCCAGCAGAAGGTCGAGGCGATCATGCGATCCAGGCCGCTGCGGCGGCGCGCTGCTTCGTAGGCTTGCCACGCCGCGGCCGCGTCTCCTGCCGCCAGGTGGGCGATGCCGAACGCGGTGTGGACCGGACCTTCGTAGAATTCGAAGAGCGCGGATGCGCTGCGGAGCGCCGCCTCCGCGGCAACGCGAGCACCGGCCACATCCCCCGTGTGGGCGAGCGCATATGCCCGAAGCACGCGCGTGTACATCGCGTACATGGCGTCGTGGGCCGCGGCCGAATCCTCGGCGACCTCACCCAACCGAACTGCCGCGCCGCGCGGGTCGACACCGAATAGCTCCATCCAGCCCAGCGCCAAGCGGCACTGGCGGGAGACGAAGGCGTCGTCGATGTCTGCCGCTGTCCGAAGTCCTTCCTCCGCGGCGGCCTGAACAGCAGAAAGCGATTCGTTGCCGATGAGGCCCGAAATAGCCTGGTGGGCACGGATTTGAGCCAACGTCGGCAAATCGCCGAGATCCCGGGCGATACCGGCCGCCTCGGTGTAGTACAGCCGTGCGGTGTCGGCATCGTTGGCAGCGATCATCCCGCAGGCGGTCAGCGTCCGCATCACGGGCGAAGGGTCGCCAAATTCGCGCGCCACCGCCAAGATTCGCACGGCCTCATCGAGGACGTCGGCCCTGCCGAGCTGGGAGAGCAGTTGGGCCTTGTTCGCCGACGCTCGCACGTAGGGCGCCGAAATCGCCTCGCCCGCATCGGCAAGGGCGGTGCCGAGCCAGTTCAGTCCTTCCTGGATGCGTCCACGCGTCAACCACAGCGGTTGCAGTGACGACGCCAAGGCGAGCGCGAGCTCAGCTTCTGAAAGCTCCCGACTCCACGCGAAAGCGGCTCGCAAATTGTCGATTTCGGTTTCCGCCCACTCGATTCGCCGTTCGTGGTCGGCGTCACCCGGCGTGTCGAGCAGGGCGGCCGTCGCGGTGCAGTGGTCGCGATGACGGGTCCGTACGCCGTCGCCTTCCCGGGACTCGACGAGCTTTTCCTGCGCGTATTGGCGGACGGTTTCCAGCAGTCGGTAGCGCGTACCGTGCGGGCCGTCTTCGGCGACGACGAGCGACTTGTCCACCAGCAGCATGAGCTGGTCGAGCACCTGGTAGCGCTCCATCTCGTCGGTGACCGCTTGGGCGGCGTCGAGATCGAACCCGCCGTAGAACACCGCCAGCCGGCGGAACAATCGCTGCTCGGGCTCGGACAGCAGTTCGTGGGACCAATCCACCGAGGCGCGCAGCGTCTGTTGTCGACGCACCGCGGTGCGCGCTCCGCCGGTCAGCAGGCGGAAGCTGTCGTGCAGGCTGGTCAGGATCTCCGTCGGCGACAACGCACGGATCCGCGCGGCGGCCAACTCGATGGCCAGCGGCAGCCCGTCGAGCCGGCGGCAGATCTCGGTCACGGCCTCGGCGTTATCGGCGCTCACCCGAAAGTCGGGCTTGGTCCGCCGGGCGCGATCGGTGAAGAGTTCGATGGCTTCGTCCGCCAACGACAGCGACGGCACCCGCCAGCTCACCTCGCCGGTCACGCCGATCGGCTCGCGGCTCGTGGTCAGCAGCGTCAGTCTCGGACAGACGCCCAGCAGGTCGATGATCAGTCCGGCGCTGGCGTCCAGCAGGTGCTCGCAGTTGTCCAGCAGCATCAGCATGTGGCGATCGCGAATGAACCGGCGCAGCACGTCCATCGTCGGCTGACCCGGCTGGTCGGGCAGACCCAGAGCGCGGGCCACCGTCACCGGCACCACATCGGGATCGGTGATTGGTGCCAGGTCGACGTACCAGACCCCGTCGGCGAATTCGCCGGCCGCCTGAGCGGCGACCTGGATGGCCAACCGCGTCTTGCCGGCGCCACCGGCGCCGGTCAGGGTGACGAGCCGGTTTTCGGCCAGGGTCGCGCGGATTCCCTGCATTTCCGTTTGGCGTCCGATGAAACTGGTGAGCTGAGCCGGAAGATGTTCGGCGGCAACGACATTGGCGGTGCGCAGTGGCGGGAAATCGTTGTGCAGATCAGCGTGGCAGAGCTGGACGACGCGCTCGGGGCGGGGCAGGTCGCGCAGCGGGTGGGTGCCCAGGTCGGTCAGCGTGACGCCGTCCGGGAGTTGGTCGACGACAAGCGGTTCCGTCGCGCCCGATAGCACCGTCTGGCCGCCGTGGGCCAAATCACGCAGCCGCGCGGTCCGGTTGATCGTCGGGCCGATGTAGTTCCCTTCGTCGCGCATCTGGATGTCGCCGGTGTGCACGCCGATGCGCAATTTGATCGGCGCCAGCGGCGCCCGCTGCAGCTCCAGCGCGCAGGCCACCGCGTCGGCGGCACGGGCAAACGCGAGCACGAAACTGTCGCCCTCGCCCTGCTCGACGGGCCGCACGCCGTGGTGGGTTGCGATGGCGCCGGACAGGGTCCGGTCGAGGCGCGCGATCGCGCCCCGCATGACGTCGGGCTGGGTCTCCCACAACCGGGTCGAACCCTCGACGTCGGCCAGCAGCAACGTGACCGTTCCGGTCGGAAGGTCGCCCATGACCGCGTCCATCCCTGGGTCGCTCCAGCTAACTTCGCTCATGCTAGTCAGCATGCGGCCGCCCGCGGCACCGAACATCAGCGAAATCGCCAACATTTGCGCTGCCGGGACGCGTAGGCGCTGCGTCCGGCCGGCCGTGTTGAATCATGGCCATGACCCAACAAGCACCCCTGAACATGCCCCTCGAAGAGGCGATGCGGACCCAGCGTGCGATCCGCCGCCTCAAGCCCGACCCCGTCGACGACGCGCTGGTCCTGCATCTGCTCGAGCTGGCGACCAAGGCGCCGACCGGTTCGAACGCGCAGAACTGGGAGTTCGTCGTGGTCAAGGACCGCGCGGTTGTCGCGAAGCTGGGCAAGTTGTGCCGCACGGCCATGAAACTCGTCGGGCCCGCCTACAACCGGGCCCTCAAGCGCCACCCGGACGACAAGTGGCAGCGGACATTGAAAGCCGTGCGATGGCAGACGGAGCACTTCGACGACATCCCGGTGGTCGTCGTCGCGTGCCTGAGGGGTGTCGTCGTGCCCTGGCCCCCCATCGCGGCGAGCAGCTCCTACGGTTCCATCTATCCCGCGGTACAGAACCTGTTGCTGGCGGCGCGCGCGGCGGGGTTGGGCGCCGCGCTGATCACCATGCCGCTGTGGAGCACGCTGTTGGTCAAGCGCGCGCTGGGCTTGCCGCGAAACGTCACGCCGTGCGCGGTGATTCCCCTGGGGTGGCCGATGGGCAAATACGGGCCCACCACGCGGCGCCCGGTCGGGGAGATCGTTTCGCTCGACCGGTACGGCAACCGGGCGTTTCGGCAGGGGCGATCGTGAACGCGGTGAAGCCGTTTCGCATCGACGTTTCCGACGACGTCCTCGACGATCTGCGGTCGCGATTGGCGCGCACCCGGTGGCCCGAAGCCGAATGCGTAGACGACTGGAGTCAGGGCATGCCGCTGGCCTACACCCGCGAGCTGGCCGGCTACTGGGCCGACGACTACGACTGGCGCCCGCGCGAGGCCGCGCTCAACCGCTTCGACCAGTTCGTCACCGGCATCGACGGGCTCGACATCCATTTCGTCCACCAACGCTCGCCGCACGACGACGCCTTCCCGCTGGTGATCACCCACGGCTGGCCCGGCTCGATTGTCGAGTTTCACAAGGTGATCGAGCCGCTGACCAATCCGCCGTCCGGGCGTGCGGAGGACGCCTTCCACGTCGTGTGCCCGTCGCTTCCCGGCTATGGCTTCTCGGGCAAGCCCGCCCGCACCGGGTGGGGCGTCGAGAAGACCGCCGAGGCGTGGGAGGCGCTCATGCTGCGCCTGGGCTACGACCGCTACGGCGCCCAGGGCGGCGACTGGGGCGCGGCGGTCACCACCCAGATCGGCCGAAACCGGGGCCACTGCGCGGCCATCCACCTGAACATGCCGATCGGGCGGCCCACCAAGGAATCGATGGCCAACCCGACCCCCGAGGAGCAGCGGGCCATGGCCGGGCTGGCGGAGCACCGTAAGTGGGGCACCGGCTACTCCAAGCAGCAGTCCACCCGGCCGCAGACGGTGGGTTACGGGCTGGTCGATTCGCCGGTGGGGCAGCTGGCGTGGATCGTCGAAAAGTTTTGGGCCTGGGCGGATTGCGACGGGCATCCCGAAAACGCGTTCACCCGGGATGAGCTGCTCGACAACGTGATGGTGTATTGGGTGACCGGCACCGGCGCCTCGTCGGCGCGGCTGTACTGGGAGAGCTTCCGGGCGTGGGGACAAATGGATCGCGTCGAGTTGCCCACCGGCGTCGCGGCTTTCCCGGGCGAACTGCTGAAACCGCCGCGCAGCTGGTGCGAGCCGGCCTACAACATCACCCACTGGACCGACATGCCGCGCGGCGGGCATTTCGCCGCGTTCGAACAGCCGGAGCTGTTCGTCGAGGACCTCCGCGCGTTCTTCGCGACGGTGCGCTAAGTGGGGCGAGCAGACGCAAAAGCACCCGACACGCCGGTGTTTCAGGAGCTTTTGTGTCTGCTCGCGCCATCTCGGGCGAGCATCGGGCCGCTGGCGGAATAGCCGCCGTCGACGGCCAGCGCCGCCCCGGTGACGAACGACGCCTCGTCGCTTGCGAGAAACAGTGCGGCCGAGGCGAGTTCGGCGGGGTCACCCCAGCGCGCCATCGGTGTCGGCAGGTAGTCGCCGGGCGGCACCTCGGCGTCGGGCTTGGCGCCGGCCATCCCGGTAAAGGTCATGCCGGGGCAGATCGCGTTGATCCGCACGCGCGTCTTCGCGTAGTCCAGCGCCGCCGATTTCGTCATCTGCACCACCGCCGCCTTGGCCGCGGCGTAGCACGACAAACCTTTCCAGCCGACCAGCCCGGACGCCGAGGCGGTGTTGACGATCGCCCCGCCGCCGCCGTCGAGCATCGCCGGGATGGCGTATTTCATGCCCAAAAACACGCCTTTGAGGTTGATCGCGAGGATGGTGTCGAACACCGCTTCGTCGATGTCGGCCAGTGCAGCGTGCGGCCCACCGAATCCGGCGTTGTTGAGCAGGATGTCGACGCGGCCGAAACTGTCGATGGCAGCGGCGATCATGCGTTGGACGTCGTCGGCGACGGTCACGTCGACGTGCACCGGCACGCCGACATCGCCGAGCTGCTCGGCGATGTCGCTTTCCTGCCCGCTGATGTCGGCGCACACGACGCGGGCGCCTTCGCCGGCGAATCGTTTGGCGGCCGCCCACCCGATACCCGAGCCGGCACCGGTGATGATGGCGACCTTGCCGGCGAGACGTCCCACTAGACGATCCGCCAACCCCGGCGTGCGCGAAAACGCATGTCCCACAGGTAAACCTGGTAGCCCAGGATCCACGCGCGGTGCGGGATGAGCCGGTCGGCCAGCCGCAGGGCGGCCAAAAGCCACTCGAACCGGCGCTGCTGGCCGGGGGACCAGTCCAGTCGCATCATCTCGCGGAACTCCGGCGCCAAAAACCCCGTCGTCGCAAACAGGTTCAGCGGTCCCGCCAGGGCTCGCAACGGCCACGGCAGAAACACCACCGAGGCCACCCCGCGCAGATGTTCCCGCACCGGCGGGTCGATGTGCAGCTCGTCGAGCGAACGCTTCCAGTACTCGTCGAACGCGGCCCGGTCCGGTGGCCACATGCGTTCGGCCACCTGCAGCGTGGTCCCCAGCCGCTTGGCGTCGCGATAGACGGCGTCGGCGGTGGCGTCATCCAGGGGGCCGTGCAAGAACTCGTGCTGATCGACGAAATAGCGGTACAGGCATGCGGCCACCCACAGCTGCAGCTTGGGGTCGAAAGCGTTGTAGGACACCGGGCTTGCCGACGTCGAACGAACCTGGCGGTGCGCGCCGTCCACCGCGGCGCGGATCAGGGCCCGGTCGGACTCGGTCCCGACCGTCGCGACCGCCAGGTAGGTCCCCGTGGTGCGGGCCCGCTTGAACGGATGCTTGTAGACGTTGCCGCTGTCCACCGGGCTTTCCAGCACCCCGTAACCGACGCCGGGCAGGGACAGCTGCATGATCACGTTCGCGGCGGGCAACAACATCGCCGCCGGGTTCAGCAGGTCGGCGACCCGGGTCGCTGGGCGCTTCATGACGGCTGTGACCTCATTCGTCGAGTACACCATGTATGAGACGCTGCGGGAATGTTTGCGACGACGTGGCGGACCCGGGCCGCCGGCGTGTTCGCCGGCTACCTGGCCGACCTCGCGCTGGGCGACCCGAAGCGGGGCCATCCCGTCGCGCTGTTCGGTCGCGCCGTCGCCACGCTGGAGCGGGCCACCTACCGCGACGAGCGGGCCGCCGGCGCGGTGCACGTGGGCCTGACCGTGGGCGCGGTGACCCTGCTGGGCGCGGTCGCCGAACGCCGCGGCGGGCCCTGGACGCTCACGGCGGCGACGTGGACGTGCCTGGGCGGAACGTCGTTGGCGCGCGCCGGGTTGCAGATGTCGCGGCTGGTGGAGGGCGGCGACGTCGAGGGCGCCCGGCGGCTGCTGCCGTCGCTGTGCGGGCGCGACCCTGCCCGGCTGGACGGCGCGGGCCTGACGCGCGCGGCGCTGGAATCGGTCGCGGAGAACACCTCCGACGCGGCGGTGGCGCCGCTGCTGTGGGCGGCGGTGGCAGGGGTGCCCGGGGTGCTGGCCTATCGCGCCATCAACACGCTGGACGCGATGATCGGCTACCGCTCCCCGCCGTATCTCCGATTCGGTTGGGCCGCAGCGCGGTTGGATGACCTCGCCAACTATCTCGCCGCGCGGGTGACCGCGGGGCTGGTGGTGGTGTGCGCGCCGCTGGTCGGCGGTTCGGGCTCGGGCGCGGTGCAGTCCTGGCGCCGCGACGCCGCCCGGCACCCCAGCCCCAACGCCGGTGTGGTCGAGGCGGCGTTCGCCGGGGCGCTGGGCGTCCGGCTCGGCGGGCCCACCCAATATCGCCACGAGCTGCAGATCCGGCCAACGCTCGGGGACGGTCGGGCGCCGGCGGTGGCCGACCTGCGCCGCGCGGTGGCGCTGTCGCGGGTGGTGCAGGCGGCGACGGCCGCGCTGTGCGTCGGGCTATTGGCCTACCGCCGGCGGCCGTAGCGGTCGGCGAGCTTGTCCTCCACGGTCTGGGGGGTCGCGGGAGCCCCCGCGGCTTGTTGCTTTTCCTGCCGCCGGACCCGGATTTCGGAGTACACGAAGTAGCCCAACAGGATCGGCGCCACGATGCCGAACGAAATCCACTGGATGCCGTAGGACAGGAACGGCCCGGCGTCGAGGTGTGGCACACCGATTACGCCCAGCCCGCCGGGCTGGCCCTCGACCAATTGCAGATAGGACCCGGCCAGCGGGACCTTGGTCAACGTAGCGACCTGTGCGGTGTTGATCGAATACACCTGCTGCACACCGTCTCCGACGAACGGGTCCCTGCCCGGTGCGGCGGGTTCGGAATCGCGCAGCCGTGCCGTGATCGTCACGGGCTCGGCCGGCGGCCGGGGGATCGCGGGCACATGGGAGCCCTGCTCGGGCCGCACGTAGCCGCGGTCGACCAGCACGGTGGGCCCGCCGTCGACGGCGAACGGCGCCAGCACCTCGAACGCCGGGTCGCCGTCGACGACCCGCAGCCGCGCCAGCACCTGAAGGTCGGACAGGTAGTGCCCGGTCGCCGTCACCCGGCGCCACTGCGCGCCCGGAGCTGCCGAGTCCTGCTGGGGCAGCACGGTTTTCAGCGGCACGGGCGGGGTGTTGAGGGAGGATTCGATCTGGTGGTTCTCCCGCGACGTCCTGGTGTTCTTCCCGAGCTGCCAGGGCGCGAGCACCATGAAGCACAGGTAGGTGAAGGCGACGACCACCAGCGCCAGCGCTATCCAGCCCGGGCGCAGCAGGAAGGCGAGGCGCCGCATCAGCCGTGTCCGTTCCCCGCGAGCCGTTCGTCGACCCAGGCGTGCAGACCGGGCAGCGCGGCCTCGATGACCGCGAGCACCTCTTCGAAGTCCTGCGGGTCTCCGTAGTACGGATCCTCGACGTCCGGGGCGTGGCTGCCCGAGCGGGGGTCGAACGACCGCAACATGCGGATCCGGTCGTCCTCGACGCCAAGCTGCCGCAACATCCGAACGTGGTTGCGGCCCAGGGCGATCACCAGATCGGCCGACAGGTGGTCCTCGTCGAGCTGAGCGGCGCAATGGTCGGTGGAATAACCGTGCGCGCGCAGCACCCGGGCGGCGCGGTCGTCGGCGCAACTGCCGATGTGCCAGTTGCCGGTGCCCGCACTGGTCACCCGCACCGCGTCGGCCAGGCCGCGCCGCTGCAGTTGGTCGGCGAACACCTTCTCGGCCATCGGCGACCGGCAGATGTTGCCGGTGCAGACGAAGGTGATGTGCAGTGGTTCAGACACCCAGCGCCCTCCGTAGCTCCTCGATGGTCGCGGCGTGCCGGACAGCGCCGCTGGAGGACGGGTAGATGTCCGTTGACCCGTAGCCCCAGCCGACCACCACGGTGTCGATGCCGTGGGCGGCCGCGCCGTGCACGTCGTGGCTGCGGTCGCCGACCATGAGGACGCGCTCGGGGAGCGGCTCGAGCTGTTTGAGTGCGTGGGCCAGCACCTCCTCCTTGGTCTGGCGGGAGCCGTCGGGGTCCGCGCCCGCGATGACCTCGAAATGCCGGTCGAGCCCGAAATGGGCGAGGATGCGCCGCGCGGTCGGTTCCAGCTTGGACGTCGCCACTGCCAGCCGGACGCCGGCGGTGCGCAGGTCGGCCAGCAGTGTTTCGATCCCGTCGAACAGGGTGTTCATCGCCCAGCCGCGGGCGCCGTACTCGGCGCGGAAGGCCGCGATCGCCTCCTCGGCGGACTCGCCCAGCATCGACCGCAGGGTGTCGTCCATCGGCGGGCCGACGATCTGTGCGGTCAGGTCGCCCTCGGGCACCGCCGCGCCGATGTGGCCCAGCGCGTGCAGGAAGCTGGCCACGATCCCTTCGGCCGAGTCGGTCAGCGTGCCGTCGAGGTCGAAGATCACCAGCTGCGCGGTTGCGGTGGCGCCTGTCACCAGACCATTGTCCAAGATGCGTCGGGGATGGCCGCATCCCGGTGCGATGGTGTTCCTGCCACGCGCTTGCGGCGGCCCACTGATCGATGGTTGCGATCCGCGGCGCCCGGTCCCCAGCTTCGCGGGGGCACCCCCAACGCCGCGCTTGCGAGCGCAACTAGTGTTTCACTGATGGCGACTCTGAACCCGAGCCCGCCTGCGGCGCGCTATCACGGCGATCAGGCCGTCGCGCCCGGGATGCTCGACTTCGCCGTCAACGTCCGGCACTCGCAACCGCCGCAGTGGCTGACGCGGCGCCTGGCCGCGCGCCTAAAAGACCTGGCGCGCTACCCGGGTGCCGACGACGCGCGCCGCGCACAGGACGCCGCCGCCGAGCGGCACGGCCGAAGCCGCGACGAGGTGCTGCCGCTGGCCGGGGCCGCGGAGGGGTTTGCGTTGCTGCCCAACCTGCGCCCGGCGCGGGCGGCGATCGTCGCGCCGTCGTTCACCGAGCCGGCCGTGGCGCTGGAGGCGGCGGGGGTGCCGGTGCAGCACGTCGTTCTGGCGCCGCCGTTCGGGCTAGACGCTGCGCGCGTGCCCGACGACGCCGACCTGGTGGTGGTGGGCAACCCGACCAACCCCACCTCGGTGCTGCACGGCCGCGCGCAGCTGCTCGCGTTGCGCCGGCCGGGCCGGATTCTGGTGATCGACGAGGCGTTCGCCGATTCGGTGCCCGGCGAGCCGGAGTCGCTGGCCGGGGACTCGCTGCCCGACGTGCTGGTGCTGCGCAGCCTCACCAAGACCTGGGCGCTGGCCGGGCTGCGGGTCGGCTACGCACTGGGAGCGCCGGACCTGTTGGCGCGGCTGGCCGCGCGGCGCGCGCACTGGCCGGTGGGGACGCTGCAGCTGACGGCGATCGCGGCCTGCTGCGAGCCGCGGGCCGTGGCTGAGGCGGCGGCCGGTGCGGCCCGGTTGACCGAGATCCGTGCCGCGATGGTCGCCGGCCTGGCGGCGACGGGGGTCGAGGTGGTCGACGGCCGGGCCCCGTTCGTGCTGTTCCGCACGCCGGACGCCGAGGCGCTGCGAAACGCTTTGGAGCGCAAGGGGATAGCTATCCGCCGCTGCGACACGTTCGCCGGGCTGGACGGGCGGTACCTGCGGGCGGCGGTGCGGCCCGAGTGGCCGCTGTTGACCGACGCGATCGGTGAGGTGCTGCGGTGAGCGTGCGGCTGGCCGACGTCATCGAGGCGCTGGACGAGGCGTACCCGCCGCGGCTCGCCCAGTCGTGGGATTCCGTCGGTCTGGTGTGCGGCGACCCCGACGAGGCGCTGGACTCGGTGACCGTCGCCGTCGACGCGACGCCGGCCGTCGTCGACGAGGTTCCCCAGGGCGGCCTGCTGCTGGCCCATCACCCGTTGCTGCTGCGCGGGGTCGACACCGTGGCGGCCAGCACGCCGAAGGGCGCGCTGGTGCATCGCCTGATCCGCACGGGGCGTTCGCTGTTCACCGCGCACACCAACGCCGACTCGGCAACCCCGGGCGTGTCCGACGCGCTGGCCGAGGCCCTTGGGCTGACCGTGGAGGCCGTGCTCGAACCGTTGCCCGCCGCGGGCGATCTCGACAAGTGGGTCGTCTACGTCCCGAGCGAGAACGCGGACGCGGTGCGGGAGGCCGTGTTCGACGCCGGCGCCGGACACATCGGCGACTACTCGCACTGCAGCTGGAGCGTCAGCGGCATCGGGCAGTTCCTGCCGCACGAGGGTGCCTCGCCCGCGGTGGGCAGCGTCGGCAGCGTCGAGCGGGTGGCCGAGGACCGCATTGAGGTCGTCGCACCGGCGCGGGCGCGGGGCGCCGTGCTGGCCGCGATGCGCGCCGCCCATCCCTACGAGGAACCCGCGTTCGACATCCTCGCGTTGGCGCCGCCGCCGGGTGACGCCGGGCTGGGCCGCGTCGGCACGCTGCCGCAACCGGAACGGCTGCGCAGCTTCGTCTCCCGGGTCGGCGCCGCGTTGCCGCCGACGTCCTGGGGCGTGCGCGCGGCGGGGGATCCCGAAGCGACGGTGTCGCGGGTCGCGGTGTGCGGCGGCGCGGGCGACTCGCTGCTGGCCGCGGCCGCCGGCGCGGGCGTGCAGGCCTACGTCACGGCCGACCTGCGCCATCATCCGGCCGACGAGCATCTCCGGGCGTCCGACGTCGCGCTGGTCGACGTGGCGCACTGGGCGAGCGAATTCCCGTGGTGCGAGCAGGCCGCCGGCATACTGCGGTCCCGTTTCGGGGAGGCGCTGGCGGTGCGGGTGAGCGCGATCCGCACCGACCCGTGGGAACTCGGTTACCGCGAAAAGGGAGATGGGGGGTCCCGGCAATGAAAGCCGAAGTGGCGCAGCAACTGTCGCTGCTCGAGTTGTCGAAGCTGGACGCGGAGCTGTCCCGCATCGCGCACCGGGCCACCCACCTGCCGCAGCGGCAGGACCTGGACCGCATCCGGGCCGACCACACCGCCGCCAGTGACCGGCTGGGCGCGCTGCGCATCGCGGTGGAAGACCTGGACGCCGAGGTGACGCGATTCGAGTCGGAGATCGAGGCAGTGCGCCAGCGCGAGGACCGCGACCGCGCGCTGCTGAAATCCGGCGCCACGGACGCCAAGCAACTGGCTGATCTGCAGCACGAGCTGGAGACCCTGATGCGGCGCCAGACCAGCCTGGAGGACTCCCTGCTGGAGGTCATGGAACGCCGCGAGGAGCTGCAGACCGAGCTGACCTGCGAGGAGGGCGCGGTCGAGGCGCTGCAGTCCGAGCTGGAAGCCGCGCAGCACGCCGTCGATGCCGCGGTCGCCGAGATCGACGAGGCCCGCCAGGCGCATTCGTCGCGGCGCGACACGCTGGCCGCCAACCTGGATCCCGCGCTGTCCGCGCTGTACGAACGGCAGCGCGCCGGGGGTGGGCCGGGCGCGGGGCCGCTGCTCGGGCATCGGTGCGGCGCGTGCCGCATCGAGATCGGCCGCGGGGAGCTGTCCCGCATTTCCGCCGCGCCCGAGGACGAGCTGGTGCGGTGCCCGGAGTGTGGCGCGATCCTGCTGCGCGTAAGGGGATTCGAGCAATGAAGGTCGTCGTCGAGGCCGACGGCGGTTCGCGCGGCAACCCCGGCCCCGCCGGCTACGGCGCGGTGGTGCGCAGCGCCGACCGGTCGGCCGTGCTGGCCGAGAGCAAAGAGGCGATCGGCGTCGCGACCAACAACGTCGCCGAATACCGCGCCCTGATCGCGGGTTTGGCCGACGCCGCGACGATGGGCGCCACCGAGGCGGAGGTCTTCATGGACTCCAAGCTGGTGGTCGAGCAGATGTGCGGACGGTGGAAGGTCAAGCATCCCGACCTGATCGACCTGCACGCGCAGGCCCGCAAGCTGGCGTCGCGGTTCGACCGGATCAGCTATGCCTGGGTCCCGCGGGCCCGCAACTCGCACGCCGACCGGCTGGCCAACGAGGCGATGGACGCCGCGGCCGGCATCGAGAGCAAGCCTCGGAAACCCGCGAAAGCTGTTGCGGAGCAAGCCCTGACGGCCCCCGGCTGGACCGGCGCGCGCGGCATCCCGACCCGGTTGTTGCTGCTGCGGCACGGACAGACCGAATTGTCGGCGCAGCGGCGCTATTCGGGGCGGGGCAACCCGGCGCTGACCGATCTGGGCCGCCAGCAGGCCGGGGCGGCGGCGCGGTACGTCGCGGAGCGCGGCGGGATCGCCGCGGTGTTCTCGTCGCCGCTGCAGCGGGCCTACGACACCGCGGCCGCGGCCGCCAAGGCGCTGGGTCTCAACGTCACCGTCGACGACGACTTGATCGAGACCGACTTCGGCGCGTGGGAGGGGCTGACGTTCGGCGAAGCGGCCGAACGCGATCCGGAGCTGCACCGGCGCTGGCTGCGGGACACCGCCACGACGCCGCCGGGCGGGGAGAGCTTCGATGCGGTGCTGGATCGCGTGCTGCGGGTGCGCGACCGGATCGTCGCCGCGCAGGCGGGCGAGACGGTGCTGGTGGTCTCACACGTGACGCCGATCAAAATGTTGCTGCGGCTGGCGCTGGATGCCGGGCCGGGCATCCTGTACCGGTTGCACCTCGACCTGGCGTCGTTGAGTATCGCCGAGTTCTATTCCGACGGTGCGTCTTCGGTGCGCCTGGTGAACCAGACGGGCTATCTTTAGGCCGTATGGAGGCAGCGGTGCAGCCGTCTGAACAGCCGGATGGATCCGTCCCACCCGACGTCCGGGCACGGGTGATGCCGGCGGTGATCGACGAGCTGGCCCGTTGGGTGGGCCGAGCGGTTCAGCGTCGAGGCCCTCGCGGAGCGCCACCACCTCGACGCCGCGATGGTCTACCGCTACTGGGGCCGGCTCATTGCGCGGAGACCTGCTCGCCCTGGCCCGGGCGCTGGTCGCACCATGGTGCGGGCGGTGGCCATGGACCGTCCCGGGCATCACGGCGAGCAGACCCGGAAGATGTTCTGGGCGGCCCGCTTTCACGGGGTGCGGGCGGTGATCGATCGGGCCAGGGAGCGCGGAGAGTTGCGCGACGGCGTCAACACGCTGGCCGCCGTGATGCTGGTGGTGCTGGCGCCGGCTGAACATCAGCGCCCTCTACTCCGACGAGCCCATCGACGACGGGTTCTGCGCGGCCATCGCCGACATGGCGTGGCACGCGCTCCGCAAGTAGTTGACCGTCAGGCGTGAATGCTTCGCGGTCGCACCTGTCAGACCAGCACCGGGAAAGTTCGGCACAAGGTCGTTCCAATTGCGATAGCGAATGCGATATCACGCTTCGCTTTCGGCTTTGATATCGCAGGCGATATCCATTTCTGGAAGATGGTGGCCGCCCCGAGGGTGCTCGAGTGGCTCGTGTGACGGCGGTGGTCGTTGGGGCGGCGAGTGTGCGCCCCGGGCTTCCATTGTGAATCCTCGGCTTCGGATGTGAATGGCGGGCGGGGAAGATCGCCGGGATCCCGCCCTCCGTTCACACTGAAAGCCGTAGGTTCACCCTCGATCGCTGCGGTTCCGCTTTCGCGCCCAATGGGAGGAAAGCCCCCGCGACTCGTCGCGCCGTGGAAAGCTTCGTCAGGTCGCCCGCGGGAAGGACCTTCATGACCGAGCTCATCGACCCGACCAAGACTTTCCGGCTCATCGAAGAGCGGATCGCGAGGACCACCAACCCCCGGCATCTGCTGATGCTCAGGCGGCTTCTCGACCATGCCGTGGGCGAGGCCAAGCTGGACCTCGATCTCGTGATGTCAACGCTGGCCGTGGAGCCGCGGTATGTCGCCTGGGGCGCACCGCCGGACATGAGCCCGGTGGGACGGGCCGCGGTCCGGACCTTCTACGAAGAGACGATCGTGAAAGGCGGCCAGTGGTTTCTCGAACTGGCGATGGACCGGATCGTCGTCGACGACGACACGATCGTCACCGAAGGCTACATGCGCTCCCTCTACTACGGTGCCGACGTGGCGCTGCGGGGCTTTCCCGTCGACGACCAAAACGCCTTCTACCTCTTGACGCTGCGCATGCTCATCGTCTGGCCGTTCGATGCCGAGGGCTTCATCGTCGGCGAGGAAACCTACAGCGCCGTCACGACGCCCGACTTCTTCACCAAGGTCGAGGCATCCGAGGTTCCGCAGCGGTTCCGCGACTTCGTCGCCGCGCGCTGAGCCCCGCTTGCCGCCGACCCTTGACTTTTCACAGTCGGCGGTGGATAGCATTGATTTGCCAGAAACAAGTCAGTGCGGGGGCAAGAGGCACCATGACGAGGCAAGCCAAGATCGTCGGCATCTGCGCGGTGGGAACCGCGTTCATCAGCGCTCTGGGAACCGGTTCTGGTGCTGTTGCGCGAGCAGACAATTCGGCCGCGGTGTTCAACGGCGTCAGCCGGGTTCGCCAGACGTGCGGCACGCTCGGCGACGACCCACGGTTGACTGCGGCCGCGCAGCGGCACGCCGACGACATGCTGAGGAACGGTGTGGACGGCCACACCGGTTCGGACGGCTCTTCCCCGCAGACCCGCATCGCGGATGCGGGCTACAGGGCCAACCGCACCGGCGAGATCGTGTACTGGGCCACCGGACCCGCCGCGACGCCCAGCGCGGCGGTCGACCAGTGGATGGCGAGTCCTCCGCACCGCGCGATCATCCTGAACTGCGCCTTCACGTCCGCCGGGTTCGCCACCGCCTCGGACGGACGGAAAATGACCGCAGTCGGGGATTTCGCCGGTCCGTAAAACCGGCTCGAGCGCTTAGCATCCCGGTATGAAAAGGACTTTCGTCGTGACGTTCGCGCTCGGCGTGATCGTGGCACTGTTCGGCCTGATCTGGGCGCTGCAGGGATTCGGGGTGCTCGGTGGTAGCCCGATGAGCAACACCACGACCTGGTCGGTCATCGGTCCCATCACGGCACTGATCGGCATCGTGATCGCCGCATTCAGTTGGCGCAAACTTCGCGCCTAGACCACGGTGAAGGCCACCGTGTGCCAGCCGGTGGCGCCGTCGGGAGCGGGACTGGCCACATCCGCGGTTTGGACGGCCCCGGTGTTGTCGGTCGCGCGTACGGTGATGCTATGTGCCCCGGGGCGTTTCGCCTGCCAGGGAAAGCTCCAGAGCCGCCAGGTCTCGTTGGAGTAGCTCGCACCCTGTTGCGCGGGCCGCCATTCGCCGTCGTCGATGCGGACCTCCACGGCCCGCACGCCGCGATTCTGTGCCCACGCCACCCCGCCGAACATCACCGGTCCCGTCGGCACCTGCTGGCCGGCGGTCGGCACGTCGATGCGCGACTCGGTCTTGATGGGTGCCCGCGGCGCCCAGCCCTGCCGTGTCCAGTACGCCGCCGCTTTGTCGAAGCGCGTCAGCTCCAGCTCGACGACCCACTTGGTGGCCGACACGTAGCCGTAGAGCCCCGGTACCACCAGCCGCGCCGGGTAGCCGTGCTCGATCGGCAGCGGCTCACGGTTGAGCCCGACCGCCAGCAGCGCGTCGCGGCCATCGGTGAGCGCCTGCACCGGCGTGCCGGCGGTGAACCCGTCGACCGACGTCGAGAGCGCCATGTCGGCATCCGTGTGCACGCCCGCGGCGGCCAGCAGGTCGGCCACCCGGTAGCCCGTCCAGATGCCAGTCGAAATCAGCTCGCCGCCAACGGGGTTCGACACGCACGTCAAGGTGGTCACCTTTTCGACGACCTCGAAGTGCGCGAGGTCGTCGAAGCCGTACGTGACTTCGTGGTCCACCATGCCGTGGATGCGCAGCCGCCAGTCGCCGCGGCTGAGTTGGGGAACGACGAGCGCGGTGTCCACCCGGTAGAAGTCGGCGCTGGGGGTGATAAAGCTCGGCAGCGCAACGCCGTTCGGTTGCACGTCCGCGGGTATCGGCGGCACCGGGGTGCGCGGCCGGGGAAATGCGAAGCCGCTGCGGTCGGCGGCCACCGAATGCACCAACCGCGTGAGGACGGCTCCCGCCACCCCGCTCGCCACCCCGAATCCGAGCAGCCCCCACACGAGTAATCGGCGCCTGCCGGCGTCCGGCCCGTCCTCCGGAGCCGGTGGGGAACGGCGGGTGAGCGCGCGTAGGGTCGCCACGCCGCAGGCCGCGCCCACGACGGTGGGGATCGTGTCGAGTGCCGTCGCACCGTGCCGCGACAGCACGGCGAGGCATCCCAGGACCCCCGCCGCGGCGATCACGGCGCTGCCCAGTGGGCGTCGCCGGGTCTCGAGGGTCCCGGCGATCGCGGCGATCGCGGCAATCGCCACCAGCACCACGATGGCCAGGAACAGCTTGTCCAGCGAGCCCAGCGACTGAATCGCCCACTCTTTGACAGGCCCCGGTGTCAGGTCGACGGCCACCGAACCGATCGCCGACCGCGCATCGGCCCGCGCGCCGAACGGGATGCCCGCCAGCTGGGCCACGCCGAGCGAGACGGCCGCTGCCGCGACCCCGGCGATCATCCGATCGCTGGACGGAGCGGCGGCCATCAAACCACTGTACTCGCGTTCCTCTTGGGGGCCTTGTCCTTTCGCCCCGGCACGCCTGAATCCTCAGCGGGACAGGGTGATTGCACCCTCCGGGCAGTTTTGTTCGCCGATGACGGCTTGCGCCTCGAGGTCGCCCGAGACGTCCTCGACGCGCACGACGCAGTGACCCACCTCGTCGGCATCGAAGACGTCGGGCGCCAGGGTGTAGCAGCGGCCGTGCCCGGTGCAGAGCTCGGCGTCGACGACCACGCGGGTCATGACACCGGGAACACCAGCGGCAGCGACTCCACCGACCGCAGCGCCGCGGTGTAGGTCAGCTGGGTGCCGGGCTTGATCTCGTAATCCGGTATGCGCCGGTGGAATTCGCGCAGCGCGACCCGCAGCTCCATGCGCGCCAGGTGCGACCCCAGGCAGCGATGCGGGCCGCCGCCGAACGCACGGTGGCGGTTGGGGCTGCGGGTAAAGTCCACCAGGTCGGGGTCGGGGAATTCGGCTGGGTCGGTGTTGGCCGCGCCGAGCAGCGGGCTGACCCGTTCGCCCTTGCTGATCGGGCATCCGGCCACCTCGGTGTCCTGCATGCAGACGCGGGCCACGCCCGGCACGGGCGTCTCCCAGCGCAACAACTCCTCGATGGCGCTGGGCAGGATGTCGGGCTGCTCGATGAGCTGGTGTCGGTGTTCGGGATGGCGCGCCAGGTAGACGAAGAAGCAGTCGAGCGAGTCGGTGACGGTGTCCAGCCCGGCGATGAGGAACAGGAAGCAGATGTCGAGCAGCTCCTCGCGGGACAGCGGCCCGCCCTCCTCCTTGAAGTTCGCCGCGATCATGGCGGACAGGACGTCGTCGCGCGGGCTGGCGATGTGGTCGTCGATCGCGCGCTCGAAGTAGTCGTAGATCTGTTGCGCCACGCCCGCGGACGCCTCGTGGCGGCGGTCGAAGCCGGAGTCGCCCTCGGGGCGGATCACCCCGTCCTTCCAGACCAGGAACTGGTCGAGGTCCTCCAGCGGTAGCCCGAGCAGCTGCAAAAAGACCGTGCAGGGCAGCGGCACGGCGAACTCTTCGTGGAAGTCGCATTCGCCCCGGCCGGCGAAGCGGTCGATCATCTCGTTGACCAGTTCGGCCACGCGGGGTTCGCGCCGGGCCATCTCGCGCGGGGTGAACAGCGGGTCGAGGATGCGCCGGTACTTCGCATGGTCGGGCGGGTCGATCTGCAACGGGATGAGCGGGCGCACGTTGCCGAGGTCGACGGCGTCCATGTTCGACGAGAACAGCTCGGTGTGCTTGAGCGCCATCTCGATGTCGGCCAGGCGGCTGAGCACCACCGCCTGCGGCGAGCGGAGCACCGGGGTCGATTCGCGCAGCGCCTTGTACATGGGCTGCGGCTCGGCGAGGCCCATCATGGCCTGGTCGACAAACCCTTCCGTTTCCGTCATGCGGTCAGCGTGGCACCAACATGTTTATTTAGCAATGGCTAATTAAATTGCGCGATGGTCAATGCCGCTGGTCAGCGGAATGCGCGACGAGTACCGTGGAGCGTCGCGGACGAGTTGGCCGGGCGGCCGCGGATCGTCGCAAGGCGATTCGAGGAAAGTCCGGACTTCACAGAGCAGGGTGATTGCTAACGGCAATCCGAGGTGACTCGCGGGAAAGTGCCACAGAAAACAAACCGCCACCCTCGCGGTGGTAAGGGTGAAACGGTGCGGTAAGAGCGCACCAGCACTCCGGGTGACCGGAGTGGCTAGGCAAACCCCACCCGAAGCAAGGCCAAGAAGGCCGCACCCGGTGCGGCCGCGCAGGCGCTCGAGGGCTGCTCGCCCGAGCCTGCGGGTAGGCCGCTCGAGGCACCCGGCAACGGTGTGTCCAGATGGATGGTCGCCGCTCCGCTGCCGTTGCTTATGCCGCGGCGGCGGGGAACAGAATCCGGCTTACAGGCCAGCTCGTCCGCCCCGCCCCGCTGAGCCGTTAGCGAACGGCCTTGGCCAGGTGGCGCAGCGCGTCGTCGAGCTGGTGGCGGCATCGCTCGGCCAGGTCGGCCTCGTGCTGGTAGAGCAGGCCGTAGGTGAAAGTGTCCTCGCCGGCGGCGTGCGCGGCCTCGGCCTGATGTATCAGGTGTTCGCGGCTGACCACGCTGTCCTGGTGGTCGCCCAGCAGCGTCTGCAGCGCCTTGGCCCGTTCGGACACGGCCGTCGCGCCGGTGGCCGCCGCGGTGTAGCGAAGCCGCTTGGCGCGCTTGCGGATTCGGTGCAGCGCCAGGTCGCGTTCGTGCTCGGCGTCCGGTTCGACCCGGGCGGCGGCCTTCACGGCCCCGCGGACCTTCCGGTAGGCGGCGTCGATGGTGACCGGCTCGGGCGGCCCTCCGGTAGCGGGCCGCTCGGCCACCCAGGCGTCGAGGGCGTCGAGCAGGCGCAGGTAGCGCTGCGAGCGCATCGCGATCAACGACCGCCGCAGCCCGGTCCGGTAGCGGCGCCGCGCCCCCGCGACGAGGCGATCGCGAATGCGCCCGCGCACCAGCTCGGGCGGTAGCGCGTCCAGCGCCTGCTGGTAGCGCTCGGCCAACACCTCGGCGTCGCGGGCCGCGCCCAGCACGGTGGCCAGCTCGCGCAGCTCGTCGCGCAGCCAGCCATCATCGGACGATCCGGCCTCGGCCAGCAGGCTGCGCAGCTTGCGGATGGTCACCCGCATCTGGTGCACGGCGTCGTCGGCGTCGGCGCGAACCGCGCGGTCCCACACCAACAGCTCGGCGACCTGCTCGGCCACCGCGCGGTGCACCGGGTCGGCGGGTGGCCGCGTCCCGTTGGGCGGAACCTGCGCGCCGAGCACGCGCGCCAGCTTGGAGGCGTGCCCGGCCGGCGCGGCGCCGGCGTCGAGCAGCCGGTTGCTCAACCGGCCCAACAGCTCGGTGTCGGCCGCACCGTTGGTGAGTTCGAGTTCCCATTCGCGCCACTGCTGTTCGGCGCCGGTGTCCCCGGCGGCCGAGGCGGTGACGCGGTCGTTGCTGAACTCGGCCAGCGCGGCCCCGTCGGCGCCGTAGAGCACCTGGGTTTCGCGGTCGGTGCTGATGCGCGCGACGGGTTCGAGCGGGCGGTCGCGGACGATCGCCAGCACGATGTCCCGCAGTTCGTCCGGCACGGAGTCCCGCCCGGCCGCGTCCAGCGGCGCGCGGACCTCGGTACGCGCGTCGGGCCCCGCCGGCAACTTCAGGTGCCAGCCCGCGTCGTGGCCGCCGGTGCGGCGCCGCAACGTGATCTTGTTGCGCGCCAGGTCCTGCGCGGGGGTGTCGTAGTAGGTCGCGTCCAGCGATTCGTGCGGTGCGTTCTCGACGCGTGCGACAGCGGCGATGCCCTCGAACGACGGCGAAACCGTCGAGTCCAGGACGTCGAACTTGCGCTCCACCTCCACGTGGCGGGAGGTTTTCGGCGCTTTCACAGCCACAGCCACAGCCTGCCACACCCGCCTATGGGGACGGGTTGAGGTGCATCGCCACCCCGGTCAGCTGGCTGATCGTCTGGGTTTCGCTGTCCCGGAAGGGGTGCCCGTCGGGGCCCAGCAGGTCGTGGAACCACACGTCCGGCGGCCTCGGATAGGGATGGTCCCACGAGTCCCAGGGAAGGTAGGTCTGGGTCTTGCCGGCGACCAGCCCCCAGTTGAGGGCGCCGACGTTGTGCGCCTTGGCAATTGGCAGGATGCCCTCGACGGTGCTGCCCAGCGTGCGGGCCAGGTACTCGGTGCACAGGATCGGCCGTCCGTGCGCTTCGAGCTCCGCGACGCGGTCCTCGAAGTCGGCGGGCTCGCGGTAGGAATGGAACGTGACGACGTCGGAGTTGTCGAGCTGAATGCCGCTGATCGTGTCGCGCAGCCCGGCATCCTCTTCCGATTCGCCGTCCCACACGCCGCTCGTCAGGGGCTGGCGGGGCCCGACCGAGCGCGCCCACGCGAACACCTGCGGCAGCAACTCGGCGACCAGGTTGAGCTTGTCGGCGCGCTCGACGGCGCGATAGTGGTGCGAGGGATTGTCGGGCTCGTTCCACAGGTCCCAACCCAAAACGCGGTCGTCGTCGCGGAATTGGGTCAGCACCGCCGTGACGTAGCCGCGCAGGGTGCGGGCGTAACCGGGGTCACCCAGGCGCTCGGCGCCCGGGCTCTGCACCCACCCGGAGTTGTGGACGCCGGGTCTGGGTTCGCGCTGGCGGCCCGCGCGCGGGAACGGATCCCAGCACGAGTCGAAGAAGACGAACAGCGGCTTGATGCCGTGGCGCGCCGCGATGTCGACGAACTGCGCGAGGCGGTCGTGGAACCCCCGGGAATCCTCGGCCCACAGCTGATCGTGCAGGAATACCCGCACCGTGTTGAACCCGTGCAGCTGTGCCCAGCCAAGCTCGATGTCGATGCGCCGGGGATCGTAGGTGTCGGGCTGGAACATCTCCAGCTGATTGATGGCGTTGGACGTGATGTAGTTCGCGCCGACGAGCCAGCCCTGCCCCTGATACCACCGGTTGGCGCGGTCGGGGGACCACCGGCTCGATCTTGGCGACCCGGCGAAGGCGTGTGGTGCCCGGGCCAGGGCGGCGCCGCCCACCACCAGCAACGGCAGCTTCAAGACAGTGCGGCGGCGCACCAGCCACCCCCGCTCACGGATTTAGGATTGCGTACAGAGCAAGCGTACCACCGTGTCACACAAGGGTTTTCAGCAAACTTGCGCCCGCGGTTAGAAGCAGTGCTCCTCGGCGGGGAACGTGCCGCCGGCAACCTCTTGGGCGTATTGCACTGCGGCCCGGCGTAACTCGCCGCCGATGTCGGCGAAGCGCTTGACGAAGCGGGCGGGCTTGCCGTCGCTCAGCCCGGCCATGTCCTGCCAGACCAGCACCTGGGCGTCGCAGTTGGGGCCGGCCCCGATCCCGACGGTCGGGATCGTGAGCTTGCCGGTGATCTGGGTGGCCAACTCGGCGGGCACCATTTCCATCACGACCGCGAACGCGCCGGCTTCGGCGACGGCGATCGCGTCGTGCACGGTTTGCTCCGCCGCGTCGCCGCGGCCCTGCACCTTGAAGCCGCCGAGACTGTTCACGCTTTGCGGGGTGAAGCCGATGTGGGCCATGACGGGGATGCCGGCGGCGGTCAGCAAGGCGATCTGTTCGGCCACCCGCTCCCCGCCCTCGAGCTTGACCGCGTGCGCGCCGCCCTCTTTCATGAATCGGGTGGCGGAGTCCAGCGCGGCGGCCGGGCCCGCCTCGTAGCTGCCGAACGGCAGGTCGGCGACGACCATCGCGTGCTGGGCGCCGCGCACCACCCCGCGCACCAGCGGGATGAGCTCGTCGATCGAGACGGGCACGGTGGTGTCGTAGCCGTACACGACGTTGGCGGCCGAATCACCGACCAGCAGCACCGGGATGCCGGCCTCGTCGAAAATCCGGGCGGTCGAATAGTCGTAGGCCGTGAGCATGCCCCACTTGTGGCCCTCGGCCTTCATTTTCTGCAGGTGGTGGGTGCGAATCTTGGTCGGCTTGGACGCGTTGGCACCGTAGACGTTTTGCTCAGACATCACTGTCCCTGGTAATGGTCGGGTCGATCCTCGTGGCCGCTTGGGGTCCCCGGGTTCGTCTGACTTTCGCCATTCTGCCATCTGTTCAGCGCAATTGCACCGGGGTGTGGCGCGCGACATACCATTTGCCCTATGCAGCGGCTCAGCGGACTCGACGCCAGCTTCCTCTACCTGGAGACCTCCGCACAGCCGATGCATGTCTGTTCGATCATCGAGGCGGACACGTCGACCATGCCGGGCGGCTACACCTTCGACCGCCTGCGCGACGCGTTGTCGCTGCGCCTGAAGGCGATGCCGCAGTTCCGCGAGAAGCTCGCCGACAATCCGCTGAATCTGGATCACCCGGTGTGGGTGGACGACGCGTCCTTTCACGTCGACCGTCATCTGCACCGCATCGGGCTGCCGGCGCCGGGCGGGCGCAATGAGCTGTCGGAGATCTGCGGCCATATCGCGTCGCTGCCGCTGGACCGGCGCCGGCCACTGTGGGAGATGTGGGTCATCGAGGGCGTGGCGGGCACCGACAGCCGCGACGGGCGACTGGCGGTGATGACCAAGGTGCACCACTCCGGGGTGGACGGGGTGACCGGCGCCAACCTGATGTCGCAGCTGTGTGCGACCGAAGCCGACGCGCCCGCACCGGATCCGGTGGACGGCGTCGGCGGTGCCAGCGGGTGGCGGATCGCGGCGGGCGGCCTGCTCCGGTTCGCCAGCCGGCCACTGCACCTGGCCAACGTGGTGCCCCAAACCGTGTCGTCGGCCGTTGCGACCGCGCGCAAGGCCCTCGAGGGTCAGGCCATGGCGCGGCCGTTCGCCGCGCCGCGGACCGCGTTCAACGCCAGGATCACCGGCCGCCGCAACATCGCGTATGCCCAGCTGGACCTCGAGGACGTCAAGCGCGTGAAGAACCGGTTCGGCGTCAAGGTCAACGACGTGGTGATGGCACTGGTGTCCGGGGTCCTTCGGCAATACCTGGCCGAGCGCAACGCGTTGCCCGACGCGCCGCTGGTGGCCTCTGTGCCGGTGTCGGTGCACGGCAAGACGGATCGTCCCGGGCGCAACCAGGTTTCGGCCATGTTCTCCAGCCTGCACACCCAGGTCGCCGACCCGGCCGTGCGCCTGAAGGCCATCGCCGAGGCGAATTCGGTTGCCAAGCAACACAGTTCGGCCATCGGGGCCTCCCTGCTGCAGGACTGGTCGCAGTTCGCCGCGCCGGCGGTCTACAGCGTCGCCATGCGGCTGTATGCCAGCACGCGGCTGACCTCGAGCATGCCGGTGCACAACCTGGTCGTCTCCAACGTGCCGGGTCCCCAGGTCCCGCTGTACCTGCTGGGCTGCGAGGTCAAGGCCATGTATCCGCTGGGCCCGATCTTCCACGGTTCGGGGCTCAACGTGACCGTGATGTCGCTGTGCGGCACGCTGGACGTCGGGCTGATCTCGTGCCCGGAACTGCTGCCGGACCTGTGGGCGATGGCCGACGACTTTCCGGTGGCGATGGAGGAATTGCTGGCGGCCGCGGGTTAGCCCGTTAATCAGAATCTCAGGATCGCTCTGGCAGCATAGGTGGGCATGGGGTCGTCTCGCCGGGGTAACTTCGCGCGCACGCTGCTGGTCTGGACCGCGATCGCCGCCGTGGCGCTGACGGTGGCCGGCTGCCTGCGCGTGGTCACCGGGCGCGCCGTCATGAAGGGGCCCAAGCTGGGCCAGGCGATCGAATGGACGCCGTGTCGCTCGTCCAACCCCAAGGCCAAGATCCCCGGCGGCGCGATGTGCACCAAGCTGGCCGTGCCCGTCGACTACGACCACCTCGACAACGGCGAGGTGGCCGCCCTGGCGATGATTCGCTTTCCCGCGACGGGCGACAGGATCGGCTCGCTGGTGATCAACCCGGGCGGGCCCGGCGAGTCGGGCATCGACGCCGCGCTGAGCGTCGTGCAGAGTTTGCCCAAACGCATCCGCGACCGCTTCGACCTGGTCGGCTTCGACCCCCGCGGCGTGGGCTCGTCGCGCCCGGCCATCTGGTGCAACTCCGACGCCGACAACGACCGGCTGCGCAGGGAGCCCAACGTCGACTACAGCCCCGCCGGGGTGGCCCACATGGAGGACGAGACCAAGCAGTTCATCGACCGCTGCGTGGCCAAGATGGGCAAGGACTTCCTGGCGAACGCGGGCACGGTCAACGTCGCGCGCGACCTGGACGCCATCCGCGCGGCGCTGGGTGACGACAAGCTGACCTACCTCGGCTACTCGTACGGCACCCGCATCGGCGCCGCCTACGCCGAGGCCTACCCGACGAAGGTGCGGGCGATGATCCTCGACGGCGCCGTCGACCCCAACGCCGACCAGGTCGAGGCGGACCTGCGCCAGGCCAAGGGATTTCAGGATGCGTTCGACCACTACGCCGCGGACTGCGCCAAGCAGCCGACCTGCCCGCTGGGCACCGACCCGGCCAAGGCCGTCGACGTCTACCACAGCCTGGTCGACCCGCTGGTCGATCCCGACAACCTGATGGTCGGCAGGCCGATGCCGACGAAGGACCCGCGCGGGTTGAGCTACAGCGACGCGATCGTGGGCACGATCATGGCGCTGTATTCGCCGTCGCTGTGGCACCACCTGACCGACGGCCTGTCCGAGATGGTCGACCACCACGGCGACACCATGCTCGCGCTGGCCGACATGTACATGCGCCGCGATCCGAAGGGCCACTACACCAACGCCACCGACGCGCGGGTGGCGATCAATTGCGTCGACCAGCCGCCGATTACGGACCGCGCCAAGGTGATCGACGAGGACCGCCGGTCGCGCGAGATCGCTCCCTTCATGAGCTACGGGCAGTTCACCGGGGACGCGCCGCTGGGCACCTGCGCGTTCTGGCCGGTGCCGCCGTCCAGCAAGCCGCACCCCATTTCGGCGCCGGGCCTGGCGCCGACGGTGATCGTGTCGACCACGCACGACCCGGCCACGCCGTACAAGGCCGGGGTCGACCTGGCGGAGGAGCTGCGCGGCTCGCTGCTGACCTTCGACGGAACCCAGCACACGGTCGTCTTCCAGGGCGACAGCTGCATCGACGACTACGTGACGGAGTATCTGATCGGCGGCGACACGCCGCCGAGCGGCGCGAAGTGCTAGGTCGGTTCCGCCGAACGTGAAGTGGTGGCGAGATTTCGGCTGATTTTGGCCGGTTTTTCGCCATGGTTGCACGCTCGGCGAACCGGTGGGCCGAGACCAAGGCGTAACCATTTCGCGCCTCCACGGGTATGCGCGGCTGCAAACATTGACAGCCATGTCGCGCCGCAGACCGTTGAGCTCGGCGCTGCTGTCGTTCGGGCTGCTTGTCGCCGCGCAACCGCCGGTGGCCGGCGCGACCCCGGAACCCGGCGCCGGCCAGACCCCGAGCCCGGCCCCGCCGCCCGCGGCGGCGCGGCTGCAGAACTGGGGCAACTGCACCCCGTTCCTGAGCGACACCAGCGACGTCCCCACCGCGCAATGCACCACCGTGTCCGTCCCCGTCGACTACGCCAATCCCGTTGGCGCGCAAGCCAAGCTGGCGGTCATCCGGGTGCCCGCGACCGGACGACGGATGGGGTCGCTGTTCATCAACCCGGGCGGGCCGGGCGCGTCGGCGGTCGACATGGTCGCCAGCATGGCGCCGGACCTCGAAGACACCGACATCGGCCGCAACTTCGACCTCGTCGGGTTCGACCCGCGCGGCGTGGGCCACTCGACCCCGCAGGTCCGCTGCCGCACCGACGCCGAGTTCGACGCGTTCCGGCGCGAACCGATGGTCGACTACAGCCCGGCCGGCGTGGCGCACATCGAGCAGCTCTACCGTCAGCTGGCCCAGGAGTGCGCCACCCGGATGGGCAACGGCTTTTTGGCCAACGTCGGCACCGTCTCGGCCGCGCACGACATGGACATGGTGCGCCAGGCGCTGGGTGACGACCAGCTCAACTACCTCGGCTACAGCTACGGGACCGAGCTGGGCACCGCCTACCTCGAGGGGTTCGGCGCCCACGTGCGCGCGATGGTGCTCGACGGCGCCATCGACCCGACGGTGGACCCGGTCACCGAAAACATCAACCAAATGGCCGGATTCCAAACGGCTTTCAACGACTACGCCGCCGACTGCGCGCGCTCGCCGCGATGCCCGCTGGGCACCGACCCGGCACAGTTCGTCAACCGCTACCACGCCCTGGTCGACCCGCTGGTCACCAGGCCGGCGCGCACCTCGGACCCGCGCGGCCTGAGCTACGCCGACGCGACCACCGGCACCATCAACGCGCTGTACACCCCGGCGCACTGGAAGTACCTGACCAGCGGCCTGCTCGGGCTGCAGCACGGCACCGGCGCCGACGACCTGCTGTTGCTGGCCGACGACTACGAGGACCGCGACAAAAACGGGCACTACGGCAACGACCAGGACGCGTTCAACGCGGTGCGGTGCGTCGACTCGCCGACACCGACGGACTCGGCGACCTGGGTGGCCGCGGATCAACGGATGCGCCAGGTCGCGCCGTTCCTGAGCTACGGGCAGTTCACCGGCAACGCCCCCCGCGACCTGTGCGCGCTGTGGCCGGTGCCGGCCACGTCCCGGCCGCACGCCGCCCCGCCCGCCCCGCCGGGCAAGGCCGTCGTCGTCTCCACCACGCACGACCCGGCCACCCCGTACCAGGCCGGGGTGAACCTGGCCCGCCAACTGGGCGCCCCGCTGATCACCTACGACGGCACCCAGCACACCGCGGTGTTCAACGGCGACCAATGCGTGGACACCGCGGTGGTGCGCTATTTCGTCGCCGGGGCGCTGCCGCCCGCGCTGCGGTGCCGTTCCTGAACCCTTCAACCGAGACGGCGACCGTTCTGACCGGGAGGCGGTAACACGGATTTAACAGTCGTTGCCTAGTGTCGGGTCATGGATCGCCAGAAGGAATTCGTCCTGCGCACCCTCGAGGAACGGGACATCCACTTCGTCCGGCTGTGGTTCACCGACGTGCTCGGCTACCTCAAATCGGTGGCCATCGCCCCGGCAGAACTCGAAGGCGCCTTCGAGGAGGGCATCGGCTTCGACGGATCCTCGATCGAGGGCTTCTCCCGGGTCTCGGAATCCGACACCGTGGCCAACCCCGACCCGTCGACGTTCCAGGTGCTGCCCTGGGCCACCAGCTCGGGCCACCACCACTCCGCCCGGATGTTCTGCGACATCACCATGCCCGACGGCTCGCCGTCGTGGGCGGACCCGCGCCACGTGCTGCGCCGCCAGCTGCAGAAGGCCAACGACCTCGGGTTTTCCTGCTACGTGCACCCCGAGATCGAATTCTTCCTGCTCAAGCCCGGCCCCGACGACGGGACGCGGCCGGTGCCCGTCGACAACGCCGGCTACTTCGACCAGGCGGTGCACGACTCGGCGTCCAACTTCCGCCGCCACGCGATCGAGTCGCTGGAATCCATGGGCATCTCGGTGGAGTTCAGCCACCACGAGGGCGCGCCCGGCCAGCAGGAGATCGACCTGCGCTTCGCCGACGCGCTGTCGATGGCCGACAACGTGATGACGTTCCGCTACGTCATCAAGGAGGTCGCGATCGAGAACGGCGCGCGGGCGTCGTTCATGCCCAAGCCCTTTGCCGAACATCCCGGCTCGGCCATGCACACCCACATGAGCCTGTTCGAGGGCGACGTCAACGCCTTCCACAGCGCCGACGACCCGCTGCAGCTGTCCGATGTGGGCAAGTCGTTCATCGCCGGGATCCTCGAGCACGCCTCGGAGATCAGCGCGGTCACCAACCAATGGGTCAACTCCTACAAGCGGCTGGTGCAGGGCGGCGAGGCGCCGACGGCGGCGTCGTGGGGCGCGGCCAACCGGTCGGCTCTGGTGCGGGTGCCGATGTACACGCCGCACAAGACGTCGTCGCGGCGGATCGAGGTGCGCAGCCCCGACTCGGCGTGCAACCCGTATCTGACGTTCGCGGTGCTGCTGGCCGCCGGGCTGCGCGGCGTGGAGAAGGGTTACGTGCTGGGCCCGCAGGCCGAGGACAACGTCTGGGACCTCACGCCCGAGGAACGCCTCACGATGGGCTACCGCGAGCTGCCCACCAGCCTGGACAGCGCGCTCAAGGCGATGGAGGCCTCCGAGCTCGTCGCGGAAACGTTGGGGGAGCACGTGTTTGACTTCTTCCTGCGCAACAAGCGCGCGGAGTGGGCGAACTACCGCAGCCACGTCACGCCCTACGAGTTGAGCACCTATTTGTCGCTGTAGCGACACGGCCCGAGCGGTCACCCGGTTGCGCTACGGTCGTGGTCGTGACCAAACCCGTGACGGAACGACCCCGGCTGCCCAGCGTGGGCCGGCTCGGGTTGGTCGATCCCACCGCCGGGGAATGGCTGACGCGGCTGGGTTGGTACGAGCGAGACGATCCCGAATGCGTGGACCGGTTGTGGTCGTTGTCGCGCGCGCCGGATCCCGACGCCGCGCTGCGCGCCCTGGTGCGGCTGTCGGAGGGACTCGGCGCCGGATGGGATGAGCTCAACGCCGCGCTGCTGACCGAACGGGACCTGCGCGGGCGGCTGTTCGCGGTGCTCGGCTCGTCGCTGGCGCTCGGCGATCACCTGGCCGCCCACCCTCAGTCGTGGAAGTTGTTGCGGGGCAAGGCCCGGCTGCCGTCGCGCGATGAGCTGCTCGCGACGTTCACCGAGTGCGCCGGGGCGGCCGGCCCGGATTCGGCGCAGACGCGGCTGCGCACCCTCTACCGCGACCAGCTGCTGGTGCTGGCCGCGCTGGACCTGGCCGCGACGGTCGAGGACGAGCCGGTGCTGCCGTTCACGGTGGTGGCGGCGCAGCTGTCGGACCTGGCCGACGCGGCCCTGGCGGCCGCGCTGCGGGTGGCCGAGGCCAGCGTGTGCGGCGACAAGACGCCCCCGCGCCTGGCGGTCATCGCGATGGGCAAATGCGGTGCGCGCGAACTGAATTACGTCAGCGACGTCGACGTCATCTTCGTCGCCGAGCGGGCCGACGCGACGAGCGCGCGGGTGGCCGGCGAGATGATGAACGTCGCCTCGGAGGCCTTCTTTCAGGTGGACGCCGGGCTGCGCCCCGAGGGCCGCAGCGGCGAGCTGGTGCGCACCCTCGAGTCGCACATCGCCTACTACCAGCGCTGGGCCAAGACGTGGGAGTTCCAGGCGCTGCTGAAGGCCCGGGCGGCCGTCGGCGACGCCGAACTCGGCGAGCGCTACCTGGCCGCGCTGCTGCCGATGGTCTGGGTCGCCTGCGAGCGCGAGGATTTCGTGGTCGAGGTGCAGGCCATGCGCCGGCGGGTGGAGCAGCTGGTGCCCGCCGAGGTCCGCGGGCGCGAACTCAAACTCGGCAGCGGCGGGCTGCGCGACGTGGAGTTCGCGGTGCAGCTGCTGCAGTTGGTGCACGGCCGCGGCGACGACTCGCTGCACGTGGCCTCGACGGTGGACGCGCTGGCCGCGCTGGGCGACGGCGGCTACATCGGCCGCGAGGACGCGGCCAACCTCACCGCCTCCTACGAGTTCCTCCGCCTGCTCGAGCACCGGCTGCAGCTGCAGCGGCTCAAGCGCACCCACCTGCTGCCCGAGGTCGACGACGACGAGGCGGTGCGCTGGCTGGCGCGCGCGGCGCACATCCGCCCGGACGGCCGGCACGACGCGGCCGGGGTGCTGCGCGAGGAGCTCAAACACCAAAACGTGCGGGTGTCCCAGCTGCACGCCAAGCTCTTCTACCAGCCGCTGCTGGAGTCGATCGGGCCGGCGGGTCTGGAGATCTCGCACGGCATGACGTCGGAGGCCGCCGAGCGGCAGCTGGCCGCGCTGGGCTACGAGGGGCCGCAGACCGCGCTGAAGCACATGTCGGCGCTGGTCAACCAGAGCGGCCGGCGCGGCCGGGTGCAGTCGGTGCTGCTGCCGCGGTTGCTGAACTGGATGTCGTATGCGCCCGATCCCGACGGCGGGCTGCTGGCCTACCGGCGGCTGTCCGAGGCGCTGGGCGGGGAGAACTGGTATCTGTCCACGCTGCGCGACAAGCCGGCGGTGGCGCGGCGGCTCATGCACGTGCTGGGGACCTCCGCCTACCTGCCCGACCTGCTGATGCGAGCGCCCAGGGTGATCGAGGACTACAGCGACGGCCCGGCCGGGCCCAAGCTGCTCGAGACCGAGCCGGCCGCGGGGGCACGCGCGCTGGTGGCTGCGGCGGCCCGCTACCCCGACCCGGTGCGCGCGATCGCCGGCGCGCGCACGCTGCGCCGCCGCGAGCTGGCCCGCATCGGCTCCGCGGACCTGCTCGGCTTCCTCGAGGTCCGCGACGTGTGCCAGGCGCTGACGGCGGTGTGGGTGGCCGTGCTGCAGGCCGCCCTGGACGCGATGGTCCGGGCCAACCTTCCCGAAAACGGCCGCGCGCCGGCGGCGCTTGCGGTCATCGGCATGGGCAGGCTGGGCGGCGCCGAGCTGGGCTACGGATCGGACGCCGACGTGATGTTCGTCTGCGAGCCCGCCCCCGGCGTCGAGGATTCGCAGGCAGTCCGGTGGTCGACGACGGTCGCCGAACAGATCCGGACGCTGCTGGGCACCCCCAGCGTCGACCCGCCGCTGGACGTCGACGCCAACCTGCGCCCCGAGGGCCGCAACGGCCCGCTGGTCCGCACGCTGGCGTCGTACGCGGCCTACTACGAACAGTGGGCCCAGCCCTGGGAGATCCAGGCGCTGCTGCGCGCGCACGCCGTCGCCGGCGACGCCGACCTGGGCGAGCGCTTCCTGCTGATGGCCGACAAGACGCGCTACCCGCCCGACGGGGTGTCGGCCGAGGCCGTGCGCGAGATCCGCCGCATCAAGGCCCGCGTCGAGTCAGAGCGGCTGCCGCGCGGCGCCGATCCCAACACCCACACCAAGCTGGGCCGCGGGGGACTGGCCGACATCGAATGGACCGTGCAGCTCATGCAGCTGCGCCACGCCCACGAGATCCCGGCCCTGCACAACACGTCGACGCTGGAGTCGCTGGACGCGATCGCCGAGGCCGACCTGGTGCCCGCCGGCGAGGTCGACCTGCTGCGGCAGGCCTGGCTGACCGCCACCCGGGCCCGCAATGCGCTGGTGCTGGTCCGCGGCAGGCCCACCGACCAGCTGCCCGGCCCCGGCCGGCAGCTGAACGCGGTTGCGGTGGCCGCGGGCTGGCCGACCGACGACGGCAGCGAATTCCTGGACAACTATCTTCGGGTGACGCGGCGAGCGAAGGCCGTCGTGCGGAAGGTGTTCGGGAGTTGAGTCAGGAGGCCGGCGCGTTGGATGCCATTTTCGAGGTGGTCAGCGCGGACGAGGCGCAACGGGCGACGGCCCGGTATGCGCCGCTCGCCGACGCCGTCCGGGAACTCATCGACGCCACCATCCGCACCGAGGCCGACGACGACGTCGTCGCCGAGGCGCGCTCGGCGATCGAGGCCGTCACCGCGTCGTTGCGGCAACGGACCCGGCCGGCCGGGGTGAGCTACCGCGTCGACGACGCGCGACCGTTGACGCTGGGCAACGCCGCGATCGGGTTGGGCAATCCGATCGCGCCGCCCGTCATCGTCCACCACGACGGCGGCGGTCGGTGCTGGAGCGAGTTTGTGCTCGGCGTGGCCTACGAGGGCCCGCCGAAGCTGGTGCACGGCGGGGTGAGTGCTCTGGTCCTCGACCACATGCTGGGCGAAGCGGCCAGCGAGGGGCTGTCCAAGCCGCGGTTCACCGGAACCATCACCGTGAAGTACCTGCGCGGCACCCCGCTGGGGCCGCTGCGGTCCGAGGCCTGGATCGACCGCAAGGAAGGCGTCAAAGTCTTTGCCCGCGGCACGATCTCGGACGCCGCAGGGGTCACCGTCGAGGCGGAGGGCGTCTTCATCGAGCCGTCGTGGGCGAGGGAATCGCCGTGAAGTTCTACATCAGCAGCGCGTTTCTGAACACCTCCGAGATCGTCGAGATCGCCAAGGCCGCCGACGATCTCGGCTACGACGGGATCGGGATTCCCGATCACGTCGTCAACCTGGAGACCCTGAACACGCCGTACCCGTACACCAAGGACGGGGAGCGGCGCTGGCAGCCGTTCACCGACTGGCCCGACCCGTGGGTGCTCGTCGGCGCGCTGGCCCAGGTCACCACCCGGCTGCGGTTCGTGAACACCGTCTACATCCCCGCCATGCGCAATCCGTACTCGGCGGCGAAAGCCATTGGCACCGCGGCCGTTTTGGCGTCGGGCCGGGTGGAGCTCGGCATCGGCGTCGGTTGGTGCCGCGAGGAGTTCGCGTTGATGGGGGAGCGGTTCGACGCCCGCGGCCGGCGCACCGACGAGATGATCGAGCTGATGCGGGCGCTGTGGGCGCCGGGCTGGACGGAATTCGAGGGCGAGTTCTATCGGGCGCCGAGGCTCGAGATGCAGCCGACCCCGCCGCCGATCCCGGTCTACGTCGGTGGGCTCAGCGACATTGCGCTGCGCCGCGCCGCCCGCCACGACGGCTGGATCGGCGATTTGATCAAGACCGACCGCGCCATCGAGGCGGTGGGCCGGCTGCGCCAGCTGCGGGCCGAAAACGGTTTGACGATGGACGATTTCACCGTCCTGACGCCGCTGACCGACGCGTTCACCACCGCCGACTACCGGCGCGCCGCCGATGCCGGCATCACCGGCATCATCACCATGCCGTGGATGTTTTACGCCGGGCCGGACGCGTCTTTGGCGGACAAGATCGACGGCATGCAGCGCTTCCGCAAGGACCTGGCGCTCGACGGTTAGACTCTGCGCGTGGCGTTTACGGTGGTGTTCAGCAACGGCGAACCGCGCGACTACGGGGCCTTCGACGACTACGAGGTCACCGACGCGGGGGTGTTGGTCATCCATATGCACCGCGAGGACGTCGAGCGACACTACATCGCCCCCGGCGGCTGGCTGGAGGTCGTCGAAATGGCCGAGGGCCAACCGGTCCGGATGTCCCGCGGAATCCTGGGCCGCCGCCCCGGCTGATCTCACCGTAGTTCGGGTCTCGGAGCAGGGAGAAGACGCAGTCTGGGCGGCGTGCGCAAATATGTCGTATCATAGCGACATGACTACGACGACGCTGGAAAGCGGGCTCAGCGAGCTGCTGCAGAGCGTCAACGACACGACGAAGTTGCTGCAGCGCTCCGCGACAGTTCCAGCAGAAGTCGGTCACCTGATCGACAGTTTCGACCGAAAACTGGATGCCGCGCGGCCGTCACGCCTCAGAGCCGATCCCTATCTGACGACAAGCCTGTGGGCCGCCGCGTTCCGTGCGGAAAAGGCCCTGCGCCACGACAACGCTGAACGGCGACGCCGGGAGGTGCGCATTGCGCTAGA